>DASRMB010000011.1:0-244289 GCA_035648135.1 Prolixibacteraceae bacterium
GGTAGCTTAGAATAATGATTTCCTGTTTCGTATACATACTTATCATGCATTAAAAATGAGATTTTATTCTCACTTTGTTATGACTAGTGGTATACTTCTCGATTGAAAAGGGGGGTAGTTCTTAACTGAAATAAACACAAACTTTTTTAACAAATCAGTAAAGTCTGATATCCAATGGTTGGATTCAATGTATTCTTTAGGGATTTCATTAAATGCATCTAAGTAAAGCTTAACCTTAAAATTTGAACACAACAATTCCATACTCATTCCTACAGGTATACTTTGCTCAATTAGATCAATAATACTTCCTTGATAGAGTTTAAGGTCAGCATAAATAGGAATAACTGATTTTCCAAACTCTAAGCTATCTTCAATACATTCTTTAGTTAATAATTTTGATAATCGGGCAACACTACCTTTTAAAGAATAGCTTTTTCCGCCGCCTGGTAGTCCTATGAGAATTAGTTTATCAGGACCACTGTCTAGGAGTGTTTCAATTGGTGCTTCACTATATCTATAGGAATAAAACTCGCCCTTTCCACTTTTTCTATTTTCAATTGGGTGAACAATTAAAGGAAGATGCAATTTTGAATTTTCAAAACCAGAATATTTTGCTGCGTGTCTGTTTAGACTAAGGACAAATTCAGAATCTAATTTTAATTCTGATGAATATGTTTCAACTTTTGTTAATTTTAATTTTTCTAATAATTCTAAAATCGAAGAATGATCTTTTACCCCATGTTCATTAATCGTAGTTTTATAGTCTATTAAATGGATTCCGAAATTCCTCCTCCAATAATCTTTCTCTTGATCATTGATATCTGCCATTATTGCATAATGGTCTCTTGCACCTCCTTTATAGGTATTGAATAGTAAATCTTTTAGATACAGGAAGTCAGGGTCTCTTAATCCAAATCCAATATATACAATTGGTCGACTAACCATCAGCGTTTTGGCCGTTTCTAGAGCATGATATAATTCGCCCCCAAAATTTAATGATCTATATTGCTCTCTTGTCAATATAATGCTATCAGAATCTTCAACATCACCGTGAAGTTTAAATAGGAAGTTTTTTGCTCTTGCGCCAACTATTTCAGCAGTCTCTGTAAGTTGCTTATTTACAACACTTCGAAAATAGATATCAGGAGTCCATTTATTAAAACTTAACTCTAAAAGCTTGTCGTAATTGGTAGTAATGTAACAAGAAGGTCCTAATGAAATTATTTTACAATGAATTTCATGAGGTTTTGCAATACCTAGACGACACGATTTTCTAATAAATTCTGCGAAATTAGGTTTGGTTAATTTGTCAAACCCGTAACTGGCAGCTTGCAATAGATCTCCTCTTTTAAATTCTTGTTCGGTTAACGTAGGATCCATTCCATTCGCTTTAAGAAAATCGATAAGCTCCTTAATTAAAACAGTCCAAGATGGAAGTCCTGACCATAAAGAGACTCCTGAGCCTATAAACAAAACTGTATCTTCTTGTTTGAGTATCTTTTTTAAATTTTCAATCATAAGATTTTATATCGATGGATGCGTCTTTAAAATTGCGCCTAACTAATAAACATTACCAAATGTATATTACTTTTCTAAGCATTCCCTTGTATTAAGCATATTTATTTGAATTCGGTCGGTTCGTGGTTTGCATCGAAAATGTATCGGGTATTTGTTTGCCTGGTATGGCCACGATAAATCGTGGCCATACCAAGCTCCAGAACAACGATACATCGTGGCCTTGCAACATCTAAAGGTTTAGTTAGGGATTCATTCCGTTCACCTGCAAATACAAGCGCGCCCCAATGGCAAAGAAACGTAGACTGGGTAGATTAAAATATAGCGCATAAAAAAACCTCATCCGGATTTTACTCCCAACAAGGTTTTCGTTCAAATCTATCCATCAGTTCAGGCTATTATTCTACGTTGGCCGGTTTGGCATCATCTTTAGTTTTGCGCGTAGCCGGATCAACAATCACGCGTGCATTTTTGTAGGCCTTGAAAAAATCAGCTTCTTTGGTTAGCTACTCGTTCATTTTATCAGGATCTTGTCTGGAATCAAAAATATCTGTGATGTAAATGTACTCGTCAACAACCTTGTAAATTATCTTGCAATGACCTTCAATTAAACGACGATGTCCTAATCCCAAATGCTCTAAAAATGGTTCTTTCTGGCCTATTAAAGGTTGCTTCAGCAGGGTGTCTGCCTTATCTAAAATTTGATCCCTTATTTCAATCAGTTTTTCAGGAGAAACATTTAGCGCAATAAACTCTAATGTTTCTTCCAGGCTGACGAGTGCCTGTTCAGTATAAACAAGCTTCATTACCGGAGGGTATTATTCGTTTTCTGTTCGATTTCAGTCCTGGAAAATACCTTTCCTGATTGAATGTCTTTTTCTGATTTCTGAGCCCTACTGATAAGTTTTGCTTTTAGTACTTCTTCTTTGCGAAGCATTTCATAAAACTCGTTGATCAGGCTTTCATCTACCTGATGCAAGCGACTGTGGATAAAATCCCTTTTTTCAACTAAATTCATAATTTTCACTCTTTTGTCATTCGCAAAATTAACGATTAAACTTCATCTTTCGTTTAAATCAAACACTTTAAAAACCTCATCCGAATTTCACTTCAAACAAGGTCTTCTTGCAAATCGATCCATCAGCTCAAACTATTCCAGTTGAATTCAATAGTTTCGCCGTTTTCATAGCGTCAAATGGACGGTGGAAAGGGCAGGTTTTGAAAACCTGCAAGTTCCGGACATTCTACACTGTCATCTGTACGGTCACGACATGTCGTGACCATACGACGGTTCGTGGTTTGCATCGAAAATGTATCGGGTATTTGTTTGCCAGGTATGGGCACGATAAATCGTGTCCCGGCCAATTAAAATTTTATTGAAACAATAGTTCCTGTTTACGAACCCTCATTTCCTGAAGTTGAAGGATCATTTCCTGAAAAAAGATTTCATTTCTCAACATCGAAACCTCATTTCTTAAACACGAACTGCCATCGCGTCATGTTGAAGGTTCATTTCTTAAAAAAGGATTTCATCGCTTAAAAATTAGATTTCATTTCTCAACTAAGAACTGCCATTGCGACATGTTGAAGAGTTATTTCCTAAAAAAAGGGGTCATCGCACAAGTTTGAGATTTAATTTTGCAAACACGGGGGTTCTTGTGTTGTATCTAAGTAGGGTCTGCTGAAAAAATTACATAAAACCACGAAGTGGTTAAATGTGAATAGCCCCGAATGAAATTCGGGGAAAAGATAGAACCCAGGTCCCGAACCCTGATAAGGGTTCAATCGATGTTAACGCATTGTTATTGAACCCTTTCAGGGTTCCGAATCATCTCGTATTTTCATCCACCGGTTTCACCGGCGGTTATTCATATTAAATCCTTTCAGGATTTCTTACAACTCCCAAGTTGAAGGTGAAATATTGAAAATGCATGGGTTTTACATTATCAATTCAAATTTCCTTGCACTTATTTGAAATAAATAATCATTATCTAAATGATATACAGTGGCTTCTGAGTTTTTCAGCAAACCCGAAGTAGTAAGTTTATCATCATTCCCGGGCAGAAAATAATTCAATCCTTACCGACCCAATTAAACCGGAGTTCGTTCTTTTCACATGATCGAAGGTGTTGTAAGACAATGGTTACCAGACATATTACACCCAAGTATTTTAATATGGTTTTCGCCTGGATTCAGTTTTACTGTCAGATCAAATTTCCAGTTTGAAAATACTTTTGATCCGACCAACTGTTAACAAATACGCATACATGGAATGCCTAGCAGATTTGACAACTTATCCAGCTTATTTGCAATGTGTCCGACTCCTATCGCGCAGTGATGGGCTGGTCCCTGTTTCGACCACTGATTCATAAATTGCTTTGCACCAATAGCAAAACGATAGCGGCTATTGGTATTTCCAATTTCCAAAACCGGACCTTCAACCGATTCACCTTCGGCAACCAATAAAAATATTCCATCTTTGCCTTCTACCACCGACAACAAAGTTACCGGACCATGTTTTACTGTCATTTGAATGGATAATCCTTTGCCTGGGTTACCATGATAAATTGGCAAAGGGACCAAATTTACGTTTCCTTCAGAAATGGCTGAATGAGCAGGTCCATCATGGCCGAGCATCACCACATCATCGATGAAATCCATCAGGTAAAATTCAGAAAAGGAGCCACCCGCACCAAATTCAGACATGATTTTCATAGCCTGCGCATTTTTCACTTCACATTCGCCTGCCACCGGAATGTTTTTCCCGGTAAGTAATGTATTTCCGGCAATAACCGATGTCACAATATTTTCATATTCGTTGCCAGGCTCCCCTTCGTAATAATAAGCCATCGAGCCAAGGTTGTGGCTTTCAATCAGCTTATCTAATGCCAGCGAAGTGCGCGCAGCACGCTCAATTTCGAAAGACTCACATTCCGGTGCAACCACAAATACAGTATTAAATTCTTTAATTTTTGACTGAACTTCTGCTTCTGTAGTTTCGTCGCGGTATTTTTTTAATTCGCACATTTCGAGTAATTCAAAATGAGTTCCGAAAACGGCTGATTGCTTGGTGAGGTCGGTGTAAACATCCAGCATTCCACCATAATAATGACCCAAAACGCCTAATCGGTTTTTACGCAGCGCAGCTACTACTCTGGTGGCTTCTGTCCATTCCTGAATTTCTTGCCAGGCTTCATCATCCTGAAGATATCCGGATACAATACTGTATTGAATTCCAGAGCGATTGAATACGCTGGCAATTTCGGGAACTGAGCAAGCCTGGCAATGTTCCAGCCAAACTCCGGTCATCTTTCCACGGTCACCAATTTGATTGAAGCTTTTATAATCGAGTTGAGCAACAGGCTGAAGGTTGAGGATAATCACCGGAACTTTTAGCTTTTGCGCTATTGGCAAAACCGTTGATGAAAGAGCATAAGTTGAAACATACAGAAAAAGAATTTCCACATCCTGACTTTTAAAAAAATCTACAGCCGTCTGAGCTTTCAAAGGATTATCAACCATACCAGCATCGGCAACATCAACACCAAAGCTTGCAATTCTGTTTTTGATTTGCTCCTGATATCCTTTCAATTTGCCTGATAATCCATCAAACTGTGTCCAATAAGTATCGAGCCCAATTCCAAATAATCCAACTTTTGTCATTTTTAAGGTATAGATATATTATTAAATGTCTGAATAAATTTCACAAGGTATACTTTTAAACTAGTTATTTACCCTGAAAAAATACTTTCCGGAACCGATCCGGCAGATGAGTTTTCCTTTTTCCTTTTTCAATACCTTAACATCAGAAATTTTCTCCAGAGGATTTCCACTTTCTAAAATTTTTGATGATTCGTCTACCGGAAGATAAACCAATGCTGAAGCATTTGCCGGAATTTCAATTTTAATCACTGTTGAACTTTCGAGTTTCTCCCAATCACAATTGATTGTTCCGTAGGGTGAATTAAAACTGGTTTTGGCAAAACGAACATCGCCAACCATTTCTGGTTTTATTAATATCTCTTTGAATGCAACCGAGTTTTCCTGCTGACTGATTCCTCCCAAACCAGTATAAAACCATTCCATCAGATGACCTAACATCAAATGATTATTGGATGATATTTCATTGGCAGCCCACGATTCTGTTAGTGAAGTAGCGCCTTTAGACAGTTGGAAACCATACCCGGGAACATCATTACGCGCATTCATCTCAAAAAGCAACTGAGACTTTCCGTTTTTAGCCAATGTCTCAACAAGATAATGAAATCCAATGTCACCTGCAGTTAGCGCTTTATTATCGGCAACTATCGAATCAACAAGGTTTTTCATTACCTGATCCCTGATTTTATCGTCAACCAATCCGAAGCTAAGCGGCATCGACATGGCTGTCTGGCTTCCGGTGGAATATACGCTGGTTTTGGTATTCAGAAATTTGCCATTGAATGCTGTTTTTACTTTTTCCGACCATTCGGAAAAACGAACCGCTTCCTTATCTTTCTGAAGGATTTCGGCCATTTGTGCCAACAGTTTCAGGTCGTAATAATAGATAGCCGTAGCTGTAAGCGCCCGTGGTGTAAGCTGCGCCGGACCTAGATCTTTTGGTCCTAAATCGTACCAATCGCCTAATCCATGCGAAAGAATGTGGGCATTTGATTTGGTCTCCAGATATTCGACATACTTCACCATCATTGGCCATGCCTGCTCCATGGCAGACTTATCGCCATACCATTGATAGACTAACCAAGGCAAAATAACAGATGCACTCCCCCATTCGGGCGAATCCCGGAAACCTCCTGAAAACTCAACCAATTCAGGTGCAATATCAGGAACCAGTCCATTGGGCAACTGTGAATCCATCATATCATTCACCAGTTTTTGATACAAATGATTAATGTCGAAATTGTAATTGATCGAGTTACCCATCAGGAACGTTTGTTCCATCCAGCCTAGCTTTTCGCGATGCGGACAATCGGTGACCACGCTTTGGAGGTTACTCTTTATCGCCCAGTTTATTAAGGTATAAATCCGGTTAAAAAGTTCGTTTGAACAATTAAACGATCCATTTTGTGGTGTCGAATTTCGGGTATGCAATAAATCGATCGAAACAATTTCAGGAAGTTCATTTTGTACTGGGTTTGCAACAGGAACAGCACCTTCAACCATCACGTAACGAAATCCATAGTAAGTAAATTTAGGACGCCAGGTTTCAACACCATCGCCTTTAAGCGTGTACGAAAAATAATATGGTCCACCGCTGGCTTTCTGATTGATTTCCTTTTCTGGAGTTAGTAGTTCGCCGGGTGTGAATTTTATGGTCTGCCCTTTCTTCCCTTTCACCTTGATTTCAATAATTCCAGAAGCATTTTGCCTGAAATCGTACAGATATTTTCCGGCACCAATTCCCTGAATATCTTTTGAACCGATTGATTCCATAACAGTTACAGGATAATCCGGGTCGGCATTCAATTTACCTTTGGGGATTGTCGGTAAAATTACCGGATTCCATTTTGAATCGTCAAAACCAACCATGTCCCAACCGGTTTGTTCGAGACGCGCATCATAATCTTCGCCGCCAAAAATACTGGTAAAAGTGATGGCCGATGGCGCTGTTTTCCAATCCAGACCCGACACAACATTATCTTCCGATCCGTCAGAATACGTTATTTTCAACAGGCATATCAGTTTTGGCATTCCGTAAACCGAAATCAGTTTCCGGTACCGCTCGCGGTTGATGTTGTAAAAACCGTTTCCAACAATGGCTCCTATAATGTTTTTGCCGGTTTCCAGATTTTTGGTTACGTCATAGGTATTGTAGAGTATTGTTTTATCGTAGCTTGTCCATCCCGGAGTTAAGAAACCATTTCCGATTTTTGATCCGTTAATCCGGACTTCGTATTGTCCAAGACCACTAATAAAAAGGCTGGCATTAGTAATTTTCTTTTTAAGTTCAAACTCTTTTCTGAATAATGGAACTACCGGTCTTTTCAAGGCTTTTAAACCGAGCTCACTATCGACTGAAGCAGAACCAGGAACCACCCGCATCGAATCGGGCATATCTTCGTAACCAATCCATTGAGCATTTTTCCAATCGCTTTTATCAAGTAATCCGGTTTGCCAGCTGGCCATTTCACTCCATTCAGAAACCTTACTGTTTGAATCCCAAACCATCACTTTCCAGAAGTATTGTTTTGAAGCTTCCAGTGTTTCTCCTGAAAAGGCTACAAGTATCGAATTGTCCGAATTAATTTTCCCGCTGTCCCAGATATTCCCTTGGTTCGAAGCAAGTTTTTTTGTATCGTCAGATACAATTATCCGATAGGCTGTTTGCTTAATATTCCTGGCATCCGACTTTAGCTGCCAACTCAAACGTGGCTGCTTTGATTCAATACCAAGTGGATTGTTAAAGTTTTCGCATTTTAGACTGGTGACCTGAACGCCTGTTGTTTCTTTTGCTCCGGCAACGCCGGCAATAAACAGAAGGAAAATGGTTATTAGATACTTCATTGGGTTGGTTTATTATTATACTTCTCTATAAATCAAGCATTTTATATTAAAACTGAGAAAACAAAATACTGCCCGAAAATACAAAATTGTATTCGGGCAGTATAATAATAATTTGATGTTAAAGAACCTAATTAATACCCTGTATTCTGTGATAGTTCCGGATTTAAAAGTCTTTCATCAAACGGAATCGGGAAAATTAATTTATTGGCATCTACATTGTAAGTTCGTGGCAGTAAATAGGAATATTTCTGCTTCATTTTTACTCCATAGGCATTCATCACCTCAATCGCTTTTCCGGTACGAACCAGATCGAGCCATCGGTGATTTTCAAAAGCCAGTTCAACACGTCTTTCCTTTGCAATTACATCTCGAAGAGCCGCCTGTGTCGTCGCGGTTGTGTTGGCTAAGCCAGCTCGTGTCCTTACTTTATTCACATAAGGCAAAGCTTCGGCAGGTTTGTTTTCTTCGTTCAAACATTCAGCCAAAAGCAAAAGTACATCGGCATAGCGGTATACTATCCAGTCATCGTTACAATTGTTAAAAGTAGAATGAGGGTTCAGGTATTTATTGGTAAATGGCGAAGAAACAAAATTACCGTCAGCATCAGTATAACCCATTGCGATCGAACCGTCTTTACGTTTGTCACCCGTTTCATAGGCTGCCAGTAAATCATCAGAAGGAATATTCCAACCTCCAAACGATTGATTGTTCCCGGCAACACCAGTAATTACAACGGTATTTTCCAATGCAGGGATAAACTGATAGGTGAAATTATTCTGCAAGTTTTGGGTTCCCTGTAAGTATTGCACTTCAAAAATAGATTCAATACTATTTTTATTGGCCGTTTTGAATAAGTCAGCATAATTAGGCATAAGGTCATATCCAAGAGTTGTCACACTTTTTAATGCTGTTTCAGCTTTTGCATAATCCTTTAAGGTCATATAAACATAACCCAACAGAGTTTTTGCCGAACCTTGTGTCACTCTTCCTTTTTCGGTTTGAGTCGCAGGTAGTTGAGTAGAAGCATCAGTCGCATCTTTAATAATCTGAACATACACATCAGCTTTTGGAGTTCTTGGTAATGCTGTTCCGGCCTGAGTGGTTACTTCAGTTAAGTACAATGGAACATCTCCAAAATATTGTACCAGTTCGAAATAAAAGAAAGCCCTAAGAAATTTAGTTTCGCCTCCCAAAGTCTGTTTTGATGCGGCATTAATTTCGGATTGATCAATTCGGTCTAATATCGCATTGCAACGCGATATTCCCCTGTAACATGCATAGTATTTCTGGTTTGAATACATGCTTGAAGAATTATCGGTAAATCCGGCCACATCTTCTTTTTCAATATTCTGACCGCCCCTGTCATTTTCTTTATAATTGTAATGGGTATTATCCGAACGCATTTCGCCCATTACATATGCATCTCCGTATACATCCCGTAAAGTCGCGTAAGCTCCTGAAACTGCCTGTTCAAAATCATTCTCAGTTTGGTAAAATGTCGCTGAACTGATAAATGTTTCAGGGGTCACCTGCAAAAAATCGCTGCTACAGGCTGTTGCCATAAATGCAACAGTTACTACTATATAATTTTTGATTTTCATATCAATCTCTTTTTTTAAGGTTAATTAGAAATTTATATTTAACCCAAAGGTGAATGTTCGAGGAACAGGATAGGCAGTAAAATCAAGCCCACTTTCCAAAACACTACTTCCATTAATACTTACTTCCGGATTAGCACCTTCGTATTTGGTAAGAACAAGAGCCTGCTGGATACTTCCATAAATTCTGATCCTTTCGAAGTATGAAGTATTTCTAAAAGGTAAGGTATAGCCTAAAGTTATGTTCTTGATGGTTAAATAGCTAGCATCACTAACCCATCTGGAATTGTCATAACGAGCTAATGGCGTTCCGGTATTGGTCGTTGGATGAAGTCCGTCTCCCGGATTTTCAGGTGATCTCCATCGGTTGGCAACATCTTTTGTAACATTAAAAACTGCATCCAGATTTTGAGCATATTCAAATGTGCGGGTCATAATATCATTTCCGTATGATCCCGATATAATCATACTGAAGTCGAAGTCGCCGTATGACAAGGTGTTGGTTATCCCGAATAGAAAATCAGGATTTGGGTCACCGATAATGGTCGTGTCGAAGTTATCGATTACACCATCAGGTTTTCCATCCGGACCACTGACGTCTTTGTATCGAACTGTTCCAACAGCAGAAGTTGCATGATGAGGAGCTGCATCAAACTCGGCCTGGTTTTTATAGATGCCATCAAAAACAAATCCATGTAACATTCCAATCGCAGAACCAACCTGAGTAATATTTGGATTATCATATTGACCTCCAATCGGCGCGTCCTGTGTACCCAAATGAATTACTTTGTTTTTCGGGATAGAGATATTAAAGTTGGTAGTCCATTTCAGCTTTCCTGTTAAGTTTTTGGAAATAATTCCAATTTCATGTCCCCAGAATTTAAACTCGCCAATATTGGTCCAAATATTGTTAAACCCTGATGATTGAGGAACCAAAACACTGTATAACATCCCGGTTGTCGTTTTGCCGTAATAATCGTAAGTAATAGAAATACGATCTTTCAACAATCCAAAGTCAAAACCAAAGTCAATACCTTTAGTTGTCTCCCATCCCAATTCGCTGTTCCCCAATGAAGTAGTGCTTCTTCCACTCGACAGGTTATTGTCAAAAACATAATTGGTATTTGTTACTGCTGCATAATACATATAATTACCAATATTGTAATTACCTGTAATACCATAACTGCCCCTTAATTTAAAATAATTTAACCATGTCGTTTTTGGGAAAAATGGTTCGTCTGATACAATCCATCCGGCTGAAACTGAAGGAAAATTACCCCAACGGTTGTTCACGCCAAAACGTGAAGAACCATCGCGACGAATAGATGCAGACAGATAGTATTTTTTATTGTAATTATAATTAATACGTCCGACATATGACAGCAAGGTCAATTCATTGTAATTTTCGTCTAATTGATATACTGTTGCAGCGTTCAGTGTTTTAACCATATCATCCGGAAATCCTGTTCCATACATGTATTCATACGGATTGGTTTGTTTCTGAGCCGTGTATCCGGCTAAAAAATCGAAGTTATGTTTTTCAGCAAATGTATTTGCGTAAGTCAAGGTGTTTTCGCTTAACCATGAAAAGTATGAGTCTGTTGTAACAGATGCTTCGGTTCGTCTTGGAGGCGGATCAAAGATATACCCTGAGGTTGAAGGGATAAAATAATTTGTTTTTTTATTTCCAAGCTCAGCATTAATGCTTGATTTAAAGTGCAGGTTTTTAATAAACTCAACATCGATGTAAGCATTTGAAAGTACATGTAACGATTTTTCGTTGTTGGTTCTTTCCTGGGCTACCCTGTACCAGTTGGGATTTGGAAATAAACCTGAAGTGTTTGCAATAACAGGTAAAGTACCATCAGCATTTTTATATGGTGCAAGTGGCGATGTTAACATGGCATTTTGAATAATTCCACCACCCCACAAAGCACCATCAGTACCATTTGTTACGGTGTTCGATAAACTTGGAGCGAGGTTTACCCCAATTTTAATTTTATCATTAATTTGATATTCAGTATTTAACCTGATAGACATACGGTCGAATTTCGAATTAATGATAACTCCTTCCTGATTGAAATAACCCAATATCGCAGAAGTTTTTAATTTGTCGGTATTCGCTGAAACAGATAAACTGTAACTTTCGATTTTTGCATTTTGCAAAAGAATATCGTACCAGTCAGTACCTTTTCCCACCCATTCCGATGGATTTTGGTATTCTGCCGGGATATCAACTGGAGTACCCTTAAATGCAGCCATATCTTCACGGTATTCCTTCTGGAATTGTGCAAATTCCTGGGCATTCATCATGTCTGGTCGCCCAGCCTGAGGAACCACCTGAATACCTTTATAGGAGCTGAACTGCACTTTTGTTTTACCTTTTTCACCCGACTTTGTAGTTACCAGTACAACACCATTTGCTGCTCTGGAACCATAAAGCGATGCGGAAGAAGCATCTTTCAAAACAGATATGGATTCAATTTCGTCAGGATTTATATCGTTGATTGAACCCGAAATCGGGAATCCGTCAACAACAATTAATGGTGAATTGCCCGCATTTACCGAGGCTGCACCCCTGACCCGAATGGTCATACCCTGACCGGGAATACCTGTCGTTTGATTGATCTGTACGCCAGCTATCTGACCTTGTAGCTTCTGAGCAACTTGGGCAACCGGAAGATCTTCCAATTCAGTAGTTTTTACGTGAGAAATTGCCCCGGTGACATCTCTTTTTGTCTGTGTTCCATAACCTACAGCAATAACTTCCTGGATACCAATACTTTCTTCGCTTAAAACAACATTGATCTGATTTTTGCCATTTACTGCAACTTCCTGAGATCTCATGCCAATAAACGAAAACTGCAAAGTTGCATTTTCCGGAACATTGGAAAGCGAATATTTCCCGTCCGTATCGGAAATTGTTCCGGTAACGGTACCTTTTACGATAATTGAAACTCCTGGCAATGGACCTCCGGACGAATCGGTAACTTTACCGGAAACAGATTTTTGTTGCTGGGTAAAATCATTCAATTCACCAACAGGTACAATAGCAATATACCTGTCAATAACTTTGTAGGTAAAACCAGTATCTTTCAACAAATCGTCAAGAACACGATCAATTTTTTCGTTGGTGTAATTGACGTCAACTTGTTTATCCAGAATACGTTGGTCGTATTTAAGAACAAAACGATAACCCGAAACTTTCTCCAACTGTTCAAAAACTTCTTTGATGTTAGAGTTCATCTTCAGGTTTATCTTTTCTACTTGCCCAAAAGATTTAGCATACACTTGCGTGCTTAATAAAAACACAATGACAGCAGTTATTCTCATAATCCGCAAAATTTTTTTTAATCCCTCCTGAAATGGGATACCATTCTTTTTTTTCATAAATTTGAAATGTTTTACGTGAATACCAGCCTTTGTCCAGAAGGCTTTTAATTTACAGTGATGTGGGATAAATCTGAAAACCATTATCCCTGATTTGCAGACCGGAAATATGTCCAATATTTTCGGTCTGATTTTTTTAACCTGAGTTTGTTTTTTTCATAAATTTTTATTTTAGTTAGATTCCTTATTCCCAATAGATTAGTGTAGGCTGATCTGCCCTTGAAACAATCCTGTACTTTAGCGAGGAAGTCATTGCAAATATTTCCAAAATCTGGTCAATGGGTTTGTTTTTCAGGATTGTACCCAGATATATTTCTTCTCCCACCCGGTCATTTTCTATTATTATTTCCACGTTATACCAACGTTCAATTTTTCGGGCAATATCTTTCAGTTTCTCATTTCTGAAAGTGATCAAACCATCTTTCCATGAAGTATATAAATCAAGGTTCACTTCGCCAACCAGTAGTTTTCTGTTTTCTTCATTATAAGTTGCATTCTCGCCGGGAACCAGCCGTATAAGTTCACTGCCGTTCTTTCCAAATATTCCCAGGCTACCTTCAACTAGAGTGGTATTGATTTTTTTATCTTCCGGATAGGCCTGAATATTGAATGAGGTTCCGTAAACTTTAATGTCAAGGGTATTTGTCTTGATTACAAATGGGTGAGACTGATCTTTAGTTACATCAAAGAAGGCTTCTCCTTCAAGGCTCACCATGCGTTCACCTGAATTAAATTTTCCGGAGTAAACTAATTTTGTTCCTGAGTTCAATTGAACTGTTGTTCCATCAGGTAAAATAACATTCGACATTTGTCCGAGTGGAACTTCAATTCGTGTACCTGCCAAATAAGAAAACTGTTCCTGCGATTCTTGAGGAAAAATATAGTGCATCATCGTACCTAAGCCAAACACCAAAAGAAACCCTGCGGCCATTATCCAATAATGGTTAATATTTAACTGTTTCTTAAGTTTTGTCAATTTTGAAGAAATCTCATTCCAGATTTTATCCGGATTTTGATTTAATTTTGTGGTAAGAGCCCAGACTTTCTTGTACTGAATAAATTCTTTTCGGTTCTCCAAATCAGAATTTATCCACTGAAAAACTTCCTGAACTTCAGTTTCTGAAGCTTCACCTGCAAAGTATTTATTGATGATTGAGTAGTCCATGATAATTTTTGTTCTATAATAGGTACACTTGTTCAAGTTGCAACCCTATATGGAATCGAAAAAAATTTATCAAATCCTCAAAAACACGATGATTCTTACGAAATATGATGAATGATTAATTGCACGAGTATAACAGGAAGATACTCCGATAATTTTGATTTCAAAGTCTTTAGAGCTCGTGTGATATTTGCCTCCACTGCTTTTACTGAAATATTCAGCTCTCCAGAAATTTCCTTGTTCATTTTTCCATCTAAGCGACTCATGATAAAAACCTGTCGGCACTTTTGTGGCAAATCGTCAATTGCCTGCTGAATTAATCCTTCAAGCTCTGAAAATTCAAGTGAATTAAAATCAAACGATTCGAGAACTTCGCGGTTTAATTCATCTTCCTTTTCCTGAAGGTGTTTATCCTCGTATTTACTGATAATCTTCTGGTGACGGATGTAATTTAAACAGCTCGATTTGGCAAACGTGTACAGAAATGCTCTGATTCCATTCACCGTTTCAATCTTTTCCCGATTTAGCCAAAGGTTTAGAAACACTTCCTGAGTCAGACATTTTGCTTTATCCAGATCGGAGATGAACTGATTGCAAAAACCTACAATTTGATTGTAATTCGATTTGAATATTTTTTCAAAAGCAAGCTCATCCCCTTTTTTAAAACGGAGAAGGAAGAAATCATTTATCTCAAATTGCTCAATTACCATTGTATGAATTCTGAAACTTTTGATCTGCAAATATGGTATTTTTTGTAGATAAGTAATGAGAATAATTAAATGTCGTATTTTTCAATACTACCCACCCCATGTCCGCCTGCGGACGTCCCCCCTCTCTTCTGGAAGAGAGGGGAAGAGCATCGTAGATACGAAGCGGTGAGTTAAAATAAATCGAATAAAAAAATGCGACATTATTTCATTCCCATTACTTAAGTATGAAACTTTGCTTTAATTAATCCCAAAATAGATATAAAAGCAAACCTCAGCAGAAAATAAACCAGTCATAAGATATGCAAAACAGAACTCATCTTTGAGTTAAATTCAGCAAATATTTAACTTTTGTGTTTCTATGTTTTTGCAGTAACTATTTATTTGTATTGACACTGTACATATATAATAATTGATTTCTTTAAGTATTGACCATTAATGTAAAGCTGAAACTTTATGAATAAACCCACTATCTTCCTTGCCCTTTCCTTTTTATTTTTTTATCTGCTGTTTCTTCCCGAAACTATTTTTATCCGAATAGTCGGGTATCAGCCGAAGCAAATCAACCCGCATTCTATATTTTTCCATACGATTTTTTATAGCAATGTCTGATTTGTCTTCCGAATAACAATCGTCCAACCCAATCTTTTTCCGCTTTCCCCTTTCGACTGATAAAACCTCGGCCTTTCCTCAAAGTCAGACATTTTAATTGAATGCCGGTATAATCTTTTAAGTAATGAAAAAGCTCCATGTTCCCACCTGCGCACCATTGTAAAAGAACTGTGCAATCACACCCGTCATAAAATGTGGATAACTAAGCAGATCGGAATAGCTCATTTTCCCGGTGGTTTCTTCGGTTCTCTCGTCAACAATTTCAGGAAATTTGATTTTCATCATCATCAACGACCACAAAAACACCACACCTCCCAAGACCATGTATGGGGCTACAATCCTCATGGTTTCCGACCTAAGGAAGCCCTCGTATTCGCCGGTAACTTTCATCACCTGAATTTTTTCAGGAGTCGGTTCATGGTCCGAGTAGATAAATATAGTTCCATATCAATACCCCAATAATTGAACCTATAGGGTTGAATGCCTGCGAAAAGTTCAGCCGCCGCTCTGAAGTACGCGGATCGCCCAATTCAGAGATAAAGGCATTGGCGCCCAGTTCAAGGAAAGCCAGTCCACTTGCAATGACAAACAATGAAACCAGAAAGTAAACGTATTTACCCATGATTGCCGAAGGCCAAAACAGAATCGAGCCAAAGCTAAAAAGCAACATTCCAATGATCAGCCCTGTTTTAAAACTATATTTGTACATGGAACTTGCTGCAGGTATGGCCAACAGAAAATAATCCATGTAAAATGCCGACTGCACCAAACCGGCTTCAAGCCGATTGATCTCGAAGGATTTGATAAATTGACGAATTAAAACATCATTCAGGTTATTTGGAATTCCCCAAAACAGGAACAGTGAAGTAAACACATTAGACCCGACCTGTTACTGAAAGCATTTGTTATCAAAAAATTTAACCGGTTCGCTGCATTTTTCGCAATCAACTACCCAGGTATTTCCTGATTGCAGAAGTTCGTCGGTATTGGTGATTTTTCTTTTCTGCTGCACCGTTTCAATTTGTTTTATCATTTCCTGATCGTAAACCGGAGCTTCTACGCTGCGAATAACGCCCATAGCAACAGGAAATTCAGGAAGTGCCATATTTATCAGGGCAACCTGCAATCCAAGGTTATCGTCTTCAGGATCATGAACCAGAATATTGTCACGAGTAATTCCATTTTCACCGATTTTCGCAACTTTCAGTTTACCGTTTATAAGGATCAAACCTTTATCGTCCTGATCTCCGAAAATCATGGGCTGACCTTTTTTCAGAAACAGCTGACGTTCGTTACGGAATTTTGGATCGGCAATATGTTCGTGTATTCCATCATTGAAAATAACACAGTTCTGCAAAACTTCAACCACTGAAGTGCCTTTGTGCAGAGCAGCCTGAGCGAGTACTTCCTGCGTATGTTTAACATTACTGTCGACGGCACGGGCATAAAATGTGCCGCGTGACCCCAAAACCAGTTGCCCCGGAACAAACGAATCTTCGATTGTTCCAAATGGCGAAGATTTGGTAATCTTGCCGCGGTCAGATGTAGGAGAATATTGCCCTTTAGTCAGACCGTATATTTTATTATTGAAAAGAACCAGGTTCAGGTCGATGTTCCGGCGAACAAGGTGAATAAAATGGTTTCCACCAATAGCCAGCGAATCACCATCGCCGGTAATCACCCAGACCGTCAACGCGGGATTGGCTGATTTTACACCTGAAGCAATGGCAGCTGCACGTCCATGAATGGTATGGAATCCATAGGTATTCATGTAATACGGAAACCTTGAAGAACAGCCAATTCCGGAAATAACAGCAAAGTCCTTGTGTGGAATATCCATATCGGCCATTGTTTTTTGAACTGCATTCATGATGGCATAGTCTCCACAACCCGGGCACCAGCGAACTTCAGCAGCGCTTTTGAAATCCTTGGCAGTATAATTAAATTTTGTCATGATTAAGCCTCCAGTAATTTATCGAAATTTTCAACTAATTCGTGTACAGAGAAAGGTAATCCTTTCATCTTATTTACCTGATGATAAGTAAATTCAGGTAGTCTATCGCGCAGGTAACTGGCAAACTGACCCAGGTTTAATTCGCACACGACGATTTTTTTAAACTTGCTGAAAACTTCAGCGGTATTTGTTGGTAATGGTTTGATGTAATTGAAATGCGCCAGACTAACTTTTTTACCTGCGTTCTGCATGGCACGAACAGAACTGATCATGTGACCGTATGTTCCTCCCCAGCCAATGACCAGTAAATCTCCTTCAGGTTCACCGGCAACTTCAAGTTCAGGAATCATTTCAGCCACCTTCTCCACTTTGGCAGCCCTGATTTCGCTGTTTCTTTGATGATTATCCGCATCCTGATTTACACCACCAGCATTATTTTTTTCCAGACCTCCTATGCGGTGCTCGAAACCTTCCATCCCAGGAATGGCCCATTCTCTGGCAAGTGTTTCAGGATCCCGGTTATAGGGTAAAAACGATTCAGGATTTTTTGCCTTTCTGGGTTTAATCGGTGGAAGCTCGTCCATCGTTGGAACTCTCCATGGTTCGCTGCCGTTGCCGAGGAATCCATCGGTTAAGAGGACCACCGGAACCATTCGTTCAAGAGCTATTTTTGCAGCAAGAAAAGCATAGTAAAAACAGTCAGAAGGAGTACTGGCCGCCAATACGACGACCGGACTCTCGCCGTTCCGTCCATATAAGGTTTGTAACAAGTCAGATTGTTCGGTTTTGGTTGGTAAGCCGGTTGACGGACCACCACGCTGCACATTGACAACAACAATTGGCAATTCAGCCATCACGGAGAGACCAAGTGCTTCAGACTTTAAGGCAAAACCTGGTCCTGAAGTGGATGTAACGGCCAGATCGCCGGCAAATGCGGCACCAATGGTGGTACATATTCCTGCAATCTCATCTTCAGCCTGAAATGATTTTACGCCCAGATCTTTTCGTTCAGCCAAAGCCTGCAAAATGTCGGTAGCCGGGGTAATGGGATAAGAGCCAATAAACAGTTCCAATCCGGCTTTTTCGGCAGCAGCAATAAAACCCCATGCCGTAGCAAGGTTTCCGTTCATATTCCTGTATGTTCCTTTTTCAATGGGGGCAGGATGTACAATGAACTGCGGAGTCATGTGTTGCATGTTCATTCCGTAGTTATACCCTGCATGAAGGACAATCAGGTTCGCTTCAGCAATCACCGGCTTTTTCCCGAACTTCTTCTGAATAAAGCCTTCAATGTAATCAAGCGGACGATCGAACATCCAGCAGATTAAGCCAAGCGCAAACATATTTTTACAACGTAGAATACTTTTGTTGTCAAGTTCAATTTCTTTCAGACTTTCTTTCGTCAGACTGGTAATCGGAACCGGTATTTTAAAATAATCATCCAGCTTCAACTCGGCAAATGGATCATTGGTTTGAAACTGAGCTTTCGCAAAATTCTTTTCAGAAAAAGAATCCACATCAAAAATGATTGTTCCACCAGGATTCATGAATGCTGCATTAGCCTTAAGGGCTGCAGGATTCATTGCCACCAGTACATGCGCCAAATCTCCCGGAGTTGTAATTTTCTTCTTCCCGAATTGAACCTGAAACCCGGAAACACCTCCAACGGTACCCTGAGGGGCCCTGATTTCGGACGGATAATCAGGAAAAGTCGAAATATCGTTTCCTAAAAGTGCTGAAGTGTCAGAAAACAGTGTTCCTGTCAATTGCATACCATCACCCGAATCTCCGGAAAACCGAATGGCAACTTCTTCGAGTTCTATAACTTTTGCGTCTTTCATGTGATATATTGTTTTGATATCGGTCTTTTTACTTATAATTTATTGCCTGTATAGCTTCAAAAGTAATAAATTATAAAAATTCATCAATTTGCTTACTTGAGTGTACTTTTAAAACGGAGCAAAAATAACCATTATTTAACAAGACCGACAGGATAATCTGATTTATTTGATTCGATATATATAGATATCTAAATTCAAATATTTTTGCCTGTTTTGTAACTTAGAAGGACATTGTTCACGACCGGGTATTTCATCTTTGCGTGTCATGCTTGTATAACATTTCAGAATAATTACTCAGCTTATCTTATTGTTTCATCGATTTTCTATCTTTGAAACTCAAATCTATAAAATCAGAAAAATGACAATTATAAAATCACTTTTAGGCAAAACTCCGGAATTTGGAGAAAATTGTTTTTTGGCCGAAACGGCTACTGTTATTGGTGATGTTATATTGGGCAATGATTGCAGTATATGGTATGGTGCAGTTTTGCGCGGTGACGTTAATTCGATCCGAATTGGGAACAATTCCAATGTTCAGGATAATGCAGTGATTCATGCAACCTATCAGAAATGGCCTACCAATATCGGGAATAATGTCACGATAGCTCACGGGGCAGTTGTTCATGGCTGTAACATTCACGATAACGTAATGATTGGAATAAATGCAGTAGTACTCGATGATGTCCTGATTGAAAGCAACAGCATTGTTGCTGCCGGCTCAGTAGTCAGTAAGGGAACGCGAATTGAAAGCGGTGCGGTTTACGGAGGGATTCCTGCCAGAAAAATTAAAGATGTCAGTACTGAATTACTTGAAGGCGAAATTAAACGCATTGCCAAAGCCTATAAGATGTATTCAGGATGGTATAAATAGATTTCAGAGTTTAGAATATAGAGACGCATGGACGTGCGTCTCTATATTCTAAATTTCAAAAATAATTTTCATGCAAACAGAATTCTTTCACCTCTGTTCAGACACTTCAGAATTTCATTTTTCCCGAATATGCTTATCCATGAATTCCCGATGCAACTTTGAGCCCATTCCGAAAATTCTATTTGCCACTACGACAATAAGAAAAGAAAGATTATTTGCCACAAAGACTCTAAGACACAAAAAAAATAAGTATATTAAATTACTGATAATCAAAGGTAAATGGTAAAGAAGAATTCTATTTTATTAAGGTTTTTTTTCGTGTCTTTGGGCCTTTGTGGCTAAACATGCTTTTCGAAGTAGACTCAACTATATATTGATATAGAATCAGGTGGCCCAATCCGATATCAACATCCCAATCTTACTGATTATTCATTATTAAGCTCTACTATAAGAATGAACTGGCCGATGGGGATGGGCTTCAAAACCTGAATTCATCTTCCTTTTTGTCATCCATTCAGTGTATAAAAACCATGGAAAGCCAACACTCGTTTATTAACAATGAAGCCTTATTCCATTTTTTGGGAAAAGAGGAATTGAAAGCTTAGTATATAACTAAATATTTAGTCTGGATGTTTGCAGAACATTGCCCACCTATTTTTCACAAATTCAGTTGACAAGGAAAATTCAGTCCAAATAATTGTATCTTTAAAACCGTTCCCAGCGGCCGGCAGCCCCCTGAACATTTATTTATTTATTGATTATGCAAGAAATATTCATGTATATACAAAAAAGACTGATCTACTTCGCTGTTATCATTTTTTCACTTTCAACAATTGTTTCTTCAGCTGGAATAAATAATATTGGGGTTCCGTATATTCACAACTATCAAAAAAAAGAATACAAAGCTGGTACTCAAAACTGGTCGATTGCTCAAGACAAAAAGGGCTTTATGTATTTTGGCAACAACGATGGGTTGCTGGTTTTTGACGGAGTAAGCTGGCAATTACACCGAATACCCAATTCATCAATTGTACGGTCAATATATATTGCAAAAGACGAACAGATTTACGTAGGAGCGTACAATGATCTTGGGAAGATGGTTACTGACCTGTCCGGGAAAATGAAATTCCGCTCCTTAAAAAAATACATTCCTGAAAAATTTCACAATTTTGATGACATTTGGAATATCACAACATTCGAGGATCAGATCGTTTACCAATCCTACAATTGTGCTTTCCTGTTCAGGAACGATTCAACGGTTTCAATCCTGAAAGCACCTGTGCGTTTTCAAAATTCATTTTTGGCAAACGGACATTTGTATTTTAATGATATCGAAAAAGGATTGATGGAATTTGCCAGCAATACTTTAAAGACATTGAATAATTGCGAAAAAATCAAAGGAGAGGAAATATGGTCCATCTTACCCTTTAGCAATGGCAATGATTTAATGATTTGCACGCTAAATAAAGGTATTTATATATACAACGGCAAAGAATTGAAAGAGTGGGCAGTTCCTGTTAATTCCCTTTTTAAAAAGAACCAGATTTTCAGCGCGACCATTATTCAGGATATATATTACGCCATAGGTACAATTCAGGATGGAGTTATAATCATTGACGAATTCGGGAATATAATTCAACATATCAACCGAAAAAAAGGTCTTCAGAACAATACCATTCTAAAAAATTTCACCGACAGGTCGGGCAACCTTTGGCTCGGGCTGGACAACGGAATCGATTATGTGAATATCAATTCGCCCATCACATTTATTCAGCAATCAGAAGGGATTGGGGCCGGATATACCGCGATTATTTATCAGGGGAAAATTTATATTGGAACCAATCAGGGACTATTCGTCAAAGATTGGGGCAACAACAATCAAAACAATACCTTCAGACTGATTCCAGGCACCAACGGACAAGTCTGGCATTTAAGTGTTCACGACGACATTCTGCTCTGTGGCCACAACAATGGCACTTATATTATTTCAGGCGAAAAAGCGAAGCAGATCAGTAAAATTCCCGGTGCATGGAAATTCCATGCACCTAAAAGGTTTCCTGGATATTTAATTGGAGGAACCTACAGTGGTCTAACCTTCTACAAAAAAGAAAAAGGCAGTTGGGTGTATTCAGGCAAAATAGATGGATTTAATGAGTCTTTCCGTGTTTTTGAGGAAGATGGGAATGGCGATATTTGGATGAGTCACGGATTTAAAGGCATTTACAAGATTACTTTAGGTAAAACTCTTGACCGGATTCAAACATTCCGTTTTTATACTTCAAAGGACGGATTGCCTACCGACTACAACCTGAATGTATTTAAGATAAAAGGGAAAGTAGTAGTTACATCGAATGTGGGTATTTTCGAATACAATCCCCAAAATGATCAGTTTGAGTATTCAACCTATTTTAATCAGCTATTAAGTCCATTAAAAGATATCTCTTATTTGAAAGAAGATAAAAGTGGCAATATTTGGTATATAGCATGGAACCTGGGAAAAAACTCAACAGGAGTTTTCCGTATCCAGGAAGATTTGAGCTATAAACAGGTAAGTGCACCATTTGCTCTACTTACGGGAAAATTTATCAGCGGATTCGAATCAATCTATTCCTTCTCTGACGATAACATTTTCTTTGGCACCGAGGAAGGATTTGCCCACTACTCTCCTATTACAGAATTCAATCACAATCCTGAATTTTCAACTTTCATCAACCGGGCAACTGCTTTGTACCTCGACAGCATCTTCTTTTACGGAAAAAGTACCAGCGGACAAGCCCAAACTAACCCAGATCAAAATAGCTTCCCTTTTAAAGATAATACATTCCGGTTTTCGTACACCTCTCCCTCTTTTGAAAACCAGGATAATATTGAATATAGTTTTAGGCTTTCCGGATCGGGCAATAAATGGTCAGAATGGAGCAATACCACTTTCACTGAATATGCCAATTTACCTTCGGGAGAATATACTTTTACGGTGAAAGCCCGAAACCAGATGGGAATTGAGAGCCAGACAGACAGCCTCTCATTTAAAATCAGGCCTCCATGGTACAAAACCAGTTATGCTTATTTCGCTTATTCTCTGTTATTTGTCTTTATCGTGTTACTGATCATCCGGATCGTTTTAAAGCGAATTGAAATCTCAAAAAGGAAAGAACGGCTGAAGCATTTACGTTCATACCGTCAAAAAGAACAGGAATTCAAGACACATGCGTTGATTTCGGAAAAGAAAATCATCAACCTGAAAAATGAAAAGCTCAAAATTGAAATGATTCATCGCGACAAGGAACTTGCCAATCAAACCATGGATCTGATTGTAAAAAATAAATTTCTTGTAAAAATTAAAGAGGAATTGGATAAGCTGAAAAAAACGAGTTTAGATGAACCCCTGAAGGATAAGATTTCGTCATTGGTTACTAAAATTGATAAAGAAATTGATCACAAAAAACAATGGGAAGTATTCGAAACAGTCTTTGACGAGGTTCACGAAGACTTCTTAGGTCGCATTAAAACCTTGTATCCAAATCTAACACCTAAAGAACTCCGACTTTGCGCATACCTCCGGATGAATATTTCGACCAAGGAAATTGCTCCGCTGATGAATATTTCGGTTCGGGGTGTTGAAATATGCCGTTACAGGGTTCGCAAAAAACTTAACATTGATCGTGATCAAAACCTCACACGAATGATTATCGACTTATAGGAATAAACGCTTTGTTGTAGTACTATCATTCATTGCTGTGTATTGTTAATTCTACATCAAATAGCATCAAAACTCTCACCTACAGATAAATAAAAAATATGCTGATGTATTATTGATGTAATGCAATTTCATCAATGATGTATTATTGCAGTACCAATTATCTCTTCGGGAAGTAACTAAGTTAATAGATTTGTCACACTAAATTAATATTCAAATCGATTATTTTTTTTAGAACCATTTCTAAAACTTTATTTACTTATGAAAAAAGCACTTCTAGCTCTTTTAATTTTAATGGGCTCTTTTGCAGGTTACGCACAAGAGTTGCAGGTAAAGGGAGTTGTGACATCAGCAGATGATGGACAACCAATCCCCGGTGTTAGTATAGTTGTTAAAGGAACAACAAATGGTATGATTACCGACGTGGACGGGATGTATTCCCTAAAAGCACCAGGAAACTCAACATTAGTATTTTCTTTTGTTGGTATGAAAAATCAGGAAATTCCTGTTAACATGAAAACAGTAATCAATGTCGCCTTGGCTGCAGATCAAACCGATATTGATGAAGTTGTGGTGGTAGGTTATGGTATTCAGAAAAAGAGTGTGGTAACAGCTGCCATCAGCAGAGTTACCGCAGACGATCTGAACAATTCTACGCCTACTCGTGTGGAAGATGCCCTTAAAGGAAAAGTTTCAGGGGTTCAGATCACTCAAAGTTCTGGACAACCGGGATCGGATTCAAAAATCAGAATCAGGGGTGTTGGTACAGTTAACAACAGCGACCCTCTTTTTATTGTTGATGGAATGCCTGTTGATGGCGGTATCGATTATTTAAATCCGGTCGACATCCAGTCAGTTGAAATCCTGAAAGATGCTGCATCTGCCGCAATCTACGGTGCACGTGCCGCGAACGGTGTTGTTTTGGTAACCACCAAATCAGGAACCTCGGGCAAGACTACCATCAGTTACGATGTAACTTATGGCTTTCAGAATCCTTGGAAGAAAAAATCAGTATTAAATGCAACGGAATACATGACCGTCATGAATGAAGCTGCAATCAATGACAGTAATTTACCCAAATATTCAGCTGAACAGATTGCATCAGCTGGAAAAGGAACTGACTGGCAAGATGAAACGTTTAATTATAACGCTCCTGTCGAAAGCCATCAGGTAAGTGTTAATGGTGGAACTGATAAATTGACCTATTTTTTATCATTCGGTTATTTTGATCAGGAAGGTATTGTTGGCGGTGATTACGGAAAGTCAAACTACAAGCGCTACAGCCTGAGATCAAACAACACGTACAACATCTATGAAACTCAAGACCGGTCTTTCCTGAATAAAATTAAGGTTGGTACCAATATGGCTTACTCAAGAACCAAATCTTCAACCATTGAAGCGAACTCGGAATACGGATCCATCCTGGGAAGTGCCTTGGCATTTGACCCGACAGTACCCGTATATGCAACAGATCCAGCTGGAGTATTGGCACTTCATCCGAATGCTGTAACCGACAAAAACGGAAATGTATATTCTACACCTCCAAATGGATTTCAGGAAATAGCAAACCCGGTTGCTATGCTTAATTCTCCAACCAGCGCACAGGGAAATGCAGATAAATTTGTTTCAACCTTCTGGGGCGAATTAAGCATCATCGACGGCTTGAAATTCAAAACCAGTTATGGTGTGGATCTTGCCTTCTGGGGAAACGACGGCCACACATTCCCTTATTTTCTGGCAACACAGGGAAAAAACATAACTCAAAGTTCGGTTTTTTCGAATATGCACCGTGGATTTACCTGGCAGGTTGAAAACACAATGACATACACCAAAACAATAGCTGAAAAACACAATTTTACAGTTTTGTTAGGGCAATCAGCCAAAGAATATACTTTGCGTGAACTTTTCGGTGATGATTATGACTTGCTCGAAACAGATCCAGGCAAAGCAAATATTGATTATGCCATTGCTGACAGATCCAAAGAACGTGTAGCTGGCGGAACCGGAGGATATTCTTCGCGAAATCTGGCATCTTATTTTGGCCGTATCGACTACAACTTTGATGAAAGATATATCTTTCAGGCTACTGTTCGCCGCGATGGATCATCAAATTTTGGACCGAGCCACAAATGGGGAATTTTCCCTTCGTTCTCTTTAGGATGGAATGTAACACATGAATCTTTCATGGAAAATCGCCCGGCATGGTTCACCAATTTGAAAATGCGTGGTAGTTGGGGTAAGAATGGTAATGAAAATATCGGTGCGTTCAAATATACCAGTTTGATGACCGGCGGACAAAACTATTATTTTGGTTCAGGCGACTTATCAACCATGCAGTATGGAAGCAGCCCGGCTAATATCTCTAATCCTGACGTAAAATGGGAAGAATCAGAACAAATTGACCTTGGTTTTGAATCTGCATTCTTTAAAAACTCACTTACTTTTGGATTTGACTACTTCAAGAAAAAAACAAAAGGTATGTTGATGGATCAACCTATTCCTGAATATGTAGGTCTAGGAGCACCAATTGCGAATGCCGGTGACATGGAAAACTGGGGTTTAGAATTTGAAACCACTTATAAACTGAAAGTTCGTGATTTCACTTTGAATATCGGAGCAAATGCCTCTTACCTGCAAAACAAATTGATCAAGTTAGGAAATGCAAGTGGAGAGAACATTTACGAAAATGCTGGTGCTTCAGGCGTTGGCAGCTATGTTAAAGGTAAAAATGGTGAAGTTTTCCCATACTTCTACGGTTTTAAAACCGCTGGTTTACTTCAGACTCAACAACAAGCCAACGAATATAATACCCAATTCGGCGGACAAGCTCAACCTGGGGATGTTATTTTTCAGGATATAGCAGGTGCCGTTGACGCCAATGGCAATGACATTCCTGATGGAAAGATCACAGATGCTGATAAAACTAAAATCGGTAAAGGTATGCCTGACTGGACCTTCGGTCTGACACTTGCAGCCGACTGGAAAGGGTTTGACTTGAAAGCATTCTTCCAGGGTTCATACGGAAACGACATTTTCGACTTCTCACAAAGGGGTGACATTACAGCAATGAACCGTCCGTCATGGATACTTGACAGATGGATCGGCGAAGGAACATCGAATAAAATTCCTCGCATGACTGCTGCTAACCCAAATACCAACTGGCGTTCTTCTGATCTTTACATTAAAGATGGTTCATATGTTCGTCTTAAAACCTTACAATTTGGATATACCTTGCCTGAACAAATAACTAAAAAGGCTTCTATTCAAAAACTCAGAATATTTGTATCCGGAGAAAATTTATTGACGTTCACCAGCTACGAAGGGTTCGATCCTGAAATCGCTTCAGGAGGATATACTACAATCGGTATTGACAGAGGAATATATCCACAGGCCAGAACAATCTCTTTGGGAGCAAATATTTCTTTTTAACTTTTAAAAATACGATGAATATGAAAAAATATAGTTTTATACTGGCATTGTCCGCACTGATAGGCTTATCTTCCTGTGGCGATGACTTCCTTTCAGTTACTCCCACCGCTTCGCAGGAAGCAGGAGGAGAAGCAACAGAAGGAGCTATTTTATCCAACCTAGCTTCTTGTTATCAAATCATGCTGTTTGACAGTTATGCGAATGGCAATTACAACAGTGTTCTTTTGATGTCTGATTTACGTTCAGATGATATTTATAAAGGTGGTGGTGACGCAGGTGACCAGGGATCGTTATACCGGCTTTCTCAGTTAGATGCTACTGCAACCGAACTACCTGCCGGACTGTGGAACATTTTCTACAAAGGCATCAGCCGCTGTAACAATGTAATTCTGGCCTGCGATAATGCAACCGGTGTCTCAGAGGCTAACCTGAACCAATACAAAGCCGAAGCTCATTTTCTTCGGGCCTATTATACGCATTGGCTTTGGAAATTCTGGGGTAATATTCCATTTTTTGAAGAAAGCCTTCCTGCTCCTTATATGGCAACACAACTTTCTGCTGATGAAATATACACCAAAATCATAGCTGATGTCGATTTTGCAATTGAAGGTGACAAACTGCCTATGCGGACTACTGCGGCCAACGACGGACGTATAACCAAAGCAGCAGCAATGATGCTGAAAGCCAGAGTTGTGATGTATCAAAAGGATCAAACTAAATATGCGGCGGTACTGTCAGATATGGCAGGAATTATCAATAGCGGAAAATTTGATTTGGTAGCTGATTTCCCTTCTATCTGGTTAAACGCGGGAGAATTTGGTATCGAATCTATCCTTGAAAGCAATCAGCTTCCGGAAGGAAAAACATGGGGAGAAAGCAACCAGGGATATGGAACCAATCTTCCGGCTTTTATCTCGCCAAATGGATTAACCGGACAAGAACCCTTTATTGGCGGCTGGGGTTTTGCACCGGTTCGCACGGAAGCATATTCCATTTTTGAAGACGGAGATACTCGTCGTGAAGGTTCAATCAACAAATTTGAAGACGGAACATATTCAGTACGTTTCCAGAATACAGGATTGTTTATGGCTAAGTATGCTGCCAGAAAGGGATATAACCCACCTCCCGGAGATGTTGATCTGAACTATGACAATAATGTGCGCATTTTCCGTTATGCCGAAGTTTTACTTAATGCAGCTGAATTAATGGTAATGGACGGAGTTGCTCCTGTAGATGGTGTAACTGCAAAATCTTGTCTGGATGCAGTAAGATTGCGTGCCGGAGTAGAAGCTATTCCTGCTACTGCTGCCAATATCAAACTGGAACGCCGTCGTGAGTTCCTGGGAGAAGGCATGCGTTTCTGGGATTTGGTTCGTTGGGGAGACACCAGTTTGTTAACTGAAAACAAACCTGCATTCTCTTCAGTAAGAACATGGGATGATCATTGTAAATATTTGCCAATTCCACAGGCTGAAATTGAAAAAACAGAAGGGGAATTCAAGTTACAACAAAACCCAGGTTACTAATCACTTTCTAATTATTAAAGAAGTAAACGATGAAAAATATATTTAAAATAGGAGCTTTGGCATTGATTTCGGTCTTTGTCATGACGGCATGTGATCCGCAGGAGAACTCAGACTATTCGCTGGGCGTAATGCCGACAGCCGACCAGCTGGAATTCACAACCACTCCAACTGCGGAAAAAGCCAACATAATTGAAATAAAGAATACCTCGAAAGTGGCTGGTGTTGCAACTTGGGATCTTGGGAACAGCTCAACAGACAAAGGCGAAAACGTAACCGCTCAGTATCCTTTCAAGGGTACATACACCGTGGTAATGACTTTGTACACCACAGGCGGTTCAGTATCTGTATCCAAGGTAATTACCATTGAGAATGATGATATGTCGCTGCTGGATACTCCTATGTATAATGCACTGACTGGCGGAGCAAGTAACCTGGCCGGTAAAACATGGGTATTCGATCAGTATTATGGTGGACATTTTGGCTTATATCCGGATGACAAGACATGGACATGGTTTGCCGCGGCTGAAGAGAAAGACGGTAGTTCACTGTATTCTCAGGAATTTAAGTTCACTCAGGTGGGAGTTAAATTTAATTGGACAAACAACGGTTCTATTTACACCAACGCGGCAGGTGTTGCCGATCTTGCAGGCAAAGGTTATCCAACATCTGTTGCTGCAGCGGCCGGAGATTTCGATGTGACTTATGCTCCCAAGGCTAATTATACTTTTGCACTGAATGAAACAGCAAAAACAATTACCCTGAGTGATGGAGCATTTTTTGGTTTTTATGCCGGTGCGTCTGTTTATAAAATAAGAACTTTGACTGAAGATGTTTTGGAGTTGGAATGCGCCAGTACTATCGAATCGGGTAACAATTGGATCGTTCGTCTTATTCCTATTGAAAAAAACATCAAACCAATCATTATTATTCCTTTGAAAGAAATGCCGTTAACTGAAGATTTCGAATCAGTAGTGCCTAAAGTTATCTTTACTCCGGATGCTATGGGTTCACTGACTGACTCTTCTTATTACAATCCAGCTCCTGTGGGGATTAACACTTCCAAAAAGGTGTTTTTGTATGAGAAATCTACTGGATTTTATTCCAATATTTTCTTTCAGGCCAATGGGTATAAGTTTGATTTAAGTGAGCAAAATCAAATCACTGTTAAAGTGTTTATCCCTTCGTACAACGATTACATTACCGAATTCGATGTCGCCGGAGATTGGATTGCCAATAAAAAACTGAAGCCTCAGCTAGCGGTTAAACTTCAGGATTCCAGCAAAGGAGGCTCGGCCTGGGAGAATCAGACCGAGATTGTCAAAGGAGATCTTGAAACTGACAAATGGATTGAACTTACGTTTGATTTCAGCATTGTCAGCTCCCGCGAAGATTACGACAAGATCGTAATTCAGTTCGGTGCTGAAGGTCAGGCAGGTCCAGGCATATTCTTTTTTGACGATTTTGCTTTCGGAAAATAAACATTCTGAAAATTTAAAAATAATTGTAAATCAAACCATTGCTTACCGGTTTATTCCGGTAGGCAATGGTTTTAATTCAGAATTCAATGTATTGTCAATTTGCCAAACGTTCCCTGTTTGTTAGTTATATTTTCGTAATCCTCCTGTTTACCACCTCTTGCAAAAAAACTGAATCTAACAAAAAAGATATTGAAAGTCGGGTGAACAACCTACTTTCAGAAATGACACTGGATGAGAAAATCGGACAAATGTCTCAGACTGATCCTAGTTACATGTCGGACGATCAAATCAAACAAATCGTTCGAGAAGGTAAATACGGTTCTTTTCTGAATACTTTTGGTGTCGAAAAAATAAATGCCCTGCAAAAGATTGCGATGGAAGAGAGTCGCTTAAAGATTCCTTTGATTATTGGAAGGGATGTCATTCATGGTTATCGCACTATATTCCCCATCCCGCTCGGTATGGCTGCCACATGGAATCCTGAGATTGTAAAAAAAGCCTTCCGGATCTCTTCCATAGAAGCTGCTTCACAGGGTATTAAATGGACTTTTGCCCCAATGATTGATATTACCTGGGATCCACGCTGGGGAAGGATTGCTGAAGGTTGTGGCGAAGATCCTTATCTTGCCTCAGTTTTTGCCAAAGCAATGGTTGAAGGAATACAGGGAGAGAACCTGACCGATCCGACGGCTGTAGCCGCATGTGCCAAACACTTTGTAGGTTATGGATTTGCTGAAGGAGGACGCGACTATAACACCACCTATATTCCCGAAACACTTCTTCGAAATGTAGTACTAAAACCGTTTAAAGCGGCAAAAGATGCCGGAGCGCTCACTTTTATGTCGGCATTTAATGATTTAAACGGAGTTCCTACCTCCGGAAATGAATTTACACTGCGCCAGATTTTGCGCAACGAATGGAACTATGACGGCATGGTTGTCAGCGACTGGGGCTCGGTTACCGAAATGATCAGCCATGGTTATTGTGCAGATGAAAAAGAAGCTGCATTAAAAGCAATTACCGCAGGTGTTGATATGGAAATGTCGAGCACAAGTTACATGGACCATCTGAAAAGCCTGATAGATGAGGGTAAAGTAAATATGACTCTGATCGATGATGCCGTTAAAAATATTTTGAGCCTGAAATTTAAACTGGGCTTATTTGAAAACCCATACGTTGATCCGGATGCTGAGAAACAAATGCTTTCTCCTGAATTCTTAGATCACGCGAGAACAGTCGCCAGGCAAAGTGCTGTATTACTGAAAAACGAATTAAATACACTTCCGCTTTCATCCGATATTTCTTCGGTAGCTGTTATTGGACCATTGGCCGATGCACCACGCGATCAGCTGGGAACCTGGGTCTTTGATGGTAAAGCTGAAAATTCGGTAACTCCGCTTACTGCAATTAAAGAGGTGCTAGGCGATGAAAAAGTTAATTATGTTGCCGGACTAAAATATAGCCGCGATAAAAGTAAAACCGGTTTTGCGGAGGCAATTGCAGCAGCAAAAAAATCAGAGGCCATTCTGTTCTTTGCAGGTGAAGAGTGGATTCTTTCAGGAGAAGGTCAAAGCCGTGGTGAAATCGATCTTCCGGGAGCACAGGAAGAGTTGATTGAAGCGTTGGCAAAAACTGGAAAACCATTAATTGTAATTGTCATGGCAGGCCGTCCGCTAGCAATTGGGAATGTTGTCGAAAAATCAAATGCACTGCTTTATGCTTTTCATGGCGGATCGATGGCTGGACCTGCACTGGCTGATCTTATCTTCGGGAAAGAGTCGCCATCAGGAAAACTACCGGTTACTTTTGTAAAAGGTTCAGGTCAGATCCCTTTCTATTATTACCACAAAAATACTGGTCGTCCGGCATCAGCAGAATCATGGACCCCAATCGATAGCATCCCTGTCATTAACAGTCAGGCCTCACTGGGTTATAAATCGTTTCATCTCGATTATGGATTTACGCCACTATTCCCCTTTGGATATGGGTTAAGTTATACAACGTTTAAATACAGTAATCTGATTCTTTCATCAACTGAGATGACCAGTAATGGTAACCTGACGATAAAAGCTTCAGTATTAAATAATGGGACTATCGATGCGGATGAAATCGTTCAGCTTTATATTCGTGACAGGGTTGGAAGCATTACTCGTCCGGTCAAGGAATTAAAAGGGTTTAAAAGGATTCATCTGAAAAGTCGCGAAACAGTTGGTGTAACTTTCGAACTTCCGGCATCTGCTCTTGAGTTCTTCAACGGAAAAGAAAATGTAATTGAACCTGGTGAATTTGACCTTTGGATCGGACCAAATTCTGATGAAGGACTGCACAGTGAGTTTAGTATAAAATAACATTGAAATATGAAAATGACATTGATTTTAAATCTGATATTAAGTTCTTTCTTACTGTTCAGTTGTGCGAAGGATAACAAATCACAACCACCCGTAATTACACCTGAAACAGGAACTGGAACAGAAACCATGGTTTGGAGTGATGAATTTGATTATTCTGGTCTTCCGGATGCCTCAAAATGGAGTTATGATACCGATGGAAACGCCTCCGGATGGGGGAATAACGAATTGCAATATTATACCAGTGCCCGTCTGAAAAATTCGGAAGTGAAAAACGGATTCCTGTATATCAATGCCATCAAGGAAGATTTCGAAGGGAAAAAATATACCTCTGCACGTTTGGTTACACGCACAAAAGGAGACTGGCTGTATGGGCGGATGGAAATCAAAGCCAAACTCCCTGACGGACGCGGTATGTGGCCGGCAATATGGATGCTTCCAACCGATTGGGCTTATGGAAATTGGCCTGCCAGCGGCGAAATCGATATCATGGAAAATGTAGGATACGATCCGTATGTCATTGTTGCATCGGCACATACCCAATCATACAACCATGTAATTGGAACTCAAAAAAATGCGACCCTCAACATTCCTGATTGTTATACCAATTTTCATGTGTATGCTCTTGAATGGGAAGCCAGTGAATACCGCGTTTATGTGGACGATAAACTATACTTCACTTTTAAAAACGAAGGTAAAGGATTTAAAGAATGGCCATTCGATAAACGTTTTCACTTGCTGTTGAATGTTGCTGTTGGCGGAAACTGGGGCGGTGCCCAAGGTATTGACGACACGATTTTCCCTTGTTCTATGGTCGTTGACTATGTTCGGGTTTACCAGAAAAAATAACCGGCTAACCATGAAAACCATGAACTTACTATTCACTTTACTAATCTTGCTTTTGGGCTGTGCTGATAACACAAAAAGCACTTACCCTTCTGATGAGCCAAATCCTTCAGACGAAACTGTTCAAACACAAGTAGAAGCATGGGTGACGAGTCCATTGAAACATGTGCTTTTTCAGAAACAAAATATAAGCCTGAATTTTGCCACTACGGTCAACCAACCTCCAACGATAACTGTTGACACTACCAAAACTTACCAGACCATTGATGGCTTCGGAAATTGCCTGACAGGCGGAAGTGCAACTTTACTTAACCGAATGAACGAGACCAATAGGGCTCAAATACTGAAAGAACTTTTCGCTAAAGATGCAAAGAATATTGGTATCAGCTACCTGAGAATCAGTATTGGAGCCTCCGATTTGAGCGAACGCGTATTTTCGTACAACGATTTACCCGATGGAGAAACGGATGTTAACATGGCAAAATTCAGCCTGGAATCAGAAAAGGCAGATTTAATACCTGTTTTGAAGGGAATTCTGGCTATCAATCCAGACATCAAAATCATGGGATCGCCCTGGTCGGCTCCAAGCTGGATGAAAACAAACAATGCTTCGAAAGGCGGAAGTTTGAAACCTGAATATTTTGATGCGTATGCCAAATATTTCGTGAAATATATTCAGGAAATGAAAGCAGAAGGAATCACCATTGACGCCATCACCATTCAGAATGAACCTCTGCATCCCGGAAATAATCCGAGTATGTACATGACGGCGCAGGATCAGGCTGATTTCATCAAAAAAAGTCTGGGTCCGGCATTTGAAACGGCGAATATTCAAACTAAAATTATTGTTTACGACCACAATGCTGATCGTATTGATTATCCACTTCTGATTCTAAGCGATCCCGAAGCAGCCAAATATGTGGATGGATCGGCCTTTCACCTTTATGGTGGATCGATCGATGATTTGAGCAAAGTTCACGAAGCCTATCCGTCCAAAAACCTGTATTTTACGGAGCAATGGGTAGGTGCACCTGGAAATCTGGAAAGTGATCTGGCCTGGCATGTTCGCACCCTGATAATTGGAGGAACCCGCAACTGGTGCAGGAATGTACTGGAATGGAACCTTGCTTCAGATCCTTCCTACAATCCTCACACTGATGGCGGATGTGATCAGTGTTTAGGCACCATTACAATCAATGGCGATGCGGTAACACGCAATCCGGCATATTATATTCTGGCACATGCTGCCAAGTTTGTTCGCCCCGGGTCCGTCAGGATCAACTCCATTTTAATAGGGAGTTTGCCCAATGTGGCCTTTAAAACTCCGGAAGGCAAAAAGGTGCTCATTGTATTAAACGATGCCAGTGAATTGCAAAAATTCAACATTAAATTCAATGGGAAAACAGTTACAACCACTTTAGACAAAGGGGCTGTTGGAACTTATGTGTGGTGAATTTCAGAAGATAAGAAATCAAAAACATTGATTCCTTATCTTTGTTCATATTATGAAATTAATCCTGAAATTATCATGATCATCCTTATTTCGCCCGCAAAATCTTTACACGATAAATGTCCTGTTCAAAATAAAAAGTATACTGAAGCCGCGTTTTTGCCTGAAGCTGCAAAAATAGTTTCGGTACTTAAAAAGAAAAAACCGGCACAGCTTGCAAAATTAATGGGTATTTCGGCAAAACTTGCTGAATTGAATTATCAGCGGTTTCAGGCCTGGACACTCCCTTTTTCTCCTGAAAATTCGTGGCAGGCTGCTCTAATGTTCAATGGTGATGTTTATCAAGGGTTAAAAGCTGAAACTTTTTCGGAGGCTGAATTTGAAACTGCACAGCAAGATCTTCGCATCCTTTCAGGAGTTTATGGCTTGTTGAAACCATTAGACCTGATTCAACCTTACCGTCTGGAAATGGGAACTAATGTTTCTGTTGCACGAAAGAAAAATCTTTATGAATTCTGGAAGCCTCGAATCACTGCAAAACTCAATCAGGAAATGGCGGAATTGGATCAGAAAGTATTGATTAATCTGGCTTCAAATGAGTATTTCAGTTCAATCGACACGAAAAAGCTTAAAGCCAGAATTATTACTCCTGCCTTTAAGGAACACAAAGATGGTAAATACCAAATGGTTTCCTTCTTTGCAAAAAAAGCGCGCGGATTAATGAGTCGGTTTATTATTCAGAACAAAATTACAGATCCGGAAGAATTGAAAGCTTTTGATTTAGACGGGTATTATTTCAACAATCAAATCTCGAAAGATGATAATTGGGTATTTACAAGATGACGTTTAAATTTCGGAATTAATAACAAACTCCCGGACTCAGATAATTTCGTACGTAATCATCAATGCCACTTTCCAGCGAGAGGAATGGTTCAGTGTAGCCAATTTCGCGAAGTTTATTGATATTGGCACAGGTGTAATACTGGTATTTTCCACGTAAGTCGTCAGGTGTATCAACAAATCCAATATTTTCATTCAGATTCATCGAAACTGTTTTGAATCACACTTTTTCCGGAATTCAACATTTCAATGATTGTTCGGATCCGATACATTAAGTAATAGGAATGAAATAATTTCGTGTTTTTCAAACAGAGTTATAAATACTCGTTTTGCAGCTCTGCTGCTTCCACAAGTAAAAATTAACACCACAGATTACACAAATTAAAACAGATTAAGATATAAAATAGCTTTTAAATCTGAGTTTATCTGAGTTATCTGTGGTGAAATCAATTACAGGTATCTCACTTGAAAGGACACATTATCAAAACTTAAATACAACATTTAATAGTTCTCATTACTTAAATCGTTACTAAACGTAAAAATTCCTGAAGAGCATAACACTTCTCATCCATTGGAATATCGATTTATGACTGGATTTCATCACTTTTCACGATAAAAAGATTAACCCGGCCTACCAGTAAGACTGAACTTGTTACCTTTGTGCCTGTATCTGCAGAACAAATTTTGACAGAAAGGAATCAAAAAATGGAATTTACACTAAACGGAAAAGATGGAGGCTACCGGAAAGTTGAGCGATATGATCCGGAAACAACTATACAAATAAGTGAACATTACAAAAAAATCATCGATTTGCTGGGAGAAAATCCCGACCGCGAAGGCTTAAAGCAAACTCCCATGCGGGTTGCAAAATCAATGCAGTTTCTGCTTCAGGGTTATGAACAAGATCCGGAAGAAATTTTGCGCTCGGCCATGTTTAAAGAAGACTACCGGCAAATGGTTATTGTCAAGGACATCGAAATTTATTCGATGTGCGAACACCACATGCTTCCATTCATCGGTAAAGCTCATATCGGCTACATTCCTAATGGTTATATTACCGGACTTAGTAAAATTGCACGGGTAGTTGATGCTTATGCACGCCGGCTTCAGGTTCAGGAAAGGTTAACCACACAAATAAAGGATTGTATTCAGCAAACGCTGAATCCGCTTGGAGTTGCTGTTGTCATTGAGGCACATCACTTATGTATGCAAATGCGTGGCGTTCAGAAACAAAATTCAACCACCACAACGTCAGACTTTACCGGGGCCTTTGAACGGGTCGCCACACGCGAGGAATTTATCCGGCTGATCAGGTGATTTTCACCAACATTTTAAGCCCTATTAAAAAATATGAGTGGATTCCATCCTTCAACATAAAGATGGAATCCACTTGCCTGCAAACACTTTTGATGAGTTACCCAAGATATACCCATCAAACTATTCCAAAAACTGAAGGCAAACGGGAGATTCGTTAGAAACTTTAATTCCGGTAAACGCTAGTTTCCCCGAAGGTTGATCAATTTTAAACACAGTGATATCGTTGCTTTTCTGGTTGGCTACCAATAAGTACCGTCCCGACGGATCGATGGTAAAATTACGCGGCCAGTTTCCCTCGACAGAAACAGTTTGAATCTTCTCCAGCTTACCATTGGTGTTATTCCGATTAAAAACAGTAATGCTGTTGTGTCCGCGGTTCGATCCGTAAACAAACCGGCCATCTGCTGACAAATGTATATCGGCACACCAGCTTTCGCCTGAGAAATCTTTTGGCAACGTTTTGATCGTCTGAATTTCCTTCCACTCGTCACCGTATTTCATTAGAACTGTGATTGTCGAACTCAACTCGTTGATCACATAAATAAAACGACCATCAGCCGAAAAATCGAAATGCCGGGGCCCCGAACCAGGAGCAATTCTCACAAAAGGCTGGGAATTGGGAGTAAGTGGAATTTCACCTGTTCCAACCTTGTAAATTTTCAATTCGTCAATACCTAAATCAGCCGCAAATAAAAGTTTTCCAGATGAATCGAACTGTGCCGAGTGGGCATGAGCTTCAGTTTGACGCTCCGGAAATGGCCCGCTGCCGGTATGCTGTATTCGTTGCACCATCTCCGAGAGACTGCCATCAGAAAGGATATTAAAAAGTGACAGATTCCCTCCGGTATAATTCGAGGCCACGAGTTTTTTCCCGTCAGGAGAAAGGCTAACATGACATGGATTCGCTCCGTGCGTCAGCACATGATTAATTAAAGTAAGGTTGCCTTTCTTTTCTATGCCGAAGGCAGAAAGACCGCCACTTTGATTGGAATCCAAATTATCGAGTTCGCCAACAGCGTAAAGGAACTTCTTATTGGGTGAAATCGTCAAAAAAGAAGGGTTATTAATCACTACCGGGATTTCCAGATCAACCAGTTTTCCACTCTGATCGTTGAATTTATAAACAAAAATTCCGTTGGTCATACCCTGAGTATAAGTGCCAACATATAGAATATGTTTTTTTGCAACAGCAGGCATCCCTGAAAGCAGTATGCCCAAAAGAAACAATAAAAAGAACTTCATTTGAATGATATTTTGTGAAATTTATTTTGTAAAATTTATAACTAATTTCAAATTTCTTTGTTTAAAGATTACCGAATTCAAATTTATAAATTTATCGCTATGAAACGAAGAATCTATCTTTTGATTATCCTGATGGTTATCAGTTTTTCGTCTTTCTCCCAAACCTTAACCAAAACATGGACAACTTCTGAAGGTTTAAAAACTCCTGAATCGGTTTTATTTGATGCGAAATCCAACCAGATTTATGTAAGCAACATTAACGGACAACCGTCAGAAAAAGATGGCAATGGCTTTATTTCGCTGCTTGATGCTGATGGTAAAATAAATAAGGCACAATGGATTACCGGTCTGAATGCTCCTAAAGGACAGGCCATATTCAACGGGAAACTATACGTGGCAGACATTGATGAACTGGTGGTTATCAGCATTAAAGAAGCCAAAATCATCAAACGTTATAAAATTAAAAATGCAAAATTCCTGAATGATGTAACTGCCAGCGAAAACGGGACTATTTTTGTATCGGACATGCAGGACAATAAAATCTATGCTCTTGCTGATGGTCAACTATCGCTTTGGCTGGAAGACGAACTACTCGACAATCCGAATGGATTGTGGACTGAAAACGGACAACTTTATATCGGAACCGGGCAACTACTTAAGGCGGACCTCGAGACAAAAAAAGTCAGGGTTTTGCTGGAGCAATGTGGTGGTATTGATGGACTTGAAAAGCTTGAAGACGGTAATTTTATTTATTCAAACTGGCAAGGAAGGGTTTTTATCACCAATGGAGAAGAATCAATCCAGTTGCTGGATACAGTTGGCAAACAAAATACGGCTGACATTGATTTTGTACCTGGCAAAAACCTACTTCTGGTTCCTACTTTTTCAGGAAACAGCATTGACGCTTATACACTTAAACAATGAAAAAACCATTCATTGCAGCAAAAATGCCGGCTCAGGTCAAGCTTGAACCCGGACAATATTTCTGGTGTGCATGTGGAAAAAGCTCCAATCAGCCTTTCTGTGACGGATCACACCATGGATCAGAATTCGTTCCTTCGATGTTTAAAATCGCAGAAAAACAGGAGGTGTGGCTCTGCCAGTGCAAACACACCAAAAACCCACCGTTTTGCGACGGAACACACAAAACACTTTAGATTAAAAGATTTCCTTTTTCAGCAATTGATATTCGTGTTCAAAATTGGAGGAAAAAACACCTTGCCCGAGATTGGAATCAATTTGTTTCAGGGTCCAGAACTGGCCTTCTACAACTTCCTCAGAATGAAGATGTATTGATTTATAATCATGGCTTACAAATACGTAAACCAGTTCCGATTCAATTTCACTATCCCAGCGGTAAGTTTTTACCAGTCTTGCTGAAAATTTCTGAAGTCCTATTTCCTCCCAGGCTTCGCGTTTCAGAGCAGTTTCAAGCATCTCTCCCGCAGAGATATGTCCACCAACTGCAGTATCCCATTTCCCTGGCTGAACCAGTTTATTCAGTGGTCGTTTCTGCAAATAAACATGCTTTTGATTGTTCAAAACATGGAGATGAACAACCGGATGAAGAAGTTTTTCGCCCCGGTGACAAACAGACCGTGGAGCTTTCCCAATGATTCCACCCTTTTCATCCACTAATGGCAACCATTCTTCTTCCGAAATGACCTGCTTTCTGAGTTTGATCTTCTGTTTGAGGAATTCATACCCGAAAACAAAGGCGAATAAAATATAAAACAGTCCTCCGCTAATGAATGCCCAGGCTTCATTTGATAAATAAAAAGCGGCATAAAACACTAAAATGGTATGAGCCAGAAAAACAAAAAACATCAGTTGCATTGTTTTCCTGAACTGCAACATCTGCTGTTCATTCAACTCTACATCCTTCATGTAGCGTTGAGTCATCATACCGATGATATTTAGTTTTGAGAAGGAAGAAACAGCCAGCACCGCGCACAATATCAACTCAACAAGACCAGGTTTCAGCTTAAAGAAAATATCATTGTCGAGTATGATGGAGACAGAACCTAATGCCACAAGCAATCCGGTATCAAAAAGCACAAAACGATCGAAGCGTTTTTCCCTGATCCAAATCCAAACCATTTCTGATATTCCAATGATCAAGGCAGCAACCAAACCAGCACGTGTTCCCCATATTTCATCGATTGCAATAAATACAAACAACGGAATAAATCCGGGCAAAAGTTTTTTAAGTAATTCAGATTTACTCATATTCAGAACAATAGGCTTTAAATCATTTTTCCAGCAAATTAAAAGCGAATAAAGTCTCCAAAACAAACCCAACCTTCAACCAAATGGAAATTAAAAAAAATCCCACGAAAAGCCAGTAGGTTAACGCGGGAATTGAAAGAAATATTATGTGTGTTATTTTAGTAATCACCATAAGGATATGCCTGTTGGACTAAAACGGTTACAAGCAAAGTGGAATAGCGTGGAATGCCAATATATGAATTATCAACCCCTTTAAATGCCTGCGCTGAAGGAATAACCATGAATGCCCGGTCTTTAATATGCATTTTCTTTAATCCGATGTGTAATCCTGCAATTTGCTGAATATACTCCTGATTCACAGCAGTGGTACTTACATCAACATAAAAAGGCCTGTACTCGTAACTGTTACCCAATCCATCGTCCGTAGTAAAATAATAATCAACTGGAATATCACTTCCGTCAATCAGAGTGACTTTAAATTCCAACATCACTTTGAACCCGGACCTGATCAATGTAGTATCCGAACTACGTTCTTCGAGGCTGAAATAAATACCCGAAACATCTAATGAGTCTGTCAGGTTATTATCTTTCACATACTTATCGAGAGCAATAATCTCGTTGTCACGCAAGGTGTCCATCGAGCTTTTTTTGCATGAAGTATTAATTATTGAAAGCAAAACGGCCAATCCAAGAATATACAATATTTGTTTCATAAACTATTTTTTTTGCGAAAGTACGAATTATAATCAGCTTCTATTTAATATCAACTACTTCGATAGAAAAAATTAACGGAGTATATGGAGGAATTATATCTGAGCCATAAGCACCGTAAGCTTTTGCCGATGGCAGTAAAAATGCAGCTCTTTCACCTTTATTCATTACCTCAATACCTTCCTCCCAGCCTTTAATCATAGAAAGAGTCGCAGAATTAGGCGATTGGTGAATATAAGTATATGTACTGTCAGCGGAAAAATGGGGTATAACTGTATTCGTACTTGATGCATGATAAGCCGATGCATCAAAAACAGAACCGTCCATAAACATTCCGATATATTTTACAGTAACTGTATCTCCCACAGTCACTTTTGCACCGGATCCAACTCTGTCAACGATATAATAAAGACCTGTTGATGTCGTATCAATATCGTTATTCTTATCAACCATTGCTGTTAGCCAATCACTGATTAAACCGGCTTCTCTGGCTGGAGTATAATCGGCATATGGATCAGATTTTTTAGTACAGCCTGAAATAATTACCACTGCAAACATTACAAGGGCAGAAGTCTTTAAAAACGAATTCATCTTATTCATATCTTTTTATTTTTCAACTGATTGTTTAAGCCGATCTTCAAATTCGGGTAATATTTTTTCAAATTGAGCCAGAGTTTCATCTAAAGATGCATGAAGTTCTCCACCGGCTGCGTTGCGATGCCCACCTCCGTTAAAATATTTTTCAGACACCTCATTAACAGCAAATTCGCCTTTCGACCGAAAAGAAGCTTTGATGTATTTTTCCTTTTCAGTGAAAAGAACACTAAACACAACTCCATTAATTGAAAGAGGCATATTAACAAATCCCTCGTTATCCCCTGTCTTGAAATTGAAAGACTTCTGGTCTTCAAGCGTGATATACATGCAAGCTGCATGATACTCAGGATAAACCTTCATCCGGTTGCTCAGACAAAAACCCATGAGACGCATCCGGTCAACTGAATAATTATCGTATACTTTCGAATGGATTTCCAGCTGATCAACACCCATCCGGGTAAGTTTCGCAACTGTTTCAAACGTATTTGGATTGGAAACATTAAAATCGAACGATCCGGTATCGGTCATAATCCCAGTAAAAAATGAACTTGCAGCATTCCTGTCGATATAAGTTACAAATTCGGTGGACTGAAGTACCGAAAATATTAATTCGGCAGTCGAACTGTAGGTAGTATCCGAAATCACCAGATCAGTAAAACTTCCGGGATATGGATGATGATCAACCAAAATCTTCTTGCCTTCATAGTTTTCAACCAGCTCCTTCATGTCTCCAAGTCGTGAAAGTTGGTTAAAATCCATACAAATCAGCAAATCCGATTCAGCCAAAGCCCTTGCTGACTGTTTGGGATGATGACTGTGATTGATGACTTCATCGTGTCCGTCCATCCAGTGATAGAAAGAGGGATATTTGGTCGGACTAACAATTTTAACGTTTAGTCCGGCATTTCTTAAAACCCTCCATAAGCCCAGAACCGATCCCATAGCATCTCCGTCAGGATTTGTATGAGGCACCAAAACAATGGATTTTGAACTGTTTTTTATCAACTGTTCAAAACTTTTAATTAATTCTATATCAATTCTTTCCAAACCTGCGATTTTAAGATAAAGGACAAAGATAAAAATAAAGCTGATGGTAGAGAAAACCCATCTAATTTTCACTAACTTGTGTTCCCTTGTAAACCAAACAATAACCAAACTATATGTCAGGTAACCAAACATTTACAATCATTAAACCGATTGCGGTTAAAAACAACCGCACGGGTTCAATCCTGAAATTGATCAATGAGGCCGGATTCAGGATAAAATCGATGAAAATCACACATTTAACCCAGGAACAAGCCAAGGAATTTTACAGTGTTCATACCGGAAAATCTTTTTTTGAAGATTTAACATCTTTTATGAGTTCGGGTCCCATTGTTACTGCTATTCTTGAAAAAGAAAATGCAGTTGATGATTTCCGAAAACTAATCGGATCGACTGATCCGTTAAAGGCAAAAGAAGGAACCATCCGGAAGCTTTTTGCAGAATCGATGTCTCACAATGCGATTCATGGTTCTGATAGCGATGAAAATGCCCTAACAGAAAGCGATTTTTTCTTCTCGAAACTGGAAAGGTATTGAGATTATTTATAGAGACGCATGGTTGTGCGTCTCTATAAATTTATCTGAATATTATCGTCTTAATCATCTCTTCACCAACTATCTCGTTGAGACGAACACGAATATCTTCTTTCATCATCAATAGTTCATTCCGAACAATTGGAGAAGTCGTTTCGACAAATAAAGTACTGTTCTGTATGTAAAGATTGCTGGTATAGCGGGCTACCATTTTGCCCATGACCGACTCCCACGATTTGATCAGATCAAGTTCATTCAGTTTCCGCTCCAGATTATTTTCCCGAACATAGCTTTTAAGCACATTGCTTATACTTTGTGTATTGCTTTTTCTCATGGTTTTCTAATTAATTAAAGCACCATCGTTGATGGTGAAAATACAGGATTCAGTTTCCAGACCAGCAATAATCTGGTCAAGGTGCTCGCGGTTGGTATCGGTTATAAAAATCTGCCCAAAATGATCGTCGGCTACCAGCTTAACGATTTGTTCCACCCTATTCTTATCCAGCTTGTCGAAAATATCATCAAGAAGTAGAATCGGGGTCAAACCCGAAATTTCTTTCATGAAATCAAACTGAGCCAGTTTCAGCGCCACAAGATAAGTCTTTTTCTGACCCTGTGAGCCAAATTTCTTGATGGGATTATTGGCCAGTTCAAATTCGAAATCATCTTTATGAATACCGGTTGTGGTGTATTGAACCATCCGGTCTTTACCTAAGGATTGCTTTAACAACTGTTCAAAATTGTTTTCGGTCAGACCTGAATGAAGTTTTAATCCTACGGTTTCCTTTCCTCCTGAAATCAACTGATAGTAGTTTTGGAAAATTGGTTGAAGCTTTTCGATAAAAGTTAATCGGACGGCATGAATGGGTTCGCCGTATTTCACAAGTTGATCATCCCATACTTCAAGCGATTCTGATTGAAAAGTATTTCGTCCGGCAAACTGTTTCAAAAGGTTATTCCGTTGTTGCAGTGCCCGGTTATACCTGATCAGATTTTCAAGATAAACAGCATCATACTGCGAAATAACCGAATCGATAAACCGTCGGCGGTCTTCGCTTCCACCCGAAATCAGGTTAGTATCTGATGGTGTCACAACAATCAAAGGAATCAATCCAATGTGCTCTGACAATTTTTTATATTCTTTCTGATTTCGCTTAAATATTTTTTTCTGATTTCGTTTCAGGCCGCAATAAACGGTTTCTTCCGAATCGAGCCTGGAATATTTGCCCTGAATCATGAAAAAATCCTGATCAAACCGGATATTCTGAGCATCAACCGAATTCAGAAAACTTTTACAAAACGACAGGTAATAGATGGCATCCATCAGGTTGGTTTTGCCTGCCCCGTTGTTGCCAATGAAACAATTTAAGCTGTCAGAAAACTTAAATTCAGCATGTTCAAAGTTTTTAAAATTAACAATCGATAATTCGTGGATGTACATATTTGGACCCGTTTATTCAAACAAAACTACAAATTTCCGGATGGGAATCGGCATAAAAACATCGTCGTTCAGAATAATAACATCAATGTGTTGATTAATATTCATTTTTATATCCAAAACCTACCGTTTATTTTTGAAAAAAATATAATTTTGCCTTTCGATTTTCGAACTATACTTTACATGATGGCAAAAAACAAAAAAAACAAACAGGTTGATAACCTTACCGAAGTAGAAAGTGCTTTAACTAACACCGAGCAATTTCTTGAATCAAATCAGAAACTGATTGGAATCATTGTTGGTTCAATTGTAGTTATAGCTGTTGGGTATCTTGGGTTAAACAAGTTTTATCTTGAACCACGTAGTACAGAAGCCCAGGAACAAATGTATGTGGCGCAAAACTATTTTGAGAAAGATTCATTTAACCTTGCTCTTAACGGAGATGGTAGCAACCTTGGTTTTCTGGATATTATTGACGACTTCGGATCAACTGATGCTGGTAATCTGTCGTATTACTATGCCGGAGTATCTTATTTAAACATGGGTCAGTTCGATAACGCGATTGACTATCTGAAAAAGTTTGACAGCGATGATATTCTTTTAGGTCCAATTTCGGTTGGAGCGCGTGGAGATGCTCAGCTTGAACTGGGAAAAACAGCTAAAGCACTTGACTTATACACCGAGGCATACAAAATGAACGACAATGAGCTGACAACTCCTGTTTATATGTTGAAAGCCGGCCAATTGCTTGAGGAATCAAACAAATATGCTGAAGCCGTAAAACTTTACGAAACTGTCAAGACAAAATTTCCTGAAACCAATGAAGGAAGAAGCATTGACAAATACATTGCCCGTGCAAAAGCTAAAATGGACAGCTAAAACAAGTGAAAAGTCAAATGCGATAAGGATTATTGATTTATTTCATTTCTGTTCGGTTTTGACTTTACACAACAAAATGATATTCTAAAAGTCCCCTCCAAGCAGGGGATTTTTTATTTTTGATCAATTTAAAATTCAAACAATGGCTACAAAAAATTTATCCGATTACGATTTGACTTCAGTACCATCTGCATCAGAAATGAAATTTGGAATTGTGGTTGCCGAATGGAATTACGAGATAACAGGAGCATTGGCTCAAGGTGCCGTTGAGACCCTAAAAAGACACGGTGCTCAGGATGAAAATATCTTTATAAAACATGTTCCCGGCACTTTTGAATTGACTCTGGGGGCCCAATACCTGGCAGAAATGGTAAATGTGGATGCGATAATCGTTTTGGGATGTGTTATTCAGGGTGAAACCCGTCATTTCGACTTTATCTGCGGTGGAATTACTCAAGGAATTACCAGCCTGAATATGAAATACAATAAGCCTTTCATCTTTGGAGTACTCACTACTGACAACCAGCAGCAGGCTCTCGATCGTGCCGGCGGAAGACTGGGAAACAAAGGTGACGAAGCAGCAGTCACAGCTATCAAAATGATTGCTTTGAAGAATGATCTGACCAAATAAAATTCACTTCAGAGCAGAATAAATTAAGAAGAGGCTATCTCAAAAATTGAGACAGCCTCTTTCTCTTCTAACCAAGAAAACTAAACGATTACTGACCCTGACCTCCCATTCCACCTTGTCTACTCTTTCTCATTTCTTCCCGTTTCTTCAAATTCTCATCAAATAGTTTAACTTGTTCAGGAGTAAGAACTACTTTAATTTCCTTGTTTTTTTCCGCCTGAACTTTTTGCATGGCATCACGCATTTTTGCCCGTTCTTCGTCACTGGCATCACGCATTTTTGACCAGTCACCTGACTGCTTTTCCATGTACTTCTTATTGATCGCGAGTACTTTTGCTTCCTGTTCCTTGTTTAATTTCAGTTGCTCAACCAATCGTTGAGTCTCTCGCTGGACTCTTTGCTCCGGAGTCATTTGCTGACGATCGGGCCGACCTTGTTCCACTGATTTTGATGGACGCTCACCACCACCACGTTCCTGAGCGAAAGTAATTCCTGTTGCTAACAGAAGAATGACCAAAAAAACACCCAATTTTTTCATGATTTATTTTTTTAAGTGATTAAATCGATTCCTGATTCATAGACTACTATGAGGATAAATGGTTTAACCTGAATATTTCTGTTTCGAAAAAAAAAAATGAAAAGAAAACCGGATTCGATGTCAATATGTCTATTTTTGAAGAATTTCAAATCAAAAAACAGTGAAAGCACTTCTTTTTGCCGCCGGACTGGGCACACGTCTGAAAGAACATACAATCAGCCGACCAAAGGCTTTGGTCAGTCTGGCCGGTAAACCGTTACTTCAACATGCCATTGAACATCTGAAACACTTTGGAATTTCGGACATTACAATCAATGTTTTTCATTTTGCAGAACAGGTCATTTCATTCCTTGAAGAAAATAATTTCTTCGGAATAAATATTCACGTTTCAGACGAACATGATCAACTTCTGGATACCGGTGGCGGATTGAAAAAAGCAGGCATTTTCCTGAAGGGCAACGAACCAATTCTGATTTATAACGTGGATGTGATTAGTAATCTGAATCTGAATATGTTGCTTAAATACCATCAGGAACAAAAAGCCTTGGCCACTTTGGTCGTCAGGTCGCGCGAAACGAGCCGGTACCTGATGTTCGATCAGAACCTGCTTCTCTCCGGATGGAAAAACTTTAGCAACGGAGAAACCCGCATCAGCCGGATGGAATCGTCCGCAGCGGCAAAGCCATTGGCTTTCAGCGGAATTCACATTATTCAGCCAGAATTACTTGAACTGATAAGCGAAGAAGGGAAATTTCCGATTATGGATTTGTATTTACGACTGGCGAAAGATCACGCCATCAAAGCCTTTGTCGATCAATCGGACTTGTGGATGGATCTGGGCAAACCCGAACAACTGGAAATAGCTGAGAAATTATTCCTGAATAATCAGAAATAGAAAAGCCGTTCCAAAACTGAAACGGCTTTTGCACATTCAATACAATATCATTATTTGGCCACTTCAGGTTTTAGTGCAACACCATAATAATTACTGAAGTCGAACCATTTCTTTACAGCTTCTTTTACATCATCAGTAGTGAATGAATTCACGATGCTTTCGTAGTCGGCAAAATGACTAAAATCGGCATCACTGTTAAAATAAGTATTACTCAGGATACTTAACCAGTAGTTATTTTCCCGAAGGTTTGTTTCTCGTTCGCGCAAAAGTTTTTCCTTCGCTTTCATCAGATCGTCTGATGAAGGACCTTTAGTCGCAAGGTCTTTGATCTGTCCAAAAACGGCTTCTTTCAGTTCATCCAGCTTAGCCGGATCGGCGCCGTAATAAATAGTCAGGTCATATTTCGGATCAGGATACCGATCAATCTGCGGATTTGCACCAATGTAATAAACACTGCTCTTATCTTCACGTATCACTTCAAGCAAGCGAGTGGTCAGAATTTTACCTACCGCATTTATCAGTAGAATGTTCCGGCGGTTATAATCGAAGTCTCCGTGAAATATCAGGTACTGCATACTTTTGGCTTCCTGTCCTTTGGAAACAATTTTTTCAACCACTCCGGAAGGTTCCTGAATTCCCAAATCTTTCCATTGTTCATTTTTATGGGTTGAAGGAATGGAAGCCAGATATTTAACAACCAGCTTTTTAAATGATTCCTTATCAATATTTCCAACGAAGAAAAACTTAAAATCGCTGGCATCACTAAATCGTTCATGGTTTATTTCAGTAATTCTTGACAAATCAGCTTCCTTCAGCATATCTACCGACATGGGTCGTTCACGCTTGCTGTAATTTGATGAAACCACCTGCAAAGTATCCTGAAATGCGGCTTCCGGTGAGACTTTTTTATTTTCCAGAATACCGGCAGTGCGTGTCATGAACGAATTAAAAGCAGACTGATCGGTACGCTGACCAACAAAATACATATAAATCAACTGCATCAGGCTTTCAGCATCTTTCACAGACGAACCGCCATTGAAACCCTCTTTCAGCTCACTGATGTAAGGACTTACCGAAACAGATTTACCTGACATCAGTTTATCCAGCGAAACGTTATCAAACTCACCTAAACCGCTCAATCCTAACATTGTCGGAGCCAAATCAGCCGATATATCATCTTTTTGTCCGTAGAGTGAATTCCCTCCGGGGCTGTATGCTGTAAACCGTATTTCATCATCCTTAAAATCGGTTGATTTCACAATCACTTTTGCACCATTCGATAGTGTCCATTCTTCGGCATCTACCGGATCTATTTTCCGGACAGAAATAATCGAACCTGCAATCGGTTCTACCGGAACCAACGGTTTATCCACCACAATATCTGCGTAAGGCTTAACCGGAATCTGTTCAACTTCAGCAAGGTATCTCCGTATATCTGCTTCAGTAGGAATAGTAACGCCGGCAACTTCAGGAGCAGTTAAAATAACCACGCGGTTTTCTTTGGTAATCCATTTTTTAGCCAGCGCATTTACTTCTTCCAGTTTAATTTCAGGAATAAATGCCTTGAAAAAGTTGTATTCGTTTTCTATTCCGGGGAAAGGTTCTTCCGTGATCAGAAAATTCCGTTTGTATTCTTCAGCATAATTAATTGATTTTTGTTTATCCCGCTCATTGTAAGCATTCTCAATCGATGTCATTGATGCGGTTTTCTGACGGTCAAGTTCACTTTGAGTAAATCCGAATTTCAGAACCCTTTCGTTTTCGAGAAGCACGGCTTTAATCCCTTCTTCAATCTTATCATTTTGGCAAACAGCTACGGAATTGTACACGCTTTCGGGGCCAAAAAGTTCGCTGTAACTCGAACTGGCATACATAAACGGTGGATTTTCCTTTTGCGTCAGTTCTGCCAGCCGGTCATTAATCATGGCATTGTACAAACTGTTAATAATTGTTTGCCGGTAATCGCCAAGAGTTTTAGACTTTTGGAGCGGGTGTTTGTAAAATACCTGAGCCAAAGCATACCGGGCTTCCTTGTCAGTAACGACCGACACTAAAGTTTCTTTGTGATCCGGAATATCGAAAATTGATTTTTCCCGGGGTTCCTGGGCTTTTGGAATCTCCGAGAACAATTCCTTCACCTGTTTCACCATAGCCTGCTGGTCGAAATCGCCAACAACTATTACCGCCTCCAAATCAGGCCGGTACCAATCTTTCCGGAATTTACGCAACAATTCAGGAGCAAAATGATCAACCACTTCCATTTTACCAATCGGGAGACGATCGGCATATTTGGAATTATGCAGGAAAACAGGAAGCCATTTTTGCATCATTCGCTCATCGGCACCACGTCCACCGCGCCATTCCTCGTGAATAACGCCTCTCTCCTTTTCAATTTCTTCATTCGAATCAGTAACCTGGCTGGCCCAATCGTATAATACCTGCAATCCTTTGTTCATGTATTGAATACTGTCGAGCGGAACTTTGATCATGTAAACGGTTTCGTCGAAGCTGGTATAGGCGTTAATTTCAGGACCAAATTCCATCCCGATCGATTCCAGATAATTAATCAGTTCGTGCTTTGGAAAGTTTTTTGTTCCGTTGAACGCCAGATGTTCGGCAAAGTGAGCCAGCCCAAGTTGATTATCATCTTCGTCGACCGATCCGGCTCTAACGACCAAAAACAAATCGGCCCTGTTTCCCGGAGTACTATTTGCCCGCACATAATAAGTCATACCATTGGATAATACTCCTTTGGAAACCTTTGGGTCGGTCGGAATCGGATCATTCAGGCTAAACTGTGGCTGGCCAAAACAAAGTGTAGCGACCAACATCCAAATCAATGTCACTGTTTTTCTCATGATGGTTCTATTTTGAAATTTTTAAAATTGTCAAATTGTTTCAGTACCAAATTTACAGATGCTTCTCAACAGCCCTGGCAAATGCGCTTTCCTCATTCGATTTAGCCAGCAAAAACCGTTCTTTCATTTCCGGAGGACTATTCTCAACAACGTATGAATAATTGGTAAATTCGAGCAAATCCAGATCGTTAAAATCATTCCCGATTCCCAAGGTGTACTCATGTTCAATTTGCAAAGAATCACAAACAAACTTCACCCCGTTCCCTTTCGAAACTGACTGATGAAAAATTTCCATCCAGATGTAACCGGTTTCGAGCGGCGAACTGGTTCGAACTACTTTAACCTCCTTAAACTGATGTTCAATTTCGCTTTTCAAAGCCAGGAAACGATCCAGGTTATCGGGGAAAACGACCAGAAACTGACAAGCCTCCGAGTCGATTTGATTGTTTAAAGGTAACAATTCGGAATGTGACCGATGAAAATCGAAATATCTTTCGAATTCGGAACAAGGCAGGCTTCCGCGATGATACCAGCATTGGTGATTCTCCGGAACAGGCTTAAAAAGATGAAAATTCAGATCACGACCGACCAGAAAATCAGATAATTGCAGGACTGTCTTCTTGTCCAAATTCTGGTGATAGATGAGTTTTTCGTGCTTCCAGTCGTAAACCCCGGCTCCGGAAGAAAAAACAATGTAATCGAAAGGAACATCAGGCGCGATAACCTCCATTGTTTTTTTCAGGTTGCGGCCAGTTGCCACTAACCGTAAAATCCCTTTTTCGCCCAGCGAATGAAGCGTATCCATATTTTCTTTCGAGATAGACTTGTCATTTTTTAAAAACGTCCCATCCAGATCAGTTGCGACAAGTTTCAGTGTGTGCTTATTATTCATTTGTCAAAAGCCAATAATTTCATTTATTTCAAAAATTTCAATGATGATGGAAACACTTAATCCAACAACTGATAACTGCTCAACTGAACCGGCGAGTTAAGCGACGACAACACCTTTTCGAGCAGAATCCCTTCCGAAGGCTGATAGTTGTAACCAAAAGTCGACCTTACCGCTATCGAAATAAACTGCACAGCCCGGTCGATGGCAATGGGCAAACTATCACCCTGAATCAGCGAGCCGGTAATGACACTTGCGAAGGCATCTCCGGTACCCGGATAACTTGCCGGCATGTAATCGCAAACTACCTTCCAGTATCGGTTATCGGTGCTGTTAAATGCCACCACCGATGTTTTCCCGCGCTTATCAGTAACCGGTGCGCTCGTAATAATTACAGTCTGTGGTCCAAAAGCAGATAACCGGTGCGCCCAATCTTTCAATCCTTCTTCCGAAATGGTTTCGTCATAAGGTTCGTCGAGCAACAAGGCGGCTTCCGTCAGGTTGGGTGTAATTACATTGGCATCACAAACCAGCTCTTTCATTTTTTCAACCATCTCATGTGAGAACGAATGATACAACTTCCCATCATCGCCCAATACCGGATCAACAACAATCAGTTGCTCGCTGTGGTGAAAGTCACGAATAAAAACACGAACAATATCAATTTGTTTTGCCGATCCCATATAACCTGAATAAATGGCGTCGAACCGAAGAGAGAGCCGTTTCCAGTGATCTATAATCGGGCTCATATCGTCGGTTAAATCACGGAAATGAAAATCAGGGAAAGCACTATGCGTTGATAAAACAGCAGTTGGCAGAGGGCAAACCTGTATGCCCATGGTCGATAAAACAGGAATAATCACCGTTAAAGATGAACGGCCAAAACCACTTAAATCGTGAATGGCAGCAACCCGTGGCACTAAATTCTTATACATGTTTCGAATATTTTTTCTGTTACGAATATACGGAAAAAGCCCAAGCGAAAGGTTCAGACAACGGTGAACAGGCGAAAGCCATGCGCTATTTCAAACCTAATCAGCCCGGAAAGATCCTGATTATAATCGAGGGTTCCTGATTTTTAACCTGATCTTCCTTTTATCCGCTGAATGGCGACACTCTCAGTTTGTCAAATAATCAGGTGCATTTATTTCAAAAAGGAGATTACTTTCGGATGTATCACTATTTCAGACTTGATTTTATATCTTTGCTGACCAAAAAATCAGAACTCTTAGCACATAAGAAGAGTATTTCAGTAATGAAATACATTTTGGCAATACATATCTACAAGATGTATAAACGTAGAGATTTATTTTATATTAACTCAATTGTTTTCGAATGAAGATAGCATTAATTGGTTACGGAAAGATGGGGAAAGAGATTGAAAAAATTGCTCTTGACCACGGACACGAAATAGTATTAAAAATCGACGTTACAAACCCGAAGGACCTTACCATCGCAAACCTTCAGAAAGCAGATGTTGCCATTGAATTTACAATGCCAGCTTCTGCTCCAGCTAATTACAAACTTTGTTTCGAGGCTGGAATTCCGGTAGTGAGCGGAACAACCGGCTGGCTCAAACAGCGACCGGAAGTAGATCAACTTTGCAAAACGATGAACGGAACGTTTTTCTACGCGTCCAACTTCAGTTTAGGTGTAAATATTTTCTTTGCATTAAATAAAAGACTAGCTGAACTGTTGGCCAATCGCAGCGAGTACAAGGTAGAGGTGACTGAAATTCATCACACCCATAAATTAGATGCACCAAGCGGAACAGCCATAACACTGGCCGAAGGTATTATGGAGAATATTCCGGAGAAAAAAACATGGGTTAACTCTTCAACTGACCAGAACGATGAATTGGGAATTGTTTCGTTACGTGAAGGCGAAGTTCCCGGAACACATACGATCAACTACGACTCAGAGGTTGATTACATCGAAATTACCCACTGTGCCAAAAGCCGAAAAGGATTTGCTTTAGGAGCAGTTTTGGCTGCCGAATTCAGCAACGGGAAAAAAGGAATTTTAACCATGAATGATTTGCTAAATATTAAATAATACAATAAAATGAAAGAAATACTTTCCAATAAATGGTTCAAATTTATTTTGGTTGGACTACTTTATTCCTTGTGGGTAATCTGGAGTGAAAGCTATCTCTGGTTCCTCCTGCTTCCTGTGATTTTTGACATGTATGTGTCGAAAAAAGTGCATTGGGCATTCTGGAAAAAGAAAAATACTCCGGATGGAAAACAAACCAAAACGGTTGAATGGATTGATGCCATTATTTTTGCAGTAATTGCAGCCACTTTTATCCGTATGTTTTTCATTGAAGCTTACACCATCCCAACATCTTCAATGGAAAAATCGATGCTTGTCGGCGATTATCTCTTTGTCAGCAAACTTTCATACGGGCCGAAACTACCCAATACTCCCCTTTCGTTCCCGTTTGTGCATCATACGATGCCTTTCTCCAAAACCCAGAAATCGTATGTCGAATGGATTAAACGGCCTTACAAACGTGCGGCAGGTTTTGGAAAAGTAAAAAACAACGACGTTGTGGTTTTCAATTTTCCTGAAGGTGATACCGTAGCCGTGAATGTTCAGAACCAAAGCTATTATTCGCTGGTTCGCAACTATGGCCGCGAACGTGTTTGGAAGGAAAAGGAAACATTTGGCGAAATCATTTCGCGTCCGGTTGATAAACGCGAAAATTACATCAAACGCTGTGTGGGTATTGCAGGCGATGTAATCCAAATAAAAGAAGGACAACTTTACGTTAACGATAAAGAACAGAAACATTTTCCCGGTGTGCAGTACGACAACATCGTAACCACCGACGGAACCGGAATCAACAAACGTACGCTTGACGAATTGCACATTGCCGAAGATGATCGTCATGTTTATTCAAGCACACAGTATCTGTTTCCCCTGACACAAAATGATGAAGAGAAACTGAAAGCGATGAAAAATGTAAAATCAGTTCAGCGAACATTGTTGACTCCCGGAAACTGGGACAAAAACATCTTCCCGTTCAGTGCTAAATACCAGTGGAATGTTGACAATTTTGGCCCGCTGGAAATTCCGAAGAAAGGACAAACGGTAAAACTTACGATGGATAATCTTCCTGTGTACGAACGCATTATCGATCTTTACGAAGAAAATGATTTGAAAGTGAAAGACAGCACCATTTACATCAATGGTTCGGTTGCCGACAGCTATACCTTCAAAATGGATTATTACTGGATGATGGGCGATAACCGTCATAACTCGGCCGATTCGCGCTACTGGGGTTTTGTTCCGGAAGACCACATTGTAGGTAAAGCGGTATTCATCTGGCTTTCACTCGATAAAGATCAACCATTCTACAACAAAATTCGCTGGAAACGTTTGTTCTCATTCGTTCATTAGAACACAGAAAAAGATAGACAATTCTAAGCTTTTCGAACAAGAAATAGAAAAACAAAAAAGGATAGCAGTACTTGTTATCCTTTTTTGTTTTTAGGATCATTTAAAAAACTATTTGCTCATTTACAGGCTTTTGGTTACTTTTGAAGTAAATATAAATCTTATGTCCTGGAAAACAATTGCATTTTTGATTCTGCTGGTTCTGCTTTCTATTTTTACTTTTCAAAATTACATTTTGATCAACATTAAATTTCTCCATTGGGAAATCATTGATGTTCCGCTTGTTGTGGTTCTACTTTCCGGACTTGTTTTTGGTTTTATGCTGGCTTCGATCATGCAACTTCCAAGAATTATGAAACTTAAAAGAGAATTAAAACGAGTTGTCCGCGAACTTGAGGATAGCGAAAAAATTGTTGCAGATAATGATGAAGATGTAAACTCTGAAGGTATAAGTATGGGTAGCGATTACCAGGGAGGATTTTTTAACGATAAATAATGACACAACATACCGGAATTCTGCTGAGTACAGCCTATTTTGCGCCCATCAGTTATTTTTCAAAACTGGCCGCTTATCCTGAAATTTACATCGAACAGCACGAAAACTTCATCAAACAAACGTATCGTAACCGAACTGTCATTCTGGGTGCCAACGGACCCATTCCGCTGATTGTACCTGTAGAGAAAGGCCGTGAACGAAAAATAAAGATCAAAGACCTGCGAATCGCATACGACGAAGATTGGCAAAGAAACCATTGGAGAACCATCTTTTCAGCTTACAACTCCTCTCCTTTTTTCGAGTATTATGCCGACGATCTGGAACACTTTTTCAGAAAGAAGCATAAATTTCTGTTCGATTTCAATCAACAGATTACTGAATCACTTCTCGAAATACTGGAAATGCCCACTAACCTAATACTTACTGAAGGCTTTGAACAAATTCCTGAAAATTGCTTGAATTTCAGAGAAAAAATCAGTCCGAAAGCTCAACGGAACATTGATGATCCGCATTTTGAGGCGCAATACTACACCCAGGTTTTCTCTGAAAAATTCGGATTCGTTCCCGACTTAAGTATTCTGGATTTACTTTTTAATGAAGGTCCCTCGACACATTCGGTTTTGCTGAATGGTGTACAGAAAGCTTAAAATTGAGATTCTCCAAAAACTATATTTATTCTGAACTCCTGACTAGCTGCTGACAGGTGAATTCGAAATTAATTCACTGAATTTCAGCACTCAAAACACCTGCGGGCTTGCGGCAATAAACATGTATTTCAACTTATACAACAATCTGGTTATTCACTGCCCATCGTAAAATCAATCACAGCACCCTTCATCAGTTGATGATGACTGAACCAGCTATTGGTATACGATTCCCCGTTCCATTTAACCGACTGAACATATGGCTTTGCTAAACTATTTTCAGGTGCATTCAGTATTATTTTTTGTCCATTTTCAAGATTGATAATTATTTTTTTGAACAGCGGTATCCCCATCACATATTGGTCGGTAGCCGGACAGACCGGATAAAAACCCATCATGCTGCTCACCAGCCATGCCGACATTTGTCCGGCATCTTCATTTCCGCTTAGTCCACCCGGACCTGCTCCGTATTCTTCGGTCACAATTTTCCGAACCCATTCCTGCGTCTTTTTAGGATCACCGGCCACGGCAAATAAGTAGGCAGCCTGCTGATCGGTTTCATTGCCATGCCAGTAATAACCACCGTCAAAAAAAGTATTGAGGTGTTTCAGAAAAGCATCTTTTCCACCCATTACTTTCATAAGTCCGGGAATGTCCTGAGGCACATACCAGGTGTATTGCGAAGGTGTTCCTTCGGTAATAAAACTCGCCTTTGCAAATGGATCAAAAGACTCGATCCAGCGACCATCAGCATATCGGCCACGAACAAAGTTGGTATTGGTATCAAACACATTCCGGTAGTTTTGAGAACGTTTCATCAACATGGAATAGTCTACAGTTTTACCCAAACTTTTAGCAAACTGGGCCAACGCAAAATCGTCGAAAGCATATTCGAGAGTTCTCGAAACCTGCTCACGTTTATGAAAAGCTTGCCAAACGCTGTCTTCAAGCGGAATGTAGCCATATTTAATGTAACTTTTCAATGCTCGTCGTCCTTTTCCGTCAAGATATTCTGCTTGTGTTGGATTTTCAAAGGCATTTTTACGCATGTACATGTATGCCTTTTCAGTGTCGAATCCAGTGATTCCTTTAGCGAATGCATCCGAAATCATTGTGCTCACATGATCGCCAATCATAGCCGCGGTATAATTTCCCCATGCCGGAAAGATGGGCATCCAGTCTCCCTGTTCAGCTTTTGCAACCAGCGATTTAACCATATCGAGACTCCGTTTGGGTTCCAGAATGGTCAACAAGGGATGCAGGCAGCGATAGGTATCCCACATCGAAAAATCATCATAGTAGGTAAAATCAACAGCTTTATGAATGCTTGTATCCTGGGCAAATCCCTGATAACTACCATCAACATCACTTGCAACGCGCGGTAATTGAAAGCAATGATAAAGCGCAGTGTAGAATTTAATTTTATCATCTTTCGAATCACCTTCCACTTCTACTTTGCCCAATGTTCGGTTCCACTCGTCTTCCGCCAATTTCCGCAATTGCTCAAAATTCCATCCGCTTATTTCCTGATCGAGATTTTTTCGGGCTGCATCGATGCTGGTAAACGATGTTCCAATCTGTGTCTGCACTGTTTTTTCCTTCCCGAAACTAAGCACAATCTGCTGTGAATTTGTGGTTTGAGGTAGAATTTCGAAAGTTTGATCGAATCGGATCACAAAAAAACCGCTAAATCCGGCAGATTTTCCTTGCCCCTGATAAATGCGATGGGCCGGATTGTAACCAACCAGCTCATTTAGTTCACGGTCGATCCAGATTTTGCCGACTTTCTCGTCGCTGTTTGCCCGTATTTGCAAGTAATTCTTTCCTTCTCCGGAAAATAAAAAACGCATCATTCCGGAGCGAACGCTTCCTGTTAGTTCAGCCTGAATGTCAAAACTTTCAAGCATCACCCTGTAATAGGCAGGTGTCGCAGTTTCGTTTTGGTGACTGAACCGGGAAACCGGGGAACTCTTCAATGTATCGATCTGGTTGGTTGTAAAAGGCATGATGGTCACACTACCATAATCCTGGGTACAGCTTCCGCTCATCCAGTGGCTTCCACGGAAACCAGTGATGAATTGATCGTTGTAGTAATACGGTGAAATGCACTTATCTTCAGTGGTTCGTGTTTCCGGTGTCCATTGCGTCATTCCAAAAGGACGTCCAACTCCGGGGAAAGTCTGGCCTTTTAACTCCGATCCAGCTTCACTGTGTTTGCGTGCACTTTCGGTTGTTGCGGGGGCAGTTCCAATCAGCGGATCGACAAATTGAATGGGTGACTGTGCGAGAGCCGCAAATGGGACGATAAAGAACAGTATGAGATATCTCACCTTAAAATATTTAGTTTGGTCAATTGAATTTCTATACTTTATCAGGTATGGATCTTCATCGTAAGTTTCCTGTCCGAATAGCGTATCAACTAAAAAACGAAGAATTGATTTGGAAATTTTCATTCTGTCAGGGATTTTAGTGAACTATTTTGATCAGTTTTTGATCGACAAATAGTGACGTAATTGTCACATCCTTCAGAATAATTTGCGGATCAGTATCATCTTCGGATATTTTAAATTTGCTCAAAATTAACCCATTTACATCATCAAACACAAATGCGGGTCGGTAATCTTTGGCTTCTGCTTTTACCGAAAAATTTTTCATCCTTAATCCAGAAACATGTCGAACGTAAAATGCCCATGCCGGTAATTCGCCAAACATCGAAAATTCCGGATATTCAGCATCCTGTTCGGGCACATCTTTCAGTCGGGTCAACGGTATAATGGCCAATCCATCGTTTCCGCGTCCTGGATAAATGATTTCGATGTTTTCGAGCGATACATTTTCAACCAGATGTCCTTCGATTCCGGTGATGGAGCAAGGAAATGGATTGTGAAAAAAGGGCAGATCGGGACCCCGTAAATCATAGTTTTTATCAGGCCGATCGAATGGAATTTCAATTTTCACGTTTTTGATGCTCACATTGCGAAGCACACCGTAACGTTCGTCTTTATTGCGATGACCTAAACGGATGAAAATTCCGCTTCCGGTATTGGTGGCAGTAATATTGTTAACTTCAATATTCTCCAATACGCCACCATCAACCGTTTCCAAGGCGATTGCTGAACGAAAAGTATCGTAAACCTTAATATTTTCAATTTTAACATTTTTGAACCCACCGTATGACGATGTTCCGAATTTTACGGCATTGGCGCTCGAACGCACGGTACAATTGGCAATATAAATACTGTCATTCCAATCATCTTTGTCTTCCGACTTCAGGCAAATTCCATCGTCACCCGAATTCACAAAACAGTTGGTTATGCGTACATTTTTACAGTCCGAAATATCAATTCCATCGTTATTCCAGTAAGCATCACTTTCCACCCGGATACTATCGATGATAAGATTTCGACACTTGTCGTAGGTTTGCACCCAGCACGACGAATTTTTAACAGTAACTCCAGTAATTCGGACATCATTACAACCGACCATTTCGATGATTTGCGGGCGCATTGCCTCATTGGGGCGCTTCCGTCGGAGGTTGTAATATTTGGCATCCAACTGGCCGATGTAATACAAGCTATCGACATTCAATGCCAGCCGCCGGCCTTGTCCGTCAATCGTTCCTTGTCCTGAAATACTAATATTGGTTTGACCATCAGCCAGCACCATTGATCTCCAGCGGTTCAGACTTTTATACTGATATGGATCAGTACTTCCCAACAAAACGGCATTCTCCTGAAGGTGCAATTCAACACCTGATTTCAGAACAATGCTACCAGAGAGAAATCGTCCTTCAGGAATAATTAAGCGGCCACCGCCAATTGCCACCAATGAATCAATACCAGCCTGAATAGCCTCTGTATTGATGGTTTTGCCATCGGCTTTTGCACCAAAATTCAGGATATTGAGTTGTTTATTTTGTCCCAAAATCAATGAAGGCAGACATATTAATGAAATCAAAAAGAATTTGTCAATCAGTTTTATACTCATAGAAATAGTTTTAATCGATATATTTTAGTATTTCAGGATCAATGTCATTGAGATCACCTTTACTGTTTCGCAAGATAAACTGTTTGTCGTTGTCATCCTCGTAAATATTCAACTTTTTCAATTTCAGATCATTCACATCATCAAAAATAAAAGCGGGTCTGTAATCTTTTTTCAAAGTTTTAACGGTGATGTTTTTCATAATCAAACCTTCAACATGCCGGGCAAAAAATCCCCAGGCAGGCAGCTCGCCAAACATTGAAAATTCAGGGTACCCGCTAATTAGTTCCGGAATTTTCGAAAGTGAATCGAACGGCATACAGGCAACCTGAGTATTGCCTCCACCTTCATAGATTAATTCAATGTCTTCGATAGTTACATTTTCAACCGGATGCCCCGGGATTCCGGTTACTGATGAAGGAAATACATTGTGGGGACCTGAAACCAGCGGACCTTCTTCTTCATAACCTTTATCAGGTTTGGTTGTCGGAATTTCAACGCGCATGTGGGCGATATGCACATTCCGAAGCTGGCTGTAAACCGAATCGGTATTACGGTGACCAAGCCGTATACAAATGGCATTTCCCGTATTTTTTGCTGAAATATTCCGCACATCAATATCTTCCAGAATTCCACCATCAACCGACTCGATGGCAATGGCCGAACGGTAAGTATCGTGTACCTGAATATCCCGAATGGTAATGTTTTTAAATCCGCCATGCGAGGCTGTACCCAATTTTATAGCGCTGGCACTGGAACGAACTGAACAATTGGCGACATAAATGTTTTCACAGCCTTCGTTACGAAGTGACGATTTCAGACAAATACCATCGTCGGCACAGTCGATGTCGCAATTGGTAATGCGGACATTTTTACTGTCGGTAATATCAATTCCATCGTTATTCAGGAAAGTTGTACTCCGCACTTTAATGCTGTCGATGGTTACGTTGGTGCAACTACGGTAATCCTGAACCCACATCAAGCCGTTTTTAATGGTAATGCCTTTAACCTGAATCGAATCGCAATTTTGGAACAAAATAATCTTAGGCCGGTTCCGTTCTTCCGGTCGCATCTGATGCCATGGATTGTAAACTTGCCATTCGGTATCTTTCAGCGTTCCGGCATTCAGCATCACATAAATATCTTTAATCAGCTCTTTGCCATTTCCATCAATCGTGCCTTTCCCTGTTATGGAAAAATTGTGTTCACCTTTTGCAACAATCAACGGTGAAGCGTCTTTTGGGCCGTAATCAATTCGTTTGGCGCTCCCCAGCCAAATGGCATTTTCAGCCAGATGGATTTCCACGTTCGATTTTATGTGAATGACACCAGTAAGGAAAGTACCTGAAGGAACAATCACTTTCCCGTTGTCACTTGCCGAAGCTTCGTCAATCGCCTTCTGAATAATTAATGTATTGTCGGTTTTGCCGTCGCCTTTGGCTCCCAAATCGGCGATGTTTATTTGTTTTTGCTGACCAAAACCAAACACAGGAAAGAGAATTAGTAGAAAAAGAAATTTGCTATATATTTTATTAAGATTCATTCGTGTAAATTTTAAGAGGTTAATAGACTGCTCAAATTCATTTCAACTGTTCCGTTTAGGAACAAAATGTGGGTAGAATGAATCCTGACGAACATCTATTTTGTCCCGTATGGGACAAAACTCGCCAAGTGTTTATGCATTTCTACCCATCTGTTTTCCCTATGGGAAATTCTAAACTATATCTTGATGTAAATTTTCTTTTTATCGAGCCACCAGCCCAACGACCAGCACAACAGTGTAAATGCAGTTGCAGTAGCCAATGCTCCAAACGCCCCGGGGAAAATGGTCTGAAAAATACGTTCGCTGACCCACTGAAAAACATCCATTCCCTGACCTGCCGGAATGAGACGAAGAACAATGTAAAAAAGTTCTGAAAAGAGATATATAAACAGTGGATTCTTCCCGAAAACATCAAGGAATTTCACTCCAAACTTCACCTTTTGCAGCTCGATGAAATAAATTAAAATGGCCATGATTGACAGATCAAGTCCAACAGTTAATAATACAAAAGGACTTGTCCAAAGTTTTTTGGAGATCGGAAAAATCAAATTCCACCATTCAGCCAGAGCAAACAGCAGAAAGCCAGCTATCAGCAGTTTAGCAATTCCTTCAAATGATTTTCCTTTTTTCCGGATAAAAACCCCGGCAAGATATCCACCTATCACATTCACTATTGCCGGCAAAGTGCTTAAAATACCTTCAGGATCAAATGGAATACTGTCCTTCTTGTAAATATGCCCGATTCCCAACACCGACAAATCGAAGCGGCTGGCTGCATTAGTAGCCATTTCCAGCTCGCCTCCCGGCTGCCCAAACAGGTAAAGAATTCCCCAATATCCAAGTAATAATCCTCCGGAAATAATCAGGGCTACTTTTTCGGAAAAATAATAGAAGATTACAGAAGCGAAAAAATAGCAGAGTGCAATACGTTGCAGAACTCCCATAATCCGGGTTTCTGTAAACGGTTTAAGAATCCAACTCCCATCGGCTCCAAGTTTAAAGAAAGGAAACCAATACATCAGATAACCCAGCAAAAAGATTATGACTGTTCGTTTGATGATTTTTTTCCAGACCTCACCAACCGGAGTCTGTTTTAGCCTGGCCATTGAAAAACTCATAGCACTTCCCATTGCAAACAAAAACGAAGGAAAAACCAGGTCGGCCAACGTGAATCCAAACCATTTGGCATGAACCAGATAAGGATATAAATCGGCTCCAGTTCCGGGAGTATTGACAACAATCATCAATGCAATGGTCAATCCCCGGAACACATCAAGAGACAAGAAGCGTTCAGGCTTCGGCTTAAAAGTATTTTCCATATCAGTAATCGTATTTTATTTGTGACATAAGCAGAGTTGCCGGCTCAATCCGGACACGGTATTTTTGATGTAACTCTTGTGCAACAGACGTTGAGCTTCCCTGAGGATCAACCGGAAAATCTTTCCGTTCAGTAACCCACTGCCATTCCCATTGTTTCATGCTATCATCAAAAGCTGTTTGATCGAAATTGCCCCAATGACTTTTAACATCACCGATAAACTGTTCCCAGCGTGGTTTGTAAAAATCGCTCATCAGTCCGCTCCACTGGCGGTTGCTGTATTCGTGAAGCCGGTTATTGGCATCGCCCCAAAGGGTAATCAGGTCGCGGGCATTTTGTTCGTACAGTGCTTTTTCGCTTTCGGTTTGTCCACAATTACGGGCATCTGCCAGCCATGGTCCAAGCATGAAATCTTTCCGGGTGGCCAGCAACCGATCCAAATCATCAATCAATTCAAGGAATTCAGCGCTGTATTTATTGAATGTCGCCTTGTCGTTATTTTTATACGCTTTGGCCATTTCCTGCTGCACCGGTAAAGCAAAATTGGCTAGCACCTGCCGGGTAACATCAACCAGATCATACTGAAATCCATCAGAATTACCACATTCAGGAATCGCTTTAATGAATAAATCCCAGGCTGGAAGCAGATCTTCAGGAGCATAATTGAGTTTTGTACGTGCCCAGCGGCGGAAACCTTCAAAAGTTGGCCGTGAAACAATGATTGACTCAGCTCCGTCACGAATGGTTTGTCCGTTGTAAACCGTTTTCACCAGAATGCTCCAGGATTGTGTCAGGTCTTCAGTAGCCTTTCCATATCGGTTCCTGATGTATTTTTGAAGCCACTCATTCAAATCAACGGGCGTGTCTCGCCAGGTATTGTCAGTCATTAATTCGTAAAGCACCGGATTTTGTTCAATGGCTTCCATGGTCAGACCAATTCCCTTTAGTTGTCCTGAAGTTGAATCATTCAGTGCAGCTGCAGGTTGTGAGGCAACCGTTTCAATCCGGCCAAACATACTGATGTTTCCTCCGAAATTATGCAGCATATTCCAGATCCATTGTTTTCCGTAAAAAGCTTCAGTTCGTTTCCAAACGGGTTCTATTTCGGCAGCCAAATCTAGGATAATCATGCGGTCGTTCGGAACTGCTTCGAGTAAACCTTTTATTTGTGGAGCTTTCCAGAAGTCGCGGTGACTATAAAAAAGCCATCCCTGCATCACCCAAATGGCATCCGGATCGGCAGCTTTCATTCCCTCAAAAACATTGCGGCTTAAATCTGATAAATATTTGGGATCGTCAGAAGGCGGAGTATTCTCATTAAAAGTGTCGGCCGAATATAAATGATCGGTTCCATAGACTTTCGACTGCATTTCGAGAAACTTCTTTCCAATTTCAGCAAACAGCGGATCGTTGGCATCCAGAATAAAGGTATCGCCAAAATCATTTCCCCAGTTGGTTTGCTTCAGTTTGACTTCAGGAAAAAACTTTTTAAAAGTTGCCGGAACATGCCCGGTAAAAGCTGGCAAAACTGGCTCCATGCCTAATTCACGTTCTCTTTTCAGAATCTTAATTTGCAGATCACGATGCGATTCTTTCCAGCTTTGTGGTAGAGGACCGCCCCAGCCGTCGAGGTTTCCCATCCAAAACCAGGAGAAATAAGCCGGGCCACTGAAAAATGAATTCAGATCGGCATCGGTAAAACCGTACGATTTATAAACTTCGTCCCAGATGTATTCCTCGCCGGTAATTGCAAGCGGCATATTGATTCCGTGCAGTGCCATCCAGTCAATTTCCTTTTCCCAGCGATTCCAGTTCCACCAGCTCATGCTGTAATTGAACGTGCAATAATTCAGGTAATAGCGGTATTTGTACGGACTGGTTTTATGCACGCGTTGCGGTATTTTCGGCAATTCGTCCGGAAGATTGAGATTGGTACCATTCCAGGTGATCTGACAATGCGCGTATTCGGTCAGGTAATAATACAAAGCTGAAGTAACTGAACCACCATTATTTCCCCGAAGAACAATCTGATCGTCCTTCGATTCGATTTCAAACCAATCGAGACTGTCGGAAGGAGCCAGCTCGACAATAAATTGTGACGCATGTTTCGGAAGTACACGTTCGATTAAAGCCTTTTCAGGACTCATTTTCTGCTCATTCTGAATAGGTGGTTTGCATCCGGTCAGAATCAGAATGAAAGATCCGAGCATCAGTAAGTTTTTTAAAATGTCTTTCATAGTTCAACTATTCACGATGCAGAATTTAGTTTTGCATGATATTTTCGGATTTCGATGGAGGCAGAATTTCTATTCCCCATTTTGACGGCAGAGCATCCATTTCAAGCAGAAGGATGCCTCCTTTTTCAATATCCTGATGTTCGATCCAGGCTTTTGCGAATGGTTTTCCATTCAGAGTTGCCGATCGGATATATTGGTTCTTTTCCGACAGGTTTTTAGCTTCAATCATAAAATCTTTTCCATTTTCCTGATGAATAACTGTTTGTTTGAAATACGGAGTATTAATCAGGTAATACGATTGTCCTGCATTTGGGTATAAACCCATCATATGAAAAGCCAGCCACGACGACATGGCTCCGGAATCATCATTCCCCGGAATGCCGTTACGGCTGCTGTTGTAATTTTTATCGATGATCTGATGAATTCGATCGCTGCTCAGATCTGGCCGTCCAATCCAATGATACAGGTTTGGACTGAGAAAAGAAGGTTCGTTCCCAACATTGTAATAATTACGATCGAAAAAGGTATTCAGACGTTTCAGGAAGGCTTCTTTTCCTCCTGATTTTTGGACGAGAATGGCTACATCGTGAGGAATTGAAAGTGAATATTCCCAGGAGCTGGCCTCGTAAAAGAAACCGCACCACCAACACACACAAACAGGCCAATCCTGTGCAAGCGGTGTGTACCGAATGTAGTTGATTCGACCATTGCTTTCGTTGCACTGAATGCTGTCGATCCAGTTTCCATTGGCATCTTTTGGCATGATGAACCCTCGCGAACCGTTATCTTCCACGTCTCTCCACAAATTCTGCCAGTTGTCCGATTGTTTGATGAAGCGTCCGTATTCGCCATTCCGTTTAATTCCCTGAGCTACAGTTGCCAGACAATAGTCGTCATAGGCATATTCGAGCGTCCTGTTTCCGGCGCGCACAAAATTGTTTGACACATAGCCAAGCCGATTGTAATCGGTCAATCCGCCACGTCCTTCTTTTTCTTCGTTTCCTCCCGGAGGAAGGGTAGCATCTTTCAACATGGCTTCCAACGCAAGCGTGTAATTGATGCCCTTCAAGCCTTTAACGAAAGCATCGGCAATAACTACTTCAGCATTTGAACCACCCTGTGTGCGTCCATTGCAATTGCCACTTCGGGCATCGGGAAGGTAACCATCGCGTTTGTAAATCTGAAGCATGGCATTGACAATGTCAACTTCGCGTGATGGAGTGATCAGTGTAATCAGTGGAATCGAAGAGCGGTAGGTATCCCAGATCGCATAAAAATCATCGTAGTAAGGCGAGTTGTTTTCCCACAACGGATTTTCTCCGGTTCGGTTGACTGGCATCAGCATGGTATGGTAAAGTGCAGTGTAAAACATGGTTTTCTGCTCACACGATGCATCTTTATCGACTTCAACTTTTTTCAGGATGTTTTCCCACTTATCCTGAGTTTCGGCCAAAGTCGTTTCAAAATCCCAATGCGAAATTTCAGAACTAATATTTTCATGAGCCTTCAGGCTGCTGATAAATGAAATTCCAATTTTCATATTAACGGCATTCTTTTCAGGAATATCGAAGAATAGCATGGTGCCGGTTTTTTCTCCGGAATCAACCTGTAGCTTCTGTTTCGGAAAGAGTTCATTACTTTTCCAAGTTGAAAAATCAGAAAAAGGCGCATCGAAAACAGCTGAAAAATAAACCGTGTAGGCGCTTCCATTGTTCCATCCACCACGGATCCGGGTATATCCGCGAACTTCGGTATCCGAAATGATTTCGATTTCAGAACTAACAAACTGTTGCGCTTCGCGCCCGTCAGGAATAGAAGTTTCACCGAGAAACTTGCCTAAATCAATTTTGATGGCCTTTTTATTTTCAGGATCGAATGTAAAACGGTAAAATGCCACTTTTGATGAAGTCGTAATTTCAGTTTTGATGTTCCACTTCCGGAGTAAAACACTGTAATAACCCAGTTCTGCTTTCTCATCATTCCGAAGTGATTCCTGATTTATGGATTCAAAATTTCCGGAGAAAGGCATTACTGAAACGTTTCCGTATTTGGGGCCTCCTCCGGTTCCGCTCACATGAACCTGGCTGAAGCCAAAAATTGGTTTGGACTGATCGGGTGAATAGCCGCTGTTGGAGCCCACCGAATTATCGGGGCCGGGTTTGACCATTCCGTAGGGGCACGAAGGACCAATAAACACATTTCCATCGCCTTCGGAACCAATCATCGGATCGACAAACTGACGGTACTGAGCCTGAAGCAAATTTGGCAATAAAAGAAACAGAAAGATAATTTGAAGATTCTTTTTCAATAAAGACATTGTGTTAATCAGTTTAAAATGATAAAGAAAGGAGAAAAAGATAAAACCTTCCTCTCCTTTCTTTATCATTTGACAGTTAGTTTTTATAAACTGTCAGGAATATTCTTTTTCAATATTAATATCCGGGATTCTGTGTAAGCTCCGGATTCAGCACAATAGCACCTGTAGGAATCGGGAAAATACGACGATATGTATCTGAATTTGTTTTAAATCCCCAACTATCTTCGTATTTACCGAAACGGATCATATCGTTCCGATGCCAGCTTTCATAAACGAATTCACGGCTTCTTTCCTTATAAATATCTTCGAGCGTAACACTAGTCCATGCCGGTGATGTTGATCGATTCTCACGAATCATATTCACCAAAATTAAAGCAGTTTGGCCGGAAGTAGCAGTACCTCCTCTAAGGACTGCTTCAGCTTTCATTAAAATAATGTCAGAAAAACGAAGGAATGGAAGATCATTATTTTGGTTACGGTTTGTTGAACTAGCATCAGGATGAAATTTAATGTTGCGATATCCTATATTCCAGGCAATTTCATCGTTTCCACAATCAAATAAATCCGGATTTTGACGCAAAATAATATCCGGAGTCAGATTAACCTGATAAGTATAAGCGTCAGCACCATCAGCGCCAGTATAGAATTGATCGTATCCTTTTTTAGTAGTAGTCACAGTTATCGGAGTAACACCATCATTCATAAACTGAAGACCGGTAAGCCACTGATCGTTCCGGATATCGCCGGCATCGTTAAAATAGGAATAAAACTCGGGAAGGGTACTCATTGGTGCACTAGGCTTAAATGGGATTCCAAATTTAGCCTGTTCTGAACGTGGCACATCATAACGGGCAAAATACATATTACTATTCGTTGATGGTGCCGCAACCGCAGAAGGATCATAAGGAATAGCAAAAATAAATTCTTTCATTTGCGGGCCATTATCCGGATAGAACATTTGCAAATAACTACTGCGTGACTCGATTGCATATTTGCCGGAACCTATAACCTGATCGCATGCTGCAATACAATCGTCATAGCGTTTGGTTCCCGTGTAATATTCGGCATTTAGATACATTTTAGCGAGCAATGCATAAGCTGTATATTTATTTGGCCTTCCGTATGTTGCAATACCAGTTTGATCGCTCAGACCGTTAATTGATTTCTTGACTTCACTTTCGATGAAATTAAATACTTCAGCTCTTGGAGTATTCGTTCTAGGAGTAAAATCCCCATACAAAGTATCCAAAGGAACATTACCATAAAGATCCATTAGCATAAAATACGAAATTGCCCTAACCATGCGAAGTTCAGCCAAAGTGGTCATTTTGTTTGAACCTTCAGGCATGTTGGCATTTAAAATATAAGATGCCTGATTAGTTACTCCAATTGTACGTTCCAGCCAACTCCATGCTGAGTTTGTCCAACCATGATCTTTATCCCAATTATGATAATGTAATTTACTGTAATTTTGGTTGTCGTACCAGTTACCACCTCTTGCAGGAAGAATACCTTCATCGGTACTCAGTGTAGTTATGAAATGGTAATCCAAGGCATAGTTTCCTCTTAAGGTTGCATAAGCAGCACCAGCAGTTTGGGTATATTGCTCGTCATTTTGAGGAAAAACATCTGGCGTCATTTGTGTTGTGATCGGTACCTCGATATCATGACAGGCAACAACAAAACCTGCCAGAATAGGCAATATGAAGAATATAATTAACTTTTTCATTGAATTCATATTTAATGTTTATTAAAAAGTAGCTTTTACACCAAACAAAACAGTGCGGGTTTTGGGATAAAAGTTATTCGAATCAACACCCGGAGCAATACCTCCCTGTTCAACTTCAGGATCGATTCCTGAATATTTTGTAATCACAAACAAGTTACTTACGGAAGAATAAATTCGAAGGTTTTTCACATAGTTACCAAGGTTTTGAAAATTATATCCCAAGGTTGCATTATCCAGTCTGATATAACTTCCGTCTTCAATAAACCGCGAAGAATACTTGTAGGAGTTCAAATCATTAGCCGATTCATTGCCGGCATCAACCAAAATATTAGTCGAATTGGCTGTACTGGGTCTGAACAAATCAGCACGGCTTGCATTGAATATTTTATTTCCAAATACACCACGGATAAAAATGTTCAGATCGAAGTTTTTGTATTTAAAATCATTGGACCAACCCAATAAGACTTTTGGTTGAGGACTACCCAGGTAATGATAATCAGTACCGATTGCAGGATTTGTTGTCAGCGATCCGTCAGCAGCAACATATTGTGAAACGCCGTCAGCATTTTTACCTGCATATTCCAGGGTAAAGAATTGACCGATTGGTTTACCTTCCTTCAATATTTGAAGTGAGCTTCCTGTTTGTCCTCCACCATCAGGTTGCGTTATTCTTACAGAATCACCACCAACAAACAATTTATTGGTCAGTTTTTCAATCACGTTTTTGTTATGTGCCAGATTGATATTGCTTGACCAGGTAAAGTCCTTTGTTTTTACAGGAGTGACATTCAAACTGATTTCAATACCTTTATTCGACATTTCGCCGCCATTAGCAGTAATATATCCGGCTGGAACAAGTACGGGATTTACCGAATATGAATAGATCATCCCGGTTGTCTTCTTATTATAGACTTCGATATAGCCACTTAATTTACCTTTCAAAACAGTGAAATCCAATCCAAGGTTTGATGTGGATGTTTTTTCCCAGCCCAAATCCTGATTTGCAGCCTTACTCGGTCCATAGGCAGCAACCTGTTGCCCATTGTTATAAAATGTTCCAAGTCCGCCCATGATAAATTGAGCGGTGTAGGCGTCAAATCCTGAAGAGTTACCGGTCACACCATAACTTCCACGAAGTTTCAAATCGCTAAAAATGCTTTGAGATTGCATAAAACCTTCCTGGTCTATTCTCCAGGCAACACCTACTGACGGGAAATAACCCCATTGCTTGTTTTCGCCAAACACAGAACTACCATCCCGGCGAATTGATGCCTGTAAAAGATATTTGCTGTCGTAATTGTAGTTCACACGGGCAAAGTCAGAAATCAATCTTGTTCTCTGATAAGCATTTGCATCTCCAAAATTAACTTTATAACCCGATACCGTTGAATAATTTCCCAGGGCAAGGTTATTGTAACTCACGTCGTCAACTGGGAAATTGGTATTTGTAGCCTGAAAACCGTCACCTAACGTGTTATCCTGCCATGAATATCCCACTACTGCATTAATCGTGCTTTTACCTAATTCCTTATTCCATGTCAGGTAGTTTTCAAAAATCACATTGGTACTTTGGTAAGTGCTTCTGCTTGCCAAACCATTTGATCCAAAATTTATAATCGAATGTGTTGCCGGTGGCTCTGGATTATCGTAGAATTGAGCGCTGTTATAGTTTGTAGCGTAGTAGCTGTTATAATAGGTTCCGTTTAATGAAGTGTTTCGCTGATAAGCTAAATTTAGGTTATAAGTTAACCCAAATGGAAGAGTTACTTCAGTGGTAAAATTACCCAGTAAAGTACTATACTTCGAATCATCATCGGCCTGTTCAATAATTGCCAATGGATTGAAGTAACCGGAATGGTTAAAATTTTCAAAATAGGTACCGTCTGCATTTTTCGCAATTGAAACCGGCAAATGTTTTGCAGCCTGCAAAAGTGCAGTATTTCGTTGTGGTACCTTGGTATTCCTGACATTTGAGTTGGTAACATTTATGCCAAATTTAACTTTATCGTTGAATGCCATTTGTTCCACGGCCAGGTGAGCGATAATGCGACTCTGATCACTACTTAACAGTATGCCTTGTTTGTCTATATAGGTTATACTGGCAATATAATTGCTGTGATTACTACCTCCGCTATACGAAAGGTTGTGACTGTTTGAAATGGCCAAAGGCCTTTGTATTTCCTTTTGCCAGTTGGTATTAGCTCCCTGATCGTCTTCCGGAGAAAAAGACATGTCATTTTTCGTGAGGAATGATCTCAACTGGTCAGAATTCATCATATCCAATTGGTTCGAAACATTTTCAAATCCAACATATCCGTTATACGAAACCTGCTCCTTATCCTTGCTTCCTTTTTTTGTGGTAATCATGATAACACCGTTTGCAGCACGGTTACCATAGATCGATGTCGCCGCAGCATCTTTCAAAACATCTACAGAAACAATATCATCAGGAGCCACCAACGAAATATCAGTACCAGGAACTCCGTCAATAACATAAAACGGACTTTGAGAACTGTTTAATGTTGATGCGCCACGCATGATGATGGTTGCGCTCCGGGTCGGATCACCACTTGCAGAGATATTCAATCCGGGAACTTTACCTTGTAACAATTGCCCTATATCACTGATTGCACCCCGATTCAATTCATCAGCTTTTACTGAAGTTACGGCACTAGACAAGTTTTTGCGGGAACTTTTCCCATAACCAACTGCAACAACTTCATCAAGTCCAACAGTCTCTTCTTCCATCACAATATTGAACTGAGTTGTTTCGTTAATTCCAACTTCTATCGTTTTCATTCCAACAAACGAAAACACCAGTGTTTTTGCATCTCCGGTTACAGATAGATTAAATTGCCCATCGGTATCGGTAAGAGCGCCAATGGTGGTGCCTTTTATTAAAACAGTGACTCCCGGAACAGGTATTCCATTACTGTCCTTTACGGTTCCCGAAAGTTTTTTTTGCTGCTGAGAATTAGGAGCATCGCTTGCTTTACGAATTACAATCTGACGCTCATAAACATCATAAGAAACGTTTTCACCTTTCAACGCTTCATCCAGAATCTGATTGATTGACGCGTCCTTCAAATTAATCTCAACCTTTTTTGAAAGATTGAAATCCTCGTTCCGGTATAGAAAAATAAATTCACTGTTTTCCTCGATGTAACCGAAAAGATCGCGGATAGAGCTATTGGCCATGTTAATGTCCAACTTTGTTTTCTGTGCATAGCTGTTAGCTGAAACAGTAAACATGCATCCAAACAGCAACAGGATAGTAAGTCGCATAATTCGCCTTAGTTTTTTTAGGCTATCCCCATAGGGATGCCCGGTTAACCACTTTTTTTTCATAGATTTGAATGTTTAAATAATAAATACTGAACTCGAAACTCGTATTTGTTTAACCGGGAAATGTTCCACCATTTTCCGGTTTTTTTAGCTTCATTTTTTTACGATATATTGGTTATCTCCCACACTTTCAATTCTTGTCAGCGAAACTTTTTTCAAGTATTCGAGCACCTCCTCTTTATTTTGTTTTAAATCCAATTTTCCGCTGATGCGTATTGATCCAAGTCTGGGTTCAGAAAAACTGATTTTAATATTGTAAAACCGTTCCACTTTTCTCACAATGCGATTAAAATCAGTATCATCAAAACTTAACAGACCCTGAGTCCAAAAGGTATAATAAGTGGCATCTACATTATAAACCCGGGTGTCGGAAGTGTACTTATTAAATGAAGCCATCTGATTGGGTTTGAGCACCAGTTCCCGTTCAAAAATGCCCGAATTTCTTTTCGTAATAGAGACACTTCCTTCTTTCAGAACGGTTTGAATGACGTTATCCTCAGCATAAGCCGACACGTTAAACTGTGTCCCCAATACTTTGATTGAGAGATCAGAAGTTTTTACAATAAATGGGTTTTCCGGATTTTTTGAAACTTCAAAAAAAGCTTCACCAAAAAGGATTACCTCGCGGGTTTTTCCCTTAAACAGCGTTGGGTATACCAGACGACTACCCGCATTTAACCAAACTACGGTATGATCAGAAAGTACAACTTTTGATTGATTACCATAAGGGATAACCAACTGATTCATGATGTCGGGCAAATCAGTTTTAGTATGTATTACTGAATCATTATTTAAAACCACTGAACCTTCCTGTGAATAATCAACACTTGAACTGGATTTTCGAAGATCAACATTTTCGCCATTCGAAGTAATAAGCAATGGCCCCTGATTGGATGATGGAATTTGAATCGTTTGCCGGGCAAACTGTTCATACACAGAAACATTACCAATGCTCATATAAACCAAAAGACCACCAATAAAAGCAAAGATGATTGCAACAGCAGCATACTTCAGGAAAGAAGCAAGGATCAAATTTCTCTTTTTACTTTTTTGATTAAAATCGATCTGGTTTAAAATTCGTTTTGCAAGCTTTTCCTTTTCTGAATGTTGTATCGAATTATTTGAAATTTTCAGCTCAAGAAGTTGATTCTTCAGCTCAACAATCAGTTTTTTTTCTTCCGGATGCTCTATGATATAGCTTTCCCAAAATTGATTAATCGTTGGATTGGAATTGAAAACCCATTTCAGAAATTGTGGATCTTCTATAAACTTTTGCTCAAAAACAGTCATCTTTTACAATTTTATACTCACAAGAGTATGCCAATTTAAAAAAGGGACATATTTTTTAAAAAATATTTTCAGGATCTAATGGTAATCATAAACAATTCGAGTAATTGTTTGCCATACTTTTCGCGCAGACTATCCAGTATGCGGTAAATCTGCTTTTTTACGGCATCCGGATTCATCCCAACCAACTCTCCAATTTCAGAATAATTTAAACTGGTGCTGAACTTAAGGAACAGCAATTCCCGTTTCTGAGGATCGATTGTCTTGATGATTTTACGAAGCCTTTGAATACGTAATTCTTCCGATTCAAGATCATATAAATCCTGTTCCACATGAAATTTCAGATCAAATTGAAACATTCCTTCGTTGGTGAGACTTGCCTCATGAAGGTTATTTTTGATTTTCCGGACAATCCCGTTCTTCAGTGACCTAAACAAATAAAACTCCAGGTATTCCGGATGTTGCAAATTAATCTGATAATAATGAAGATTACAAAACAAATCATGAATGCAATCTTTCAGCAATTCGCGATCATGGGTAATTTTACTTCCATAAGCAAACAATACATCTGCAAATTCCTCATAAATTTCACTGAAAGCATCACGGTCGCCGGAACGAAATCGCAGCCATACTGCAGCCCAACGGCTTCTATCATTTACGACACCTTCCAAAGGAATTAGTTTTGTGTGGTTTGTTATTATTAAATTCAAATCAGGACAATAATACAAAATTAATCCCGAGGGATATAAATTAATTCGAATACAATTCCGTAAAATGAAAAGCTAATCTATTTGATTTCTCTATCCTATGATTTCCCAACCATTCTGTTTAGAGCTTTTGAAGATCGCCTCAATCACTTTCATGTTATTTACAGCATCCATCAAATCAGTGGACACTGGACTATCATTAAGTATAGCCTTTGCAAAGGATTCCGCCTGAATGGTATATTGGTCAACGGCTTCAATAATTATTTCTTCGGAACCGGTTTTTGTACGCACCCAGATTTTGCTTGAAGCATCTTTCGGGGCATTCACCGGAATTTCTATTTCGATGTGTCCGTTTGTGCCAAAAATATTCACGCGTTGGTAAGGCATCAATTGGGTCGAACAAGTAAAAGTTGAAATTTTCCCGTCACCAAAATCGAGCATCGCTGAAGTTAGCCGATCGGTTTTCCACTGAGGATCATGATCAATACAGGAAACGACCCGCGTTGGTTCCTCATTAAACAAAAACCGGGAAAAGGAAACACAGTAACAACCAATATCCATTAGCGCTCCACCAGCTGCAGCCAGACTGTTCCTGATATTTTTCGGATCGATGTTGAAATACGAAAAATGCGACTGAACCGCCTTTAATTCGCCAATAACATCATCGGCAATCAACGATTTCACCTTTTGCCATTGTGGATGAAAGCGGTACATAAAAGCTTCCATCACTTTCAATTGCGGGTATTTTTGTGCTTCCTGAAGTAAACTTAAAGCTTCGGCTGCCGAAACTCCGATTGGTTTTTCGCAAAGCACATGCTTTCCGGCCTGCATGGCTTTGATGGCCCATTCCACATGCATGTTATTGGGCAATGGAATATAAACCGCATCAATTTCCGGATCGTTGAGTAATTCTTCGTATGAGCCATAAGCCTTACTAATATTTAAAAGTTTAGCCGTTGCGGTTGCCTGTTCCAAATTCCTTGAACAAATGGCATCAACTGTGCAATTAGAACCTTTCTGTATTCCCGGAATGACTTTCTCCCGGCCTATTTTAGCTGTGCTCAGTACTCCCCAGCGAATTTTATTTTTCATTTTCGATACTTTTTTTTGCCTGAACTTAGGCTGGGTTAATAGAATTATGAGTTGATTTTCCCATTTTAGGATAATTTCATTCAAAAATCTGAACTTCATGGCAATCTACTGATTTTTTTAGAAGAATAAAAAATGCCAAATCCTTAATTTGGATTTGGATGTCCCTTTTGCGATTATTCCGGTAAATATGGAGTTAGCGGATTATCCTTTTTTTGAGAATCTTTAATTTCAATTCCCGATGAATACTGGATTTTAATTTCATTCTTCTGATCAATAAAAACCTAAATTGACTGAAGTTTTTATATGCATTGTTAAATATGTTAGGCATAGATGAACGAATTACTAAAAAAGTTGGCTGAAAGCAAGCATTTCTTTTGCTTTGCACCACACAAATAAACGAAACCGTGATAATCGATCTTTTACGCACCCGCCGTAGTGTCCGGAAATTTACAGAACAGGCTATTGAACCTGAAAAGCTGGATTTACTAAAAGAAGCTATACTGCGCTCTCCCACCTCAAAAAACTCGAATGCCGGGGAATTCATTCTTGTTGACAATCCGAATATCATTGAAAAACTGGCTCAATGTAAACCCTCCGGAGCAGGAGCATTACGTACGGCGCAACTGGCTGTGGTTGTTCTAACCTGTGAAAGACAAACGGTAGCCTGGATTGAAGACAGTGCCATAGCATCAATCATTTTACAACTCACGGCTCAATCGCTGGATTTGGGAAGTTGCTGGATACAAATTCGCGGACGTGATTACAACGAAAAAAAAACCAGTGAAGCTTACGTATGTGAAACCCTGAATATTCCTGAAGGATTCAGGGTATTGAGTGTGGTAGCCATTGGTTATCCGCTACACCAAACTGAAGGGAAAAAATTCAGCAATCTGGATTTTGGGAAAATCAGACTGAATGGGTTTTGACAATTAACTGATCCGATGAAATAGTAATCATCGGATCAGTTAATTGTATAATCAATTCAGTTTTACTTTTGCATAACTCACCTGATCAACCAAATATACAATTGACTGATGCGAAATTCCGGAGTGAAGACTCAGGCCAATTTCGCAGGTTCGGCTGGTCGAATAGCCATTTTTAACTTCGGGTGGAAGCTGTGTTTTCAGGTCACGCAATCCATGCTTGTTCAACTCCGGAAATGAAAACCCGCGATCGCCTGCAAAACCGCAGCAGTTGGTTTCAGGAACGATAACTTTACTGGCACATTTTTCGGCCAGTTCGACCAGTTTATCTTCCAATCCCATTTTTTTCATGCTGCAAACCGGGAAAACGGTGATGGTTTCCTGCAAAGGTGTTATTTCCAGATTCGGGACCAGATAATCGAGAATAAACTCAACGGGTTCATACAATTTCAGCTTAGGTTCCATGTTTTCTTTCATGGTATACAGGCAAGGACTCATATCGCACAGAACCGGATATTTACCGTTTTCACTGGCTTTAATCAGTTCGGCTTCCAGTTCTTTCGACTTTTTGGTTCCGGCTTCCGTATAACCTTTACTCGAAAAAGCCATTCCGCAACAAAGGGCATTCAGGTTTTCCGGATAAATAACTTCGAAACCACCCTTGTTCAGTAACTCAAGCATTTTGTCAGAAAGCTGTTTTTCGTTTCGGTGTTCTTTCGAAACGCCCATCGCCCGGTTGATACACGAAGGAAAATACACCACTCTTTTATCCGATTTAGTTTTCTGAATTTGTCGGGTATCAATTTTTTTTGATCCCAACGGCATGTATGGATTCCATAGCGGAATCCTGTTTCCCGACAGTATTCTCAATCCTCCGGAAATACCTTTCATCAGCGGAGTTCCCAAAACCGAATGAAAAAATCCGACCGTAGAAAGTGCTTTCCGGGCTGTTGAAGTTACACCAGTCATCCGGTCGGCAATCCAAATCGCACGATTTTGTCGTGAACCGATTTCTTCCGTACGCAGACTTTTAATTAGTTTTCCGGTATCTATTTTAACCGGACAAGCCATGGCACACAAGCCATCGGTGGCACAGGTTTCGTTTCCGGAATAATGAAATGCTTTGGTAAGCGAGGCTAAAATATGCGGTTCGTGTCCGCTTCTTTTCAGACTGGCTATTTCGCGGTAAACGACAATGCGCTGACGAGGCGCTAAAGTCAGTTCAGCCGAAACACAATTGGGTTCACAGAAACCACATTCAATACATTTATCGATTTTTTCGCTGGCTGCCGGAATCGGTTTCAGGTTCTTCAGATGCGCCTCCGGATCATTGTTTAAAATCACTCCCGGATTGAGTAAATGCTGCGGATCAAAAATTTGTTTGATTCGCTTCATCAGTTCGTAAGCTTCTCTTCCCCACTCCATTTCGACAAACGGCGCCATGTTACGTCCGGTGCCATGTTCCGCTTTGAGCGAACCATCGTATTTCGAAACCACCATTTCGGCAACCTCGGCCATGAATTGACGGTAGCGGTCGATCTCGCTCTGCGAACCAAAATCCTGGGTAAATACAAAATGCAGGTTTCCTTCGAGTGCGTGGCCAAAAATTACAGCTTCGTGATAGCCCCATTTTTCAAATAAACCATGTAAATCGAGCGTCGCTTCGGCCAGTCGTGGAACCGGAAAAGCAACATCTTCAATAATAACCGTAGTTCCGGTTTTCCGAATCGCTCCAACCGAAGGAAACAGTCCTTTCCGTATTTTCCAGAGTAGTGCATATTCAGCAGGAATGGCCGTAAACAAAATAGGTATTTCGGAAGGAATTGACTGAACTGTTTCCAGAATAACGGCAATCTGTTTATTTAATTCTTCTTTATGAAGGGCTCGGGTTTCAACCAGAATAGCACTGGCGTTTGGACTCAGTGTCTTCAAATAATCTGGCATTCCCTTCTCATTTTCTACTGAACGTAAACCAGCCCGATCCATCAGTTCAACCGCCGAAACCGGGGCTGATTTCAGGAGAGAAACCGCATTGCAGGCTTTTTCGATATCCGAAAAAATCATCAGAGAACTGGCTTTGAATGGATGCTCAACGACCGTTTTGTAACTGATTTCGGCAATAAAACCAAGTGTTCCTTCCGAGCCAATCATCAAATGTTCGATCACATCAAACGGGTCAGAAAAATCGACCAGTGCATTTAAACTGTACCCAGTCGTATTTTTCATTTTGAACTTGCGGGCAATCCGGCTGGCCAACTTCTTATTGGACTGAACCAACACGGCCATTTCAGTTATATCCTGAATCAATTGCAGATGAGTTTGCCTGAACTGTTCTTTGCTTATCGCATCAGAGGTGTCGAGCAGCGAACCATCAGCAAAAACAATACGCATGCTGTTGAGTGTTTTGTAGGAGTTTTCAGCAGTCCCGCAACACATTCCACTGGCATTATTGGCAGCAATACCGCCAATCATGGCTGCCTCAATCGAAGCCGGGTCTGGACCAATCTTTCGTCCGTATGGGGCCAGCAATGTATTTACCTTTCCACCAATCAATCCCGGTTGAAGATGGATTTTCATGCCATCTTTCTCTATCCTGAAATTTCGCCAGTGACTTCCGGCAATAACCAGCACCGAATCAGAAATAGCCTGACCGGAGAGACTGGTACCAGCTGCGCGAAACGTAACCGGAATAGACAACTTTGAACTTTTCTTCAGGATCAGCGAAACTTCTTCTTCATTTTTGGCCTTAATAACCATTTTGGGAATGAGCCGGTAGAAACTGGCATCGGTTCCAAAAGCCAGCGTATGAAGCGGATCGTGAAATATTCGTTTCTGATCGATTGAGGATATAAGTTCCTGATAAAGAATCTTGTAATTTCCGGAGAGCATAATTAAGAATGAATGGTTTATGAGTACCAAAAATACGGAAAGATAAGTTGTATGACCAATTTAAATAAGGAAATATTCACAAAAGCATGGTTTGAAAATAAAACTTCATTTGTTGTACAAAGACAAACGGCTAAACGAAAATTCAATTAATAACTGCGAATTTTAGTTTCCATTGCCTCTATCGTTCCAATTCAGCCCGACAACTCATGCAAATATTCTGGCTTTTCTGATCGATGTCTTCTACATAAGTGCTGGATCTCATGACACAGGTCGGATTTGAACAATGTATCAGGCCAAACGTATGGCCAAGTTCATGAATAACCTCTTTCCGAAAACGATCCAGCAGAATGCGGTCATCCCGAATCATTCCATAACGCTCATTGCTTAAACGATAAAGCGAAGCAATACCCGTTCGACCGCCCAGAAAGGCCTGTCCAAAAATAAATGTCAGGATGGGGATAAAAAGATCGACATTAAATAATCCAAGAGTTTTACTGGGATCGGAAACGAAAATGGCATCAACCTGCTTCAGCAATGCATTTCCATTGTATTGCCTTCGAGCCGGATCATAATATTCACTCAAATCAATATGACCATCCCTGATATTTACCGGGCTGTGAAATTCGAGACTCACAGCTTCCGCAGTCTTTTCAAGAATATCGATATCGAAATATCCAAAGGAAATCAGGTTGATGTCTTGCATACGCATGATGCAATCTTATTGATCGGCTTTATTTAAATTATACTTCTTGATTTTGTTGTAAAGAGTTACCCGGTCCACTTTCAAGGCTTTTGCCGTACGTGAAATATTCCAACTGTATTTATTCAGAATCTGAAGGATAAAAGCTTTTTCGAAATCGTCCAGACTTTCAGCCGAATTGCTCACCATTGATTTTTCAAGCGGAAGGTCTTTCAGACAAATTTTCCTGCCATTACCGACAACAATAGCCCGTTCAATCATGTTTTCTAGCTCACGGATATTGCCCGGAAAGTTAAACTCCTGAATACGGGTCAAAGCAGCTGAATCAATAGAAGCTGCCGGTTTATTCATCGAAGTGCAATACTTTTTGATGAAATAATTCACAAGTAACGGGATATCCTCTTTCCGTTCACGCAAAGGTGGAATTTGAATGTTCACCACATTAAGCCTGTAAAAGAGATCTTCCCTGAAAGTTCCTTTTTCAACCATGTTTTTCAAATCCTTGTTTGTGGCGCAAATCACCCTGAAATCGGAGCTGATTTCCTTATTTCCACCAACCCGGATAAACGTTTTCGATTCCAAAACCCGCAACAGTTCGACCTGCATTTTGGTGGAAATAGTTGCAATTTCATCCAAAAAGATCGACCCGCTGTCGGCCATTTCAAACCGGCCTTTGCGATTGTACATGGCACCCGTAAAGGCTCCTTTTTCGTGGCCAAACAACTCACTTTCCAGCAAACTTTCAGTCAGGGCGCCGCAGTGAACACTAACAAAAGGAAAGAATTTACGCGGCGAATTGGAATGTATAGCCCTGGCAACAAGCTCCTTTCCAGTACCGCTTTCGCCGGTAATAATAATCGAAGAATTGGTTTGAGCCACACTTTCAACCTGCCGAAGCACATTTTTCATCGCTTCACTCTTCCCAATCAAATCTTCCACATTTTCCAATGAAATTACTTTATTCTTCAGGTTTTCATTTTCTTCAGACAAAGAAATCTGCTTCGTTGCATTTCGGATTAAGTGGGTTAAATCGTCAGGATCAAAAGGTTTTGTCACATAATCATATGCGCCATCTTTCAGCGCCTTAACGGCTGTATCAACCGTGGCAAATGCGGTCATGACAATAACAATCGAATCCTTTTTCAGTGATTTTATTCTTCTGAGCATTTCCAGACCGTCCATGCCTGGCATTTTAATATCAGCCAGAATAATGTCAAACTGGCTGGACTCAAGTATTGTAAGTGCTTTCTTTGCATTTTCGGCACATTCAACTCGAAACCCGTCTTCAATGAACCAGTTATACAACGAATCCCTTACGGATTCTTCATCGTCAACAATTAAAATAGATATTTTTTTCGCCATGATGGGTTTCATTAGTTTTTAATCAAAGGTAAAGTTACTGAAATGGTGGTTCCATGTCCCCGTTCTGAATTAACTTGTATTTTTCCTTTATGGGTTTGCACAATTCCGTGAACGATAGCCAGCCCCAGTCCAATACCGCTGGCATCCTGCTTGGTTGAAAAGAATGGCTCGAAAATATGGGGAATGTCTTCCGTCGCCATCCCTAAACCGTTATCTGAAATTTCGAAGCTAACGGTATCGCCATCCAAATTTCTGGTTTTGATCATGATTTCCCCATTTTCGAGTACTGCTTCGGTAGCGTTGACCAATATAGCAATGCAGGCCTGTTTAATCTGATTCGGATTACAATAGATCAAATCTGAACTGGCAGAAAAATCAGTCAAAAAGCTGATGTTGGCAATCTGAATAGGATGAGTCATCAATTCACAGGTTTCCTTCAATATTTCATGCAAATGTTTAGATTCAAAATCATTCTGATCCTTTCTGGAAAAATCGAGTAAGCCTTTGACTATATCACCACAACGCTTCGTTTCACTTTCGATCAGCTTCAAATGCTTGAGCATTGTATCTTTTTGAGCTGCATTCAATTCAGGCTTGCTCAATTGCTTATACAAGAGTTTGGTATAAATCAGAATTCCTGACAAAGGATTATTTATTTCATGCGCCACTGAAGAAGATAATTTCCCAAGAGAAGCCAGTCGTTCAACATGCATCAGTTCATTTTGAGCGGCGCCTAATTCCTCTGATTTTTTCTGAACTTTATATTCAAGTTGTTGCGACCAGTTTTCCAACTCGACGGTCGCAGTATGCAGGTTATCAAGCATATCATTAAATGCCAGTGAAACCATCCTCATATCATCCAGATGATCGGGTTTTAGTTCAACCCGGGTATTTTTATCTCCGTTTGCAACCGCGATACTCACCTTTATCAGTTCGCTCAAAGGATCTTTAATCTTCTTCCGGGTAAATAATAATAAAAATGAAACAAGTAGCATGGTTGCAAAAATGGCGAGAAGGAAAAATTCGGCTGACGATTTTTCGATTGCTGCATCCTGAGCTTCCAAAGGGATTTTAATAACCAGTGAACCAAGCAAGGTATCAGTTTCCTGGTGGGCATGACAGGAACTGAGGAAACAGGATTTTTCGTTTAGAATTGGCGACCGGATCAATAAATGTCTGCTGCCATTATCATTCTGATTCATCAGACAATCGCTGTTGACATTGATTATTTTATAAGACTTCTCATTTCCAGGGAACATTGACCGGATATTGGAATGGCAGTTTAAACAATTCGGGTCGCTATGGCTGTTATTCGAATCAGTAACAAAGGATGAATAAACAAGACTATCCTTACTGTCGTACATATTCACCTCGTCGATGCCCGGCATGGTATTAATAACATCAAGTGTATTTCGGAGTGAACTTTTATCGTTCTCGAGCATGGAATGATACAAAGCTCCTTCGACGATTGACCCGATGTTATTACCACTCTGGCGAATGACCGTATTTAAATATTGTTCGTTTACCGACCTGAAAATTATATTGAATGAAACAAACAGAAAAACAGACAAAACGGTGATTATAAATACTACCCTTCCATAAATTGAAGAACGGAATTTGACATACCGCTTAAGTATAGGACTTCCGGCACTATTTTTTCTTGCTATTCTTTTAAACCAATTCATCTGTTTATCATTTCGAGCGAGGTTCATGTCATTTCCACATCGGCCTCACTTTGTTCTTATTTGACACCGAACTAAAATTCAGCAGGTCAGATAGATATAACACAACACGAGAAATCATCTGAGTCAGAACATTTTTATCGTGGTCTTTTCACTGCCGAATTCTTAAGTCATTAACCAGATGCTAATTTAGTCTCAAAATTTCAAAACAGGTTCAACAATTCGATTTTGTTTAAAGAATTGTTGGATTAATTCATCAAATAGTTAACAGGACAATTTAAATCCGATCAGATGGGGTGTTCCACACATCGACAGACCTCAAATATACACCTGAATATCAACATAACAACACAAACTAAAACGTACAATAATCTCTGTATTATTCCTGATTACGAAAACAATTTCTCTTCCGGCATATCACTTTTTTACTCAGAAAATCTGTCTGAAAATCCTGCCATACTTCAGTTGGAAGCTCAGAAAGCGGTTGATCCCGTAATTCTCCGCCATCCTGCAATACCATTGCCGTCGGTTCCGGTGAATATTTTCCGATTGATGAGGCCAAAAAATCTTTAAAGCGTGCCAATTCCTGAATAGAATAAGCAGTTGCATCCTCGGCCAGAAAATAGGAATGAGTATCTGCAACCCAACTTGCCGGTTTAATTTTGTACATCCACCCTTTCACATAAGGATCTTCATTCAACAATTCAGGACTTTTTACAATCACAGAATTGGCTTCCACAATTTCTCCTGAAATAGGAGAATATACCTTCAGAAGTTTACCTTTTTGAACTATTTCCGCCAGAAAATCACCTTTTTTAATTTTTTCACCTGAATCTAAAAACCGATTAAATCTGACTTCTCCCGTGATATGCATCAATAAATCGTCAATTCCCACTTTTGCAATTCCCGACCTTTCGAGGTGAGTCCAGGTATGAAACCTACTAAAAAAAACACCTTGCGGAATTCGAAGAGAATTGGGAGCAAGACTACCTAATGACTTATGATCCTGCTTTTTCGTTCGAACCTGTTTGTTTAATAAAATCCAGAAAGGAATGAGGATGAAAAAAAACAGAATGATTACCAGATATTCAATTCCTTTTGTTTCAAAAATGTTGTTGTATGTAAATCCGTCCATGGCTTTGTATTTTATGCTATCACTTAATAATTATATCAACTAAATTCGTAATTTATTTTTCTTCACTTACCCAGGCTGGCGAATCACCCAGTACCGGCATACGGTTAATGACCCACCTGAATATCCATATTTCTGTAAATATAACGGCCAGAGTAACCACAATTTCCATCCAGGAGGGGACATAATGTACCGGCAAATCCCACCTGAACCCAATAACCGTGACATTTAACCTATTCAGTACAACCCCAACCATGGTCAATATTGCAGCAATTCTTATCATAAGAATGTTACCTCTACGGTAACTGTAAAAAAACAGCATCATCGGAAGAAGCACAAAACCAATCATTTCAACAAGAAACCAGTAACCCATTGGAGAGTTTAAATATCCCCAATTCCGACCGTGAATAAATACAACAAATTGCAGTACAAGATAGGCAAACATGGCTACTGCGCAAATTTTTGATAAGCCACGGACAATCCCTTTCTGAGCTTTTTCATTTTTTTCGCTAATTCGATTAAAAAAAACTTTGCGACTAATTGAACCTTCGAAAATGACCATTGATAGTCCGGCAAATATACTGGAAACCAAAAACATCACGGGTATAAATTCTGAATACCAAAGTGGATGTATTTTATCCTTTGCCATCAGGTAAAGTGCTCCCAAACCTGATTGGTGCAAAGTTGACAAGGTAATTCCAAAGATTACAGCGCCAATAGTCATCCCTGAAAGAATCTTATGAGCACGTCGGGATCCTAACCATTCAGCAATCGCAGGCGAAAACTCAATCAGTTCAGCAAGCATATAAAGCACAAAATGCCAGGCGACCAAAAACAGTACAGAACTAGTTCCGAAACTATTACCTATCATTGGATTAATCACATGCCAGGGACGACCCAGATCGAGTAATAAGGCGCCTGTGTAAAATGCATATGCAAGAAAACCATTTAATACGGTAACCCTGACAATAGAATGATAATTTTTCATGTTCAGGATATAAACCATAAAGGTGACCACATAAGCACCTCCGGCAAATGCAACGCCGGTAACCACATCAAACCCGATCCATAATCCCCATGGAACTTCCTGCGTCAGATTTGTTATCGAACCAATTCCAAAGATAAAACGATAGACGATCAAGGCCAATCCCAAAAGGATAATTGGAATTGATATGATATTAAATGGGGTAAGCCATTTACCCTTTGGCTTTAATTCGTTGAACAAAAATTGCCAGTTAAATTTATGCTCTTTCACTTTTGTAACTGAGTAGACCGAATTATTCATTTTCTTCTTCTTTGGGTTGTTTGTTTTTTGTAGCAGCGTAAATTCCAAGCAAAAGTGGTGGTAAAAGCAAGTCAACAGATGGCACACTGTACAGAAATCCTTTTGTTAGCGCCGGATAAGATGAATTTTGGAGGGTTGTATTCATTCCAAGTTCTTCGAATGGAACGGGTGAAAGATAAAGCCATCCGGTTCCGCCTGCATCATGCTCACCATAAATATAATCAACATACAACTCTGGCTGTTCGTAAATCCGTCTTCGAGCTTCTTTAATCAAGTCTCTGCGTTTCCCATAAAACAAAGCTTCGTTGGGACAATTGGTCACACAGACTGGCATCTCGCCCGTTTTCTGCCGGTCGAAACACATGTCACATTTCTGAATTTTCGGGTTTGAACTGTGAAATTCAAATTTGGGCATATCAAACGGACAGGAAATCATACAGTAACGGCATCCCATGCATTTATCGCCATCCCATGTAACCGGACCTGTTTTATTTTTATGCATCGCCTGTGTCAGACAAGCAGCATCACAAGCCGGTTCGTTACAATGCATGCACTGACGCTTCACATAAACTTCCCCTTTTTCTGTTTGAAACGTATTTACCACAGTATTGCAGGTTTCGTCTGTTTTGCGCACTGCTTCAATTTCTGACGAAGGTTCGGGTAAACCATGTGCAGCAGCACATTCATATTCGCAGGTACGGCATCCCACGCAACGGGTGGAATCATACAAAATTCCAAAAAATTCAACCTCATCCTTGCCTTTAGGTGTGGCAACTGACTCTTTACCAATAGCAAGAGTCAGTCCTGTAACACCCAAAAGCTTAAAAAAAACTCTTCGGTCTAGGCCCATAATTTCAGTTGTTAGTTTGATTGAGATTCAGTAAAAAAATCGTTAATCACCGGACGTTATCTATAAATTTGGTTTGAAAATCTTCCCATATTTCTGGCCCAAGTTCGGCCAGAACACTATCCTTCAGTGCTCCACCATCCTGCAAAACAAACTGGGCATACTCCGATGAATTGGCCTTTATAGCAAGTGCAAAAAAATCTTTTAATCTTGTAAATTCATCTGTCAACCAGCTTTTGTATTTTTCGGCCATAGTTAAGAACTGAATTTCGCGTAACCAGTTTGAAGGCTCAATCATGTAAACCCAACCCTCAGCATAGGGAGCAGAATTGAGGAGAGAAGAATTTGCAGTCAGAGTTTCATTTTGCGCAGTAATCGTTCCGGATACAGGTGAATAGATCTTCAACTGCTTACCTTTCCGAATAATAGTGAGCAGATGGTCGCCTTTTTTTATCTTTTCTCCGACATTTTTCATTTCAATGCGTGTAATAGCACCCGTAATGTGTTGCAGAAAATCATCGATCCCAATTTTTACAGTGCCATTTTTTTTCATAAAGGCCCATGTATGTGTTTTGTCAAAATAGAGCCCTTTGGGAATGATCACTGAATCCTCATCAAAAGCTTGCATCAAAGTAGAAGAGGCACTCTGTAATGCTTCTTTTTTATTCCCGATACGACGAAATACTAAATCCACTATGATACCAGCTATGATAATTACGATTAAAATAAGAAGTAATACCGCCAGCCCGGTATTAATACTGGTAATAGGGACCGTATCATAAATTGCTGGTTCAGCGAACTTTTCCAGTTGCGTCTGTCGTTCGCTATAAACCATATCACTATAACCATTCGCGCGCAGTAACTGCTGTCCATCAGCGAGTACCCATTTCAGAAATGCAATTTCATTTTCATCAGTTGGTTTTCCAGACGAAACCGAATAAATTTTACCCGATAAAGTATTTGGATATTTTCCAACCCAAACTCCACGGGAGAAGGTTTGCAGATTATCGTAGATATCTTCCATATAATCAATCTTGCCATTCCCGTTTTTATCTATGGGCACTATTTTTATATTCTCAGCGATACTTTGATTTTGAAAATCGACAATTTGAATCAACTTACAAAAGCCCAAGGCGTTTGGATCATTTTGAATCTTCGAAATAAATTCTGATCCACTGACTACTGTAATACCATCAATATTAGAAGAATTGGCATTCAGGAAATTCGCCACCCCAGAAAGAATGGATGCATCATTCGTGCGATAGGAATACAGAGGAATGTCTGATGAGTTCTTCAGGAGTTTTCCCCATTTTTGATTTTCAGGGTTTTCTAAAATTCGCGCAAAGTCTTCCGTAGTAATACCTTTACTGCAAATCTCATTCAGAAAAGGATTTGTTGCATTCATTACCGGTACAATCACATCGCGGCCTACAACAACGCTCCAGTTTGAATGATTGTTAAGCGCAGCCAAAGTTTCATCACTGGTAAATCCAATTCCTGCGCCTGTATTTAACATTTCCGCGACCTTATTGTCTGCAGATTTAATCACGTTGATTTTCATCTTTGGATTTAAACTACAGTAATCACTGGCCCACATCATCGTCAGATTATATAAATCCGGAGATGCAAATACATTTAAACTACCCTCCATGGAAGGATTACTTCCGATTTCAGGTTCTTTACAGTCTGCAATTCTGCAACTTAACAAGAGTAATGCGATAAATAAAAAGATCCTGGTTTTCATGATTTCCTTCCTTTAAAATTGAGAATAAGGAAGAACTCAAATCTAATGCCAATCATGAAATACAGATATAACAATCTGCATATCAATAGAATAGATCGAAAGGTGTTTAGAAAACACACAAAGTGAATTGTTTAATAATTCAACACTGTTTCTGTTTAATAAACCTAAAGGTCTGTTCAATAGCAATCTATCTATTATGTATAGATTCTATACATCTGTTGAATATATCAACAAAAACATGGTTTTACAGGAGAATATAGAAGAAAAATGATTAATCCCGACTTTGATTCTTAAACAACGGACCAGTCGTCAGACATGGCAGGGAAGCTCGATCTGAAATACCCATCAATCTCAGCAGAACAGTGTTCCTGTGGGTTTAAATCTCCGGAAGCGAAGAAATGGAGAATACGTAAAGTCAGGATTTAGGATTTAGACTTATTATTCAAGCATCATCCTCTCTTTCCAAGTTCCACTAAAGCTTCGATATTCAATATTTCAATGTCCTTCTCCTTAAGGATAATTAATCCATCCTTCTCAAAGCTTTTCAACAATTTCACTGCGCTCTCGGTTGAAATCCCGGCAAAGTCAGCCATGTCTTTCCGCGAAAGAAGTTGGAAAATCTCAGTATTTTCGGTCTTTAATCCATTAAGGTAAAGCAAAGTATCGGCCATGCGACCGTTCATTTGTTTATACATAATGCTTCGAACGGTATCAAAAAGATCTGCGTTTTGTTCGCAGTAGCGTTTAATAATGTTAAACCCAAACATGCCGTTTTGCTTCACTACCATGGCAATGGCATCTTTTTCAACCAGAAAAACCTGGCAATCGGTTAAGGCAATGGAAGAATAGTGAAATGTATTTTTCGTAAAAACGGCCGATAGCCCCACAAACTCACCCGGTTTGATAATTCTCAGGTTGTAGTTCCTTGTACTGTCACCCTCAATGTATTGTTTAGCCAAACCACTGACAACAAACAAGATATACGAAGCAAAAGCCCCCTGTTTGGTGAGATTATCACCTTTGCGGAATAGTACCTGTGTTTTACTTGCTCTAACCAGTTCAATTTCTTCAGCTGAAAGCATTTGGAAACATGGAGCCTGAATGTCGCAGATGAATTCACTGTCGGTCTCAATGATGGTTTTCATTTTTATAAATGCATTGATGAAAGAACAAAGTTAATTTAATTCAATAAAAAAGTTGTCCAACATCAACATAGGAGTTGTTTAACTATAAGGCGAAACCCTTTACTCATAGTTATAGGCAATGTAACTTTGTATTATAAATTTACAAATCACAAAAATCATGTTGTACACCAATTTAAAACACATTGAAACTGCAGCTGAACATGCAAAAATTATTAATGAGAACGAAAATGTAATGGTGATCTGCGGACGAATGGGAACAACGTGTATCCCTGTTTATCGGATTGCCGAAGAACTGGAAGTAGAATATCACAATATAAAATTCTACGACATGGAATTTGATAATCCTGAGTCGAATGTCATTCGAATTTTACCTGAGGTACAGGATTTTATGGGTATCCCGTTTACCATTTATTACAAAAACGGAAACCTGGTAAAAGCAACATCAGGCATTCAATCCAAAGATGAAGTATCTGCTATCTTAGATAATGAATTTACAAATACTGCAAATGCCTGATCAGGCGAAAGCAAAGTAATTAATACAAATAAAAAAACTATAAACTATGCAAACAACGTTGATTGTAATCGGGATTTTAATCGTATCATTTTTTATTTTCCGTTTTTTCGCAATGGCAAAAATCAAAAATACACCTCTGGTGGCCGACAACGAAAAAATATTGACACTTACCGACAAAAATTTTCAGCAACAAACAAAAAATAAAGTGGTGCTGATTGATTTTTGGGCCAGTTGGTGTGCCCCATGCCGAATGATGGCACCTGTATTGAACGATGTGGCTTCGGAATTGAATGGAAACTTGCGTGTTGGAAAAGTAGATATTGAACAATACCAATCGCTTGCCGGGAAGTACAAGGTTCGAAGCATACCAACTATGATTCTGTTAAAAAATGGAATAGAAATAAACCGCTTTGTCGGAATTAAATCAAAAGACTTTTTATTAAAAGAGATTGCTAAAGTCGGTTAAGCAACCGCATTAAGAAATTTATAAAAGAAAAAAATATTGACATGGAAAAAATATTGATTATAGGAGGAGTTGCTGCCGGAGCAACAGCGGCAGCCAAAGTGCGCCGTATATCACCAACGGCTAAAATAGTTATGCTTGAAGCAGGACCGGATATCTCATTTGCCAATTGTGGATTGCCATATTTCATTGGTGGAGATATAAAAAGCCGATCGAAACTGATTCTTCAAAGTCCTGAAAGTTTCAACGAGCAATATGGAGTTGAAGTACACATAAATACCGTTGTTTCGTCAATCGACAGGATTGCACATCAGGTGAAAGCTGTGGATACGCGCAGTGGCGATCAAAAAACATTTGAATACACCAAATTAATTCTGGCGCAAGGTGGTCGACCAATAAAACCAACCTTACCCGGTGCCGATTACGATCATGTTTTCACACTGTGGACTCTTGAGGATATGGATAAAATTTCACATCATCTGGAAACAAAAAAACCTAAAACAGCTGTTGTTGTGGGTGGAGGTTTTATTGGCCTCGAAATGGTGGAAGCTTTGGTTAAAAGAGGCCTGAATGTAAATGTGGTGGAAATGATGCCACATGTGATGGCTATCATGGAAGCCGAAACAGCAGGATTTATCGAGAATGAACTTCTTTCATACGGAGTGGGCATTCACACAGGCACTGGCGTTACCGAAATCGGGACACGTTCGGTTAAACTCGACAATGGGAAAGTGCTCGATGCCGATATGGTTTTGCTTTCTATCGGAGTTCGTCCAACGCTCCAATTGGTAAAAGAAGCGGGTCTCGAAATTGGAGAAGCAGGAGGATTACTGGTTAATTCTCAATTGCAAACTTCCGATCCTGATATTTTTGCTGCCGGAGATATGGTTGAAATTGAGCATCGTGTAAACGGTAAAAAAGTACGCATTCCACTGGCAGGACCAGCAAATCGGCAGGGACGAATTGCCGCTGAAAATGCACTCGGTGGAAATCACAGCTACAAAGGCTCAATCGGAACTTCTGTCGTTCGTGTTTTTGAAGCAGTAGCCGGAACAACAGGTTTATCGCTGAAACAAGCCCGTGCTGCAGGAATTGATGCCGATGCTGTTGTGGTTCATAAAGAACATCATACGTCCTATTATCCCGGAGCCGAAACGGTAACCGCGATGTTGATATACGACCGAAATACGGAAATTATTCTGGGTGGACAAACAGCAGGATACAAAGGCGCAGATAAACGTCTGGATGTAATTGCTACAGCAACAGCGGCAAAACTGACTATTGGCGATCTGGCTGACATCGATTTTGCTTATTCGCCACCAATAGGAACTGCCAACGATGCGATCAACATGGCTGCATATACCGCCGAAAACCGGATTTCAGGATTCAGCCCATCGGTTACCGTTTCAGAATTGGACGCTTTTATCGAAGGTGAAAATCCTGTTTTTATTGATGTTCGTGATATTTTTGCATTCGAAAAAAGCCATATAAAAGGAGCAATTCATATTCCTCTGGAATTATTCGCAGAACAAATAAATACTATTCCTGAAGGTCGTATGGTAATTGTTTACGACGAAACCGGCAAGAAAGGACATCAGGCACTTCGTACCTTGTTGGGTGCAGGGTACAAAGATGTGACTAATGTTTCGGGCGGACATACCTCTTTGCAACGTCAGGCACGAACCGTTGGTTTTAAACATCTCGAAATAAACCTTTTACAGGTTGAATCAAAATCACTGGAAGAAGAAACCAATCAGGTTGCAGAGAAAGTTGTTGAGAATGTTCAGGATTTTAATTCTCCAGTTGTTGTTGATGTGCGCACACCTGAAGAATTTGAGGATGGTGCTTATCCGGATGCAATCAATATTCCGTTGGATGAATTAATTCATCGATATGAAGAATTGGGCAATAACGAGACTCGCGAAATTGTGGTTTATTGTGCTTCCGGAGCCCGCTCATCCTATGCCCAGCAAATGTTAATGAATCTGGGTTATGCAAAAGTGACTAATGGTGGAGGACTTGCCTCTATGATGGCAAATCGAACTAAAAAGCCTGCTGTTGCAAGTTCGTCGGTAGAACCTATGGTGGTCGATGTTCGTACGTCCGAAGAATTCCGGGGAGGAGCATATCCCGGTGCGATTAATATACCATTGGATGAATTGCAAGTGCGTATCAAAGAATTGGGTAGCCAATCAAGAGAAATAACACTCTATTGCGCTTCAGGAGCACGCTCAGCTTACGGACAAAGGGTGCTGAACCAACTGGGTTTCACCAATGTTAAAAATGGTGGCGGTCTGGTTCAAATGATGAAGCAGAGATAACAAATGGAAGAGGAAACCAAAAATTTAACGAATTAACCGATGAAGAAAATAATCATTCTGGGCGGTGGTTTTGCCGGATTGCAGACCGCTATTGATTTACAGAAAAAAGGAAATTTTGATGTTACTCTGGTTTCCGACCGGGACTATCTATACTTATTTCCGGTTTCCATTTGGGTGCCTGTTCATATCAAGGAATTTGATGACGTAAAAATTCCATTGGCCGACATTCAAAAAAAATATCCATTTGAGGTTATTATCGATAAGGTTACAGAAATTCATGCTGCCAGGAATGAAGTAATCTGCGAAAAGAACACCTTAACTTACGATTATCTGGTTATTGCTTTTGGAGCTGAAAAAATTCAACACAAAGGAATTAACCATACCTTATCGATATGTGCAAAGCCCGAAATGGCTGTAGACATTCGTAACCGAATTGATGAATTGGTTCAAAAAGGAAGTGGGAAAATAGCAATCGGATTTGGTGGAAATCCAAAAGACAAATCGGCTGTGCGCGGCGGCCCAGCTTTCGAATTAATGTTCAACATTCACAATTACCTGAAAAACAAAAAGCTCAGGGAAAATTTCGAACTGACTTTTTTTGCTCCGATGGACGAACCAGGCGCTAAAATGGGCAAAGGTGCGTTGGCGATGATGGACAAAATGTTTACCAACTATAAGATCAACAAACGGTTCGGAAAGAAGATTAAAGAGTTTGTTTCGGACGGAGTAATTTTCGAAGATGATTCGAAGCTGGATTCTGATCTTGTCATATTTATTGCAGCTGGAACAGGACCAGCAGCCTTAAAAACATCGGATTTAACGCTGTCTGAATCAGGATTTATAAAAATTGACAATTCCGGGCAGGCTGCCGGATTCCCGAATGTTTATGCCATTGGCGATATTGCGGCACTGGAAGGACCTGACTGGATTGCCAAACAAGGACATATTGCCGAACTCATGGGAAGAAACGCCGCATTCAATATCATTGAAACAGAGAAAGGAAGCGATAAAAGAAAGGGCTATCAGGAGCATTTGAATATTCTGTGCGTGATGGATACAGGCAATGGAGCAGCTTTTGTTTTCCGAGATGGCAAAAAAGCGTTTATGATTCCGATGCCGGTTGTTGGTCATTGGCTAAAAAAAGGCTGGGGTGTATATTCCAAATTAACTAAAGTGGGGAAATTTCCGCGTTTGCCTGGATTGTAAAAACCAGAGAATGGTTCAGTCCCAAAGCTGAACAAATTTCAATCGCTCTTAAAAAAACCACAATTTCAACTCACTTGAATTATGACGCGCAACATGTTAAAATTACTGGTCAACATTCGAATGATCATTTTATCGGTTCTGGGTATTTTGCTCTATATTGCTTATTCTCATTATCAAATTTCACTGTGGTACATTTTGCTGGCAGGAGTAATTCTGGGAGTCATATTTGGCAAAGTTTTTTGTCGGTGGGTATGTCCAATGGGATTAATTATGGAAGTAATGATGAGCATGAGCGGAGATGGGAAAATCCGCAAAATGTATCAGTACCATAAGATTGGCTGCCCTATCGCCTGGATTTCAGGATTTCTCAACAAGTTTTCACTCTTCCGGATAAAAATAAACAACGAAAGCTGTAAAAATTGCGGCATTTGCGACAAGCAATGTTACATCGTTGAAATGGAACCTGTAAAATACAGCTTATACAAACCGGAGATGGAAAAACCCGGCTACAGTTACACCTGTTCCAAATGCCTGAAATGTGTCGCAGCATGCCCCAACGGAAGTCTTCAATACAAAATATTCAAGTCTTAATATCAAAATCGCCTGTTTATAATATCATTTTTAATTCCAGAATGGAATACCCAACCAATCATCCCTTTAGCAGGTGAATATTTTATCAGGGTTGTTTCAATGGCTATTAGGCATGTTCACCGGTGAAAGTCTCAATCAAAAGAAAAATCGTTGCTCTAGAAGAGCATTTAGCAGTATATAAAACTCCCAAGATAACCAATCATACCGTGCTGTTAAAATTAATCAAGATGTTCTAAACCATATAAATATCTGGAAATCATTCAGGGAAATTCCCAACCGCCATCCAAATAATTCGTAAACTTCATCAACTAAAAATCACTACACCATGAACAACACTTTGATGGTTTATTTGAATAAAAGGCTGCATCAGAATGATCCAAGGTTTCTGGCAGCTAATACTCAACCCGGACCAGTAATTTGTATTTCTAGAGAAGTTGGATGCGGGGGGCTTAACATTGCCAGAATACTGGCTACTGAACTGGACAAACAATTTAGCTGCACCAGATGGAAGGTGTTGAGTAAAGAAATCCTACAGGAAAGCTCACGGGAACTAAGCATGGAGCCGAATAAACTCAGAAAATATCTAAAGGAAGGAGACCGTAGCATCTTTGATGATATTCTGACAGCTTTCAATGAAAAAAGATTTAAAAGCGATAAAAGAATCACAAAAACGCTTATTGATCTCATTTCAACCTTTGCTAACGACGGACGCTGCATTATCGTAGGTAGAGCCGGTCATATTATTGCAAGGGATATTGAAAAATCGCTGCTCATTAAATTAACGGCTCCGCATGACTGGCGGGTTAAACAAATCATGCAGAAAAACAAACTTAACTTCAGGGAAGCTGTTGAATTCATCGAAAAAACAGAGAAGGAAAGAGCGAATTTCAGAAAACACATTGGCGGAGCTCAGGCAAACGCCGATGAATTTGACCTGACAATCAACTTATCCAGAATGAAAATTGAAGACATTATTGGTTTAATCCGTTTCACGGCTCAAACCAAAGGATTACTTGATGCTAATAAAAGTAAAGTAGAAGTTTTCTAATAATTTCAGGTTGAGTTTTTCAACCTGAAATCTGAAATTTGAAATTATTTCACCCATTTATCCAGCCATTGTTTAAACACTCTTTGCCATAAAATTCCATTCTGAGGTTGCAATACCCAATGGTTCTCTTCAGGAAAAATCAGCATCTGGGCAGGAACACCCTGTAAAATAGCAGCATTGAATGCGGCCATTCCCTGTGAAGCAAGAATGCGGTAATCTTTCTCTCCGTGAATGATCAGAATCGGAGTATCCCATTTGTCAATAAACAGGTGTGGTGAATTCGCATAAGATCGTTGAACAACAGGATTTGATTTGTCCCAGTATGGTCCGCCTAAATCCCAGTTTACAAACCACATTTCGTCGGTTTCCAAATATTGTTGTTCAAAATTGAACATCCCGTCGTGCGCAATAAAAGCTTTGAACCGTTTTTCATGATGACCAGCCAGCCAATATGCCGAGAATCCGCCATAGCTAGCTCCAACACAAGCAAGTTTATCCTTGTCAACAAAAGGTTCTTTGGCTAATGCGTCAATAGCTGAAAGGTAATCTTTCATGTTCTGCCCACCATAATCACCGCTAATCTGTTCCAGCCATTCCATCCCAAAACCAGGCAAACCACGCCGGTTCGGTGCAACAACAATATATCCGTTTGCTGCCATCTGCTGGAAATTCCAGCGGTACGACCAAAACTGGCTCACCGTTCCCTGAGGCCCCCCCTGACAATACAGAATCGTTGGATATTTTTTATTCGGATCAAAATGAGGCGGATAAATAACCCACACCAGCATATCTTTATTATCAGTGGTTTTCACCAAGCGTTTTTCAACATTTCCAAAGGTTAACTGATCCGTCAGTTCTTTTGTTACTGAAGTCAGCGGCTGATCTTTTCCTGTTAACGGATCAACCAGATACAGTTCAGCAGGTTGCGACATCGATACTTTTTCGGCTACCAATCCGCCTTTGGCTTCAGCCACAGTCAGGTAATTGTGAGTTCCATCGGTTAAGCGCGTTATTTTTTCCCCGTCCAGATCTAAACGGTAAATCTCGTCAGTAGCACGAATATCGCTGATGAAAAAAATTGATTTCCCATCATTCGACCAACTCAGGTTGTTACAGTTCTGATCGAACTGTGTGGAATAATCTTTTTTGACTCCCGTAGCCAGTTCTCCAATAAAAAGTCGCGATTTGTCAGATTCGTAACCATCGCGTTCCATACTTTCCCAGGCCAGATATTTACCGTCAGGAGAAAATACCGGGCTTTTATCGTAGCCCATTTCGCCTTCAGAAAAATTAACCGTTGTTTTTTCCGGAAGAGAATAAATATATATTTCAGAATTGGTTGATAAGGTATATTCTTTCCCTGTCATTTTCTTACAGGTATAAGCAATCTGTTTCCCATCCGGACTCCACGCAATTTCTTCCATTCCACCCATAGGTTTCATTGGACTGTCAAAATGCTCTCCTTCCATGATATCATATTCATTGGTCGTTTTACCTTCAGAATAAGAAGCAATAAAAATATGACTGTAAGTATAATCATGCCAGCTGTCCCAATGATGGTACATCAGATCGTTCTCCAGCCGCGCATTTGCCTTCGGCAAATCAGGAAATAAATCGTGAATATCCTGATCGAGTTTGACGTTGGCTGTATATAAAATGCGAGTTCCTTCGGGTGAATATTTAAACCCTGTGATTCCACCTTTTACACTTGTTAGCTGAACCGAATTATTCCCATCTGTATCTATTTCCCACATTTGGGTATCTCCGGATTTAGATGATAGAAATCCGATTTTCTTTCCATCAGGACTCCAGACTGCCGAAGATTCTTTCTCCGGAGTATCAATTAGTTTAACAGGTTCGCCTCCAGAAACCGGAACGATGTATAAATCGCGAAATGATTTATTTTCCCCGATGTTATAATTGGTTACGGAATACAAAACGGTTGTTCCATCAGGCGAAACAACGGGTTCTCCTACCCTGCCGAAACTCCATAAAACTTCAGGAGTCATGACATCAGAAGTCAGTTTAGGAATTTCCGGATTAGAATTTTTAGTCATTTCGTTGGTTGTTTTCTGATTTGAACATGAAAACATAATAGCTACCAAGGCAAGCGTAGAAGCAGTTTTAATCATGCCGGTTAATTTAATATCCATGTTTTACAATTAATAAAGGCTGTGAAATTAAGTATTGTCAGCCAATAAAAAAACGGAAAGCACCTGTTATTAAATAACAGATGCTTTCTGAAGTCATTGAATTGATTGAAACAGTAATTAATACTTATATTCTCCGGTGTATTCAAAATCATTACCATCGAATCCTTTGGCAATCACTTTAAACTGGGTACTGGTTTTTCCTTCAACCTGAAGAGCGCTTAAATCAAAAGTAACAATCGCCGAAAGCGGAATACGGTCGGTATCGTCATTGGTATTATGCCTTAATTCCAAAACAACAGGGCCGTTTTCGGGATCGATAACTCCAGGTTGCTTGACCAGATTGATGTAATGGATTTCGTTACCGCCCCAGTATTGCAGCTCGAAATTCAACATATCATTCTTGATCCATTTGTCTTTAACCCGAATTGGATCATTCCCGATACTGTCTTCAATTTCAGGTGTAATATCCAAAATACCTTTATAAAGAATCTTTCGCAGGGAATTAATCTTCACATAATACTCTTCATTATGTTCCGGATTATCTTTATTCCCCAAAATAGTAAAGTTGGTCAATACCCGTTCGTTGTTCTCCACCTCATGCGACCAGCCTGAATTGGCCAGCGGGTAAAGCACTTCCCCATCGTCCATCAGAATGGTAAATGTTTCGGAATCAGTAGCTTTATTTACCAATCCGAAACCAACCCATGCATCGTTTAACGAATATCCGTCATCATCCAAATCACAGCCCGGCAAAAAACTGAACAGGGCACCCATCGCTAAAATAAATACTAATTTTTTCATTTTATTGTCTATTTTTAAATGTTTTCATTTTGCATATTCTTTAATCGGAGATTTAAAATGCTTAACACAACCAATTGAAGAAATCTGCAGGCTTTCTTTAATTGTATATTCACTAGATACAGGAAGGTGTGATTTGGTTGCGTTAGTTGATTATTTTTTCAGAAGGATTTTAAGCAAACAAAAAGGTGTTTGGCATAGCAATTGATATATCATATGTATATATTTATATATCTCAATTCGAATGAACAAAGATTTCGAAGTGATGAAAATTCAGAAAACAAATACAACTAATTAGTAAATAAAATGTTATGAGACAACTCGTTTTAACACTGGCTGCAGTGGCCATCATCTTTTCGGCCTGTGGAAATCAAAAAAAAGAAGGCAAAAAAAATACCGACATCATCAACTCTGCTGCAAAATCAGGCAGTTCAGCAAGTTCTGAAAAATTAACAAAAGCGATGTTCATTCAGAAGGTTTGGGATTACACCAAATCACCAGACGATTTTAAATACCTTGGGAGCAAGCCAGCTATAATTGATTTTTATGCTGACTGGTGTGGTCCATGCAAAATTGCAAGTCCGATTCTTGATGAAATCGGAAGCGAATATGACGGAAAAATACAGGTTTATAAAATCGATACCGACAAGGAGCATGAATTGGCACAGGTTTTTGGGATCAGCGGAATTCCTGCATTTCTATATATCCCTGCAAACGGAAAACCAGTCATGATGTCAGGTATTGGCAGATCAAAAGAAGATACAAAAAAGATGTTTATTGAGAACATCGAGAAGTATCTGTTGGTGAAAAAATAGAAAGGCAAAGCCCTTTTGGAAGTGGGGGCGCTACCTGCAGCTGCACTCCCACTATTAAAACAAAACCCCGGAATAAATCCCGGGGTTTTCTATTATCAAAAAAAAGTTCAAAACTATTTTGCTCTTTCGAGTACAATGGTTTTTGTTGGCTGATCGCAAACTTCTGCTGGTCCCCAGTACTGAATAGGCCCGGGATAAACGAATGAAGTTTCGATGGCCCATTTTTCACGATTGGCGGCCAGATATTTAAACGGAGCGCCATTCAGTTCAACCAATGCTTTCTGAATTACCGGTTTCATTTGTCCATTTCGCTGTTCCATATTCATCATCATAGTTACCGGAACACCACCTGCAATCCATTCAGCAGCTGGGGCTGTTAGATTACTAATCGATGAAAGGTAACCTGTTTTACCTTCGACAATAAGGAACGCTGCATTGTACCCCAGTGAATAACAATAATCAGCATCAAAGTTGGAAGGAGCTGCACAACGACCTTCGTAACCAAAGAAGTGATACTGTGTCCCAAATTTTCCAGTGAAATTACCGGCTTTTTTCTTTTCCTTTAATTGACTTTTTACCATTTCTCCCAACAGTTTCTCCGTTTCAATCAGCGATACCTGTACGTTTCCATGAGGATCACGATCCAGAGTTAATTGATCCGCAATACTATGGGGCAGTGAAGTATATAACTTTGCAGTTTCAGAGGATAAAATTCCAGTCACAAACGAACGACCTTCAGTTTTACTGGAAAATGATTTGAATTTTTCTTCCGTTTCAGAACCTTCTGCAAGCAAGTTGTTCAACTCCGAAATCAGGGCTTTCATTTCCGGAATAAATTCAACCAAACCTTCAGGAATTAAAGCTACCCCGAAGTTTTCACCGTTGATAGCTCGTTTTGCAATAATGTTTGCCATGTAATCAACGATTTCGCTCAAAGTCTGCTTTTTAGCGGCAACTTCTTCCGAAATTAAGGTAATGTTTGGCTGAGTCTGTAAAGCACATTCCAAACCGATGTGTGAGGCAGAGCGTCCCATTAGTTTGATAAAATGCCAGTATTTTTTTGCTGAAACAGCATCACGTTCAACGTTACCTATCAATTCAGAATAGACTTTGGTGGCTGTATCAAAACCAAATGAAGTTTCGATCATATCGTTTTTCAGGTCACCATCAATGGTTTTGGGACATCCGATCACCTGTATCCCGCTATTTTTTGCAGCATAATATTCAGCCAAAACACATGCATTGGTATTGCTGTCGTCGCCTCCAATAATAACCAACGCTTTAATATCCAATTGTTTTAATATTTCAGCTCCTTTGTCAAACTGGGCATCTTCTTCAAGTTTGGTACGTCCTGAACCAATTATATCGAAACCACCGGTATTGCGGTATTCGTCAATAATTTCTGATGTCAGTTCTATGTATTGGCGATCGACAAGTCCACCAGGGCCACCCTGGAAACCAAACAATTTACTATCGGGATTGATATTTTTGATACCATCGAAAATACCCGAAATAGTATTGTGTCCACCCGGAGCCTGACCTCCTGAAAGGATAACTCCTACATTTACTGCCTGATATTGTTTTTTTCCGATGCCTGCCTCAAAAGTAATAATAGGCATGCCATACGTATTGGGGAAAAGTTTTTTAATATCAACCTGATCGGCAATTGATTGAGTTTTCTCACCTTCAACCAATTTTATTGTCGATTTTAATGAGATTGGAAGTTTAGGCTGATATTTAGCCCGTTCTGATTGTAATGCACTTATGGTCATAGTTTTATTTTTTGAGAGTATTTGCATTTTTGAAATCAGGGCAAAAGTAAAATAAAACCATGGGTTTTACCATCAGATTGAACACATATTCAACCTATTTAAAGTAAATTTAAAGAGATCAGATCAACCAATCAGAAAATCAGCAATATTGCCTAAGCTACTGGCTTTCCCTTTGTGAAATTCGCTGTATTTACATTTAGCACAGGTGACAACTGTAAATTTTTTATTCTGAATATCAAAAAATCGTGAAAACCCTTTTCCTGTGGTACGGATTTCATCCACTTCTGCCTGTGTGTTACCACATTTCGGACAATGATACTTTGACTGTTGCATGGGTTATTAGCTTGAATGTTATTAGCTTAATACTAAATAGATACTATTTTGTTGTAATTGTTGCCGGATTGTCAGTTGTCATCCATTTTTTCTGATCACTGCGACTGATCACTGAATTTCCTCTTCCGGTTCGTCCTTTGTTGTGATTTCTACCGTTCGCCGGGCATCACGGAGTGCTTTCGTAATAATCCATTCAATTTGTCCGTTTGCACTGCGAAACTCCTGTGCGGCCCATTTTTCAATGGCATTATACACATCAGGGTCCAGACGCAATACAAATGATTTTTTCTTTGCCATAACTTTTCCTTTCCTCTTTATTCAATCCAAACTCATTATGAACAAAAACCGGTTTCACCTGAAGATTTTATTTGGTTTGGATTTTTATCCATGTTAAAATCTCCGTCAAAGCTATTGGAGAAATAGTCTGTTCTATTGTTGCATATTCCGACGGTATGCCAGTTTTACATTCCTGAAACAAGTGGTTTAAGTTTGGAAGCACAATTGTTGTAACTTTTTTATTTCCTCCTTTTATCAATGCTTTTTTAATTTCTTCTAAATTTTCTTTTGGAGGAACTTGCAGATCTTTTTCTCCGTTGATTGCCAATACCGGACATTTAACTTTTTCCAAAGCGACTGCTGGATTGTAATTAATAAAAAATAGCATCCACGGACTTGTAATCTGATTGACTTGTAGTTTCACAAAATCATCTTCGCTCATTCCTCCAAGTTTTTCTACATTTGGATCATCTTTTAGTGCTTGTTTCAGATAATCTGACAAATCAGTTTTTAATTGCTCCGGACTTTTTGATTTAGCTACAATATCAAAAACACCTGTATTAATTATTTTTGCATTTTGCAATTCGATTTCACTAACGCCAGATGCTTTTCCGATTAATTCCTGCTGTAATAAAAGCAATTGGTCACCTGGTATTCCTGTTCCGGCTAACAGTACAATAAAAGCGATGTCTTTGGAACCTGCTGCTACCATTGGTGCTATTATTCCTCCTTCGCTATGTCCAATTAAACCGATTTTATTCTTATTAATCTCCTTTCTGGTTTGCAAAAAGGATATTCCTGCCTCAACATCCGATGAGAAGTCTATACTTGTTGCGGTTGTAAAGTCTCCTTTTGAGGCTCCTGTTCCTCTGTCGTCGAAACGCAAAACAGCTATTCCATTTTTTGTCAAATAGTCAGACAATACCAGAAAGGGTTTGTGCCCCATAAATTCTTCATCTCTATTTTGTGGTCCACTTCCACTAATTAAAATGACAGCAGAGAAAAGGCCTTCTTTTTTCGGTAATGTTAAAGTTCCGGCTAATGTTATATCTGCTTTCGTATTTTCAAAAGTAACTTCTTCTTCATAGTATGAATACGGTCTTATCGGTTCCTGTGGTCTAACAAGTTTTTCTTTTTCAACCGTTTCTTTTGACAAGTTCAAAGGGAAAGACTGTCCACTTTGCTTGAAATTACCTACTATGATCTTGTTATTATCTAAAGTTCCTTCATATTCAATTCTTAAATTTGAAACAGTTAGTTTTAAAGACGAGTTCTCAAAACTTGTTGAAGTTACTGGAATGCCTGTTGCATGTTGGTCGGGGCTGTCCATTGTTGAACTGAATCCATTTTCGGTTTTACAAATGTTGAATACAATTCTTAATTGTGTTCCCGAAACCTTTAAAACTCCGTTCCATTGTCCTGATATGTCTTGCCCAAAAGCAAGAGTTGCTGCAAGAATTCCCAAAGCGAATGCAATCATATGTATTTTCATAATAAGGGGATTTTATGAATTACTTTAAACGCAGTTTGTTTATTTTGACTTCATCATTTTCTCCATGGCATACATCAAGGCTTGTGAACGCTGAGTTCCAAATAACACTTTTCTACCATTTTTCAGATAGAGCTGTAATCCAATATTTCCACTCACATTGTATGCTCTTCCCCATTTGAATCTTTTTTTAATACCCCAACCTCCATAGTCTAAAATCGGACTGTATTTCCGGATTTCAAACCGGTGAATTTCTTCCTTCAAAATGAGTTTGGTCTTAGAAATAAGCGGTGAAAATCGGTAATGAATTCCATCCTTATCAACCGAAACTTCCAGTTTCATGGAGAAAAAAAGCCAAAGCATCATTCCCATTGCAAAGAACAATACAATTAATACTGCATTTGGAGCAGGATTGTCGCCAACCTGGATTCCTCTTACAGTCTGCTGAAAAAGTGCATAAATGCTAAAAATCATTGAAGGAATAATTGCAATTAGAATAGCGACAATGAACCACCATTGCCTGAATTGTTGCGTTTCCTTAAAAAAGACCGTATTTATTTTCATTACTGATAAAGTGTACCGGTATTTACTACCGGAGTAGCTTCCTTATCGCCGCACAAAACCACCAGCAGATTGCTCACCATGGTTGCTTTCTTGTCTTCATCAAGGATCACAATATCACGTTTGCTGAGCTCAGCCAAAGCCATTTCAACCATACTCACTGCACCCTCAACGATCTTGAATCTTGCGGCAACAATAGCAGTTGCCTGTTGGCGCTTCAACATGGCCTGAGCAATTTCCTGGGCATAGGCAATGTAATTGATACGGGCTTCAATCACATGAATTCCGGCGATATCAAGCCTTTCCCGAATCTCATTTTCGAGTTCATGGTTTACTTCTTCACCACCGTCACGCAAAGTAATTTTGGCATGATCATCTTCAATATTATCATACGGATATAAACCAGCCAGTTTACGCAGTGCGGCTTCGCTTTGCACTACCACAAAATGTTCGTATTCATCAACACCAAAAGCTGCGCGGTAAGTTTCTTCCACCTTCCATACCAATACAAGACCGATCATTATCGGGTTTCCCAGTTTGTCGTTCACTTTAATGGGTTCGCTGTTAAAATTTCGTGCCCGAAGTGAAAATTTCTTTTTAACGAAAAAAGGATTTACCCAAAAAAATCCATTGTCTTTAATCGTCCCTTTGTATGCTCCAAATAAAACCAACACGTAACACTGATTCGGATCGACTGCCAGAAAGCCAGGTACCAGAAACACAAACAGAACAACCAACACCATCGAGGGAATAATCAAATGGTTAATAAAACCGGCTATCGCCAATGCCAGAAATAAAACTTCAAGCAAAATGAATAAATAACCGGAGCGGGCATTAAATAATTTTTCCATACCATCAAAATTAAGTTATATTGATACTAAATTGATATCACGAATATAACTAAAAAAACACCTTTGTCAAGATGTTTTTAAATACTTTTTTTGGGTTCAGTTCAGATTCAATTCAATATTTCCAGTTTTTCCTGATTTAAGAACTTCGTATTGCGATGCAAAATTTAAAATCGCATCAATACTACTTTGCGAAGGCTCATATCCCAAGGGGTCAACATTCATGGTATAATTCTCAGAATCATTATAACTAAACGGAAAGATTTTAACTTCTTTCTTCCTGAAATAATATGAATTGATCAAATAATTCAAGGTAGATAATCTACTCATAGGCTTAATATTTCTGTTTTGTTTATTGTAAAGAAATAACGCCGTCAGAGTAATAATATTGTAACCAGACAACTAATTTTTTGTAAGAATAAGGTTTTTTTTCTCTATCATTTTACGGAGGTTAATCAAAGCATAACGCATACGTCCCAAAGCAGTATTAATGCTAACATCAGTCAATCCTGCAATTTCCTTAAAACTAAGTCCCTGAAAATGTCGCATCAGGATAACCTGACGCTGATCCTCAGGCAATTCCTCGATTAAAAGACGCACATCGCTGGTGATTTGATCGTAAACCAGTTTATCTTCAATCGTTTCCTCCGAATATCTCTGGGAATTAAAAAGATCAATACTGGTATCATCGTTTGAAGTTGTGTTCAGTAATTTTTCTTTTCTGAAATGATCGATAATCAGATTGTGTGAAATACGCAGCACCCAGGAAATAAATTTACCGTTTTCTGTATATTTTCCAGTTTTCAACGATCGGATGACCTTAATGAAAGTATCCTGAAAAATATCTTCGGCAAGATGATGGTTCTTAACAATTAAAACGATGTAGGTAAAAACTCTCTTTTTATGGCGTGTAATCAGCATTTCTATCGCAATCTGATCGCCATCTACAAATTGTTTTACGAGCGAATTATCGCTCAGATCTTCTGTTCTGGACATTACTCTGAATTATTATGTGACTGTTTTCAATAATTAATAGAGTATAGTTCCTTCGATAGGCAAGCTTTTTTTAATGAGAGTTAAACAATTTGCTAATTTTGTGCTCGTAAAATTGAATCATTTTTTTCAATAAAACAAATTTCTTGATTTATAACCCTATAACAAATGAGTTCATCTTCAAAAAAATCATCATACATTCAAATAAAAGGCGCCAGAGTTCATAATCTTAAAAACATCGATCTCAACATCAATCGCAATAAATTTATTGTAATCAGCGGATTGTCAGGTTCAGGAAAGTCATCGTTGGCGTTCGACACGCTCTATGCTGAAGGTCAGCGTCGTTATGTCGAAAGTTTATCATCGTATGCCCGTCAGTTTTTGGGGCGGATAAACAAGCCTGAGGTTGATTTTATTAAAGGAATACCTCCGGCAATTGCCATTGAGCAAAAGGTGAACACCCGCAATCCACGATCGACGGTTGGCACTTCAACCGAAACTTACGATTACCTGAAACTTCTTTTCGCACGGATCGGAAAAACCATCTCTCCGGTTTCAGGAAAAGAAGTCAAACAACAACACGTAAGTGATGTGATCAACTTTATTCTGTCGTTTCCTGAAAGCACCCGCTTAATGATTGCAGCTCCCCTGAAAACGAATAACGGACGCACCTTGGTTCAGGAGGCAGAATTATTGATTCAGCAAGGATTTAGCCGGCTTGAAATAGATAATGAAATCATAAGAATTGACGAGATTCTAAAGGAGAATAATCAAAATAAATGCAAGGACTCAAACTGCAACATCGTGATTGACCGAGCAACAGTAATCAACGATAAAGACAATATGAGCAGGATTGCAGATTCGGTTCAAACAGCATTTTTTGAAGGACATGGCGAATGTATTGTTAAAATTTATCAGGAAGCTGAAATTACGGAAGAGCATTTCTCTAATCTTTTTGAAGCCGATGGAATTGAATTCGAGGAACCTTCGGTACACATGTTCAGTTTTAACAACCCCATCGGAGCTTGTAAAACCTGCGAAGGATACGGAAAAGTTATCGGGATTGATGATGATCTGGTTATCCCTAACAAATCACTATCGGTTTACCAGGATGCTGTTGCCTGCTGGAAAGGCGATAAAATGAGAGAATGGAAAGACGAGCTGGTTTATGCCGCCGAAAAATTCAATTTCCCAATTCACAAACCGTATTACGAACTGAGCGAAGAGCAACGTCAACTTTTATGGACAGGCAACCAGCATTTTCAGGGATTGAATAAGTTTTTCAAAATGCTTGAAGAAAACGCTTATAAAATTCAATACCGGGTCATGCTTTCAAGATACAGAGGAAAAACAAGTTGCCCCGATTGCCGGGGAACTCGTCTAAAAAAGGAGGCTATGTATGTAAAAGTAAGCGAAAAATCAGTTCAGGACTTGGTGTTATTACCAATTGATGAGCTGCAGGAATTCTTCTTAAACATAAAACTCTCAGAACACGATACCAAAATAGCTGAACGAATATTAACCGAAATAAACAACCGGCTTGACTTTTTAACCGATGTCGGTCTAGGTTATTTAACCCTGAACCGGCTTTCCTCAACTTTGTCGGGTGGAGAATCGCAGCGAATTAATCTGGCTACCTCGCTGGGGAGCAGTCTGGTTGGTTCCATGTATATTCTGGACGAACCCAGCATTGGCCTGCATTCGCGCGACACAGGACGATTAATCCGTGTTTTGCGAAAATTGCAAAAACTGGGAAATTCCGTCCTGGTTGTTGAGCATGACGAAGAGATTATGCGGGAAGCAGATGAAATCATCGACATTGGTCCGCTGGCAGGTCGCCTGGGCGGTGAAGTTGTTTTTCAGGGAACTCACGAACAGTTGGAAGCGTCTTCAGAAAGTATGACGGCCAAATACCTGACCGGAAGATTAAAAATTGACATCCCTCAGACCCGGAGAAAATGGAGCAACTTCATTGAAATTACCGGCGCCCGCGAAAACAATCTAAAGAATGTGAATGTGAAATTTCCGCTCAATACCATTTGTGTGGTTACTGGAGTAAGTGGTTCCGGAAAATCGTCGCTCGTTTCAAAGGTTTTGTATCCGGCGCTGGCAAAGATGTTTGGAGCATTCAGTGAAAAAACCGGACAGCACGACATGATCAGCGGCGACTTCAACCTGATTACTTCCGTCGAATTTGTCGATCAGAATCCGATCGGAAAATCATCACGATCGAATCCGGCAACCTATCTGAAAGTTTACGACGAAATCAGGAAATTATACTCCGAACAGCAAGCTTCAAAATTCAGCGGATTTAAACCGTCTCATTTTTCATTCAACATTGAAGGCGGACGATGCGAGGAATGTCAGGGTGAAGGCGAGATTACTGTTGAAATGCAGTTTATGGCCGATATTCATCTTCTTTGTGAAAGTTGCAAAGGAAAACGTTTCAGAGAAGAAATTCTCGAAATCACATTTGAAGGAAAAAACATCTATGATATTCTCGATTTAACTGTTGATGAAGCAATCGATTTCTTCGGAAGTAACAAGTCAACCTCAGCAAAAAAAATTGCCAAACTGTTAAAACCACTTCAGGATGTCGGTCTGGGCTATGTAAAACTCGGACAATCATCAAGCACTTTGTCTGGCGGAGAGAGCCAGCGCATTAAACTGGCATCTTTTCTGGCCAAAGAGAAAGTGAGTCCGTCCTTGTTTATTTTCGATGAGCCAACAACCGGTCTCCATTTTCACGATATCCGCAAACTGCTTGATTCGTTCAATGCACTGATTGCCCGCGGACATAGCATCATCATTATTGAACACAATCTGGATGTGATTAAATGTGCCGATTGGGTGATCGATATAGGTCCGGAAGGCGGGAAAGATGGCGGAAAGATTATTTTTGAAGGGAAGCCCGAAGATCTCATCAATATTCCGGAGTCGTACACCGGGGCTGCGTTGAAAGGAAAGCTTCAAAAAGAAGCTAATCCCTGAGTTTCACAAAACAGGCTTCAGAATCAACTGAAGACAGTCACGACTATGCGGCGCCGGCCACCAAAATTGCGGAATTCGCACAAATAAATGCCCTGCCAGGTTCCGAGATTAAGTCGGTGGTTCGTGATTGGAATGGTCAGACTGGCGCCTATCAGCGACGATTTTAAGTGCGCCGGCATGTCGTCGCTTCCTTCCAGAATATGTGTAAATGAAGGGTCATTCTCCGGAACAAGCTTATTCATAAAGGTTTCGAAATCATACCTCACCGACGGATCGGCATTTTCATTCAGACTAATTCCGGCAGAAGTATGCTGAAGCAGAATATTAACCATTCCTTTTTCCGGAAGCTGAGTTAACTTTTGTTCTATCAGATCAGTTATCAGATGATAACCACGTTTAAATGCAGGTAAAGTCAATTCGAATTGTTCGATCATACTTCGAGTGTTTTTAGTTTATTAGCGATATATAGTTCTTCGTATAATCCTGAATGACTAATCGTTAAGACCAGTACGCTCCATCAATTCCTGAAGTTTTTCAATTTTGATTTTTCGCTCATACGAAAAATCAGGGCTTGTTTCCTGAAGATGAGTAAATAAAAACAGCGATTTACGAAGATAAGCCGCTTTGGTGAGGGTAAAGGAATGTTCGATTTCCTGACCAAGGATCAGCAAAATATCAGCCAGTTTTCCCAACTGATCCTCTTTGGTGAAAACCTCTTTGACCAGCGATAAAAATTCCTCATTTTCAAGAATAATTATCTGGTCAATATCCAGTTTTAACTCCTGAATCAAAGATTCTTTAACAACAGATTCAATTTGTCCCTGTTGATTTTCCTCTTTCATTTTAAGTATCCGGCGAAGCAAAATGGCCAGAAAAATTCCCATTTCTTCAATTTGTCGTATAAGGTAGTCGCGTGAAGCCATAGCGTTAAAAAAAATACAGTTTAGAATTCAGCTCTTAAACATCGGTAAAACTCAACAAAAATAATCGAACTAAACAATTTATAGAATCATGACCAGTTAATTATTCAGATAATATTATTTTTGCCTGCATGAGGTCAATGAAATCAATTTTAATCCTGCTCGCCCTGTTTCTGAGTTTCACAAGCTTATATGCTCAAAGCAATAACGCAACTTTATTTGGAAAAGTTACTGACGGAAACGGGAAACCGCTTGAATTAGCCAATATTTCATTAAAAAACACGACCATAGGAACTGTTTCAAACCGCGACGGAGCTTATTTATTACGCATTCCGGCAAAAAAACCTGTAGTGATTGTATTTTCGGTGATCGGCTATCAATCGGTTGAAAAAAAGATTACTGCAACGGAAGAACAACGGATGGAACTGAACATTACCCTTCTGCAAATTGATCAGGAAATTGGCGAAGTTCAAGTCACCCAGCACCGACGCAATAAAAACAACATGAGCCGGATCGATGCCAAATACCTGACCAGCATGACTGATGCCGGCACCGGAGGCGTTGAGGCATTGATAAAAACACTGCCCGGAGTTTCGACGAACAATGAACTGAGTTCACAATATTCGGTACGCGGTGGAAACTTTGACGAAAACCTCGTGTATGTCAACGACATTGAAGTTTACCGGCCATTTTTGATCCGGGCAGGACAACAGGAAGGAATGAGTTTTATTAATTCAGACATGGTATCCTCCATCGAATTTTCGGCTGGTGGATTCGATGCCAAATATGGTGATAAAATGTCATCGGTTCTCGACATCAAATACCGGAAACCAACCGAATTTGCAGGATCTGTATCGGCCAGTTTTTTGGGCGGTTCGCTGCAACTGGAAGGCCTCAGCAAAAATGGAAAATTTTCACACATCACCGGAATACGTTACAAAACCAACCGGTATTTATTGGGCACCCTGGACGAAAAAGGGGAATATAATCCACAGTTTATTGATGCGCAAACGTACCTGACCTACAAATTCAGTCAGTCATTTGATGTTTCATTCCTTGGAAACCTGGCACAAAACCAGTATAATTTCATACCCCAAACCAGAGAAACCAGCTTCGGAACAATAAATAAAGCGTACAACGCAACAATCTATTTTGAGGGACAGGAAGTTGATCAATTCGTAACAGGCACAGGCGCACTGATCGCCAATTACCATCCCGGCAATCACCTGAACCTGAAATTTATCGCTTCGGTTTTCCATTCCAAAGAGGAAGAAACCTATGACATTTTAGGACAATATTATTTGAACGAACTGGAACAGAATATTGAGTCAGGAAACACAGGGGACAGCGTACTGAACATCGGCATTGGCACTTTCCTGAATCATGCCAGAAACTACCTGGATGCCACTGTTTACAGCTTCGAGCACAAAGGGGCCTATAATTCTGAACATCACCTGGTAAACTGGGGAATCAAGGTTCAGACTGAGAAAATTGACGACAAAATGAATGAATGGGTCATGCGCGACTCAACCGGATATTCCATTCCGTACGATGGAAATGAGATTAAACTTTACAGCACCCTAAATTCCAATAACATCATGAGCTCAACACGGCTGAACGCCTACCTTCAGGATACATACCAGATCCCCATCAGCAAAGGGTCTTTGTATGCAACCGGAGGAATTCGTGCTCAATACTGGACATTTTCTGAAGAGTTTTTGCTTAGCCCCAGAGCCACCTTGCGCTATTATCCGGAGTGGAATTCCAATTTAGTGTTTCATCTTTCAGGAGGAATCTATAATCAACCCTCATTTTATAAGGAATTAAAAGACAGCATTGGCCAAATTAGTCGCAACACCAAGGCTCAACGCTCAGCTCAGATCGTTTTGGGCACCGACTATATTTTCCGTGCATGGGACCGGCCATTTAAATTCACCTCCGAAATGTATTACAAATTCATGACACACCTGATTCCCTATCAGATTGACAATGTGCTGATCAGGTATCTGCCCGATCAGCAAGCTAAAGGTTACACCACTGGATTGGATTTGAAAGTAAACGGCGAATTTGTCAGTGGCATCGAATCGTGGGCCAGCCTTTCGGTCATGAAAACCGAAGAAGACATTCTGAATGATGGTCATGGATACATTCCACGGCCTACCGATCAACGCTTCAGTTTTAGCGTTTTCTTTCAGGATTATTTGCCCGGAAATCCTACCTGGAAAATGAACATGACCGCATTTTACGGCTCACGGCTCCCTACCGGACCACCCAATTCAGAAAGGTACATGGATCAATTTCGCATCCCTCCATATCGCCGTATCGACATCGGTTTTTCAAAAGTACTGATCAATCAGGATCATAAAAAATATCGATATAAGTCACTCGATTCAATTAAAGATATGTGGCTGAGTCTCGAAGTATTTAATCTTTTGGGCGTCAACAACACGATTTCGTATCTTTGGGTTGCTAATAATACAGGCGACATGTTTGGCGTACCCAACTACCTGACCAAACGCAAATTAAACTTAAAAATGACCATCAAATTTTAAAAAAAAAGAGTACCTGAGTAACTGAGACATAAAGTACCTAAGTTTTTTAAACATGTCATTTTACTTAGGCACTCAGGAACTAAGGTACTCAGGAATAAAAAAAAAATAAAATGACCAAATTAAGAATCTTTCAGGCCGATGCTTTTGCTTCCAGCTTGTTTAAAGGAAATCCGGCGGCAGTGGTGCCATTAAACGAATGGCTTCCAGACGAAATCATGCAACAGATTGCCATTGAAAATAATCTTTCCGAAACTGCATTTTTTATTCCGGAGAACGATCATTTTCATATCCGCTGGTTTACGCCTAAAACTGAAGTCATTCTTTGCGGGCATGCCACATTGGCAACAGCTCATATTTTATTCAACGAACTGAATTTTCAGGGAGAAATAATCTCATTCAACAGCAAAAGCGGAATATTGACGGTCAAAAAAGCTGCCGACAAACTGCAACTTGATTTTCCTGCCGATTTGATACAAACGGCTGAATCGAATACAATCTTTGATGAAGCGTTTGGAATTCAGGCTTCAGCTACATTTAAAGGAAGAACCGACTTTCTGCTGTTATTTGATTCAGAAGAAATAATCCGGAATATGAAACCTAATTTCCACCTGTTGACTCAAACCAATGCCCGGGGAATTATGGTGACTGCGCCAGGAAATGAAGTTGACTTTGTAAGCCGATTTTTTGCGCCACTAGAGGGAATCAATGAAGATCCGGTAACAGGATCAGCACACACAACTCTTGTTCCATTCTGGTCAGACAAGTTGAATAAAACAGAGCTGACAGCTCTTCAACTATCAGAGCGGGGCGGTCAACTCTGGTGCACTTTGGCTGGCAACCGGGTATTGATTGCCGGGAAAGCAGTTACTTATCTGAGGGGTGAAATTGAGATTTGAATTGCTCACCCTCTGTCCAAATAACTTTTCAATCGAAAAAAAATCGTATTTTTATACATTCTTTTAAGGTATAACAATGAAAAATGTGATGCAATACATTGTAGATCATAAGGGTGTAAAGACTTCTGTAATTGTACCATTTAATGAATGGGAGAAAATAAATGCTGATTATAAAAAGCTACAGAACAAGCTTGATGTATTATTAGCTATTAAAGATGGATTGGGGGAAATAAAGGATGCTAAGAAAAAGTATGAAGAATTTCAAACCCTATCAGATTTTTTGAATGAAAGTGACAGTTAGAATTGCCAATAGTTTCAAAAGGCAGGCAAAACCACTTCTAAAGAAATATCCTTCTCTAAAACAGGACCTGGCTCAACTTGAACAGGATTTGATTATTAATCCTAAGATGGGAAATCATTTAGGCCAAGATTCATATAAAATCCGATTAGCAACAAAAAGTAAAAACAAGGGTAAAAGTGGCGGTTTAAGGGTAATCAGTCATCTTGAAACAGAAATTCTGAGCATCACTGAATTTGATGGCGAAAACATAACCCTTATTCTTATTTCAATCTATAACAAAGGTGAAACCGCAACAATTTCCGACAAAGAATTAAAAGATTTTATCAACAACATCAAACTGAGCTAAATCTTCTCTGAACTCTCCAAAAACATTACTCCCAAACATTTGTTTCCCTTGCATATCTGAATTAAGCTAAGATGCAAGACGAAAAATATACGAACGAACTGATTCACGAAACCTCACCGTATTTGCTGCAACATGCGCACAATCCGGTGAACTGGCAGCCCTGGGGCGAAAAAGCATTGAATCAGGCCAAAGCCGAAAATAAACTTTTGCTCATTAGTATTGGTTATTCAGCCTGCCATTGGTGCCATGTCATGGAACATGAATCGTTTGAAGATCCGGAAGTGGCGAAAATCATGAACGAACAATTTGTCTGCATCAAAGTCGACCGCGAAGAACGGCCCGATATCGATCACATTTACATGTCAGCGGTACAGCTTTTAACCGGACGCGGAGGATGGCCGCTTAACTGCATCGCCCTGCCCGACGGCCGTCCCATTTGGGGAGGAACATATTTTCCTAACGACAGCTGGGTTCAGGCATTGAATGCAGTCGCTGCCTTTTATGCTAAAAATCCGGCAAAGTCTGAAGAATTTGCAACCAATCTTCACCAGGGCATAAAACAAAATAATCTGATTTCAATTTCAGGTGAAGAAACCGGGAATAATCCATTGTTTATACCATCGATCCTGAAAAAATGGCAAGCTGGTTTCGACACGATAAATGGAGGAACCAAAGGCGCTCCCAAATTTATGCTTCCCAACAACTGGCAATTTATGTTAAGAGCCGGAATCCAGTTTCAGGATCAGAAAATACTTGAACAAGTTAATCTGACGCTCCGGAAAATGGCTTTTGGCGGACTGTATGACCAAATTGGTGGAGGTTTCGCACGCTATTCGACCGATGAAATATGGAAAGTACCGCACTTCGAAAAAATGCTGTACGACAATGCTCAGCTTCTCAGTCTTTATTCCGAAGCCTGGCAAACCAATCCCGAACCTTTATACAAACAGGTCGTGGCTGAAACTATTGGTTTTTTGAAACGGGAATTGCTTTCTCCTGAATATGGATTTTATTCGGCGCTCGATGCCGACAGTGAAGGGGAAGAAGGCAAATTCTACACCTGGGAAAAGCCAGACTTGCTGCAACTTTTAGGGCCCGACTTTCCCCTTTTCAGCGAATATTATCGTGTTGATTCGCTGGGATTCTGGGAAAACAACCAATATATTTTAATGCGGACCGAAGAAAATAAAACATTTGCAGTCCAACATCATCTTTCTGAAACAGAACTGGAAGCAAAACTCACAAACTGGAAACAAGTTCTGCTGAAAGAAAGAGAGACACGAATCCGTCCGGGCCTGGACGACAAAATCCTGACTTCGTGGAACGCCATGACCATTTCCGGATTGATCAGTTGTTACAAGGCGTTTGGAGATCCGGACTATCTGGAACTGGCACTTTCAAATGCTAAATTTCTGAAGCAAAAATTGATGGATAAAGAGGGATTGCTGTTCCATTCATACAAAAATAATCAGTCCAAAATATCCGGATTTCTGGAAGATTATGCGTTTACGATTGATGCATTTACTGCCATTTTTGAAGCAACGGGACAAAAGGAATGGCTCGACACAGCCCAACAATTAACGGAGATTACTTTTCGTGATTTTTTCGACGAGCAGCAATCTGTTTTCTATTTCACGGGTCACGCCCAAACAGACCTAATCGCACGAACCATTGAAATTCAGGACAATGTAATTCCGTCGTCCAACTCGGTGATGGCGAAAAATTTATTCCTGCTTTCCTATTTGCTCGACCGTCCTGATTATCTGCAGATTTCCAGAAAAATGCTGGATCTGGTTCGTGGCAACATGCCCGAATATCCTTCGGGTTACAGCAATTGGTCGCAACTGATGTTGAATCTGACCGGTAATCATTTTGAACTTGCGATTGTCGGAGAAAATGCCACGAAGCTGCTCAATGAATTTCAGAAACACTATTTACCCAATGTTATTTTCTGCGCCGGAACAACCGAAAATAATCTGTCCTTATTGCAATACAGGTATGTACAGGGGAAAACACTGATTTATATTTGTCAGGATAAAAGTTGTATGCTTCCGGTTCAAACAGTTGAAGCAGCGCTGAAACTGATACGGTTAAAATAGATATTTGTTTTGTTTCATTTCATACAATGTAAAGACGCACGGCCGTGCGTCTCTACCTGTCCTGAAATATAAAAACAGGAGAATCGACCACAATGATATCACTGTTCAAAGGCGGCCTTCCGGAGAAAAAGCTCCAGCTAATCAAATCCATTTCATTTAAAAAGGTCTGGTTCAATTGCACTATATGCGAATAAGAGGGTAACAAAACCAAAAGCATTTTTGTATTTTGCGGGTCAAAACCAAATTTGAATCCTGCGATGATAAAATCTTTTCTTTTTATTTTGTCTTTACTGTTAGTATCAAGTTCATTCGGGCAATCAGACAAACAACAACTGGAGCTCGAATTATTTAATTTACCGAATGTGTCATTTACCGATGTAAGTAAACCGGGCGATCCTTACCTGAGTTACGATTTAATGATCAAACAACCGCTTGACCATCAGCATCCGGAGAAAGGTAGTTTCAGCCAGTGGGTCCATCTTCGTCACCTCGGATTCAGCCAACCAACAGTTATCGAGACTCACGGATATGATATGAGTCAAAACCGAAATGAAGTTGAGCAAATTCTGGATGCCAACAACATTGGTGTCGAATACCGTTTTTTCGGCAAATCGGTTCCCGACTCGATGCAATGGGAATACCTGACCATCGAACAGGCAACAGCCGACTTACATTACATCAACCAACTTTTCAGGCAAATTTACAAAGGGAAATGGATCAGCACAGGTATCAGCAAAGGCGGGCAAACCACACTTTATTATAAGTATTTTTATCCGGAAGACGTTGATGTGGCCATTCCGTATGTTGCCCCAATTGACAATGCGCTGGAAGACACCCGAATTTATACTTTTCTGGATACGATTGGTACTCCGGAATGTCGCCAAAAGATATTCAACTTTCAGAAATTCTTGCTGATGAATGAAGATAAGGCCATCGAAAAACTGAAATGGTATTCCAAAGGAGCAGATTTAAAATTCAGCTATACCGGAAATATTGGCAAGTCTTTCGAATATGCGGTATTGGAATATTCGTTCTCCTTCTGGCAATGGGGACGCTCGTGCGACAGCATTCCAACCAACAAATCACTTGACTCTTATTTGGATGAATTGCTGAAAACATGCAATATTTCATTTTTCGCTGATGCCGGAATGGATAAATACGCGCCTCATTATTACCAGGCCGCCGCACAGACTGGTTATTACAGTTATAACATTGCTCCCTTCAGAAAATACCTCAATTATTTCACAACAAATCCGTCGGCTATTTTCCCTCCCAAAAACACAATTGTAAAATCTTCGTCAGTTCTGAATGAACAACTTCAGGAATGGTTGAAAACAAAAGGGAACAACATCCTTTACATTTACGGAGGTATCGACACCTGGTCGGCAGCACGTGTTCTGGTTTCTGATCAGGTCAACTCCAAATCGTTCCTGATTCCGGGAGCAAATCATGGTTCTGCCAGAATCAAAAACCTTCCTGAAGAAATGAAGACTGAATTTGCTGGTAAGATTAAAGAATGGACGGGTCTGGAGGCAAAAACGGAAGTTTTGAACTAAATTATTCCTATTCATAAAAAATCCCGAAATCAGATAAAGATTTCGGGATTTCTTTGAAATTATTTTACTCATAATCCTTACTAAGTTTTTCGATTTGGTTCAGAATCTCCTGCACCGTTTCTTCCAGTTCGCTGCCCATACGCTTTATTTCATCCGGAAATTCATTTTGCATTAAGGACATTAAAGCGTAATAAATGGGTTTGTACCTGTCCTGAATATCAAACTTATTTTCTTTGAAAAGATTCAGAACATAATGGTATTGTTTTTTTGCCAGAAGTAATAAAAGGAATAACTCCATGTCTTTTGAAAATTCGGTGTAACTTTCCTCTTTACTTAAGAACTCTCCAGAAATTTCAATTGCTCTTTCAATTTCATTATGCCATAGCAAGATACACGAATAGGTATGCGCGTTATATATATTTTGTTCTTCATTAAAGGCTCGCTTTGCATACTCCAAAACTTGAATTTTATTTTTTTTCAATTCAAAATACATCCAGGCTAAACCATTTAAAGCTTTTGTATTTCCTTTTTTTTCAGCCATCAGGTAATACTCTTCCGCTTTTTTGTAATCATTATATTCATAATAGTATAAAAAGCCTAAATTGACCATAGCCCTTGTATCACCTTTTTCTACAGCCTTCAGGTAAAATTCTTCCGCTTTTTTGTAATCCTTGAATTCATAATTATAAATATTGCCTAAATGAAACATCGCATCAAGTACATTTTTCTTAACTGCTGATAGGTAGAATTCCTCTGCTTTTTTGAAGTCTTTAATAAATCCGTGGTAGATCAATCCAATAAGAAAAAGCTGCGTTTTATTCTTTCTTTCAATTTTTAAAAGTTTTGTTAGCGCTATTTCCGGATTCTTATTTTCGAGATCCTTTAATGCTTCTCTTTCAAGTTCAACATCGGAATCGGATAATTCGTTGATATAATCGCTTTTAATAGATTTCAGGTATTCACGGGTGGACACAATTATTTCGTGCTGCATTTTAGATGAACTTACCATTTGGGCGTAAGCTTCACTTAAATGATAAGCATATTTATCGTACAATTTCCCTGACTTTAATCCTTCAATATGATTTTTTGCCCGTACTCCTAATTCCTTCTTATCGCACCAGATTTCAAGAAAATTCACCAGCCAGCGTACTTTACATCTATCTTTTCTTCTGCTGTAGCGCATGAGGTACCAAATATTAAAAAAGCGCTCAGAAATCTGGTACATGTTATTTTTTGTAGAAGTCACTTTTTTATCAATAATGCGATTCTTTTCCAGTTGTTTTAGCTGGGCAGAAACGGCATTGCTGGGCATTTTGGATTTTTTTACAATTTCCTTTACGGTAATCGCATCCCAGTTTTTGGCAATAATATCGGCAATTTCCTGTTGTTGAGGAGGTAGGTCATCCATTCGCGATTTATACAAAGGAGTTACTTTGTCCAAAAGAGCATCCAAATCTTTGAATGAATTTCCGTTGGCGCTGTCAACAAAAATCTGATACAACAAAACAATGGTTCTGGGAATTCCGCTGGTTAACCTCCGTAATGCTTCAATCCTTCCCGGATTTTTTTCGATTATTTCCTTCACATCGCCTGTAGTTGTCTTTTCATTTAATTTTAAAAGCAATTTAATTGTATCTTCCTTATTTAAGCCTTTTAAATAAACCGGTTTGAAAAAATCAAAAAAGGGTTTACCGTAATCGTAGGTTGCTTCATCAACAAAAGTAGAAGCCCCAATAATTTTTATTTCGGAGCATGTAATCAATACTTCCCTTAATCTTTGATGCTCTCTGTCTTTTAATTTATTTAGAAAAACACCAAAGTTGTCGAAAAACAAAACGATTTTTTTTCCATTGCTTGCAAGAGCTGTTTGCAATACTTCTAAACATTTTTCTTCGTAATCATCTGAATCTCCATATAACTCCATTTTGTCAGGTAAACCAGAAAACTCGACATAATCATCTTCCAAATACTGAGCGATATTTTCCCAGAGTTTGTAAAGCGTTCGAACGTTGTATTGCTCTTCTTTGAAAATAATTGGGATCAACCATTTATTTAAATCGGTGTCTTTCCGAACCTCATAAAATAATTTTAACAGTAAACTGGTTTTACCATTTCCCCTTATGCCGTAAATGATGTAATGCTGAGGGGGAGTTCGCATTTCATTTTTTTTAATATCCTGAAATAAGATTTTAAACTCTTTTTCACGAATTACGAAACCATCGAGTAATTCTTGTTCGGTTTGTTCGTGTGGATTATAAATGGTTGAGACTTCCATGATCTAATTTTATTAATTAACAACTTTTTCAAACCACCACATTTTAAGTAGTGGGGAATTAAACCGGTATTCACTTTTATCTTTTAGATTATTTATATAACCATCATGAATAAGTGAATTCAGGATATCTTTATAAGCTTCCTGAATTTGGTGTTTAACTGAAAGATTGACAATATCGTTTTTGTGAATAAAATGATCTCCGGAAATGGTGTTCAACAACTCCAGAACAAATTTGTATTCATTGCCTTTAAACGCTATTCTCAACCTGCTTAGCCAATGTTCAAAATATGTTCTGTTTTCCAAAGAGTTTTTAATCGATTGCTTTATCATTTCAGGAGTTACAACCCGTTGATTGTCATCGTTCACTGGCCAATCTATTTTATCAATCTCATCGACAATAATTTGAATAAAATATGGTATCGACCATTCTATTTCATTAATAATATTCCCTTTTTGAATGTCGTCAATAACCAAATCTGAACCATTAATTAATTTATCAATCAAATCGTTTGCTTCTGCTTCCGTAAAAGGACGGACTTCATAAGGGTATAAATCATTTATGGAATTTATTTTATTCAGTCTGCTAACAATATTTTCAAGTCCAATTGATCCGGTATAAATAAATTGTACTTTTTTATGCAATTCGGGAATATGTCTGAAATCACGGTTGCTTTCCAAAAAATGAATAGCTTTATCTTCGCCTTCATCTTTTATAATATTCTCTAGAGTTTCTGAAAACTCATCGATCATTATAATTAGTTTTTCAGATTTTAAATCCAGACTTTTTAAAAGCAGTAATAATTCATTATAGTAACTCACTTCAATATCATCAATAGTGACCCCTTCGATTGTGATCGTCGAAATTCGTTTTGATTTTATCAACTTTTTTGTTTGTATCCATAAGCCTGTTGAACCTTTAAGGATTTCTATGACTTTCTTATAAATTCGCTTATAAAATTCGTTTTCATTATTAACAGATTGTGTTATGAGGTATTTGATCAAATAATTTGGCTTTGGATTATCCAGCAGGTAAAACATGATAGAGGTTTTACCAATTCTTCTGGGAGCTGATAACAATATATGATCTCCTTTTTCAAGATGAAGCACTAAATCGTCAATAATTTTGGGACGAAGATAAAAATCTGAACCTCTTACTGCCTGACCAATAATTACTTTTGTTGCCATAACATTTAAATTAGAGATATAAACAACACAAATATACTTGACAAAAATTAATTTGCCAAATAGTTTAGCAAATTTTATTTTGCCAACTTCAAAACAAAATCAATTTCTATTGCTCAAATAAATGCTTATTAAACCGCTGAATCAAGCACATAATTTAAAACTATAACATCAATGCTTTAACGAAATAATATCGACAAAATCACTTTACGACTTCGCATAAAAAAATCCCGAAACCTTTACCAGATTTCGGGATTTTTTTATGCTTCAATTGAAGTCATCAGAATTGATGATAAATACTTTCTTCCAGATAGGGATGGTTTCTGGGTACAAGACTGGCTTTCGACAGGGTATTTGACACTACCAAGGTAAACAAACCTAAGAATCCGAGGTAAGTTCCAATCTCAAGAATTCCGAATTTAGCTTCGTGAACTACGGCCGGCCAGATGTAATAATACAGTTCGGTATACTGTCCAATCATGAGCACGACGATCACCGGAACCAGAAAAAGTTTACTGCGCGAAGTCATTCGTGGCATCAGAAATAAGAATGGAATAAACCAGTTAAGGACGATGTTGGCATAAAACAGAAAGCCAAATGCTCCGTGCGATCGGCTTACATAGAATATTGTTTCTTCCGGAATATTTCCGTACCAGATAAGCATAAATTCAACAAAATTGAAGTAACCCCAAATAATGGAAAGCATAAAAATATACCTTGAAAAATCGTGAAGGTGACTACGATTCAGCATTTTCAAATGGCCAATTTTTGATAGAATAATTACAATCAGGGTGATGACTGTTGATGCGTGTAAAAATGCGGCAATAAAACTTTTAGCCGCAAATAATGCGCTGAACCAGTGTGGTTCGAGTGACATAATCATATCAATGGCAAAAAAAGTAAAGCTTATCGCAATGATGAAAATAATGATCTTTGAATATTTCTCCGACTGATAAAACCAGGTCATACCACCTTCTGCGTCTTCTTTCAATGAAATCTTACGTAATAAACGAATCATAAAAATCCACAAACCGAAAAATAATGCGATCCGAATAAATAAAAACGGAATATTGAGGTATGGTACTTTATGAGCAAGCAATGCATCGGTCTCTGCAATTCCTTCGTGCGACCAGTGGAACAGGGAGTGCACCCCGAAATACATCAGCAGAAAAAAAACAGCTGCTACCGGAACATACGAAGCCATTGCTTCCGGAATCCGTTTAAAAGCTGAAGACCAGCCTGCCTGCGAAATATACTGTATGGCACCAAAAAAAGCAGCGCCAATAGCCAGTGATACAAAATAATAGTTGTTCAATAAATAGTTGGCCCATGCCCGTTCAGGATTAAGAATAAATCCCAGAACCATTGAAATTACCCCAATGCCAATCAAGCCAAACGTGAGGTATTTAAATTTCCGGGGAACAACCAGTATATCTTCAAACTTGTCCATATTTTATATTCTTTTATATTCTATATTGATGTTCGTTGACTAAAGTCTACAGCAAAGTATAACTCACTAAATAATTCGATATTAAAGCCAAGCTAAAACATGAAACTCATTTCATTGCTTGTGCAGCACCTCTTTTATATACATGGCTACTTTCCAGCGATCATCAGGTCTGACCTGAGAACCATGTTGTGCCATTACTCCAAATCCAACGGTTATCACATGATAAATTTCACCTTCAGGATTATTTCTGATTTTTTCAGAAAGCAAATTGCCCGGAGGAAATGGATACTTTCCGCTCGTGAACAAAAAACCCTTACCATCGCCTTTGATTCCGTGACAATTCATGCAAAAAACAGAAAAAACCTGTTTCCCGCGCTCAAGGTTCTGCACGGTCGGTTCAAAAGGGTTCACTAATTCCTGACCTGCTTTGATACGATCTTCATCGGTTTTTTCATACAAATAGGGATGGTAACCAATCGGAATTGTTCCTTCTACCGGGTTACGCATGGTTTTCCCATCGGCAAAATTTGGATTTGGCGTATAGGTTTCATAGGCTGCAGAATGTGCCATATCGTCAAAATACTCCCACCCTGTTGTCTTCCGGTCGCGGTCGCACGATCCAAAAATCACCATCAGAGCAATAGTCGCCAAACTTTTATTCAGGATTTTAAAGTTCATTCGATAATTATTTATCAGTTTGTGTTCGCTTCCTTTTCATACACTTCAGTAGCTCCATTGTTTTGAAACAACTGTGTAATTTCTGGTATTTCAATTTCCATTTTTTCCTGATCAAGCACAATAACGAATTTGTCATCAGTTGCCCGGACGTCAATTATATCAGCCTTTTTCCCCGGAAAAATCTTTGAACTCACAGAAAATGTAAACAAGGTCAAAAGAGTAATCGTAAGAATCGTACCAACTATAGTTACCACAATAAAAGAAGGGAAAGTATTAAAAGGTTTTCCACCAAATTGCAGAGGCCAGCTAATTACAGCCGCATAATACATTCCTCCGATAAGCATGACAACTCCTAAAATACCATAGAAAAAAGCAGCATGCGAGATATAAGTCTTTGTCTTCATTCCAGTCAATACTTCATGTATAGGATAAGGAGTATACACTTCCTCTATGACAACACCTTTCTCCAATGCCTTTTCAAACGCATCGACAAGTGTATGTTCGTCATCAAAGACCCCAACTAAATATTTTTTATTCATAATCATGATGCCCCGGTTTAAGATGATCAGATTGTTGTGTATTGTATTTTGAAATCATTTTCACTTCGTGAATAGCGATTTGCGGAATATACCTGAAGAATAACAACACGGCGGCGGCAAACATTCCGAGAGTTCCGACATAAAATCCAATCTCAACCATTGAGGGATGATACTCAGCCCAACTCGATGGAAGATAATCTTTCGACAAGGAAGTCACAACGATAATGTATCGTTCGAACCACATTCCGATGTTGATAAAAATTGAAATGGCGAAAACAAGCCAGATATTCCGCCGAATTTTTCTTGACCAGAATAATTGAGGAAGCAATGCATTGTAAATAAACATCGACCAAAATTCAAAAGCATACTCACCTGTAATTCTATTCTTGAAAAAGGTATAAAATTCAAATTCAGAACCAGAATACCATGCCATGAAAATTTCAGTTATGTACGCAGTACCCATGATCAATGAAATAAAGACCAATACCCGGCAAACCGCATCCACATGATTGTCGGTAATAAAATCTTCCATATTATAAAGTTTCCGCATCAGCACGACCAGGGTTAAAACCATGGCAAATCCTGAAAAGATAGCACCAACCACAAAAAACGGAGGAAAAATAGTTGAATGCCAACCAGGTTCAATCCCCGCTGCAAAGTCGGTCGCTACAATGGAGTGTACCGAAACTACCAGCACTGCCGCGATGCCGCCAAGCACAAAAGCCAGGCCTTCGTAACGCAACCATTCTTTAGACGATCCGGTCCATCCGAATGAGAAAAAGCCATATACTGCCTTCTTTATTTTTGATTTGGTCGTGTCGCGGATGGTTGCAAAATCAGGTACCATACCATAATACCAGAAACTAGCCGAAATAAGCAAATAGGTCGAGACTGCCACGAAATCCCAAAACAAAGGTGAGTTGAAATTTACCCAAAGTGGTCCGCGTGTATTGGGATATGGAAAAACGAAGAAAAACAACCAGGAACGCCCCATGTGCATTAACGGGAATAAAGCGGCACAAAATACAGCTGCTACGGTCATGGCTTCAGCAGCCCTGTTAATAGACGATCTCCATTTCTGCCGTAAAATCAGCAGGAATATCGAAAATGCAGTTCCGGCATGTCCAATCCCAATCCACCACACAAAATTAATAATGGCCCATCCCCATGCAACCGTATTGTTTACTCCCCACGAACCGATTCCAACAGTAAGCGTGGTATAAATACTTTTTGCTCCCCATGCTAACATAATCAAGCTAACAATCATGGCTCCATACCACCATCTGGGCATTTTGCCATACATTGGCGCAAGAATATCCGTCGAAATCTGACTGAGCGACTTATCTCCGTCAACTAATTTTCCTCGTATGTCCGTTTTGTACATAACCTGTCCTATTTTCTTTGATTGATGATCATGCGTTTGTATTTCTCACTTTGGTCAGGTATCCAACCGACGGCAAAGTGTGTAATTCTTCCAATAAATGGTAATTGCGTTTGTCCTTAAACAATTTCGAAATGCGGCTTTCAGGATTGGCCAAATCGCCAAAAACAATGGCATTTCCGGGACACGATTGTGCACAGGCTGTTTTAATTTCGCCTTCAGCAATTGGTCTGCCTTCCAGTTTGGCTGTTTGTTTTTTCTCCTGAATTCGTTGCACGCACATGGAACATTTTTCAACAACTCCACGAGAACGTACAGTCACGTCAGGATTTAAAACCATCCGACCAAGGTCACTATTCGAAGCATAGTCGAATTTATCGTTCTTTACATACTGAAACCAGTTAAAGCGTCGAACCTTATACGGACAGTTATTCATGCAATATTTTGTACCCACGCAACGGTTGTATGCCATTTGGTTCAATCCTTCTTCACTGTGCGGAGTTGCCGCTACCGGGCAAACATTTTCGCAGGGAGCGTTTCCGCAATGCTGACACATGACCGGCTGGAACGAAACTTTCGGATTTTCAGGATTTTCGGAGTAATAACGGTCGATCCGGATCCAATGCATAATCCGTCGGTTACGAACCTGCTCCTTACCAATTACCTGAATATTATTTTCGGCCTGACAGGCAATGGCGCAGTTTCCGCAACCGGTACACGAATTCAGATCCACAGCCATTCCCCAGTGATGTCCGTTATATTCGGGTTCTTTGTATAAAGTAACCGAATTGGCCACATCTTCTTCGTGCTTTTCATTTCCGGAGGCCGGATTTTTAATGTAATCGTCCAACGAAGTTTCCCGTGCTATCGGACGGCCTTCCATCAGGTAATGAGTTTGCGAAATAGCGAGTTGGAAGACTTTGCCCGGCACTTTTTCGATTTTTGCAGAAGTCAGATAATATTGACGGGTTCCGTTTTCAACTCCAACAGAAGGATAAAGGTTCGTTCCTGTCTGATCGCCCACCTTTCCTGAAATTTCACGGCCATAACCCAGTGCAACTGAAATGGTATCTTTTGCTTGTCCGGGTTGAATAAAAACAGGTAATTCAATACCATTTACCAGAATGACATCTTCGTTTTTCAAGCCATTTTCTTCAGCATAGGCAACTGGTACGGCAGCAAAATTGTCCCAGCTAATTTTAGCAACCGGATCGGGTAATTCCTGCAACCAGGGATTGTTGGCATACTTTCCATTCCCGATGGCAACACTTTCATACAATATCACTTCCAATCCGGAAACCGCACCTTTTATACGACTGGCAGCCTGTGCAATTCCTTCCGGAGAATAACTTAGTTTTGATTCCTGCACTGTTTCATAAACACCATTCTGCAATTTGGTATTCCAGAACTGAATGAAATCAGCTATTTCATTTTGTTTCGGAAAATGATTTTCTTTCCAGAAATTTTGAATATAATCACGGTAATTCGTTTCGTTTCCGGTCCATTTCTGCAAGATCACCTGGGGAGCACGGGTATTAAATAACGGAGCAATTACAGGCTGTGACAGGCTGTAAATTCCGGCTTTAGGTTCCAGATCGTTCCAGCTTTCCAGGAAATTTGTTTCAGGCAAAATGTACTGGCACAATGCGGTCGTTTCGTCGGGTCTCTCCGAGAAAGAAACTGTCAATCCAAGCTTCCGGATTTCAGCGGCAAACTCTTCACCTTTTGGATGGTCGTACACCGGATTAGCGTTCCAAACAACTAAAGCCTTCACTTTCCCTGATTTCAGTTCTGAAAGCAGGCGGTCGGCATCCTGATCGATGCCTTGCTTGGTCATCAGCGGATTTTCTAGTCCTATGGTTTGTCCGTAATTGCCGAGCAACTGATTGATTCCATTTACGAGCAATTGGATATCCACATCATTACTTCCGGAAATAACAATACTTTGTTTTTCATTTTCCAGAAGATCTTTTGCCAGTTCGCTAACGTCAACCGACGATTCAGCGCCGGAAACTATTGAAGCACCTTTTGCCCGGGCAATTGCATTATATAAAGCCAAAACGATGGCACCCTCTTCCGAAGGTTTAACCGGGAACCGAACATCGGCATTTGAACCACTCAAAGTCATTCCCGATTCAAACTGATAATGGCGAAGCATCTCTTTTTGACCATTCTGAAGCTGGCGGGCAGCGGTATATCCTTTTGTATATTCAACAGTTGAAAGCCAGGTTCCAAGAAAGTCGGCTCCAAAACTAACCACCACTTTTGCTTTATTAAAACGGTAATCCGGAATAAAGGCCGTTCCGAAGCATTTCTGATTAGCCTCTAAAATTCCGGAAGCAGAAACCGGATCATACTGAATCCATTCTGTATTGGTTTGTTTTTCGGCAAATTTCCGGATGATTTCCCGGGTCGATGGAGAAATGATTGAAGAACTGAGCAGAACAACTTTTTCGCCATTCGCCTTCATGCTGTCCAGCAATACACCAATCTGCTTATCGGCATCTTCCCAGCTAATTTCATTTCCTTTTTTAGACGGTCCTTTAAACCGGGCATCGTCATAAAGGTTTAGCACAGAAGCCTGAATCCGTGCGCTCGTTCCTCCCTGAGAAATTGAACTCAATGTATTTCCTTCAATCTTGATAGGTCGGCCATCCCGCACTTTTACAACAATACTTCCGTATTCATTTCCTTCAAAATAGGAAGACGCATAATAATCAGCCGTTCCAGGATTAATCTCGTCAGGTTTAACCAAATAGGGAATAGCTTTTTCAACCGGCCTTTTACAACTGGCAACAATAGAAGCAGCAGCAATACTGAATCCAAATGTTTTCAGAAAATCACGACGGGAAGAGGCATTCATCTCCACATCGCCTTTCATCAACATGCTTTTCTGTTTGGCTTCTTCACGCACTTCTTCACGGCGCAGCTCTTTTGGATTGGCAAGTTCTTCTATACTTCTCCAGTATGTCTTCATCGACTATAAATTTATCTTATAAAATATATACACCTTCTAATAATGGCAACGCATACAATCATTTGCACCGATATCGACCGCGCGAATGGTGTCAATTTTTCCTGATTTCAGGTCATCATGCAATTTCATATAGTTATCGTAATAGGCATTGTCTTTAAAGTTCACTTTGGTATCGCGATGACAATTGATACACCAACCCATCGACAAATCACTATTCTGACGCATAATATCCATCTCCTGAACCTGACCGTGACATTGCTTGCAATCCACCTTGGCAATACCAACATGCTGCGCATGACTGAAAAATACATGATCAGGCAAATTATGAATCCGAGTCCATTCTACCGGTTTTTTGGTTTCGTTGGCTTCAATCACCTTGGCAATCTCAAATTTTCCCGAATGGGTTCCTTCCCTTACCAGCACATGGCAATTCATACACAACTCCATGGCTGGTATTCCGGCAGATTTACCAAACTCCGCGGTATGGTGACAATATTTACAGTCAATTTGATTATCGCCGGCATGTACTTTATGCGAAAACTTAATGGGCTGATTGGGAGCATAATTTTGTGATCGTCCCAGGTTAACGGCAGCTTCAGTTACCATTTTAACCTGAAATACGAGGGAAATAAGCAAAACCAAAACAGGGACAAATCGATACTTTATTTTGTGAAAGAAAATTAAATCGAGCAATGCAAATGCCATGAAAATTCCAAGAAACAGAAAAATAACAATCTGATTAATCGTAGGACCTTCCTTTGGAGGCCCTGTAATGGCCAGTTCGTCTAAATACAGCTTAACAGTCTTTAGATCTTCCTCTTCAATCTTAAAATCTTTGTGAGATGCTTCCATTTTCTTCCCACTGGGCTGCATCACCGCACTTTGAAATTCGGAAAAATCTTTCCCCGCAAACTTAACAGCAATATCTATTGCTGAAGGATTCCAATTCATCGTATCCGGTTGGCTAAGGATATGACATGAAACACAAGCTTCGAATTTACGATCTTTCGGCAGAAGACCTTTGAAAAATCGTTCGCCACGCTGAATCTCAACATGCGAATGAATATCAGAAATGGCTTCATTCTTATCGTTGGAAGAATTAGCCAACAATGGATTTCCGCAAATTAAAAAGATAGATATAAATACCAGTGAGATAAATGTTTTCAAGCGCAAAGAAAAATGCCGGAGAAGAATTATTTTTCTCATTCAAATAGGTTTAGTATTTAAGATTAAATGAAAGCATGTATTAAACTTTCATGATAAAACAATCAAATTCAGTATTGGTTTCCATTATAAATATAAAAAAATAAGAAACAGGAATATCAGTGACTCTGAAACAATTGCTGAATAAGTAGAAATAGGATTAATACACTGACAATTAAGCCACTTTTCGACTAATCGAAACGACAACCATTAGACAATACCAATGCAATTTGAATTTTATTCAATAAATTCAATGATGCTTCTTCGCTCAATTACTAAAAAAAAGGAATAGTTTTTACTACTTAGTGCCTGAAAGTAAATCATTCTGAAATAAATCATAATTATTTTTGCCAAAAAATAAATTCCGAATCAGATATGATTACCTTTAGTGCAAACCACAAATTAAGATCAATCAGTATGATGAAGCACAAAATATGTGTCTTAATTATTGATAGTGAACCGGAATCACTGAAGCATACACAGAAATTACTTCAGTCAAATTCTCTGGTTTCGATTGTCGAAAGTGCTAAAGATTCCGATGAGGCAATATTAAAGATAATTAACAGCAACCCGGATATTGTTCTTCTGGAATATCCTGTGAAAGGAAACGCAGAAAAAGAACTGATCAAATACATTCAGACAAAACTAACAGAGACAACAATTGTTTTTGTTTCCATGACCAAAGAATATGCTGCAAATGCGATACGCTACGGAGTATTTAATTATCTAACGAAACCCATATCAATGGAGGAGTTGGAACTGATAACCCAAACAGTTCATCAGACCAAACAAACCAATATTCAGACAAGAATAAACCAGATCATTGAAAAAACGCAGGAAGAAATCCGACTCAAGTTTCAGACAACAAGAGGCTACCTCATTGTCGATCCGCAAGATATTATATGTTGTAAGGCTGATGGTTTTTGTACCGAGCTTTGTTTAACCAACAATCGCATTGAATTAATCTATATGTTCCTTTCAAAACTTGATAAAATTCTTAGTGCGTACAATTTTTTACGCGTCAGCAGGGCTTATCTGGTTAATCGGAAATATGTCCGGAAAGTATACCCGGGCAAAAACACCATCATTTTGTTTTCTGATGGGGAAGAATATGAAATTAAAAGTTCAAAATCTCATATGAAAAAACTGAGTAATTTTGATACAGAATTAATGTAAAATGGAATCAACAACAATTTCAGTCATCATTATCGACGACGAACAGGATGCAATCAATTTGCTGGAAATGTATCTGCGACAATTCCCGTTTATTAAGGTCGTAGGCAAGGAAACTCATTCAAAAAAAGGACTGGAGATGGCTAAAACGATTTTGCCTGAACTGGTTTTTCTCGACATTGACATGCCCGACATGAACGGCTTACAAGTCGCGGAAAAGATTCAATTGGATAATTTTTATTCTGAAATTGTTTTTACAACAGCCCATCAACATTATGCCTACGATGCACTGAGCATTAAACCGCTTGATTTTCTGACCAAGCCATTCTGCATGAACGATCTAGAAATTGTACTGCAGAAATACAAGTCGAAGGCCGAAAAGAAAAAGACGGAACAAAAACTGGATAAATTCATTCACTCACAAACGAATTCCACCAAAATCAAACTTCCGACGCCTCACGGAGTCCTTATTGTTGAGATGAAGGACATTGTCATGCTGAAATCGAAAGCAAATAATTGTTTAATTTACTTACAGGATGGTACGTTTGAAACAATTACCCGAAACCTGTACGTTGTGATTGAGATACTAAACTCTCCGGCTTTTTTCAGAACAAACCGCTCTGTATATATTAACATAAATTATCTTCAACGTGTTGATAAGAAAACCGGCAAGTGCATCCTTGGATTTAACCAAACTTTACATGAAGAAATAATCTCAAGAAATCACATGATCTATTTTGAGAAACTTAATTTATTCCCGGTGATTTGAACAAGAATTAATAAAACACAAACAGCGGATAGTATTCACTATCCGCTGTTTGCAGCTATTTCTGAAGATGAAACTGCTATTCTATTTTCAGAGGATTATCCACTTTTGAATCCAGTAAGGCATAATCAATCACATCCTTAATCGTATCAACATGATGGAATTTAAGTCCTTTAATATAGATCTCCTTAATTTCTTCCAAATCCTTGCGGTTTACCTCCGATAAAACGATCTCTTTAATTCCGGCCCGTTTCGCTGCCAGAATTTTTTCCTTGATTCCCCCAACAGGTAAAACTTTACCCCGAAGAGTGATTTCACCAGTCATCGCCAGATTTTTACGGACTTTCCGTTGCGTAAATGCAGATGCAATAGATGTAACCATTGTTATCCCAGCCGATGGACCATCTTTGGGAATAGCTCCTTCAGGAACGTGAACATGAACATTATACCGATCAAAAACATCAGGATTAATACCAATCTGTTCAGCATGTGAGCGAAGGTATTCCAGAGCCAGCATGGCCGATTCCTTCATCACCTCACCCAGGTTTCCGGTTAAAGTAAGAGAACCTTTCCCTTTGCTTAAGCTGGTTTCAACATACAAAATCTCTCCGCCAACCGCTGTCCAGGCCAAACCCGTTACAACTCCGGCGAAACTATTTCCCTGATATATTTCTTTGGTGTACATTACTCCACCCAGATATTCTTTGATATCTGCCTTGGTTAAACTGATGTTGTGCTCCTCATCAAAAGCTATTTTTTTAGCAATCCTGCGTGCAATTCTGGCTAATTTTATATCCAGATCGCGAACTCCCGATTCACGGGTATAATTTTCGATAACATGCTGAATAACTTCCTTTGAAAATTTCACCTGATCTACTCCTACCCCATGGTTTTCAAGTTGTTTTGGGATCAAATGCCGTTTGGCAATTTCGATTTTTTCTTCCACCAGATATCCGCTTACTTCAATCAGTTCCAGACGGTCGCGTAATGCCGGAGAAATCGTGCTCAGCGAATTAGCTGTTGCAATAAACATGACTTTCGACAAATCATATTCCAGTTCAACGTAATTGTCGTGAAATTCAAAGTTCTGCCCCGGATCAAGTACTTCCAGCAAAGCAGAAGCCGGATCGCCATGAAAATCTTGCGAGACCTTGTCGAGTTCATCGAGAATAAAAACCGGATTTGATGATTTCGCTTTTTTAATATTCTGCAAAATACGTCCGGGCATGGCCCCAATATATGTTTTCCGGTGTCCTCGAATTTCAGCTTCATCGTGTAATCCACCCAGGCTCATCCTGACATAATTGCGTCCCAAAGCTTTGGCGATTGATCGTCCGAGCGATGTTTTGCCAACTCCCGGAGGACCGAACAAACACAAGATGGGCGCTTTCATATCGTTTTTCAGTTTCAGGACAGCGAGATGTTCCATAATCCGTTCTTTTACCTTTTCAAGACCATAATGATCTTCGTCAAGTATTTTGGCGGCCAGTTTCAGATCAAAATTATCATCTGTAAACTCGTTCCACGGAAGATCAAGCAGGGTCTGGCAATAAGCAAATTGCACCGAATATTCACCGGCAGCCGGATTTAACCGCGACAGTTTATGAACTTCTTTTTCGAAATGTTTCCCAGCTTCTTCTGACCACTTCTTCTCTTTCGCCCGTTCTTTGAAATCCTGAATTTCCTGTTCGGCAGGATTGCCTCCCAATTCATCCTGAATGGTTTTCATTTGCTGATTCAACAAATATTCTCTTTGTTGCTGATCGAGTTCTGATTTTACCTTAGTCTGAATATCACGTTTCAGTTCGGCCATCTGAACTTCGCGTACCAGATAACTTATAGCCTGAATACCACGTTCTTTTATCTCGCTGATTCCGAGCAGAATTTGCTTTTCTTCTACTTTCAGATCAGCATTCGAACAAACGAAATTAATCAGGAACGTAGAATTCTCAATGTTTTTAACCGCGAAAGAAGCTTCCGGAGAAATATGCATCGAGTATTGAGCAATTTTAATCGACAAATCTTTTAAGGAACCCACAACAGCTGAAAATTCAACGGAATCATCCAGCGGTTGTATATCAATCATCGGATTTATCCGTGCTTTCAGGTATGGGGACTCCTGAGTATATTCAACTACTTCGAAACGTTTTTTCCCCTGAATAATTACAGAAGTGGTTCCATCAGGCATTTCCAGAATTTTCAGAACCTGTGCAATGGTTCCGGTCTGGTACAAATCCTCCTGCCCCGGATCGTCTACACTTCCATCTTTCTGGGCAACGGTTCCAAGCAACCGGTTTCCCTTGTAAACTTCCTGAATCAGTTGAAGTGACTTCTGTCGTCCCACAGTGATGGGCATAACTACCCCGGGAAACATAACAGTATTGCGCAAAGGTAAAATTGGCAAAATGTCAGGAACTTCAACATTAGTTAATTCCGAGTCTTCGCTATCAGCTAAAATCGGAATAAATTCAACATCATCATCCATCAGACTGGTAATTAATATATTCTGCATAATTTATTTATTTCGGTCTCTCTAAAATTTTTACTTCACACATGACATACTGACCGGTGAAGATCGGTCAAAAATACTAGTGCTGAATTTTGCAATAGCCATGCCAAACAACGAATTCAGGAAATATAACTGCAATATAGTAAAGTATCCATATTTACTGCACCTCATTTTCAGTTGAAAAACTTCAGCAGTTATGCTCTGATTGATCCATTTGAAAGCAGGATTTTATCGCAGCATCAATTCTACGGGATTCTCACCGAATTTCTGAAGCCGATTTGGAATTTATCAATGTGTAACCGTCAAAAGACGAAGAAACAAAGCCGGGGGATTAACCTGTTCCATTTTAATGTGATTAGCAAAAGTTTGTTTCGGCCGAGATCGTCGAACGAACAATTGCAATACGATCAGGATTTGGGGATTGTTGGAAATAAAAAAAGCTCCGACAATGCGAAGCTTTTTAGATATCTTATCGAACCAGAATTATTTATTTCTGATTTCCTGAGTCTTTTTAAATCTGTTATTGAATTTATCAACGCGTCCTGCAGTGTCAACAAGTTTCATTTTTCCAGTATAGAACGGATGCGATTCACTTGAAATTTCCAGTTTTACTACTGGATATTCAACTCCGTCAACCAGTTCAGTTTCCTTGGTGTTAACAGTCGATTTGGTAATAAAAACATGACCGTTTGACATATCTTTGAATGCAACAGTACGATAATTTTCTGGATGTATCTCTTTTTTCATCTGTGAATAATTTATTTTTGAATTGTCAGATGGAATTCGTCCCAATAAACCGGAACTCATTTCATTTACCTCTTTTAATTTGTTTTTAACGGCTTGCAAAGTTACATATTGGAATGTAATTTCCAAATATTTCGGTTTATAATTTCCGTATATCTGAAAATTATTACTCTGCACCAATAATTGGTGCTCGTTTGAAAGGTATACTCCGATCAAACAGATATCGCATCGTATAATGTGTTTTCACGTGAACTCCCCCGACCGACTGGTACAATGCAAGAATTTTCGGATTGAAATCGCCGGCCCACGACAACTCAACCTCCTTATACTGTGGTTTGTGTTTCATGAATTTATCCTGATGCCAGAAAATAGCTGCTTCAATGCCTGATTTCTGATATTTAGGAGTTATCCCCATGATCAGAATCCGGGTTCTGTTCATTAATTTTGTTTGTTTGTAATAAAGGAACTTCAGGATATTAATGAAATTCATTTTGCCATTCAGCTTTTTCAAAATCTGATTGATATCAGGAATCATGATAAACAAGGCAATCGGAACTCCATCGTGATAGGCATACCAGATCATTTCCGGATCGATGATTGGTTTCGCGGTTTTGATAAAATCGCGTATCTCATCTTTATCAAGCGGTTCGAAATGTTCATGAAAACGCCATGCTTCGTCATAAATGTAACAGAAATCATCAACAAATTTCTCGGCCTTGTCAAACGAAAAATGTTCAAATGTATAACCAGGTTTTTTAGCAACCCAACCTGCTATTTTCCAGAAACGTTCCGGAAATGGTTTGGAATAATCGACATGATAGCTGAACTGCTGAAAATAAATACCAAACCCATATTGTTTAAACAAATCGACGTAATAAGGCAGATTATAGGGCATTCCAAAACCCTGATGCATAAAACCATCGGCAAGAAGACCCCAATTCATGTAATTCTCGCCAAAATTTACGGGTCCATCCATGGCTTCCATGCCGCGTTCCCGGAGCCATTCGCGTGTTGCATCGAACAACATATCAGCTGCTTCCTGATCATTAACACATTCGAAGAAACCGCAACCACCGGTTGGCTGTTCAAAAGTATTCGTCTTTTTTCTGTTTATAAAAGCCCCGATTCGTCCGAGCAATTGGCCTTTGTCATCAGTTAATACCCAGCGGATGGCTTCTCCTGTTTTAAAAGACGCGTTTTTGGCAGGCGTGAATACATCTTCAACCATCCCTTCGAGCGGACAGGACCAATTGGAATCGTTCTTATAAATCAGATGCGGAACCTGATGAAAAAGCTTTCGTGTCTGTTTATCAACGACTTCTATTATTTGCATAGCTTTAAAATTTGGTGTTCAATTTACACAATTTTATGGACTTCCGGTCTTACCCATTTATTCCTCAATAATTGTCAATCTTTCGAAAGGTTTGCTCCGATCGAACAGATAACGTAATGTTTCGTGTGTTTTAGCATATTTGCTTCCAACAGAATGAAAGAGGGCAATCATTTTCGGGTTAAAATCGCCGACCCAACTCAATTCAATTTCGTTATACCAGGGTTTCTTTTGCATTACCTGTCTGAGTTGCCAAAAAATACCTGATTCAATCCCACTGCCCTGAAATTTGGGTATTACGCCCATAACCAAAACCCTGCAGCGTGTCATTTTCTTTCTTTTCTTCAGGTATAAGATTTTTAGAATGTTAAAAAGGCTTAGCTTACCGTTCTTCATCTGGTTTAAAATCTGGTTTAAATCCGGAATCATCATAAAAAAGGCTATCGGCTCATTTTTATAGTAAACATACCAGATAAAATCTTCCTCGATCAGCATTCGGGCATCTTTAATCATGATTTTCAGATCGTTAGGATCGACAGGTTTAAAATTGGTATGCTTGTCCCATGCCTGCTGATAGATGGTTATAAAATCAGCGATGCAACGGTCCTGTTCTTTAAACGAAAAGGTTTTGTAATGAAAATCCTTCTTTTTGGAAACCCACTCTGCTATTTTCCAGAATCGATCCGGAAGATCGGCGCTGGTAATGTCAAGATGATAACTGAATTGCCGGTAATAGGTCTGAAATCCGTATCTTTCAAAAAGCTTTTTGTAATAAGGTGGATGGTACTGCATCCCGAAACCTTGCTGCTGAAAACCATCGACCAGTAAACCCCAGTTATAAAAATTATCCCCGAAATTTACAGGACCGTCCATGGCAGTTAATCCTTCATTTTTCAGCCAATCCCGGGCAGTATCAAAAAGAAGTACGGCAGCTTCGTTATTGTCAAAACATTCAAAAAAGCCAATACCTCCAGCTTGTTCTCTTTGTTCTTCGATTTTACTTCGATCGTAAAAAGCGGCAATTCTTCCAATAACGTGTTCGCCTTCTTTAACAAGCCATCGGCATGCAGCTCCCTGAATAAATCCTGTATTCTTTTTGGGGTCGAAAACATCTTCGATCATCACCCGCAAGGGACCAACCCAATTTTCATCCTTCCTGTAAATATGTGATGGTAGCTCATGAAATGCTGTAAGTGTTTTTTTATCAGTAACCTGAATGATTTCCATATCGCCCTTCTCCCTCTTTCGTTTGGCGGGCTAAAATTAGTATTAATAGGCGATAAATAAAAACAGGGACCAAAGTCCCTGTCAAGTATCTGATATCCTGAAAATTCCGAAAATTAATTGCGGCTGGATAATTTGGAAAGTAAACGGAGCATTTCGAGGTACAACCAAATCAGAGTAACCATCAAACCGAATGCACCATACCATTCCATGAATTTAGGTGCCCTTGCATTTACCCCTTTCATAATCATGTCAAAATCAAGAATCAGATTGAGTGCGGCAACCACAACGACTACCAAACTAAAACCAATTCCCACCAAACCATTTTCGTACATAAAACCGAAATTAGCACCAAACATACCGGCAATAAAACTAACCATATAAACCAGTGCAATACCACCGGTTGCAGCTAAAATGACTGTCCTGAATTTTTCAGTTGCACGGATAGTTCCTGAACGGAACAACAAGAGCATGATAAAGAATACTCCAAATGTCAGCATAACTGCACGCATGACCAATCCGGGATACATCGCCTCAAACATGGCAGAAATTGCCCCTAGGAACAAACCTTCAAAAACCGCATAAATAGGGGCAGTCATGGCTGCACGACGTGGACTGAAAGTTGTAATCAGTGCAACAATAAAACCGCCGATAGCGCCACCGATCATCCAGCCAATTACTCCGGGAGGAATAGCTCCTGGCGTTGCTGGATCAAAGGCACCAAAAAATTTGCGCCATGTAAAAGTGGCAGCAAAAATGACTATCAGAAGCATCAGACCGGTTTTATTGACTGTACCGTTCACGGTCATCACTCCGCTGTCAGTGCTGGTAGCTGTCTGATTAAATATATTCTTCCCAAATACCGGGTTCGATGATTTTGTAATATCCATTGTTTTAAATTTTAATTTCGGGTCTATGAATAAAAACTGTACCAAAAATAATCAGGCATTTCGAAATTCATCCGGACGTTAAGCATTCTTAACAAATAATTCCTGTGCATAATCACTCTTCAGCTCGGTCAATATCAAATCAGCAAGGCTGCTACTACATTCCGAATCAAGCTCTTTTAGCCCTTCAGCAAACAATATAGCTGTTTCATTCATGATCTTGCTCTTCATCCCAAGCAGAATGAACGAACGGTAAAAAACCTGTTTGAGATTCGGGTCCTTGGCCAAAGGTGACAAAACGTCGAAAAAAGGTTCAAAAATCTCATCGATGGCAGATTTTTCAGTTAATGACAGCCGTCCCATCAGGTGAAGTCCGGCAAAGCGAACCAAATGTTTCTTTCCACGGCACCATTCCAGCGATTTCACAAAAGCAAATTTTGTTTTAGCCCATAAATAGGTATTCAATGCTTCAGCAATTTCAGTAGTTTCCAGACTTTTTGTCCAGTAATCCATTTGCTCTTCGGTCACCTCAGCCGGAACATCAAGCATTGCTGCCAAAATCATGGTTTCTCTCCATTGTTTGTTCCACAACTTCAGGGCCAGCAAATGATTGGGCTCGAATTGAGAAGCAATATCGCGCAGCGAAATAATGGAAGCGCCCCAATTCATCTTGTAGATCAGGCCGTATTCTTTCATCTGATCAACTGTTACTCCGTTTTTAGACAAACGTACCTTGTTTAGAATCTGACGAAATTGCTGCTCCTGTTGCGGGTCATCAATAATAAAATCCATACTAATAAATTAGATGTTCAATCACAAAAAATTCAGACACCAAAACTAATGAATAAAGTAAATGCTGTGTCACATGTAAGTAAGTTGTTAAGCCGAGCCCGCATGTTTTCCTAACAAAAACGATCAGCACCAATTTTTCAAAACATTGGCATAAACGATTCCGCAGGCAACTCAGGCCAAGCCCCAAAATCGTACAAAGCACAGACTAAGAGCAACATTTACGACTATTTCCATAAATAAGGCTCACATATTTGCTTTGTTTTTCTGTAACCCAATCAGGATGATTTGCGGAAACAGAAGCCTGCTCACGATCAACAACAAATAAATATTAAATATGGTGGCACTTCCACTAAAGTTAACATTAAAAATTACCGGGAAAACCCGGTGTGACACAATCATCATTATTCCGGATAAAGGGAACAGCCAGGATCCCAGATTTTGTATATTATGTCTGATCTTTTCCTGATTGGATTTCAACATGCAACGATTCGTAAATCCAGTCAACATGAAAGTGTTAAATGCATTAGCCAATAACAAAACCAAAAGATGCCAATAAAATCGGGGATTTGGTAGAGACGCACGGCCGTGCGTCTCTACATCAACATTTCATGGATGTACAACCGGATTCAAACCAGATCACAGGCATCTGCCGGCATCCAATGCTTTTCTTTTCCTTCCCATTTGATGTTACATCCGATGGGGTTTGTGACAGGTACCGAAACCGGCCGGCCGGAAAGCAGTTCAGAAAGTGCGCGTTCCAGATCATTAACCGTTATTTTTGAAGCATCCCGTGGCTGATCAACAGCGCGTCCGGTATAAACCAGCTCCCGGTTTTCGTTAAACACAAAAAAATGAGGTGTTCTCAGTGCTCCGTAAACCAAAGCGACATCCTGTGTTTCATCATGAAGATAAAGCCAGGGAAACAGGTTCTCATTCATCCGGGAAACCATATTTTCAAAACTATCCTCTTCGTAGGTATTTGCACTGTTCGAATTGATGGCGACAAAACGAACTCCTTCCGGGAAAAAGCGGGTTGCTGTGCGGCGGGTGAGCTCATCACTTCCAAGCACATAAGGGCAATGATTGCAGGTGAAAAACACAATCAGAATGCGGGCATCTGAAAAATCGGACAACTGATAGAATTTTTCATCCGTGGCTTTCAGGTTAAAATCCTTAACCGGACTTCCAATTTGTAAAGAATAAGACATAATTGCTGAATTTATTGGTCTGAAAAAATAAACAATTTTCAGGAAGAAATGATCACAAAAAAAAGTCGTTAACCGGGAAGATGAACCCAACTTAACGACTTTGATCAAATCAATTATTTTGATAAACCCTACTTAAGCCCGAAATCAATCTTCTTCCGAATTAGTGATTATTTTTTTGTTTTTCAGAACGTTAACAATCACATCAACAATATGATCGTCGACCATTGTAGAGTAATTAAATATCAGGTCGAAATCGTTGTTGTCCAGTTCGCGACCTGCCACGTGTTCAACAAATAAATCACGTTGACGATCAACCTCCAGTACGTATTCCTGTGCATCGGCCCATGACAGGTTACTGATCTGCATAATCCGGTTAATCCGCCAATCGAGTGGTGCCTGCAGTCGTATGCTTAGCCGTTTGGGAATATCCTGTGCAATCACGTTGGCTGCCCTGCCAACAATGATGAAATGACCTTCTTCGGCAATGCTGCGAACAACATCTGTAACCGTGTCAATCACCTGCTGATCATCGTCATCATATACTTTGGAAGTGGAAAAAGCAGTAGTCACGTCACGAATGCTTTGTTTGGCCTCGCGTAAGAATACATTTCGGATTTTATTCGTGTCTGTTTCCAGTTCCTGAGCCGCCAATTCTATAATTTCTTTGCTTACCCATTTCCATTCCACATCGGTTTTGGTTTCCGAAAGATAATTGTACCCAGTCAGAATTTTGGAAAGTTTGGTTGCAATGCGTTTGGCAGAACATCCGCATTCCCTGGAAATTGTAACTACCGGACCCAGATGTTGAGTTTTTCCACTTCGTCTCTGTCCGGTTTGTTCGAAGTAATGGCTTAAAAAGTCTTTCATTGGGTTGGAATATTAAATGTTAGGGTCAACTTCAATTCATCTGTTAAAACTACAAATGAATTAACTGAGAAAAAAGCTAAACTGTTTTAGAATACCTTTATTCCCTTATGTTTTTAAAACTGTTTCCCGGAACAAGACATATAACTGCATAAAAAAGGTTAAATTCTGATTCCTGTTTATACCCATTCTAATTTAATTCCGTTCTTTTGTAACTGAGATTAATCAAGCCTTGATTTGTCTAAAAAATCAATCATTTTGTTCCAATCAAAATTTCCAGCACCATGAAACCATATGTTATTGCATTTTGCCTATCAGGCATGATTCTCCTGACCATTTCGTGCCAAAATAAACGGAAAGGAACGCCTGACCCGCTTGACCCTCTGGCATCGCACATAGATACAACCGTCATCCCTGGAAATGATTTTTTCCAGTATGCCAACGGAAAATGGTTTGATGAAAATCCGATCGCATCCAGCGAACAAAGCAGCGGCATTTGGCAAGTCATTCAGGACACCATCAATTCTGAAATCCTTAGAATCTGCCAAACAAGCGCGCAAACCGCGTCCGACAAGGGAAGCAAAAAACAAAAAATTGGCGATTTTTACTTTTCAGGAATGGATAGCATCAGACTGAATCAGGCAGGAATTACAACTATTCAGCAGTATTTGGATCACATTGACGAGGTGACGGATTTAAACCAGCTGATTTCTGCCGTTGCTTTCGTTCACAGCAGCGCAGGATCACCCATGTTTGGATTCGGGATTGAACAGGACAGCAAAATCAGCAGTGAAAATGCAGTAACGATCTGGCAGGGAGGGCTCAGTCTTCCCGATCGTTCGTATTATTTCGAGAATGATGAACGAACAGTACAAATCCGTACAAAATTTCTGAAACACCTTGAAAATACATTCAGGATTTTGAATTACGACCAACAAAAAGCAATATCAGCAGCTGCACATCAACTGAAACTTGAAACTGCATTAGCTTCAGCATCACGCAAAAAGGAAGACACCCGCGATCCGTTGAAAAACTACACCAAACTCTCGTTCAGCCAGCTTTCAGACTTAACTCCGAACTTCAACTGGCAGTTATTCTTTTTGGAAACCAATCTCGAAAACGTTGATACCGTTATTGTTGGTCAGCCTGAATTTCTTTCGGCATTGAATAAAGATCTGAAAAAATTCCCTCTTGAAACCTGGAAAAACTACCTGAAATATCAGCTTGCACGGGGCTTGTCCTCCTACCTCAACGACAGCATTTACCATGAAATGTTCAGCTTTTATTCTCAAACCATCCGGGGAATTGAGCAGCCCAAACCACGGTGGAAAAGAGTAGTTGGACAAACTGATGATTTTCTTGGAGAACTGATCGGGCAGGTTTTCGTAGCGGAATATTTGCCAATCGGAACCAAAGAAAAACTGGTTGAAATTGGCAACGCGGTTAAAACCGTATATCGCACCCGGATTAAAAATTTGGACTGGATGAGCGATGTGACCAAGGGAAAAGCGATCAGAAAACTCGATACAATGATTATGAAAGTCGGGTATCCAGATCATTGGAAAGACCTCAGCAGCATGGAAATCACACGTGATTCGTATGTGCAAAATGCCATTCATGCCAACCAGTGGCACTTCAGATACATGATTTCCAAATTCGGGAAACCGGTCGACCGAACCGAATGGCAACTGCAACCACAGACCTACAACGCGTATTACAATCCATCCAACAACGAACTTGTGGTACCGGGCTGCAACATTATTGTACCGGGATACGAACGAAAACTGGCCGACGACGCCATTTTATATGCCATTATTGGCGGATCAACTTTCGGGCACGAAATGACGCATGGATTCGATGATCAGGGAAGTAAATTTGATGCCAGCGGAAATCTGAATAACTGGTGGACACCTGATGACAGCATCAAATTCTACAACAAAACCAGAATGATGGTGAGACAATTCAATCAATACATTCCAGTTGACGACCTTCACATTAACGGTGAACTTACACTGGGCGAAAACATCGCCGATCTGGGCGGAATCATCATGGGATACGAAGCATTCAAAAAAACAAAACAATACCTTTATCAGGAAAAAATTGACAAGCTAAGCCCTGACCAAAGGTTCTTCCTCGGATTTGCCCTTGCCTGGATGGTCAATCAGCGCCCCGAAGCCATTGCCAACCAGGTTCGAAGCGACGTACATTCTCCGGCAAAATACCGGGTTATCGGTACGCTTTCAAATGTGCCTGAATTTTATACCGCTTTTGGTGTAAAAGAAGGACAAAAAATGTGGCGACCCGACAGTTTAATTGTCCGAATCTGGTAAACAAGTATCATAAAACGCGTACGGTCAGGACATGTCCTGACCATACCTTACAATTCTTACACTTGGAAGTTCACGTAGTCAGGACATGTCCTGACCTTACATTTCTCCCAACTTCCTGATTTTTGATCTGGTTTCTTCCCCGTTCCAGGATCAATTCGGAGAGACTGTTTTAATCGATACAATTTATTTCCGAAGGGATTTAAGCTTAGTTTTAATCGAATTGAAACAATCTCTTATACGATAAGAAATCATAGATCATTAGTTTTGCGAATCAACAAACAAAGCTCCTTGGTTCGAACATCACTCCCAACAGATTATTCGATCGATACAAAAAGCAGCGATTAATGAATAAAAAACGAATACGCCTGTCAACAAAATCACAGTGGACGGGTTCCTCTGTTTTTATTTGGTTGAATTTAAAAAAAGTCTGAAATTTCAAGACTGAAGATTTAAATATAGCTATATGAATAAAAAAATACTTATCCTGCTGATTACGGGCATCCTGGGCATTGCTGCAACAGCTCAAACCCCGGGAGAGAATAACATTTTTACAGTAAAGAGAACACCTGAACCTTTTTTGTTTTCGGTGACCACTTTAACCCCGCAAGATCTGACATGGAGCCTGAATTATTCAGGTAGTTATGGTGAACGGGTAACCGGTCCTTTTGGATACGACGGGGTCGGACAACAATTGGCAGTAAAAGGATACCTGGGAAGCCGATTTACTTTATACGCGAATGCTTCTTTTGGTTTTCCAGGTGAAAACAATACTGCCAGTGCGCAGCAAGCCGAAATCATACATGATTTTATTGGAGGGAAAAAACCACTGGGTATACGTTTTGGTGCCGGATTAGGAGTACGCAGGGATTACAGCGATGTAAAATCGCTTTTAAGCCGGCTTACCCTGTCATTTGAGGCTCCCCGCTGGAAGGCTGGTGGCAATTTACTCTTTGAAAAAGCTTTAGCCGCAAACCGTGATCAATTTGATGTCATCACCAGCATGGGTTTCCATTACCGTTTTTTCGGCGAATTGTATGGCGGAATTGAAGCTGTAGGTGAAGATCTGGAAGGTTTCTGGGATAAAGAAGAAGCCGAAGGCGGTGCAAAATTACTGGTAGGACCTTCTATCAATATGGCACCCAAACATTCAAGGCTTTCATTTTCCCTTTCAGGCGGACCGGTATTTTATGCCACACGAAATCAGGTTACCAACACGGGAGCAATCAGAGAACTTCCATCTCAATCCGGACTTACGATAAGGGCAAGGGTTGCATTTAATTTATCCGGTTCCTGAAAACAACAGGTTGCTAAATAAATAATAGGATTATCAGTTTATTTACCCACACAAGCAGCTAAAATAAAATAATGTCATATTCAAATCCCGCTAACCTCAGAACTTACGCCATCCAAAAGTGTTTTCGATGCGGGCAGCAAAAGCCACTTCAGGAGTTGTGGATGAAACACGACAATTAATAGTTGTCATTTATCGTTTCAGGACAACTTAATAACCACTTAAATGATACCTTGAACGACTTATGAATTACCTTCGTGAAACAAACGGATATTCAAGAGATCAATTGGAAATCCGGAATTATCAGTAACTCATTTAATAAAAAAAAACGAATGAAACATATTATATTCTATTCTCTCCTGGGATTTGTGATCAGTTTATCGGCATGCCGCTCTTTTGTAAACACACAGACTACCTCAGTTGATGAAAAAATGCGCCACCATGCGGCTTACGATGACAGTACCCTAAACCGCACATTACTGCCGGTTATGATGCCATACAACCGCATTATTGATCCGGCCGGTAAAGTGATCGTTTTTGGAAGTCCTGACGTAGAGAACCATAGTCTGGATATCCAGTTAATTCCTGGATCCGGTTTATTCGCAGTTGAAGATCGTTACGGAATCGCTATACTCGACAGCCGGCACTATGAAATAATCGCCCGGTGGAGCTATCTTGATGAAGTTCCATACAAAGGATATATGAGTACCTATTCGGGGATTCAGGTCATCCAAACAGGCGCTGAAGTTCAGATTTTCTGGAGTGCCGCGAACGGGAACAATCATCAGTCGAAAGTTTTTCAGGCAAATTGGGATGGAAACAAATTAAGCATCGTAAATACCCTGGATTTTGGTCCGGAAGGAGATTCTCCCTTAGCCTTGCCAAACGAACTGGCCATTCAGGAGGAAAACGGGAAACAGTATTTATATGTCGTGTTGAATGGCAATAATAAGCTGTCAAAAATTGATTTGGAAACAAGGGAACTTGTCTGGTCGGTGAATACAGGAGTTGCTCCTTACGGCCTCCTGATTCATAAAAACAAAGCCTTTGTGACGAACTGGGGAGGAAATATTCCAACTAAAAATACTCCGGAAGAAACTGCAGGAGTACCTTACGGGAAAGTTTATACTGACCCCAAAACCGGAGCGACCAATTCCGGTTCGGTGACCGTTTTTACTTTAACTGACGGAAAGGTCATTCAGAATATTCCGGTAGGTCTTCATCCGAACGATCTCATCAACAGTCATGATGGGAAATACATTTATGTCAGCAACAGCAACAGTGATAATATATCAGTCATTGATACAGAGACGCTCGAAACGATTGAAACCATATCCGTAAAAATAAATCAGGGAGAACATGGTTTTATTGGCGATTCTCCAAATGCATTAGCGATTAGTCAGGATGATACCCATTTATATGTTGCCAACGGAATGGATAATGCCGTTGCAGTTATAAAGCTGGATTCATCGAATAAGAACAGTAAAATTGAAGGTTTTATCCCGACAGAAGCTTATCCCGGCGGACTGGCGATTTATGAAAACACCATCTTCGTAACCAATCTGGAGGGAGAAGGGGCCCGTGTAAACAGCCGGAAAATGAATCATCCGGATGAAATCACCAAAAAGGTAAACGCAGGAGCGTACAATTCTCATCACCAAAAAGCGACCGTTTCTGTCATTCCATTGCCGAATAAGGTACAATTGACAAACTATACAGAAAAGGTAAAAACACAGATGCTGAATTTCAGAACAGATCTTGCCCGCTTATCTCCCAGAGACAGACAACCTGCCAGACCCATGCCTGAGCGAATCGGAGAACCTTCGGTATTTAAGCATGTCATTTACATTATTAAGGAAAACCGCACGTATGATCAGGTTCTGGGTGATATGCCGGAAGGTAACGGGCAAAAAGAGTTATGCATTTTCGGAGATAGTGTTACACCGAATCAACATCAGCTGGCCCGCAATTTTTTGTTACTTGATAACTATTATGCCTCCGGAAAGTGTTCTGCAGAAGGGCATCAATGGACGGATGCCGCAATGGTAACCGATTACGTGGAAAAAAATGTGCGTGCATGGTTCAGAAGTTATCCGCATGTGCAAAACGATGCATTGGTTTACAATCAAAAAGGATTTATCTGGAATAATGCGGCCGATCATGGGAAAACAGTCCGTATTTATGGCGAGGCAAGCATTCCCGAAATGGATTCAAAGCTAAGCTGGACAGATATTTATGAAAACTACATGGCAGGTAAACCGCTGGTTTTTCACAATACAACAACCATATCACGGGTAGCACCGATGCTTTCTCAAAACTATCCCGGATCTGACGAGTTAAAAATTACGGATCAGGTGCGAGCCAGTGCCTTTATTCAGGAACTAAACGAATACGAACAAATGTCCGGAGATCAGTTTCCGGAATTATCCGTTATGGCATTATCCCTGGACCATACAACCGGCTCAAGACCCGGTATGCCCACTCCGCGAGCAATGGTTGCAGACAATGATCTGGCATTAGGCCGGATTATAGAGGCCGTCAGCAAAAGTCGCTTTTGGGCAAATACGGTCATTTTTGTTACTGAAGATGATTCACAGGCCGGATGGGATCATGTTTCTGCATACCGGACTACCGGGTTTGTGGTAAGCCCTTACAGTCACACGGGGAAAAAGATATCCACAAATTACAATCAAACTTGCGTTGTGCGCTCTATCGAGCAAATATTGGGAATTCCTCCGATGAACCTGATGGATGCTACTGCTTTACCGATGTTTGATTGTTTTGAGAATGAAGCCCTACCCGATTCGTATACCGCTGTCGCAAATAAAATACCTCTCAATGAGATGAATCCGGAACTGAGTTCTTTAACCGGTCTGGCCTTATCTTTCGCCGAACAATCATTACGTCCGGAATACGATCATATTGATGCGGGGAATGATGATGTTTTAAACCGTATTCTCTGGTACAGCAGAAAAGGAAACCAAGCCTATCCTACTGCATTTGCAGGTTCTGATGACGACGACGATTAACAATCCGGGTTTCTGTTCAACGGAGTTCACCAGAACTTGCGTTGAACAGCTTTTCCATCTCGGTGATCAATTCAAGTTCTTGCGGAAAATTAAAACAATTGACTGCAGGATAACATTTTGCCCTCAGGCCGGACTGGCTCTTTTCCCAATCCCTGCACGCGGCAAGCTGTGATGAAAAGGAAGCAAAAATCCGATGGCAGTGGATAAGCAATTGTGCAAATCCACATACACGTTGTTATTCAAGCTTTCGGGGAGGCTGATGCTCTGGCTCCGATTTCTTCTTTTTTTTAGGAAGAGGAAGATCTTTACTGATCGGTAATGGTTCAGAAATTACGGTCGGAACCGGAATACGAAAAATGTCTTCTTTGTTTTTAGGACGCAATTCTTTCTGCCAGTTAAAGCCTGGAAGAAGTTTATCACCTTCTTCCAATTCGGCCATAGGCTTGACTTCGCCTTCCGGAGATTTAATGAAGGTAATCCTTTTGACTTTACCTTCGCTCAGGGAAATGTTGATTTTACTACTCACTGCATTGTTTAGCCCGATTATACCATTTTGGTCGCGGGCATAGTAGTTAGACTGGCCATTTCCGTCAACAAAAATTTTATACAGGCTGTTGTTGCGAATAAATCCAGTCATATCCTTCCCCTTGATCTGGTTGAACCGAAGGCTGTCATCTTCCATGGCAATGATAAACGCATCCTCTTTCATCCTGACCTCATCGGGATCCCTGGAACGGTTAATCATTTCAATGTAATTGGCCGATATCTGATTATTGTCTGACCAAATCACCGGATCGGTATACATCTGAATCGTTGAATCGTTTGACAGGTAAACGAGCGAGTCGCACTTCCCCTGAAAATCCTTGCGAAAGAACCGAACTTTATTCCAGGCAAGAACCAGTCGTGAATTTTTAGTTGTATCAGCAGCCAGGGTATCGGCAGCCATTTTCCCGGGATCCAAATTATCCGTCGCCAGCGTATCGGTAATCAACTTACCATTGTTCATGGTATAATGAGCCAAAGAATCAGGATTCTGCACTCCGGAATTTAAAGTATCTGTAACCGCTGAGCCGGTAGTCTTTCCCGAAATCGTTGAAGCGGCAGCCAAAGAATCAGGATTCTGTTTAATCGATGATACGGTCTTCTTTTCCAGTTGATCTCTTACTAATCTGGAGGTGTTCGTGGTATCAGTTGCTAATAGTTCAGAAATCAGCTTATCAGTGATCATTGTATGAATTTCCAGCGTATCAGCAGCCAGCATGTCGTTGAGAAATGTGTTTTTTCCCAATGCCCATCCAGGTAAACTGTCGGAAGATGAAGTGTTGATCTTCATTTTATCGGCCAGCGCTCTGTTAAATTTCGTGGAGTCGGGCATTGTTATCAAACGATCGGCGTGCAAATAAAGAGTATCGGTTTCGGAATACTGAATAAGCACTGCCATATCGGAAGCCGATGCCATTTTCGTCAGGTCGTTATACTGAACCCGGTTTCCCAGCACAATAATGCTGTTTTCAATATCCTGAATCCGGGCATGCCCCATAGCCAGTCCTTCACCATTCACCTTGTCGTAAAAAATCGAATCAGCTTTTACCTTTTGTTTTCCATTCCAGATCCTGGGATTTTTGGTCAGCCTGGCAAAACCTTTCATACTGTCGTACCAGCCATATTCAGCATACAAGGTATCCTTATCGTTGTATATAAGAGTTGGACCTTCAATGTAAACCTTTTTGGTCTCGGTGAAGTAAATAAGGGTTTCCGATCTGATTTTATAATCCTTGGTTAGCCCATCCACATTGGTTTTAAAAAAAGCCTTTTTATCATTGACATAATACTGTCCGATGAGAGAGGTCAGCACATTGGTCGAATCCTTCACTGTTCCTGAGTAATTGTACGATGCGAGATCGTTGACCATAGAATAATCAAGTGAGTCAGTGGTCAGGGTTACTTTTTTGTCGATCAGTCTGACATTACGACGCGCCTTGGCCAGTTTGGTTCCGGGATCGTAATGGATAAAATCAGCATACATGTTAAGCGTATCGCCGCGAATGATATGAACGTTACCAAAAGCATCCACCGTGTTGTTGGTATACGAATACATGCTGTCGCACCACATCAGCGCTCCATCGACAGTGATGTTGACATGACCAAGCAGACGTTGAGCATTGGCAACAATCTGTTCGTTGTGATTCATCAGATCGGCATTTAAAATATCTACCTTTTTTTTGCTCTGAGCCAGAATGTTTCCAGAAAATGCCAGAAAGCAGAAAAGTCCAGGAAGGACCAGTCTGCTATATATTTGTGTGATTTTACCTTTTTTTGTCATTCAGCTTATTGCATCAATTCCGAAATAATGTCTTCCACCGAAAGATTTTCAGCTTCAGCTTTGTAGTTTTTAATAATCCGGTGCCGGAGAATACTTACGGCCACTTTCTTAATGTCATCAATATCCGGAGAGTATTTTCCCTGAAGGGCAGCCAGCGTTTTAGCCCCCAAAACCATGTATTGCGAAGCGCGCGGACCTGCACCCCACTTGAGGTATTTGTTGCTTATCGGTGCTGCGAGCTCGGTGTTGGGTCGTGTTTTGGCCGATAAGGTAACTGCATATTTCAACACGTTTTCGTTCACCGGAACTTTCAGAACCAAATCCTGAAAATAACGGATTTCTTCCTTGGAAATAATTTCATTCAATTGGGTTGAAAAATCTGAGGTCGTATTCCTGACAATCGTCAATTCGTCCTGAAATTTAGGATAATCAAGCCAGATTGAAAACATAAAACGGTCGAGTTGAGCTTCGGGCAGAGGATAAGTTCCTTCCTGTTCAATCGGGTTTTGAGTAGCCAGCACGAAAAAAGGCTTATCCAGTTCGTATTTCTGACCTGCAGCCGTTACTGTCCGTTCCTGCATGGCTTCGAGCAGTGCAGCCTGAGTTTTTGGCGGAGTACGATTGATTTCGTCGGCCAGGATTATATTGGCGAAAATAGGTCCGCGAATAAATTTAAATTCACGATCCTTATCCAGAATTTCAGTTCCGATAATGTCGGAAGGCATCAGGTCGGGAGTAAACTGAATACGTTTATACTGAAGACCAAGCACTTCAGAAATGGTATTTACAAGCAGCGTTTTGGCAAGTCCAGGAACGCCAATAAGCAGACAATGCCCACGGCTGAACATGGCAACCAGAACCTGATCGATGATTTCATCCTGTCCGTAAATACGTTTTTTTATCTCCGAACGCAACTGATCAAACTTATTGCTCAGTGCGTTTACTGCTTCAACCTCATTTTTAAATGTCATCTTCAATCTTCCTGTACGGTTATAAAAGGACTCAGTGTCAGTTCAGTTCTTTCTTCTTCCATTTGGCCGAAAGTGTTTACTATTCCTTCAGAATTTTCAGGAGAACGGTTTTCTCGTATTCGACTACCCGGAACAACCTCCCTGTCAAATGAAAATTCGTTTCATTTTGATCTAAAGTCCTGATTCGAAGCAAAGTTTAACCTTCGCACACTTTAGGCTCTTTTTTCTACTTCATCCAACCCTGATATTTGAAATTGCAATTCAAGTAAGTATCGTCGACGTGCACATAGGTTCCTGACTGTTTATCCCTAATCCATTGGTCAAGAGCTTTCTCTTTTTTGAAACCCATATATATGTTACTCAACTCGACGTAATCTTCGCGCAGATTGGCCTTGTGTGCCGGAGTGTTCTTTATGAGTTTCACAATTTTATACACTGGCCGTTGTTTGTCGTCGAGTGTTTTGAATGGTTTTGAGATTTCATTGATGTTCATTGTGGTGACAATCTTACTTACATCAGGATCCAGTTCGCTCAACCTCCATTTGGTATCTCCGGTTTCAGGATTGATAACCATTCCACCATTGTTGCGTGAGTTTTTATCGTATGACCAGCGTACAGCAGCTTCTTCAAACCTAAAAGTTCCTTTCCTGATAAAATCAGCAATACTGTCGATTTGGCTAAAAGCTCTTTCCATAGCTTCCGGAGTAACTTTTGGTTTCATAATGATGTGGCGGGTTTTGATTTGTTCACCTTTGCGATCCATTACCTGGATGATGTGGTATCCAAAATCACTTTTCACCACGTTGGAAATTTTATCGCCTTTCAGGTTAAATGCAGCAGCAGCGTATGCCGGATCAAGATTTCCTCTTCCCATGTAGTCGAGTTCTCCACCGTTACTTGCAGCTCCGTCTTCGGAATAAATAACAGCCAATGCAGCAAAACTACTTTCTCCGCTTTCAATACGGCGTTTAAATTCCCGCAAGGCTGACTTGATTCTATCTTCTTCTTCAAGGCTAACGAGCGGCAATACAGTAATCTGCGCATATTCAAGCTGTGCATCAATTTGAGGAATTTCGTCTTCCGGCAGATTTTTAAAGTGGTAACGTACCTGGGCTGGAGTAACGGTAACCTTATCAAGAATTTTATTCTGCATCTGTTGAGTCATCTGCTGATTTTTGATGACTTCTTCCAGATCAGCTTTCAACTGGACAATTGGTTTTTTAAAATAGGCTTCCACCTCTTTTTCTGAACCGAGATGGGAGACAAAGTACTGGATCCGTTGATCTAATTGTTGATTCAACTGACTATCACTAACCGTGATCGTGGTATCCATTTCAGCTTCTGCAAGGAGTAGCTTTTCCACCAGAAAATTTTCCAGAATCTCACATTTCATATCGCCTTCGGTGGTTATACCCTGTGCTTGTTGTTGCTGAAACATGCTTTCAATATCCGACTTCAGAATGATGTTCTTTCCTACTACAGCCACAATCTGGTCAACGATTTTATCCTGTGCATTGGTTTGATTGCTAAATACAACACATCCCAACAGTATAAATAAACCAATTAGTTTCTTGATCATAAACGATTATTTTTTGTTTTAAATAGTTTCACCTTATTGTTATTAATGCCTTCCTTGTATATATCTTTTTCAAGTTGTTTTAAAAACTCGATTTTCTGTTTGCTTAAAATCAGGTTCCGAATGTCGTTTTGAACATATTCAATCGGCGAAACCGTACCCTCCTTGCGATAATCACGGATGCAGACAATATAGTAATAATTCATATCACTGCTTTCGATGAAGCGGTTTGTTTGCAGAAACTTGTTCTGGTCGGTTATTTCAACAGGTGTATTTTTCAACACCAGATCAGCAGTAACCCACTGATCATTGAAACGGTCATAGGCTTTGGCATAACTCATACAATATTCGTTCAGTTTAGCCTCTTTCTCCGGATCACCGACGGCACACAAATCCTTAATATGTTCAGGGCTCGAAACCTCAATCGGAACCTTTATGTAAACGGCTTTTACGATATTTCGGTTCAGGATGAAACTTTCCCTGTGCTCCTTGAAATACTCCTGAATATCGGATTCATTAACCGTAGTATCCATTTTTTCTTTCATCAGCTCTTTTTTATACCTGTAAACAAGAAGCGAACTGCGGTATTCTTCCAGTTCTGTGCTTACATCTTTCATCGTATCGTCCAGGCTCTGTTCGGCTTTTAAAAGTAGAAGTTCGCGATGAATCCATTTTTTAATATAATCATCAGCCCATAGTGCACTGTCGGTCGCATCCAGATAATCAGGTATGTTTCCCGAAAGTTCCTTCATCGTCAAAACCCTATCACCTACCTTAACCAAAGGCTCGCCAGTATTTACAAATAAGTTACAGGCCGTCAGTAAAAGCGCCATAAAACTGATATATACAACAAATTTTCTCATTCAATCTCCTGAATTTTCTTGAGTACTTTTTTATGAATATGGACAGGATATTTCTTTTTTAAAGAATCAATCCATTCTTGTTCAATCTGTTCCTGAAAATCGGAAGCATAAAGTCCAGTCGCATCCTTCAATGATTTTTGCTCATTGTGAACAATCTTTCCGTGGACAAAGGTAGTTGTTTCATCAAAACCTAAAGGTTTTGGTCCATTCCAAATGAAATAATCCACCACCGGATCTTCTCCCTTTTCAACAGCGACTTCAGTAATCAGAATATTATTTTCGGTTTTGGTGTTAAAAACATCAGTGAGTTCCGGCTTGCTCACTTCTTTTTTATCCATTAAAGACTCAATTATGGCGCGGGTTTCTATGTCTTTGGCCTTTAAGATCCAACCTTTAAAACGATCGTTCCAGTAATATTTCTTAGTGGTCTGGCTAAAATAATTTTGAAGGCGTATGGTATCGGTTGTAGCCACATCCCAGATTTTATCTTTCGAAATATTGAAAAGCAGAATTCCGTCGTGATATTCGCTATAAACACGGGCAAATTCAGGATATTTCCGCTCAAGTTGTGTGTCTTCATAGTCCAGTAATTTCTGGTTGATGAATTTGTCGAGCATGACTTTTAATTGTGCTTCAGGATTTAACTTTTCAGGTGAATATTTCAGTTTCTGAAGAAATTCAGTAAAAGCACCTGAAGTAAACCGTTGATTAGCAAACTGAACCAGTTGATCATTTTTCATGGATTGAACAGATTCCTCCCAGTCTTTTCCCTGGATGGTATCTGAAACAGATTGAACAAGCTTTCCGAAATTCGTTTCATCAATTTTCAGCTCGTATTCAGCCCGTAATTTGCGGTCGAAAACATCATCGCTGTATTTACTGATGTCCGGATTTTTTTTGATTTTAGCTTCAAGCTCCGGCCTCATTTTATCAAAGGCTTGAGTGGTGCTCAATTCGAGCCGTTTAATGATGTGCCAGCCATATGGGGTGCGGATAACTGGTGAAATATCTCCATCATTTTTCAGTGCGAAAGAAGCTTCGGCAAACGACGGAACCATGTTTGTTGATGTGAATCGGTTCAAAACACCACCCTCAGAAGCCGACTGTTTATCATCTGAATACGTTTTGGCAAGTTCTGCGAAATCGGCTCCGGAAGTGGCTTTTAACCAGATACTGTCAGCTTCAAGTTTCAGCCTTGCAATCGTTTCTGCACTGGCTTGCTGCGGAAACATTTTCATGATGTGCGCCACTTTAATTTCTCCGGAAGTGAGCCTCTCATCGAGAACCTGAATCAGATGATAGCCAAATCGGGTCCGGACAATTTCAGAAACCTGTCCAACCGGGGTGCGGTAGGTCATGTCTTCAAAAGGATAAACCATTTGGAAAGCGCTGAAGTAGCCAAGCAACCCCTTGTTTTGAACAGCCGAAGGATCTTCGGAATATTTCGCGGCAAGTTCATTGAAATCAGCCCCGGCAATGATTTGTTTGCGCAATTCAGCGATTTTGTTCCATGCCGCCAGTGTATCAGCCGGAGAAGCTTCAGGCTTAACAAGAATAAGAAGGTGACTGACTTTTCGTTCATATTTGGTACGGTGGTAGGCAGTTTTTACCATTTCTTCGTTGAATGAAACATCCGTCAGATAAGGCTTTGCCAATTCCTTCCGGTAACCTTTCAGTTCTTCAGTAAACGAAGGAACAGTGTCATATCCCAGTCGCTCAGCTTCCAAAACTTTCAGTCTGAACCTGATGTATAGATCGAGGTATTCAACTGGTGTTTTTTTATCTTTTTCGTCCAAAACATTCGTGTTGTTTTTTCCGTAATTGGCTTCAAATTCTTCTTTGCTTACCGGAATATCGCCAATGGTTACCACTATTTCATTCTTTTTCTGGGCCGAAACGGTTAAGGTCAATAAGGCCAAAAGAATAATGAAAAATGCTCTGATCATGTTTTGAATATTAGTTATAAAATGGTCTCTTAGATACAGTTTCATTGTGCAAAATCGTTGCGACTGATTTTTATTGATTGATACGAATGCCAGATTTGCTGAAACTGACTTAGAGTTTGCTGAATATCGCCTGTCAGCTGACGAATCTTCTCGATTTCCCTTTTCACATTTTCTTTTCAATTGGTCTATCGGGAACTATAATTGGGTGATTCACTGGTTATACTTACGTCGTGTGGATGACTTTCCTGAATTCCGGAGTTGGTTATGCGGATGAATTTAGCATACTGAAGCGTTTCAATGTCTTTTGCACCACAATAACCCATTCCTGCTCTTATTCCGCCGGTAAGCTGAAGAAGGACTTCATCCAAAGATCCTTTGTACGGAACACGAGCCACGATTCCCTCCGGAACCAGCTTTTTAATATCGTCTTCCATGTCTTGAAAATACCGGTCTTTCGAACCCAATTGCATTGCTTCCAAAGACCCCATACCGCGGTAAGTTTTAAATTTACGACCCTGAAACAGAATCGTATCACCGGGAGACTCTTCAACTCCGGCGAAAAGTGATCCGGCCATTATGGAATGAGCACCGGCAGCAAGGGCTTTAACAATGTCGCCCGAATAACGTATTCCTCCATCAGCAATTACAGGAACACCGCTTTTTTTGATGGCTTTGCTCACATTGTAAATGGCCGAAAGTTGCGGAATTCCAACTCCTGCGATGACCCGGGTAGTGCAAATTGATCCGGGACCTACTCCTACTTTTACAGCATCAGCTCCTGCCAGTACCATATCCGAAGCAGCTTCGGGAGTGACAATGTTTCCTGCAACAAAATCAATTTCAGGATATCTATTTTTTGCTTTTTTGAGCATTTCAAGTACATACATTGAGTGACCGTGAGCTGTATCGATCACAATGGCATCTGCCTGCGCCCGAACCAATTCGTCAATCCGGTCGATCGTATCGCTGGCAATTCCAACAGCCGCGGCAACCCTGAGCCGTCCCTTTTCGTCTTTTGATGCCAGTGGTTTATCTTTAGCCTTGGTTATATCTTTAAAAGTCACCAAAGCAATCAGTTTGTTATTTTTGTCGACAACCGGCAATTTTTCGATCTTGTATTTCTGAAGGATAGCTGAAGCCAACTCGAGTGAAGTAGACAGATTGGTCGTAATCAGATTATCTTTGGTCATGACCTCCGAAACCAGCTTGTTCATGTCGTTTTCGAAACGAAGGTCACGGTTAGTCACAATACCCACCAGACAACCTTGTTCGTCGATAACAGGAATACCACCAATCTTAAATGTTTTCATCAGGCCAATGGCATCTCGTACGGTTTTTTCTTTCGAAATGGTGACCGGATCATAGATCATCCCGTTTTCAGCACGTTTCACACTGGTTACCTGTCTGGCTTGTTCGGTAATGCTCATGTTTTTATGAATCACGCCGATGCCACCTTCACGGGCAATAGCAATAGCCATCCGTGAGTCGGTTACCGTATCCATGGCAGCCGTCACAATGGGCGTATTCAGCCTTATATTTCGGGTAAACCAGGATGTAAGCTCAACATCTCGCGGTAAAACTTCTGAATAAGAGGGTATTAACAACACATCATCAAAAGTTAAACCTTCGGATACAACTTTATCAGCGAAAAACGACATTTATGTGTATTTTTATATTCTGGTAAAAAAACAAAACTACGAAAAAAACAGGTACAAATGTCCCGTTTTTTTCAGGGGTACAATCACTATAAACTTTAATGTATCTTAAAAATTGTTAAGCAGAATATTGGGGGAAAAAGGTTTTCCCGGAGATTTCACGCCTGTCTGCAACAGTTAGGAATTTACACCGATTAATTTAAATTACAAAAACTCAGGAGAAAATTCTGAAGGGATTAAAAGTAGGAACAACAGCGAGTGCAGTGAAATGGGAACCTTGGCTGAGCAAAGAACAAAACGCATTCCATCCAGTAAATGGGAAGAGGGCAATAAGTAAAGATTCTGAATAATTCGTCATCAGAGAGCAATTAAACCGATCTTGCACGCTCAAAAATCCCCATTTTTATGGAATTAGGGACTTTGGGACAAAAAAAGAATAAAACAGAAAAACCAGATCTTGAGCGAATTCACACAAATATTAACCAAATACTGGGGCTATTCAGATTTTCGCCCTTTGCAGGAAGAGATCATCCAATCGGTCGCCCAGGGCAAAGATACGCTTGGATTGATGCCAACCGGTGGTGGTAAATCTGTAACTTACCAGATATATTCACTTTCGAAACCCGGAATATGTTTGGTTGTTACGCCCCTGATCGCTTTAATGAAAGATCAGGTTGAAAACCTCAATCAACGTGGAATAAAGGCATTGGCCATTTATTCAGGAATGACTGCCCAGGAAATAAAAATTGCAATGGACAATGCCGCCTGGGGCAACTATAAATTTTTATACCTCTCGCCTGAACGCACAGCGACCGAACGGTTCAGGGAACGAATCGGGCAGTTGGATGTGAACCTGATTGCTGTGGATGAGGCGCATTGTATTTCGCAGTGGGGCTACGACTTCAGACCATCCTACCTGCGGATTGCTGAGTTACGTGAGTTATTACCTGAGGTTCCGGTTCTGGCCGTTACTGCAACAGCCACCTCGAAGGTGATTGACGACATTCAGGAACAACTTAAATTTAAAACCAAAAATGTACTCCGGACCAGTTATTACCGCAGTAATCTGGTTTATCTGGTAAGAAACGAAGACGATAAAGTGAATTACCTGCTGAAGTCAGTGCAAAAAGTAAAGGGTTCAGGAATTGTTTATGTAAAGAGCCGTAAGTTAACTCGTGAAATAAGCGAATTGCTTCGGAAAAACAACATTTCGGCCGACTATTACCATGCTGGCCTGAATCCCCGGATCAGGTCGGCGAAGCAGGAAGCATGGAAAAACGGTCAATGCCGGGTGATTGTTTCAACCAATGCTTTCGGAATGGGAATCGACAAAGCGAATGTAAGGTTTGTAATTCACCTGGAAGCACCTGATTCGGTTGAAGCCTATTTTCAGGAAGCAGGAAGGGCCGGTCGCGATGGGAAAACAGCATGGTCGGTTTTATTGTACAACAACAGTGACAAGGTGAAACTGGAGAAGAATGTGATTAAAGCTTTTCCGGAACCGGATGTCATCAAACGGATTTATGAAGCGATCTGCAATTTTCATCAGCTTGCTATTGGATTTGGGAAAGATCGGCTGTTTGAATTCAACATGGGCACTTTTGCGTCCCGCTTCACATTCCAGATCACAACCGTTTACAACAGCCTGAAAATTCTGCAACGCGAAGGTTACCTGGAATTAACCGATGAACTCGACAATCCGTCCAAGGTGTATTTTCAGGTTGACCGTGACGATCTGTATAAATTTCAGGTTGCGAATGCTGGGTTTGATGGGTTCATTAAACTACTACTGCGTTCGTATACCGGACTGTTTACCAATTATGTGGCGATTGATGAACAACTGATGGCGAAAAGAGCCAATGTCGATCCCGCATTGGTTTACGAGTTTTTGTGCAAACTAAGAACTCAAAAGGTCATCGATTACATTCCACAAAAAAGAACTCCGTTTATCATTTTTGTGAAGGAGCGAATTGATGTCGATCGGCTAAAAATCAGCAAGGAGAATTACGAAGACCGCAAACTCAATTATATGCAGCGGATTGATGCTGTCGTTCACTATGCATCCTCGGGGCATAAATGCCGGAGCCAGCTTTTGCTTCAGTATTTTGGTGAAACAGAATCTGTTCGTTGTGGAAAATGTGATGTGTGTCAGCAACGAAACGAATTAAATATAAGCAAATACGAGTTTGACATCACCAGCGAAAAAATCAAAAAAACATTGCTGGAACCTTGCTTTTATGAGGAACTGCTGGAGCATGTTGGTGGAAAAACGGATAACGTAGTGAAAATCGTACGATGGCTTCTGGAAAACGAAAAAATCGTTTATCGGGTCGACAACCGGATGGAATGGCGAAAATGATAAAAATACGATAACATAGATCAATTGTAAAGACGCACGGCCGTGCGTCTCTACAGGCATTTTGCATTACAGGCTCCAGACAAAAAACAATCTCCTCACAACCCGACAAAAATTGATCTCTGAGGACTATCAGTGACCTGATTTCGGGGAATCTTTACCAATAAACTTCTACTTGAACGATCTGACCAAAAATTCTTTATACTTTTGCAGCATATTTTTAGAACGCTTTTCATGAAAGAGGAAGGATTGAATAGTATTGTCTATTCAAAAAATGTCATTGAATTTATTACCGTTGCCAACGAATTCTGCAGTTTTTTGGAACGTTCGGAAGAGATCGAATCTACTGACTTTATGAGTCGACTTCAAAAATTACTTCCACTGTTATATCTAAAGACCAGTCTATTGCCTGAGTTCGGGACCGGAGATGAAGAGGAAGATGATCTCGAAAAATTCGTATCTGAAATGGATTACAATCTGATTCAGGAGAAAATACGCGGTCATACAAAAGCCAGCGACGATTATCAGGACGTATTTGTAACCGGTATGCAATTCAGCGAAGAGGCACTAACATGCAGCATTTCAGAAGATACTGCCGATATTTATCAGGAAATGAAAGATTTGGTCATGTCATTTCGGACAATGAACGAAGAGGTTATGGAGCAGGCACTTTATGAAATGCAGAATAATTTCGCCCATTTGTGGGGGCAAAAGCTTGTAAATTGTATACGGGCTCTTCACAATATCATTTATGGTGAAAACAATTTGGATGATGATTTAGAATCCGAATCAAAACAAAACGAAAAATTAAAAAATACAAACCGGAAACCCGATTGGCTGAACGACAGGTTTTCTAATCAGGGAGAATAAACGATGTACAGGGAAAACATAGATAAGTTGGAATTAGCCGAATTACCATTGATTCAGTTTGAAGGAAAAATTAGCATGATTGAATCGAAAGAAGAATATTTGGATTCGATTGAATACCTGTCGCAGCAATCGTTACTTGGATTCGATACCGAAACCAAACCTGCGTTTAAAAAAGGAGAATTTAACGAAGTGGCCTTGTTGCAGCTTGCAACTAAAGATCGTGCCTTTTTATTTAGACTAAACCGGATTGGTTTCGGAAATGCCTTGAAAAGTATTCTTGAAAATCCTGAAATTCGAAAAGTAGGCGTTGCTATCCGCGACGATATTAAAGGACTTCAAAAGATGAATAACTTTAAACCCGGAGGGTTTGTTGAGTTACAGGAGCACGTTATCGATTTTGGCATTCATGATTTCAGCCTGAAAAAAATATCTGCCATCGTGTTGGGTTACCGCATTTCGAAAGCACAGCGCGTTACCAACTGGGAAGCGCAGGATCTGTCAGAAGCACAACAGATTTATGCGGCTACCGATGCGTGGATTTCGCACCGGATTTACGAATCCCTGAATCAGCAATAAACACAACCAATACCTGTTTATGTTGAGTGGGCATAACCGGAGATTCCTTAAATCACTATTGCATTAACATACCATTGTATATGAATTTAGATAGCACTAACGATGTCCAGTCGAAATATAGCCGGGTTGTACTGAAACCCGGAAAGGAACAATCACTCCAGCGCTTTCATCCGTGGATTTTTTCCGGAGCCATTCACGAAATTGAGGGCAGAGTGGAAGAAGGCGATGTGGTGGAAGTGTTTTCAAGCAAGAATGAATTTCTGGCCATCGGACATGTTCAGATTGGATCCATCGCTGTCCGCATTTTTTCGTTCGAACAAGTAGAACCCGATTTTAATTTCTGGAAAGGGAAACTTGACCGGGCATTGGACGTCAGGAAAAAACTCTGTTTGGTGGATAATTCGCAGACCAATGTTTACCGTTTGGTGCATGGCGAAGGCGACGGACTTCCCGGACTGATTATTGATTTTTACAATGGAACGGCTGTGATTCAGGCCCATTCCGCCGGAATGTTCCTGATCCGCGATACGATTGCCAAAGCCTTAAAAGAAGTAATGGGCGACCGCTTGGTGGCTGTTTACGATAAAAGTGAAAAAACCGTGCCTTTCAAAGCTGATCTGGAACCTAAAGATGGTTATTTACTGGGCCAATCCGAAGTGTTTGAAGTTCAGGAATACGGAAACCGTTTTAATGTGGATTGGGTAGATGGCCAGAAAACAGGCTTTTTTGTCGACCAGCGCGAAAACCGCAGGTTAGTTCAGGAATATTCGAAAGACCGCAGTGTGCTAAACATGTTTTGTTATTCAGGTGGATTTTCGTTTTATGCCATGCGCGGAGGTGCCAAACTGGTTCATTCGGTCGATTCTTCGGCCAAAGCCATCGATCTGACCAACGAAAATGTGAAACTGAATTTTCCGGACGATGTTCGCCACGAGGCTTTTGTTGCCGACGCATTCAATTACATGGATCAGAATAAAGATAAATACGACCTGATTATTCTCGATCCTCCTGCTTTCGCCAAACATCGCGGTGCCTTACCTCAGGCATTAAAAGGATATAAACGACTTAATCTGAAAGCTTTTCAGCAGATTGCCCCGGGCGGAATCCTGTTTACTTTCAGTTGTTCGCAAGTAGTAACCAAAGATAAATTCCGTGAAGCTGTATTTTCAGCAGCAGCCATTTCTGGTCGCAAAGTGCGAATCCTGAGTCAGCTGGTTCAGCCACCCGATCATCCGGTGGATATGTATCACCCTGAAGGTGAATATTTGAAGGGATTGGTGCTGTACGTTGAATAGTTGCAGGTTGCCCCCATGAAAAAGACACAATCCCGATCATTGGAATTGTGTCTTTTTCATTATTTAATATTGGTTTTGTTTAACCCTGTGGTTTCAAAATATAATAAGCATATTTTCCGTCGGGATATTCGCCTTCAATGAGCATAGGCTCCTTGCTGTTTGTGCGCCTGAATACACTCTCAATATCATCTTTGCTCGCAACCGCGACTTTATTAATATCGGTAATGATAAAACCGTCTTTTATTCCGGCATCTTTAAGTTTGCCATTACTCAGTTTGGTAACCTGCACACCTTCATCGATTTGAAGCTTTGCTTTCTCTTTTTCAGGAATTGGTCCAAATTCCGCACCAAGCACCGACATCGGTTCTTTCATGATAGAAGTATCGCCTTTCATGTTACGCAAAACGACGTTAACATCTCTTAATTCACCGTTCCGGATATAGCCTACATCAACCTTATCTCCGGGGCTGTATTCGCCAATTTGTTCCTGCAATTGAGAACTTGTTTTGACACTGTTACCATTTATTGAAACAATAATATCACCTTCTTTAATTCCTGCATCCCTGGCTGCGCCATCCGTTGTTGTATTCCTGACGTATGCACCTTCAACTTTCTCAATTTTATTCGACTTGGCAATACTGTCATTAACCGATTGCATGGTTACGCCCAAAACGGCACGTTGTACTTCACCATACTTCTTTAAATCGACAACCACTTTTTGAACAATCGTGGCCGGAATTGCAAATGAATAACCCGAGTAGGAGCCAGTTTGAGACGCAATCGCAGCATTAATTCCAACTAATTCGCCATTGGTATTAACCAACGCGCCTCCACTATTTCCGGGATTGACTGCCGCATCTGTCTGAATGAAAGATTCCAATGGCATTTGACCACCAATAATTCCAATGCTTCTTGATTTTGCACTGATAATACCTGCTGTAACTGTTGAGTTTAGGTTGAATGGATTTCCAACCGCCAGTACCCATTCGCCAAGTTTAAGTTCATCAGAATTTCCCCAGGCAAGATAGGGTAAATCGGTTGCATCGATCTTTACCAAAGCAATGTCAGTATTCGGATCACGACCGATCACTTTGGCTGTGAATTTACGGTTGTCGTTTAAAATAACCTGAAGGTCGGTTGCGCCATCAACAACATGATTGTTCGTGACAATATAACCATCAGGACTAAGAATTACTCCTGAGCCTGAAGCCATGGCAAATTGTGGTGATTGTTTGTATCCGCGCGGCACATTGCCTTGCTGTGGCCCGTTTGGTCCGAAAAAGAAATTAAAAAACGGGTTGTCTGCAGCGTCACTCATCTGTTCATGCATTTTTACTTCTATATGAACAACTGCAGGAACAGTTTTTTGGGCGGCGAAAATCAAATCAGGTAATTGCGCCGAAGAACTGTTATTCGTAACATTCGAGGCAAGATGTACCGGTGTCTTTTCGTTACTTGTTAGTTGATAGCCGGGAACATCTATAAACTTGTTATTCAAAAAAATGGCCAACGCTGCTGCTGCGAAAGCGATAATAAATACGGATGTGATTTTTTTAATTGTTTTCATAATGATTAAAATTTGAATTTGGTATCACCTTTTCATATAATGTGCCACAAAAAACTAATTAAAATCAATTTTGAATTATTTATAAAATATTAAACTGAATCAACACAACTAACTGAATATAAACTGTTAATAAATGTAAAACTAACTTATTCTGTGTGATTTGGCAAAAAACAGCACTAAAATTGGCCGTCTTTTAGGGTGAAGATTAAATATGTTCAATTTCTGAAAATGGCAGTCTATGACAAAATTTCATCCTGAATTTTTAAGTGCAGAATTATGGATGATTAGCTATCCCTGGTGCAAAGCAGTACCTGAATAATATTTCTTCCTGAACCAGAATGCCACATTGACCAAACCAATCATAACCGGCACTTCAACCAGAGGGCCGATTACCCCGGCAAAGGCTTCGCCGGAATTAATTCCGAAAATGGCAATGGCAACCGCAATGGCCAGTTCGAAATTGTTACTTGCTGCGGTAAACGCGAGAGTTGTGGATTGCTCGTAGGTTGCTCCTATTTTTTTGCTCATAAAGAAAGAGCCCAAAAACATAATCACAAAGTAAATCAGCAAAGGAATTGCAATAAGCACAACATCCAGCGGAATTTTTACAATATATTCACCTTTGAGCGAAAACATAACAACGATAGTGAATAGCAATGCAATAAGGGTTAACGGACTTATCTTTGGAACAAACCTGTTTTCGTACCAAATCTTGCTTTTGACAGGAGTTAGAATGAACCTGGTTAAAAATCCGGCAATCATCGGAATGCCCAAATAAATAAACACACTTTCCGCGATGGCGCCCATCGTAATATTAGAAACAGTTTCATTGACAGGAACTCCAAACCAAGCTGGCAGAATAGCAATAAATACATAAGCATATACCGAAAAGAGCAACACCTGAAAAACAGAATTAAGAGCCACCAATCCGGCAGCATACTGAGTATCACCTTTGGCCAGGTCGTTCCAAACAATTACCATCGCAATACAACGTGCAAGGCCTATCATAATGATCCCATACATGTAAGGCAGGTTGGCATTGTTTTCGCCCGGAAACAGTTTAAAGAAAATAATGGCAAGTACAAACATCAATATGGGACCGACCACCCAATTCTGAAATAAGGAAAGTCCCAGAATTTTGGTATTCCTGAAAACATCACCCAACTCCTCGTATTTCACTTTAGCCAGCGGCGGATACATCATTACGATTAAGCCAATGGCTATAGGAATATTAGTAGTTCCTACCGACATACTGTTCCAGAAATCTGCTACATTTGGACTTACCCAGCCCGCCAGTACACCAATAAACATAGCAAGGAAAATCCACAAGGTCAGGTAGCGGTCGAGAAATTTCAACCGTTTTTTTGAAGGCATCCGTTTTGTTTTAGATCTGTCTGTAACCAGAGACTGTAATACTGAAGATACCTGTCTCTCCATTTTGGAAACTGTCAATTTCCTGTTTCGACAAATAATTTTCGAGAATTTCGGCAGGGATTACGATTTTCTTTAACTTATGAACGGCAACATTTTCAAATCCTGCTTCAGTAATCATTTTAAGGTATTTATCCTTATCAATTGCGCCCGCCACGCATCCTGCATACATTTCGGCATCTTTACGAATCGGATCAGGCAAATCACCTGTTATAACCACATCCGAAACGCAGAAATGTCCTCCGGACTTCATGACCCGGAAAATTTGTGCAAAGGCTTTTTCTTTATCAGGAACCAGGTTCAGCACACAATTGCTGATTACCACATCAAATGCTTCGTCAGGCAAAGGCATATCTTCGATATCACCTTTCACGAATTCAACATTGGCGTAAGCTAGCTTTCCGGCATTTTCACGTGCTTTTTCGAGCATCGCATCCGTAAAATCAAGTCCGGTCACACGACCTTCATCGCCAGTAATTGCACGGGCTACAAAACAATCGTTTCCAGCACCGCTTCCCAAATCCAATACGTGATGGCCTTTTTCAATTCCGGCAAATTCAGTGGGCAGTCCGCAACCCAACCCAAGATCAGCCTCCGGATTGTAACCTTTCTGACCTGAATAATCATCGCTGAACATGGTGTAATCCACATCGCCGCAACTACTGGTACTTCCGCAACAGGAAGATTGGCTGAACAACTTACTTTGTTTGGCAATTTCGCCGTACTTCTCCTGAACGACAAGCTTTAATTGATCCTGATTCATAATCGTTAAATTTTAACATCAGACTATTACTACATTTATTCCCGAACTATCAAACAGATAACGCGACAATCCGGGAACCATTCTTGACGAGATTATCAATTTTTAAATAACCGCCCTTATAAATTTTCAACATAGAACTTCCAAAAACCATCTTTGATTTCGTCTCTGACCCGAATATATTCACTCCAGACAAATTCATCCGTTCCGATAACGTGTGACGGATCATCAAAGCCAATATGCAGACGATGTTGAACTTTCCCGGTAAAAGCCGGACATGCTTCGTTGGCTCCGCCACAAACGGTAATCACGTAATCCCATTCTTCACCCAAATACATATCAACCGGGTCAGAAGTATTTTGACTGATATCGATTCCGACTTCTTTCATCGCGGCAACTGCCTGTTGGTTGAGCTTACCGGAAGCTTCAGTGCCTGCAGAGCAAACCGTGATGGCAGGATCGAATGATTGAAGAAAACCGTGTGCCATCTGGCTGCGACAGCTGTTGCCGGTACATAGAATTAATATTTTCATGTGATTATATTTTTACTCAATGGTTTCTTTTGTTTTTGTTACGAGTTTCGGGTTTCGGGTTTCGATATCGCGTAACTCGCAACCCGAAACGCTTGTATAGTCATCCTCTTGTGCGTCAAAATTTTGGTCTTGTCATGGATGTTCATGTGATTACTGTTTTGCTGTTACGATTCCTTTAATAATTAATACCACCATCGAATTGGGGGCATTGGAGTTAACACTAATGGTCTTGGTGAAAGCTCCAACATTATTCGTATTGTATTTAACTTTGATGCTGGCGTCTTTTCCCGGTGCAATTGGTTCTTTTGGCCATTCAGGAACAGTGCAGCCACATGAAGCTTTTACATTACTTAATATCAACGGAACATCACCATTGTTGGTAAATTTGAATTCACAATTACCATCATCTCCCTGAGAAATAGTCCCATAATCGTGTGTGGTTTTTTCAAACACGAGTGAATCCTGAGCACTTGTCTGGCTGGTCCGGGCATAAGAGCCTAAAACACTAAAAGTAAGAGCCAGCAAAATTAAAATTGATTTTTTCATTCTTTTTTATTTATCGATTAATAAGCTATTTATATTTTTCATCTTGCGGTATCACATTCCGTAATACATTCAACCAAACTCTCTTTTATTGGTGTGAAAAAAGAGTCAAATAAATGCATGTACTTCTCAATATTAGAGTGACATAAACAGTAGTTAATTTTTAATCCGTCAATCTCGCCGTGAATCAAACCCATATCGCGCAGTTCTTTCAGATGTTGCGAAACCGTTGTCCGGCTTAGTGGTAAATTATCTGAAATATCGCCCGAAATGCAGGTTTTTGTTTCTGACAGATACTTCAGGATAGACAATCTCGCCGGGTGCGAAATTACTTTGGCGAACTGTGCCAATTCCTGTAACGATTCTTCAAATTTTTCTGATTTGTTCATGGCTTAATTTCTAATGACGCAAACATACGACACAGATGCGAATAAAAAAAATATTGTGTTACTTTTTTTACAGAAAATTTCATTCTTCAGCCTAAAACGCCTTTTTGTGAACGAATCCATTTCCAGTCAGGTTAAAACCAGAAAGACACAAGCCGACCCCGAATCAATAAATTCAGAATCGACTTGTTTGGTATTGAATTCAAGCATTGAACTTCGCCAATTCCAATGCCTTCAAATCAATCAGTCCAGTTTTCAACAACTCATTTCCCCGGCATTTTTCTTTGCCGAAAGCAGGTTGTATGCACCTTTCACAACCACTTTGGAAGTTTTCACATCAAAATCTTCCGGAAGAATAATTTCGGTATATCCTCCATCAGAAACACCTTTATGCACTTCAATCATACGGTATTCAGTAAATGGCTTGCCACCTTCTTCCTTGTTCTTGTCGAAGATGAAAATATAATCCTTTTCGTCGAAACTAACAACGGCATCCGAAGGCAGGGAAGTCACTTCATTGTTCGATGATTCAATGATAGCATTCACATACATACCGGGCAATACGTTTACACAATCGCCCGGAACACTGGCATAAACTTTATAGGTTTTATCGGTGCTGATCGATTTGCCGGTCTGGTAGATTACTGCTTCGTGCTGTTCGGTTTCGTTGTTAATAAAGAAACGGATCTTCTGGCCTGCTGAAACTTTATTGACATCTTTCTCGAACAGGGTGAGTTCAAGAAAAAGCTTGTCGCTGTTCACAATCACGAACATGACATCAGATGGAGAAACAAATTTCCCGATATTGATATTGACTGTTTTCACGAATCCCGAAATGGGCGAAACCACAGCCACAGAGCGACTAATATCATCTTCGTGCAGCTTGTCCGTATCGATGCCGATCAGCGCCAGTTTCTGTCCCAGTGCTTTCACCTGCGCCTTCAGATTTTTATAATCAGAAGTAACCTGCTGAAGGTTTTGTTGTGAATAGACATCGTTCTTATAAAGTTCGGTATGACGATTAAATTCAGCTTCGGCAAATTCAAATTTGTTTTTGGCTTCCAGGTAGTTTTGTTGGATATCAATAAAATCCTGATTTTCGAGAATGGCCAGTGTTTGCCCTTTTCGAACCACATTTCCCGGCATCAGCGATGTGCTTTTTACAAACCCGCCCATAGGCATACAAACGGTTGCAAGGTTTTGCGGCGCAACAGCAACCGTTCCGCTGACCTTAAGTGTGCCGCTCAGCGATCGCAGTTCAATCGCACCGGTTTCAATGCTGGCCAGAGCGATCTGGTCGTCGCGTAATTCTACAATATCCTCCGGAAGTATTTCTACCTCCTGAGTTTCAGTATTTGCTTTCGGGCCACTAGTACATGAAACCAAGGCAAAAATTAGATTAGCTAAAATTGTTGTCGCAATAAATTTATTTGGTGTCTTCATCTTCAGATTTTAAAATATTTTACCGGTTAAAAAGTCGATTGAAAGAATCGTTTGGTTGTAATTATTCAACGCATCGAGGTAGTTTTGCCTGATGCTTAATGCGCGGCTAAGGTTCATAATGTAATCGAGGTAATCCATGGCTCCGGCTTTGTAACTGCGTGTAGCCTGATCGATAATCAAATTAGCTTCAGGAACGGCCTGTTTTTCGTAATAATCCACGCTGTTTCTATATTTAGCATATTCTCCCAGCAACGAGCGGTAATTCCCGGCCATCGATTTCGAATAGTATTCGGCATTTGTTTGTGCTACCTGTTCTTTCAATCGGGCAGCCTTTGTTTTGGATGTATGCGGAACAAACCACAATGGGATAGCAATGCCAGCCTGAATGCCGTTGAATCGGTCGCCTGTACCAAAAGTGCGCGGAACTCCGTTCACTTCCTGAATACCCTGCATGGTTTGACTGAAATATCCAATACTGAAATCAGGCATCATGCGACTTTTCTCCAGCTTCGTTTCAACCTGTGCTATTTCAACCTGCTGTTGCACAAATTCCACCGAAGGATTTCCTGGCAATGCGGTATTTGCAGCTAAGGGCGAATAATCCGCACGACGCAAAATGGTGTCGGCAAGTGACAGATCTGACTCTGTATTTAACAGCGTTTGCAGCTTTTGTTTAGATATAATCAAATCGGCAATTACCTGTTGTAACTGGTTCTTCACTTCGAGGCTTTGTGAACGGGCGGATATCATTTCCAGCCGGTTTGTTTCGCCCAATCTGGCCCTGAGTTCGGCCGCCCTGAAAAATCCGGAATACAAACTATCCTGATAAGCAAACAATTTTTGTTTCGAATGCAGGTAAGCCAGTTGCCAGTAAACCTGTTTCACCTGAATGGCAATTTCGAGTTGCGAAGCTTTCAACTGCCATTCGCTGCTTTTCACATGGGCATCAGCCAGTTTATTCTGATTGATGTAAACCGTAGGAAAAGCAAAGGATTGCGAAATGCTCAGACTGTTGTCGTTCGAATAGGAATTAACCTGACCATATTGCCCGTCAATCGTTGTTTTTGGAATATCCACGGATGCTCCTTTTAAGGCACGCTGAACATCGACTGAATATACCGAAGAGCGAACTGACAAATTACTGTCAAGTGCCATTTGAATGGTCTGTTCCAGATTCATGGTTTTCAATTGCTGAGCCTTTGTGGTTAGGAAAAACGATGAACCCAAAAGTAGCATCAACAAAACAGACATTGTTTTCAATGATTTCCCTTTCATTGAAAATCTGAATTTACGTGAAGAAAAGAAGATGTAAAAGACAGGCAGAATAATCAAGGTTAATAATGTAGCTGAAATCAATCCGCCAATAACTACCGTTGCCAGTGGTTTCTGAACCTCAGCACCGGCAGAGGTTGACAAGGCCATGGGAAGGAAGCCAAGCGAAGCCACCGCCGCCGTCATAATAACAGGACGCAAACGTGTGTGCAAACCTTTCAATACACGTTGGTTAATATCGGTCATGCCTTCCTTTTCGAGACGGTTAAACTCAGCAATCAGTACAATTCCGTTGAGCACCGCCACACCAAACAAGGCGATAAATCCGACACCTGCCGAAATGGAAAAGTTCATGCCGCGCAACCAGAGCGCGATTACTCCGCCAATGGCCGACATGGGAACTGCGGTAAAGATTAACAGGGTTTGTTTGACCGAATTAAACGTAAAAAACAGCAACACAAATATGAGAAGCAAGGCTACGGGAACTGCAATGGACAAACGCGCTTTGGCTGCTTCCAGGTTTTGAAACTGACCGCCATACGTTACGTAGTAGCCTGTTGGCAATTTTACATGGGTGTCCATTTGTCTGGTTACTTCTGAAATAACACTTTGAACATCACGGTTACGGACGTTAAAACCAACGGTTATGCGGCGTTTGGTATTTTCGCGCGAAACCTGTGCGGGACCCGATTTGATCTGAATATCGGCTAACTGTTCAAAAGGTATCTGTCCTCCGTTGGGTAATGCCACCGAAAGGTTTTTCACATCTTCGAGGTTTTGCCGGTAATCCTGATCCAAGCGAACCACCAGTCCGAAACGCTTTTCTTCGTCGAACACCACTCCCGCCTGACTTCCGGCAAAAGCAGCACGCAACACCAGATTGAGTTCCTGTACTGAAAGACCGTACTGAGCCAGACGGTCACGGTTGTATTCAACCTGAACCTGAGCCAGTCCGGTAACTTTCTCCACATTAATATCTTCGACACCTTCAATAAGCTGAATGATTTTCTCCACTTCCCCGGCTTTTTCAGAAAGAGTGTTCAGATCGTCGCCGAATATTTTGATCGCAATATCCTGTTTCGAACCCGAAAGCAATTCGTTAAAACGCATTTGAATCGGCTGCTGGAATTCGAATTTAACACCGGCTAATACCACCAGTTTTTCTTCCATTTTTGCCACCAGTTCTTCACGGGTTTCTGCGGAAGTCCACTCGCTTTTATCTTTGAGGGTGATGATGTAATCGCCCGTTTCCATGGGTGTAGGATCGGTTGGGATTTCGCCGGCACCAATTTTACAAACCGTATGTTTTATTTCAGGAAAATTGTAGAGCAGTATTTTATTGGCTGCCACAACCTTTTCGATGGTATTGCTGAGAGAACCGCCCTGCAAAGTCATTACACCGGCAGCCAGGTCACCTTCTTCGAGCTGTGGAATAAATTCGCCACCCAATTGGCTAAACAGAAACAGGCTGGACAAAAACAAAACGATAGCCGATACGGAAACCAACAATTTGCGACGGAGGGCGAATGCAATAACCGGACTAAATCCTTTATGCAGGCGATCCATCAGTTTGTCTGAAAAATTCCGCTTGTGTTCAGTCTTTTTGCTCAGAAACAGAGCTGAAGCCATTGGAACGTAGGTAAGCGAAAGAATTGCAGCCCCCACCAAAGCAAAAACCACGACCTGAGCCATTGGGCGGAACATTTTTCCTTCGATGCCCACCAATGCCATAATGGGTATATAAACGATCAGGATAATGACTTGCCCGAAAGTGGCCGAACTCATCATCCGTTTGGCTGAATCGAATACGTTTTCATCCATTTGTTCCTGATTGAGCTTTGTAACTCCCGGATGATGATGTTTACTCATTGATATCCGGTGTACCACACTTTCAACAATGATAACCGCACCATCCACAATTAAACCGAAATCGATAGCTCCAAGGCTCATCAGGTTGCCCGATACTCCAAAGAAATTCATCATGGATACGGCAAAAAGCATGGCCAAAGGAATAACCGAAGCCACAACAAGTCCGGCCCGCAGATTACCCAATAACAAAACCAGAATGAAGATGACGATCAATGCCCCTTCTATTAAGTTTCTTGAAACAGTACCGATCGCACGCCCAACCAGGTCGGAACGGTTCAGGAATGGTTCAATGGTGACACCATCAGGCAATGATTTTTGAATGGATTGAATGCGTGTTTCCACACTTTCGATCACCTCATGAGCATTTGCTCCTTTCAGCATCATCACTACCCCACCAACGGCTTCGGTTGTATCGATAACCAATGCGCCATAACGCGTCGCGCTTCCAAATTGGACGGTTGCCACATCCCTCACCAGGATTGGAATTCCTGAAGGATTGTTCTTTACGACAATCTTTTCAATGTCTTCTAAGGTTTTAACCAGACCAATTCCGCGAATAAAATAAGCAGTAGGCTTTTTATCGAGGTAAGCACTTCCGGTATTTTCATTGTTTCTTTCGAGGGCCTGAAAAATGTCAGTAAGCGTCAGGTTCATTCCTCGAAGTCTTTCAGGATTAACTGCAATTTCGTATTGTTTTACGAACCCGCCATAGCTGTTAATATCGGCCACCCCGGGAGTTCCGAGCATTTCACGGCGTACAACCCAATCCTGAAGAGTACGCAGTTCCATGGGCGTATATTTCTTCTCCAGACCTTTATCAACGGCAAGCCTGTACTGATATATCTCACCCAATCCGGAAGAGATAGGCGCCAGTTCAATTTTAGCAAGACCTGTGGGGATTACTTCCTCGGCTTCTTTGAGCCGCTCGCTCAATTGTTGCCTTGCCCAATAAACATCTACCCCATCTTTAAACACAACCGTAATAACAGACAAGCCTAACCGGGAAATGGAGCGGAGCTCAATAATATCCGGAATATTGGCCACTGCCACTTCAATAGGTGCGGTAATGAAGCTTTCAACTTCCTGCACGGCCAGCGATGGAGCAATTGAAATAACCTGCACCTGATTGTTGGTTACATCAGGAATTGCATCAATGGGCAAGCGGGCAATAGAATAAGTACCCCAGCCAATTAAGGCAACGACAAACAAACCGACAATAAATTTATTTTTGATTGAAAAATGAATGATACGTTCGATCATAGAATGAATTCCTTAAAAAAGTTAATACAAAGATTGACAGACCTCCCACGTCAGGGGAAGCAGTATCTAAAAAGAAAAAAGGACTGTATTAGCTAATTTGAGGCGGTTGCCAAATGGATACCGAAGTAGTAGAAACGTAATCAGAAGTATAAGCTGGGAACTGCTTTTGTGTATATGAAAAGCATTTGAAATGAACGATAAATTCATGAAAGACTACAGGAGTTGTGCAACACTGACAGGTACAAAACGGCGAGCAATCGTCAGTCTCGTGCTGATGATCTGTTGCGTCCTGAGCTTGTTCAACTTTACAGATATCATGATCCTCCGGAACATCAACGCAGGGTATTGCAGTGAGTACCAAAAAATAGATCGATAATATGTATGCAAGAAGTTTCATAAATCAGCAGGCAAATATAAGAATTAGTGGTCAGAAATCAAGGATAGGATAAATTGTGCAATTCAATTTATTGTAGGCGAACACAAAAATACCCGGTGGCTTTTGTAGAGACGCACATTGGTCTCCAACACAATCAATTACAAGATACCGTGGTTTGTAGAGACGCACGGCCGTGCGTCTCTACAAAATTTTCCCATGATGTTCACAGAGACGCACGGCCGTGCGTCTTTACCCCAAAACTGATTCTCGGCTATATGACGTTTGGCGTGTGTCAGGTAAGATATTGATAGCATAAAACAAATGATTAATGAAGTAAATTCCAACTATCCATCATAGAGCCAAAATATTATTTTCAAAAAGGATAAATAAGAATTGCTTCTTCTACCTGCAAACCAAAACGTGCTCTTTCCCAGCCAAGCTTAAAAGATTTGCGTTTAGTTTCAAAGTATTTTGTAAATTGTATCAGTTTTAAAACGTACAGTTATGGAAACAAACGAGAAACAACGATCCCGGGCTGAAGAAAATTTCACAGGAAAACCAGAGAGCAAACTTTTAACTTTCGTAAAAAAACATCTCCTTGTTTTTTCTCTCCTGGCCATAATCATTTGTATTATTCTCGGGTTTATGATAAAAATAAACATCATGGAAAGGAGTTCACTGGCCGAAAAAGAACTATTGGTGAACCTTTACGAGAACAAAATGGACAGTCTAAGCCTTTCAGACATGGAGCTCACCTCCAGAGTGTTTTCCTGGGCCATCAGAAGTGAAATGACACGTCAAAACCTGGAACAGGTGAACCTATTCATTAAGCGTTTGGTGAAAGAACCAAATATCAGCAAAATACAATTGATCGACCCGGCTACCGCAACCGTTTTATTGTCAAGTGATAAAAAAGAGGAAGGAACGATTATTGAAAATACCCTTATCCTGCAAGCAGAAAAGACAGTTCAACTGTCGGATGATGCCGGGATTACAATCATAAGCCCGGTAATGGGATTGGATTCAAGAATTGGAATATTGGTAATTGAATTAGAAAAAAACTAATTATGACTACTTACGAAGAACTCTTATATTGGTTAAAAGAATCATGGAATTTTGAATTATTCCATCTGGGGACAAGCCAGTTCACGACCAAAACACTTGTTTTACTTGGCATATCACTATTTCTACTTTTCTACATCTCGTCTAAGATCAGAAGACTACTTGTGAAAAAGATTTTCCCTCGCTATGATCTCGATATCGGCGTCAGTCAATCGATAGCAACAATCATACGTTACATACTGGTTATTATAGGTTTAGTTATTATTTTCCAGACAACAGGCATTGATCTTAGTGCGATAGGCCTGCTGATTGGAGCACTTGGAGTTGGTATTGGTTTCGGCTTGCAAAATATCACCAACAATTTCATCAGCGGTATTATTATTTTGTTCGAAAGGCCCATAAAGGTAGGTGACCGAATTGAAATAGATAAACTTGCAGGCAATATCGTGGATATTTCAGCCCGGGCAACAACAATTATTACGAACGATAATATTGCAGTTATTGTACCCAATTCCGATTTTATTAATTCAAGGGTGATTAACTGGAGTCACAATAACCGAAGAATAAGGTTAAACTTTCCGGTTGGTGTTTCATACAACGAAGATCCGGAGAACATAAGAACGCTGCTTACTCAGGTAGCCAATGAAAATCCCGGAGTACTACGTTCCCCCGAGCCATATGTCCTTTTCGATGAGTTTGGTGACAGTAGTCTGAATTTTAACCTTCTGGTTTGGACCGCTGAATACATTGACCGGCCAAAGATTCTGAAAAGTGAATTATATTATGAGATATTCAGAATATTTAAAGAACATCAGGTTGAAATTCCTTTTCCTCAAAGGGATATTCATTTAAAATCAGGGTTTGAAAAAGTAAGTGATAAATCAGAGAATTAACATTTAGTAAATGGCTAAAGCAAAAAAATTTGGTGCATTTGGCGGAGTCTTCACCCCTTCCATCCTCACGTTATTAGGTGTTATCATGTACCTTCGGTTGCCATGGATTGTCGGGCAGGCAGGTCTTTGGGCCACTTTGGGTATCATTCTGGTAGCGCATATTATATCCGGGAGTACAGGACTTAGCGTCGCATCCATCGCTACCGATAAAAAGGTAGAAACCGGAGGAACCTATTACATCATTTCACGCAGCCTCGGCCTGCCTATTGGAGGTACGCTGGGTTGGGCACTTTTTGTCGGCTTATCATTCAGTGTAAGTTTATACCTGATCGGTTTTGCCGAAGTATTCCTGGGATATTTCGGTTTTGAGGTCAGTATAAACGCCATTCGGATCGCAGGATCCATCATCCTTCTGCTGGTTACCATTCTGACTTTTATAAGCACCTCTCTGGCTATAAAAACACAATACATCATACTAACGATCATGGCGCTTTCGCTGTTATCGGTATTTTTTGGCAAGCATGAATATACACCTGTTGTCCCGCAGTTAGGCGCAATTCCCACATCACTGCCGTGGATCACTCTTTTCGCCATTTTCTTTCCGGCGGTTACCGGTTTCGAGGCCGGGGTATCCATGTCAGGAGATCTGAAAGATGCCCGAAAAAATATCCCGTTTGGAACCATTGCCGCAATTTTGGTTGGACTGATTGTCTATGTGGGCCTGGCATTTTTTTTATCCTATACAGTCAACAACGATCTGTTGGTTAACGATCCTGAAGTTCTTTTCAAGATTTCATGGATTCCTCAACTGGTGATTGCCGGAATTCTCGGGGCAACGCTTTCTTCGGCACTTGGAAGTATTATGGGGGCACCACGCATCATGCAGGCAGTTGCCAAAGATGGCATAGCGCCCTTCTTTTTCAGCAAAGGTTACGGAGCCTCCAACGAACCACGCAATGCTCTTTTACTCACATTTATCATTGCTGAAGGTGGCATCCTGATTGGCGATTTGAATGTAATCGCCCGGATAGTCACAATCTTTTTCATCATTACCTATGGGTTTTTAAATATTACGTATACGGTTGAAAGCTGGGCCAGCAGCGATTTCAGACCATCGTTTAAAATACCCCGGATTGTTAGTATGATTGGAGCAACTGCTTGCATCATTGTGATGATCGAATTGGATATAATGGCTTTGGCCGTTGCTTCTGTCATATTGGTGGGACTCTTTTTTTACCTGAAAAATAAAGAACTCAAATTACACTCAGGCGATACCTTATCGAGTATTTGGTTATCACTCGTGAAAACCGGACTGTTAAAACTCGCCAAAACCCAGATGAATACCCGAAACTGGAGACCCAATGTGATCCTGTTCAGTGGCGGAACGTCCAACAGGCCGCACCTTATTGAAATTGGGAAAGCATTGGTTGGGAAACTGGGCATCTTCACCAATTTTGAATTAATTGAAACTCCGGATGAAAACCTGCTATTCGATAAAACAGCCAGAGTCAGCGTGGAAACATTCGGCGAGCATACCAATATTATTACCCGAAGGCATAATTGCCGGAATGTATACGAAGGGATGGGGATGATCAGCCGGATTTACGGGTTTTCGGGTTTTGAGCCCAATACCATTCTCATGGGCTGGTCTAAAAATACCAGTGCACCGAAAAAATGGGAAGATCTTCTGCTTACACTCCATAAACTGGACTATAACCTGGCATTCCTGAACTACGACAAAATACGCGGTTTCGGAAATCACAAGAGGATTGACTTCTGGTGGAGTGGTTCCGGACGAAACCTTTCGCTCGCCCTTCATCTGATACGTTACATTACGGTAACACCAAAGTGGAGACATGCCGAAATAAGGATTCTGGCCAGTAATCCGGACAGTAAAAATACAGATCGCTACTATGCCATTCTTGGGCAGATGATTGATAGTTACCGGATCAGGGCAAGCATCAAAGTGATTAACAATTCCGGAAAGTTACCCGAGAATGAGCTCATCCGGTCAGAGTCGCAGGATACCGATCTCACCATTGCTGAAATCCAAAACTTTGCCACCCATAAAGTGGAAAATATGGTGGGATCTGCCAATGAATTAATTAAGAGTCTGAAATCATGCCTTCTCATTCATGCCTCATCAGGTTTTGATGAAGTAAATGTGATTTCAAAATCTCCTTATCCGGAAAAAGCGAAATCGTCAGATCCTGCCGATAAAAAACCAGTTGAATCGATCCTGAAAAACATTCAGCTTTCCAAAACCGAACTTGTTTTCAACACCGTTTACAATCTGGCACAGATTCTTGAAAAACAAGCCCTCAGCTTAATCGACAGTACTTTTTTTGCGATTACGAAAAGCCGCAATACATACCTGGATCAGACAGCAAGCCTCACCGACAATGCGATGAGGAAATTAGTAAAAGCCAATGATATCGGAAATCAGCAGGAAAAACACTGGGAACAGTTGAAAATACTCAATGATTTCTCCTTTCAGGCTCAAAAAGAACTGGCCACATTCAAAGAAATTTTCCTAAAAGAAGAACAGGAAATACTGAAAAGAGGGATTACCCGGTTCACGACAGAAACAGGCAATTTGGTTTATGAACTTCCTGAACATATCCGGCTGATGTTGAGCCGGGATGATTACAGGAAACTGAAACCAACGAACCTGTACAGGCGCATAAACCGGATCCTGAAAATCGGATGGATGAGTATTTCAGGAAAAAAAATAAGTACTAAGGTTAACCTGCAACCTGCAGCCGGATATTTTCTGTACTACAAAAGGCTCGACTATCTCAGGCAGTTCTATGAAAATTACGCGGTTCAGAGTCTAAGTGCTTTTCCCGGAATAAAAGAACTCCTCAACAGCACCAGGGAAACGATTGAAAAAGCATTATCGGGGAAATTAGCCACGGACGAACTGGTTGCTAAAAAAGAAATAAATGCGGCCAAACTAGTCAAACTGAGGACCGACAATCAGAATTTTGTTGACAATCAGGGGCAACAGATGCTTACTGAACTGACCGATGATCTGGAAAAATTTAGTCAGATGATTGAAAGTCCACAGGCGAATCTGCTTAGCCGGAAGTTAAAAGCTTTTCAGAAGAAGAAGCTTGTGCTTGAAAATTCATTGGCTGAATTTCCGGAATTATGGTTTCATTTCAGAATCAATCAGGTCAATAAAACATACCTCGATGCTATTTATTTTTCCCTGAAAAACCGTTTAACCACAAAGATCGAAAAAACAGTTCAGGACATTGAATTCATTATTGAGGGGGATATTCATAAAAAGCTGATGGTTTTTGAAAGTCAGATTCAGTCCATCCTGGAAAGGAGCGATCTGAAATCCGATAAGAAAGATATTTTCAGTCAAAAGTCAATTTCATTCCCGCAAATCGAAGTTCTTTTCAACACCTTGTCTAAAGATATTCAGGAGGCCGTGGAACGACTTCCTGAAAGCATCGAAATAACAGGGAATGAACTTCAGGAGAATATCACGTTGGAGCAGCTTGAAAATGTAACTGAATTTGTTGTTTCAGTGCGTAAAACGGCCGATTTCTACCTCAGTAACGAACTCATTGATCAGATTAGAAAACAGTCCGGAAGTATTGGGCAACAACTGACGCTTTCGATTTCAAGCCTGAAAAATTTAATCCGGTTGGCCAATTTCCATTTTGAGAACAGGGAAACGATTCATCCGGAAGATCCTGAAAACGAGAAAATAAAAGAACAACAGAAAACCTTACTTGAAAATATAGTACGAAATATTAAAACCGAAGAACAAAAGCTGAAAACACTTTACGAGCAGCTCAGGCAAAGTTTCGCCACCGGATTAAAAAATGCTTTTGAGCCATTATCCTCCGCCATCATTATTAAATCAGCCGGCGATCTGAAGGAAAAAATCAGGACAACTGATCAGCGCAGATTATTTAGCCGTCTGCATCAATTTGAAAAGTCGGTACGCAAAACCGTCATTAATCAATTGGTGAAACTACTTTATCGCGAAAGTAAAGGTTTGTTGTGGGCCAACCGGATGAAGCAATTGCAGGAGAGAAATTTGCTCTTCCCCGGAGAACCTGTTGCACGTATGCTGGAGAAAATATCGCCAAATAAAGCGCTTATTCAGAAATTACCTTTTTACTATTCCAATTTATTTTCGGGCAGTTCAACCATTGGAGAAGACTTTTGGGTGGGGATGGAACATGAGATCGAGAAAGGTGGAAAGGCGATCAAACGCTTTGTAAACGGCACTTCGGGCTTGCTGATTATCAGTGGCGGGCGAAGTTCAGGAAAGTCGAGCCTAAGCAAGCATCTGGCGAATCTTCACTTCGAAAAACAAAACATATTCAACATCAGAGCGCCCCGTGAAAGTATTGCCGATGTCGGTCTTTTTGAGCAAACGCTGCTGGAAAGCCTTGATGGACACGAAAGTCTGCCGTACTGTATGGAAGCGCTTCCGCCAAAGAGTGTCATTGTGATTAACGATCTGGAACTTTGGTGGGAAAGGAAACCGTTCGGTACACAGGTCATCGAAAAAATCATCTCGCTGATGCGCCAATACGGGCACAAAGTATTGTTTATCATCAATGTCAACCAATACGCCCTGAAAATCATCAATCAGCTAAGCTCAATCAACACATGGGCACTCGACCTTGTATTTTGTCAGCCTTTTGATGCCAGCGAACTGAAAGACCTCGTTATGCTGCGACATCAGGCAGGAGGTATGAAACTGATCCTCGATAAAAAGCACGAAAAAGATATGTCGGACTGGGAATACGCCCGGCTGTTTAACCGGTTCTTTAAATTATCAGAAGGCAACCCCGGTCATACCATTAATCTCTGGCTGGCAGGCATTCGTAAAATATCGGGCAATACGTTGTTTATGGAAAGGCCTTTTAGCAAGGAAATCACCTTTCAGGAAGACCTTCCGCAGAACGAAATTTTTTACATCCTGCAATTTGTCCTGCACCGCCGTTTCTCTGTGAAAAGACTTTCAGAAATACTTCAAAATGATGTTGAGAATACGGAAAAAACTGTTCGCATCCTGCTCCAAAAAGGAATTCTGACTGAGAAATTTCAGGAAGTATATTGTTTAAATCCGGCTTTGGAAATTCATCTGGTCAAAAAACTTAAAAGTCTTGAATTACTATGATCTATCTTGAAGTACTTTCACTGGCCGTCGCGCTGTTTATATTACTGCGCTTTGTTTCTTCCTATTTTCCTGTTCTGACCGGCAGCCGAAAAATCAGGAAGATCTTTCTGAAGATTTTCCCCATGGTGGAAATGCTCGCCTGGCTGGCATACGTTTTCTGGGCTATCGATCATTTACAACTGGGAATTGCTGCTTACCGCCTGCTAACAGGTAGTCTCATTGTTGTGATTGTTATTCTTTTGGGATGGTATTTCCTGCGCGATTTTATTTCAGGAATTATACTGAAGTCGGAAAATTCCTTTGAGCCGGGACAACTGATTCATACTGCTGAAGTTTCGGGCACCATCAGGAAATTGGGATACCGCACCATGGAAATTGTTACAGGCGAAGGTGTAAATGTTAAAATCCCTTTCAGCCTGCTCTCCGGACAAAATATAGTAAAACCTGCCGATACCGGCAATTGGGTGGAGCAGCTTATCCGACTTCAAATAACTTCGGATGATAAGCCTGAACAGATTCAACGCCTCCTTAAAAACCGCATTCTCGAAATGCCCTGGATTGTTTCGGGTGAACACATCAAAATTAAAATCACCCGTGATGAGTCAGGTAAATACATCGCCGAAATAGCAATACGCTCAATGAACTCCGAAATGGCAATGAAAACAGAAGAAACCCTTCGTGTTTTTGCAAATGAAGTATTTGGTTGATCATGTTCATTACAGTTCCTTGTCTAATCGCAGACGCATTTACATTTTAAAAGCTTCCGGATTTACTTCATTGATAATTGGGGTTATGCAAAAAAATATCTTTCCTTATCCCCACCAAACATCATTGAGCCGAGAATCACGATTCGGGCTAGAGACGCACGGCCGTGCGTCTCTACGAGCATCTCGCTGTATTTGATTAATCTAAAATGAGAACTAATCCTCCCGATTTATTTCCTTAAATATCTTCCGGTTTATTATTAATGATGCTTTTTATTTGATAAATTAGTACAATTTTTATTGTTTATTTATCAGGCAAGAAGACCTCCTTTGTTTCAAAAGCGAAAATTGTATAGAAAATAGCACGAGCAAATTGCAGAAGCTTGAACTAAATCTCCGGGATCCGTCCACAAAATGCGAAAGCTACAACTGTTGTGCGGGGAACCTTCTGAAAAGTGCGAAAGCTACAATACAATCAAAAGGAACAAAAGCGAAGTCAAATATTCTCCCTATTGGAGAACTAAAAAACCAAGTACTATGCAAACAAAAGAGTTTAGATCTGTGCATTTAAATCACCTGTTCGAAAAATCTCTCCGCGACGATCTGGCAATGAACGTTGTTTTGCATGGATAGACAGCTTTAGAACTCTGTTAATCCGTTTTTTTGATACGCTTTTCTCCACTTGGCTAAATTGGCGTTTCTTAGGCCTTGCTCTTATTTTGTTGAAAATTTAAACAAGTTCACTATGAACAAACTTTACAATTGTTCAAAATGCAGACTCGATGTGATGCAAAAGATTTTTACAGCTTTATTGTTATCAATAACTTTCTGCTTTGCTACCCAGGCTCAAAACTACAAAATTACTTTTAGTGGTACTGGAGAAAGCACTACAGTTGATAGCATCCGAATTCTAAACATTACGCAAGAGACAAGTATTTTGCTTGTGGGGCCGGAAACCTTAAATCTTGTTCAAAATATTACCGGGATAAGCGATTTGGTTACAAATGAAAAATTCATAACCGTTTATCCAAATCCGATGACACAGAATGCCAATCTGAGTTTTATCACCATGCAAAGTAGTGAAGTTGTGGTGCGAATTGTTGACCTTGCCGGCAAACTTATTGCAATAAATAAACAAACATTAAAGGCTGGAAAATCTATCTATCGAATATCAGGAATTAAATCAGGAACATACCTTATTGAAATTCAACTGCCAAATAAAGAGTGCAGTACAAAATTAATTTCTACAAATGGAAGTAATGGCATTCCCGAAATACAACTACTTACAACGAACATTGTCACAAATTTAAAATCTGCAACTATTGAAGATCTTGTTGAGATGCAGTACAATGAAGGTGACAATCTTTTATTTATAGGATATTCAGGAGACAACCTTATTGACTCGGTAGAGATTGTTCTTACAGCCGATGCTAATATTGAGTTTAATTTTGAGCCGCCGTCTGTTGATATTCATTCTCTTTTGGCACAAAGTTATGAAGACTTCAAATCGTATTTAGAATATTCATTTTTGTTTGATGCAGCATACTCTAATAAAATAAATTTTCCGAATGATATGACATGGGGTGATATTACACATCATACTCAAAATTCAACGGATTCAAAACTGTCTGCTTTATGGTCTGATGCCTATAAAATAATTTACAGCGTTAATTCAGTAATTGCCAATGCTGAGTTAATTAGCAATGAAGCAGAAAAACAACTTATAATTGCACAGGCAAAATGTATCAGAGCCTACCTTTATTATACGCTTGTATTTTGGTTTGGTGATATACCAATAGATGTAGAAGTGATAAGTGATAATATCTTCCCATGGTTTTCTGTTAATAATCTTCCACGATCGGCTGTTAATGATGTTTATACACAAATAATAACAGACTTAGAACATTCCATAAACTATTTGCCACAAAATATTGCGCAGTCAGAAAATATAAAATTAAATAAATATTTTGCAGCAGGTATTAAAGCTCGCACTCTGATTATCCAGCAGAAATGGGATGAGCTTAAAGATGTAACCTCTCAGATTATTAACAGTGGTCAGTATACCCTATCCGAAAACGCTGACAACTTCCTTTCCTATAGCCCCGAAAATATTTTTGGCTTCGATGAAGTTAATAATTATGCTTTTAAACATTACTATGATTGGCTGTATGTTCCTGCAATGCGATATACAGAAATATTATTGATGAATATTGAAGCCAACTATCAAAAAGGAGAAACAGCCACTGCAATGAACTTGCTAAATAGACTATTGATAAGAAGAAATTTGACACCATTATCAGAAATCTCTTTAAATGATATTTACGACCAATGGAAAACTGAATTAAAAATTGAGGGGAGTACGTTCAATTACTTTAAAAGGTTTAATAAAATTCAGGAAGAATTGGCACTTTATCAAGCCTATAAGTTTTTGTTGCCTATCCCACAGTTAGTTATTGAATTAAATCCATATGCACTCCAAAATCCGGGATATTAAGCAATTGACTACTTATATTTAATTTCTGATTAACTTAAACTATAAACTGAACTCACATTGTAAATACAAATGAGCTCCGCCACCCTAATTGAGAAAGAAAAGAAAACGCCCAGCAGATAACAGCAAACTACCATGATCCTCCGGATATACAAAAGAAGACAATGGCTGGTTTCGGTGCTTCGTTGGCAGGATCCGTCAGTTGACGGATGAAAAGCAGCTCTTCGTAGGAAGTTCATCGGGAAACTCCTGCACGGCTTACTGTTGCAGAACGTAACAAATTATAAACAAACCGACATATGAACTTTAGAGCATCATTCTGCGACCCATTTAAGCCAGACATTATTGAAATGGGAAATATTGAGAAAGATAAAATCATGGAGACATTTGATAAAATCCCATGGACTGAGTTTTTAACAAAACTGAAAACAGCTAAACAAAGCGAAATTCATTATTCGCCTTCCCTTGAGATTGAAAATAAAGGCAACAAAAATGGACTTTCAGTATCAGCAGTGGACGGCACCGAATGGTATATTTTCTATAAAAGACCGAAACTTGTTAAACGATTTTTTGGATTCAGTGAGAAAATGGACGACAACTACTTGACAGACATACAAGGACAGACAGAAAAGGACGTCCGAGATTGTTTGTCTGCCCTAATCAGAAATGACTTGCAATTTTTAGAGGATAAAATAAAATAACCGGCTACAACAGCAAACTCCTCCAAACCAGGTCGTGGTGCTTCGTTGAATATAAAATCATCTGCATTTGAAAGGCATATATTATTCCAATTATTGAATTGTCTTTCGGAATAATAAACGCTATATATTCTGAATTACATTATGCTTTTCGTATTTTTAGTCGCACAGAAACAATATCAATTCTTTTATGATTTGAAAACAGGAATGTATTCAATAAACATTTTTGATTTCACGATACCTTAATGAATAACTGGAGGTAAAACAATGAGAATAACAATCGCATACAATCTTCGCACCGATGACACAGAAGCTACAGCTGAACTTCTTGCTGAAGCGGATATCAACAGGATATACGAAGCTATTAGCAGCTTGCAACATACAGTTACAGTTGTGGAAGTTTCAGGAAAACCAAATGCAGTAATTGAGCGCATTATTGAAAGCGAACCGGACCTCATTTTTAATTTAGCTGAAGGAACCATTGGGAGTTCAAGGGAAGCTTTTTATCCCGGCTTGTATGAGCAAATGGGGATTCCGTTTACGGGTGGAAATGCGTCTCTTCTTCATCTTAATCTCGATAAACATCTCGCTAAAACGATGTTATCTTCTCGTGGAATTAGTGTTCCAAGTGGAGTTTTAATAACCGAGAATGAGCGCGATTTGCCTGAAGATTTACAATATCCTTTGATGATTAAGCCAAATTCAGAGGGATCGAGCAAAGGAATTACCCAAGATTCGGTTGTTGAAACAAGAGATCAAGCCCTCGAAAGAATAAATCGTCTTCTGAGCCATTACCCTTCGGGCCTTGTTGTTGAAGAATATATTCAGGGCCGTGAGCTTAGCGTTCCTTTTCTTGAAAGTTTTCCGGGGAAATTACTGGACATTGTTGAGCATACTTTTGATCTAAGTAAAATTGGAGGTAAATACAACATTTACGATTATGATATGAAACAGGGCGGAGAAGCCGCAAAATCGGTAAAAGTTAGTTGTCCTGCAAATCTAAATTCAGAAGAAGAAAAAGCTGTAGTAAAAATGGCCCGGGATGTTTTTCAGATCATGTCCTGTCCTGATGTTGGCCGGGTAGATATTCGGTTACACACAAACGGAAAACCTTATTTTATTGAACTTAATCCATTACCAAGCCTTCATCCAAATGCTTCTTTAATGACCGCGGCCAAATCGCGTGGCCTTGAATTTCGCGATGCTTTGCGGTTAGTTATTCGTTCAGCAGCGAACCGTTATGGATTGGCAATAAAACCTGCAAAGCAGCCTAAAAAAGATGACTTTAAATCTGAAATTCCCCGTCCTAACGCGCGGGAAATTGGAATTCAGATTGGACGGATGCGTCCCGGAATTAATAATGCAATTACCGATGTTAAAGGTGTTCGTGTTGGCCATTTTTCACGAATAGAAGATAATGTGCAAATTCCCGGCAGTTCAGAAACATGCCATATACGCACTGGTGTTACAGCAATAATGCCTGCCGGACAAGCTTATTCAAATCGGATAGCAGCAGGTGGCTTTATATTAAATGGTGTTGGGGAAATGGCTGGTTTAACACAGGTTATTGAGACAGGTTGGTTGGAAACCCCCATACTCTTAACGAACTCACATTCTGTTGGACGGGTTCATACCGGTGTGATTAACCACATGATTAAAAAGTATCCGAAACTTGGTACCGAAACCGATGTCGTTCTACCGGTAGTTGGAGAAGCAGATGATTCTTTTTTAAATGATATCAGAATGGGAACATGTTCGGCGCAGGATGCAATTAAGGCTATAGAATCAGCATCATCCGGTCCGGTAAAACAAGGATCTATTGGGGCTGGAACTGGTATGACAAGCTTTGATTTTGCAGGAGGAATTGGAACCTCTTCCCGTATTTTAACTATTTCTGAAGGTGAGACATTTACTGTAGGTGTACTCGTTCTTTCCAATTTTGGTAAAATGCGTAATCTCACTATAGATGGTGGTGTAATTGGGAGATCACTTGATAAGGAATTCGATCAGGCCGGACGACGAGAGGTGTCTGAAGGATCAATCATTGTTGTGGTGGCAACAGATATTCCTCTTATTAACAGTCAGCTAAACCGGGTGGCAAAACGAGCTGCTCTTGGCCTTGGACGGACTGGTTCTTATGCAGCTTCAACCAGTGGTGAAATAATTATTGCTTTTAGTACGGGAAACCGGAAACCTCGGGTTAATACCTCGCAAAGCAATTTTATTAATTTAAAATGTATTTCGGATCATGCTATAAATACAGTTTACGAAGCTGTTGTTGAAGCAACCGAAGAGGCAGTTATAAATGCCATATTTTGTTCCAATGGAATGAATGGACGTGAACAGCGCTGGTGCCCCGCAATACCACAACAACGTGTAGTCGAATTATTAAATAAGGGAAATTGAATTATGAAAGTAATTGAGAAATATAACGATAGTTTGCACAACCCATACTGGAAGTATCAGCTTGGGCCTGAAACTTATGAAGTTAAGGATACCCCTCTTCGTGTTGAATCCATCAAAAAAGCCCTTCGTTCTGATGAACGATTCGAATTCCAGCTTGCCAAACAATTTCCGGAACGTTTCATCTCAAGGTTGCATCCTTACCACGATTATATCCGGAAAACCGGATTAAGTTTAAAAAATGAGGAGGAGGAGTTTTATCCGGATCTTTTCCCTGGTGAAGGGGCACATCTTAAAAAAAAGATCGATTCACCTCTATGGGGTGGAATATGGTGTACCGATGCTGTAACTCCTATTATGCGTAAGACTTATGAAGTAGCCCTTGCTTCTGCTGAAACCGCTTTAACTGGTGCCGAATTGCTTCGCGAAGGGCATGAAAAAATTGTATATGCCATGTGCCGGCCTTCGGGACATCATGCAGGGCCTCGTGTTTTTGGTGGTTATTGCTATTTCAACAATGTCGTTACAGCAGCTGAGTATTTATTACCTGAGGGGAAAGTAGCTATTGTCGATATTGATTATCATCATGGAAACGGCACTCAGGAATTTTTTGATGAAATAAAATCTGTATTTACGGCATCAATTCATTGCGATCCTTCAAACGAGTACCCATACTTTTGGGGATATGCAGACGAAAAAGGAACAGGACAGGCAGTTGGGACAAATCACAATGAACCGTTGCCCAAGGATACCCAAATAGAGCAATACAGCGCAGCAGTTAACCGGATTATAAATAAAATACGTGAGTTTAAACCTTCGTATTTAATTATTGCTGCCGGATTTGATACGCATATCGATGATCCGGTTGGGGGCTTTAAGCTTCAAACAGAAGATTATATTTCAATTGGTAATCAGTTTAAATCGCTGGAATTACCAACATTGGTTTGTCAGGAAGGTGGATATAATGTTGATAATCTCGGTAATTGTGTGAAGAATTTTCTTTTGGGATTGATGTAACTCTGCTCCTCCGGATATGCAAAAGAAGGCAATGGCTGTTTCCGGTTTGCAATCTGAACCTTTTCACTGCGGATCTGTGATCCGTTTAATGCAACAACAAGCTACCCTGCAAGTCGGGTTTCAGTGATTCGTTGACCGAAAATGAGCCCCGGCCGTCTGATTCTGATTAATGATTTTGAAGAAAGTTGTTCCAGTAGCTTGAACGAGCCTATGGGTTTAAAATACATAATTAAACAAATAGCCTACAATCATTATCCCGGTGCCTACAATCCCAATAAAAGTCAATATCAAAGGGAGTTTTAGTACTTTCCGCAGGATAACCATTTCCGGCAATGAAAGGGCAATGACCGACATCATAAAGGCAAGTGCTGTTCCAAGTGATGCTCCTTTTTCAATCAGTACCGAAACAATCGGAACGATTCCGGCTGCGTTTGAATACAACGGAATACCGATCAAAATGGAAAGTGGAATAGAGTACCATGCCGATTTGCCCATCAGGGCAGCCATGAAATCTTCGGGAACATAACCATGCGCTCCAGCACCAACAAGGATACCCAGGGCCACATAAATCCAAATTTTGCCTACAATTTCTTTCACTGCATCGTATCCGAGTTCGATCCGTTTCACAAAGTTAAGTTTCTCTTCTTCCAGTCCGCTTTCGCCCATGTGGGTTTGATACACCCAGGGTTCTACCCATTTTTCGAGTTTCAGCAAACCAATCACCCAGCCAGCCAGTATGGCAATCGCCAGTCCGGTTCCGACATAAATGGCAGCCACCTGCCAGCCAAACAAGCCATATAAAAGGACAATGGCTACTTCGTTGATCATTGGCGCAGCTATCAGGAAAGAAAACGTGACACCAAGCGGAACACCCGATTCAACAAATCCTAAAAAAAGCGGGATGGCTGAGCAGGAACAAAATGGTGTGACAATTCCGAGCGTTGCAGCCATCACATTGCCGGTAAATGTTTTTTTCCCTTCGAGCGCTTTTCTGGTGCGTTCGGGAGTGAAGTAGGTACGGATGATTCCGACAAAAAAGATAATGAGCGTTAGCAAAAGCATCACTTTGGGGAACTCGAAAACGAAGAACCTCAACGCTTCAGTCAGATGCGCACCCTGTTTCATTCCCAATGCTGTGTCAATCATCCAATCGGTCATTGGCTGAAGGTTGTGATAGATCAGGAACCAGATTGGTAAAAGAAAAAGAGGTAACCAGATCGCATTTTTTATGTTTTTCATATTCTTATCGCATAAAATTGTTCGTAAAATAACGAACATTGAATTAAATTTTTTTCAACTGCAACAGCTTGGTTTAATCAACTCCAACCCATCATTTTTAAGTATACGCCTAATGTCACCCGAACAACACTTTCCTGAAGGGTTCAATTCTTTGCATTGATTCCCTGTACAAGCTCCAGTGCTTAGCTGAATATCGGAAAGCATTTTTGCGCCCAGTTTGATGGCCTTTTCAATCTCTTTTTGAGTTACCTGCTTGCAATAGCAGATCATTTTATCTGGATTGACCATCTTTAAGTCGCTGAAATTTAATTTATTCATCCGGAAATAACGGTATTAATTAATTGATTATTTGAGCGTTCGGATGGAACTCCATGCCAGTAGATTTCCACTTTGAACTATATTTTCATCTCTTTTAGTGTCGCTTCCGATGAAATAATTTCCAGCGGCATGTTCGTTTCATTAGAAAATAATTTAGTATTACAATAATATGGTTACTGAATAATATACCCCAACGCCAATGAACAAGACAGCAACCACGCGTCGGAACCAAACTTCAAAATTCTTCATTTTATTGTAAACACCTCCAATTGAACTAACCGAGAAGGCCAGTATCCAAGCTAAGATGATCACCGGAATCCCGGTTGCCAGCGCAAAAACAAATGGTAGATATAAGCCTGATGCGTTTGCAACGGTCATCGGAATAAGCATACCAAAATAAAGTACTCCGCTGTATGGACAAAAAGCCAGCGCGAAAACCATACCCAGTAAAATGGCATCAAAGTATCCCCATTTGGTCCGGGTTTCCATTCTTGAAGTCAATCCACTCATGCCTGGAAACCTTATCTTTATCACATCAAGCATAAACAGTCCGATGATAATCAGCAACGGACCCAGGATTTTCTCACCATAAAGCTGGAAAAAGCCTGAAAACTGAAACTGATCGGCTCCAAAGTAAATGATCAGAGCAAGAACAGTGTATGAAATTGCACGCCCCAGCGTATAGAGTAAACCGTTTATAAAAACACGTTTTCGGTTTTCGATATCCTTGCTGATAAAACCCACGGCAGTGATGTTTGTGGCCAACGGACATGGGCTGATGGCAGTCATCAATCCCAGCACAAATGCCGTAAGCCACGGCATAGTGCTGTTTTCCAAAAGATTGGTCAGAAACTCCATCAATTATAAATCCAGGAGCTTATCAACCTTTTCTTTGATGATTGATTTAAACTTTTTAGGGTTAGTTCTGGCGTACATAAATCCTTCGTTGGTCAGGTTTATTTTTTGATCTCCTTTTACAATTAAAAGTGTTTGACCTGAAACCTGTAATTTTTCGGCAATCGCTTTAGTTGCATCATCTTCAAGGTTTAAAGCTTTGAAACTGACTTTCGATCCATACAGGTTTTCCAAATCAGCTTTGGCCTCGGCTTCAACCGTCTTGCAGGTTATACAGCGTGCCGTGTTGTGGAAGTAATAGGCCTCAATTTTTTCGGAAGATGCTGTTTTTGCTTCATTTTTAGTGGTTTGCGATAAACCAATAATTGGGATAAATAAAGCAAGTGTCAGTATTAATTTAAAGGTTTTCATAAGAACTATTTTAGAGGTTTTTGTTTATTAATTCCTTTAATTCGATCATCGAAGGTATTCTTCCACTAAGCACAACCTTTTTGTTAATGACCAATGCCGGAGTGCTCATGACTCCGAATGACAGGATTTTATACATGTCTTCAACTTTTTCGATTTCTGCTGCAACACCAGCTTCGGCAACAGCTTCTCTGGTAAGCTTTTCCAATGTTTTACACTTTGGACAACCTGTTCCTAATACTTTTATTTCCATTTTTTGTAGTTTTTAGCATTTTTGTATTGGTTCTTCAACATCCATTTTCAGAAATTTCCGGAATAGCTCCTGAGCCTCTTTCCAGTTTTCCCTGTTCAGGCAATATTTAATTCGGGGAGCTTCAATTTCACCCTGAATTAAACCCGCATCTTTTAATTCTTTCAGGTGCTGCGAAAGTGTTGATTTGGCAATCGGAAGGTCTTCAGTTAAATCGCCACTATAGCAACACGATTGTTTCGAAAGTAAATCCAGCACATACATCCTGATCGGATGTCCCATAGCCTTCGCATAGCGGGCGGCCTTTTGCTGTTCTTCGGTAATTATTCCTTGTATCATTGTTCGTAGTTCGTGAAATCACGAACAAAGGTATGTATTTAAAATTGTCACAGCAATCTTAGTCTATAATTCTTTGGAGAGATTGGTTTGAGATCAAAAAATCATCCGGTTTTTATTCCGGATTGAAATAACCTGGCATGATTTTTTTCTTAACATTCGTTAATGCTGTTTGATCCATTCATCAATCCGACTACTTTTGATTTCGAACATTTTTATTCAATGGGAGAATTGGCTGAAGTAGAATGCCTCTTATTAACTAAACCAGAAACATGCACATACATATTGTTGGCGGATTTTTGGGCAGCGGAAAAACGACTGCCATCGCTGCTGCTTCAAAACTTATTCAGGAACATGGAATGAAGGTTGGGGTTGTAACCAACGATCAGGGGAAATATCTGGTTGATAGCCGATTCCTATCAGCAAAGCACATTCCATTCGGACAGGTAACCAATGGCTGTTTTTGCTGCAACTACAATAAACTGGACGAACAAATCAATCAGCTTCGCGACAAGCAGGGCGTTCAGGTTATTTTTGCTGAATCGGTTGGTTCGTGTACCGATTTGATTGCCACCGTCATCAAACCGCTTTCGGTCTATAAAAAAGGGAAAACAGAACGTTTAAGCCTGAGTATTTTTGCTGAAGCCGCTTTGCTGTCTGATTTTCTTCAGAACAATCATTTGCCGTTTAGCGCCAACATCAACTATATTTATTCCAAACAAATTGAAGAAGCTGAATTCCTGATTGTGAATAAAACCGACCTGATCAGCCCGGAATTGCTTGAAGAACTGAAAAAACTCGTTGCCGGAAAGTTTCCGGAGAAAACGGTTTTATACCAAAACTCCCTGGACAGGGAAAGTGTAGTCAGATGGATAGATACACTGAATCAATCTTCCGTAGAAACTGTCCCGCTACGAAAATCGCTCGATATTGATTACCAGCGTTACGGATCAGGAGAAGCCGATCTGGCCTGGTTTGATCAGGAGATTAAAATCAGCTCGAAGGCCGGTAATGCTGTTGAACTTGGGAAACAAATAGTCGCACAAATTTTAGCTGAAACAGAAAACAGGCAGTGGTCAATTGGTCATTTGAAATTTATCATAGAGGCGAATGGACAAACTGAAAAAATCAGTTTTACGACGAATATCAATCGTCACGATCTGGAAGAGCTGTCACTTTCAGAAGCTTCCGAAGCCAAAATGATCATTAATGCCCGCATTGAAACCGATCCGGATATACTGAAACAAACGATTGCAGAGATTGTGCAAACCATACGAACTAAAAGCAAAGCTACCATACTCGAACTGAATACCTCCGCTTTTAAACCCGGTTTCCCGAACCCAACGCACCGGATGAGCAATGCAGAATAAGCTGATCAGATATTTTGTACTCAGTTTTTTGTGGTTCGTCCTGCTCTACTTCAAGGAAGGCATCTCTAATTTCATCGTATTTTACCTGTTTGCGCTTCCGGGTTCCTCTTTTTCAGATGCACCTTGGTTTTTCATCAGCATAATGCTGAAATTTTCGTTGTTGCTGGTTTTGGTACTTCATTATGGCCTCAAAACAAATGGAAGGAAGGTTTGGAGCCGCTTAAAATATTCAAAACAAGCCGGAGGAAGGTTTTCCGTTTCCGGAAATGCTCCAGACAAATGTTTTGTACGATTTGACCGATGGAAATGACCCCAAACAAACGGGAAGGGAGTTTTGGCTTAGTAAAAAAAAAGATTATTAACTGTTCAGGTATACGATAGAATGAATGATTTATAGGAAAGGAGAATTAATCTTTCTCACATTCGAAAAATGGTTTTACATCGTGAGTTTCCATATAGTCTGTTACACGCTGTGTCTCATTATGAGTTACGAATTGAAGAAACTTTGAATTTCTAACTTCCTGCCAGGTTTTATGCTGATTTGCATGTTGTTTGTCTGGTTCATTACCTATGACGAAATAATTGCCTGATTGACCATTGGCTTCCAGCGTTTTCATCAATACAAACAAATTAGCTAAAGAAGCATCAAGGTGATAATTAGGTTGGTTGAAGTCAGTTATTTTCCCAATAACAGGTTTCTCATTTTTACCGATAAAATCAAGTTCAACCGGAATAATCAGGCCGGGTATGATTCCGGTTTCAATTCGCCGGTTCCAGTTCACATACTTTTTAATTGCAGGGTATAACTGCGCTTTTACAGTTTCAATACTTGAGATTTTGGAATGTTCTTCTGTTTCGACAAAAACAAACTCTTTATACAGATGACTGAACAGATCATCAGAAGCCTCAATGTCAATTTTCACAGGTTCGTTAAAGGTGATGGTGGAATTGCTGTAACGCGACAAATAATGCAGATATTCAACCGAAAAAGCATGTTGATTCTTGCTTGTAAACGAAAATAAGACATCCTCTCCTGATGTTTCATTAAGACTAACTGAATTGGCTGTGTTTTCTATACTTTTCAGGGAGGTTTTCAGCAGTTGAAAAGCTTCATCGGAGAAAAATTGTTTCATCAGCGAAAGCTTTTTCGCCGAATAGCGAAACCACACCCGATTGTCACTAACCATTACCAATCCAATGGATAAGCGTTCTGAAATGATCGAATTAACGGAAGCAAATATGACTGAATAAAAAGTGTTCATAGCAAATGTTTTAAATAGATGAGAAAATTACGAAATACTTCGCCCTGCCATTCAGAAGAAAAGATGTTCTTCAGAATGAGTTCACGTTTAGTAGCTATCGGAATATTCCAGTCATGAGGTATCTCCTCCAAAATTTTATTCAGTTCGTTTTTACAATTTGCAACGCAAAGGTAAAAATCTTTTCGAACTGTTCCTGATTCAACAAATTTACTCCTGATCAACTTCTTTGAAACAACAGAATCAAACAAAGGAGTATAAATTAATGAATCCTGTTCTGTTTGAATGCATTGTCCGTACTGTAACGAATTGCCATTAAAGATTGTTTCATGGTCGATCGGTATAAAATGATAGCCATCGGGTTTCGATTCCAGCAGCAGATTATAATTGTTCCAATTTCGGTCATCGTTGCCCAACCACAGGTCGAACAATGCAATTTGAATCAATTCATCGGGGGTTACTATTCTTTTTCGTACCGAATCATTTTCCTTAAACGTACTGTCCAAAAGAGTTACTTCTTTTTGATCGCTGATGAAAGGAAACCCGATTAAAGTATGTTTCAAACTCGCAGGTTGCAATTGACCGCTGTAAAATCTCTCCGGAAGATGTCCTTCATTAATGGTTATGAAGTTTGGAGCCAACGAATAAATTCCCCAAATTTTCAAAAAGCGTGCTGCCAGAAATTCGTTAAAAAGCGAATCGCACGGCGCATTCTTCGAGTGTTTGCAAACATAGTACCGCCAGTCGTCGCACCTAACCAACACAGGTTCGCGTTGTGTTGGATAAACTTTCTGAATGGGTTCTATGGAATGCAGGTAGGTCATAACATAAATTCTATTGCTTTTTTGTGTGTTTTCGGAATGCTACTATAAACTGAAAGATTAGATAAGCGACAACTATACGCCAGACTAAATCAATAAATACAGTCAGACCGTTTGCAATGTTCCCTTCATTGATAAAGTTAAATCTATGGGCAGGATTTAAAAACTCGAAGTAATAACCAATTAAATTGAAATCAAATTTGCTGGGAGTAAACAGTCGGCCAATTGAGAACAAATATGGAAGATAAAAGACTAATCCTAAACTCATAATCCAAATAAATGCTCTTGGCCAACTTTCTCCATGTAAATTTGACCATTTATTCAGTTTCAATATCCATAAATCGCTAAATGTAGTATTAAACCATCCTTTTTCTTTCTTGTGGATTAATTCCAATAAATTCCTTTGCTCATCAGCCCATTTTGCCTGGAATTGAGTGGCATGGTAAATATCTCCTTGTGATTCAAAAATCTTTTTGAATTGATTAAAGAACGAAGCCTTTTGCTGATATTCTTCAATCGAGTTCTGTACTGTATTAATGATTTGAATATTCTCTTTTGGAATAGAGCCACCGGAAATAAAACAATCGGTGATTTTTGAACTGTTGAATTCAAAACGATAGTCAGCTAATGGACAATTGGTAAATTCTGCTTTACCAAGAGATGATTGTGAAATTCTGATGGTTGGTTTGTTGTGTTTTTGTAATAATAGATTGCATTTTTTTTCGTATTCCTTTTGGTTAATTGTGTGCTGTTTATTTATCTTTTCAATAATTTTTGAATTATCAGGTAGTTTCAATTTCAATAATTTTAGGAATTCCTCAAGGCCTATCCAATCAAATAATTTTTCAGTCAGTATAATCTGCCGAAGATACAAATTACCCAACATTGAAAACTCCTCCATTTGTAGACAATAAATGGCTGTTTTAGAAAAAGAAATTAAAGAGTCCTTGTTAAGTGAAGTGTTATGAAAATTTACTTCATTAATTTGACCATTGGTTACGTAGACTTCAATTTTGCAATTTGGACCTATTGTAAATTCCGGTATTTCACAAAGCAAGGTTCTAAATTGTGAGATAGTTGAATTTAATATTGAAAAAGAACAACATGTAAGATACGCACTAAATGAATTCATTCGAGTATCTTCGATTTTGAAATCTCCAGACATACTTGAATGAACACTAATGTTTTCTATGGAAGTATCATCATTTGTAGAAATATAACCTGTACAGCTGTCGTTGATTCGTATGCTTGATATTGAACTTTTTGAAATATCAAAATCATCTACAGAACTATAATTGATGCTAAAATTTCTTGTTTTAGAGTCGTCAATAATGAAACTTCCAAGTACAGATTGATAAATGTAAAAATCTTCGATCTTTGAATTATTCCAAATACGGAAGTTGCCAGTTACAGATTCATGAATAAATATGCTTTTAATATCTGCTATATAAATATCAACATCATTAACTAAACAATCATTTAGCGAGATATCTCCAATAACACTTTTTGATATAATTAAATCCCCAATAACACATTTATTAAAATCGAATCTAGTTCTAATTTTACCTTTGTGAAGTGATGAATACTTTATTGCAAACGATTCGAATTGGACATTTTCACAACTCAAATGAGAACAATTTTTCATTCTTTTACCGTGGATTATTACTTCTCCTGCAATTTCAGTGTTTACCAATTTTGTTGAACGATCCTCTCGTTTTATATTGCTTTCTGTAGTTCCTAAAAGTTGAAGTTTCAATTCTTCAAATTCATCATCATTAGCCAAAAACAGCTTTTCAAAATCTTCTGCGTTAAGCTTGTATTTGTATTCTTTTGAAGGTGAATTGTTATTCATTGATAGGGATTTGCAATTATTCTCTAAATCTACAAACTTTGTTTTAATATTTTGTAAATCAGACTTGTTTTTAAATTCAGTAAAAACCAACAAGCCCCACCAAATTACTCCAGCGGGGCTTGTCTTTATTATTGCAATTATCTTTTTACGGCTTTATCTTTTCAAACAATCCCATCAGCTTTTCCTGATAAATACCTTTAATCTGGGCTTCGCTTTCACCGATTGGTTTTACCGGAATCAAATCCATCACTTCGGCGGGTTTCATTCCGGAGTGGTACATGGTGTTGAGTGCAGCATTCATGGTCTCGTAAATGGTTTCTTTGCATTCGGATTCACTCAGCCCCATCTGGGTTCCGATGGTTTCCAGCTCATTCCACTGAAACCAAAAATAAGTAGGCAACATCGCAGAAAGGATAGCATAAGCTTCCATTTTTTCTTCGGAAGTTTCGAACGTGTGTCCAAGCAGATTGAGCATTTCCAGAATGTACCATTTCTGAATTTCGGACATTCCGGAGGCAAAACTAACCGGATTGTAGCCATGATTAATGACTGAAGTTGCATTGGGAATTAACCTGACAATTTGTTGCACAGGTTTCAGTACCGAAGCCATCTTTTCGATGCTTATTTTGGGCGCCAGCGATATAAAAATCGTCTGTTCACCGACAGCTCCGGTTATTTTCTCCAGTGTTTCCATAATAACCGGAGGGTGCAAGGCCAGAAAAACGATGTCTTTTCTGGCTGCTTCTGAAGCATATTCAAGAATTTCGATAAACGGGAATTTCTGTTGGAGTGAATGAAGAACTTCAGGATTGTTGTCAAAAACAGAGATCGAATCAAAAATGGCTTTTTTATTTACAAAGGCCTGCAGAAAAATCCGGGTAATCCGGCCTCCACCAATAAAACCAAGAGCTTTTGTTTTCATGATGATTGATTTATAGACCTCTAAATATAGCAATTACATGACATAGTTTAAAATATATCCGACACCTATTTCCAGGGAAGTGATAAGTTCAACATCATTCGTAAAGTGCAGTTTTGTCATTTTTGGAAAACAGGAACGGCTGGAATAGTCTAAAATCCGCTAAGCATCCGGAACAAATGGGGTGATTTTCACCTTTCAGGGCTGAAAAAGAAAAAGCCTGCAGATTTTATCCGCAGGCCTTTTCTTCTAAATTTTCCCTAAGTCAGGCCATATTCCGTTGTTTTTTAATCGTATTCCAGGCTTCGTTTACTTTCTGAAATTTTTCATTGGCAGCATTCTGAACATCTTCTCCCAGGTAATGAACTTTATCAGGATGGTATTTAACAGCCATTTTCCGGTATGCTTTTTTTAACTCGTCATTGGTCGCCGTTGGTTCAACTTCCAGTATTTTATAAGCGGAATCTGTATTGGCAACAAACATCGATTCAATCGACTGATAATCTTTTTCGCTGATACCCATTTGCTCTGCAATGTGGGCGATCAGTTTATGTTCGGTTTCGTGAATCTGTCCGTCGGCATCAGCTATTCCGAAGAGAAAATGCACCAACTGCAATCGGGACGGATGATCCATGTTTTGGCGGATCTGTTGGCATACTTCTGTAACCGGAATGTTTTGCTGCAGCAAATCGCGCAGTAGTCTGACAGCCTCACCGGCTGCTTCAGCTCCAAAAGAGCGTACAAAAAACTGTTTGGTATATTCCAGCTCCGACTTCAGTATTTTACCATCGGCTTTCATGACAGCCGCTACCAGTACCAGCAGACTCATCACATAACCACCCTGTGTGGTTTGCTGCCCGATCTGGTATCCGCTTCGTCCCTGCACGGGCTGGCCTTTGTCAAACATTGATCCGAGCACAAAACCCAATATTCCTCCAATTGGTCCGAAAAAAGCCCATCCCAAACCACCTGTAATCCATTTTCCAAATTTATCCATGTGCTCTTATCTTTTTGTCAATATCTATAATTTGCGGAATGATTAATTCATTATCGTTATTCCCAATAACAAAATCAGCCCTTTCTATTCGTTGTTCGTCGCTCCACTGGTTTTCAATGCGCTGTCTGACCAATTCCTCAGTTATTTTGTCGCGTTTCATCACACGTTCAATACGTTCATCTTCGCTGGTAACCACGGCAATGGTTTTATCCATCATTTTGTAAAAACCACTCTCGAATAAGATGGCCGCTTCGTGCAAAATATAAGGACATTGCTGCGCAAGACACCATTCATCAAACGATTTTTGTACCACGGGATGAACAATCGCATTGAGTTGTGCGAGTAAAGATGGGTCGTCAAAGACTATTCCGCCCAGCAATTTTCGGTCGACAGTCAGATCAGACTGGTAGACGGATGTTCCAAACAGGCGAATCAACTGTTCCCGAATAACGGGATCGGAGTTCATCAATTGCCTTGCGGCAACGTCAGCTTCAAAAACGGGGATTCCCAGAATCTTGAAAACCTTACAAACAGTACTTTTCCCGCTTCCAATTCCGCCGGTAACTCCTACTTTAATCATGGGGTCTGTTTTCAATAAGGTATTCCAGTTCTTCCGGAGCAATTTTTAAGGCATATAAATAAGCCGGAATTGATTCCGGAGTAATCTTCAGGCGTTGTTTTCCCTCCAGAATATCAGAATAGGAAACAGTCAGGTTAAAATCTTCAGGTTGGATATCAGCAAAACGGCTTAAGCTAACCTGAAAGGAGACGTTTACTTTGGCCGGAAATAATATGACATTCAAGTCGGCAGGCTGATTGATCAGCACAACCGGTACAGTTCGTTGTGCTTCGGTATATTCATCAACCGGAATATTTACTTCAACCGTTTGAGGTTCAAAAAACAACTCATTTAGCGGAATGATCGTGGCTTTGGTAAGAATAGTCCGGTCCACAACATTGAATTGCTGAATTTCGGTAGATACAAATTTCAGGGTATCCAGTGCCGACTGCGGTCCATTGACAGTAACCGAGTCGGGTACGATTTTAATATCGCCCGAAATCTGGTATTGTTTTTTCAGATTAACCTGTACTTGCAGTTTTACTTTGACCCTTTTTTGCCCCATTTTATCGTATTTGAAAAACAAGGTATCAGGATTCATACTAAGAATGTCCACCTCGTATTGATTGGATAATTTAGTGAAAAACTGCTTCGCCTGAAAGACATAATTATTTCTCTTACCTTCAATCATCCGGTCGTTCGTCAAGTCGTTCACATCGAATACCAGGGGCAGGAATAAAAAGCTAATCTTGCGCCGGAGAATGGTAAATCCGGGAGCCTTAATTGTTAAAACGAACTGTTCGGGCAGATTATTTGCCAATGTTTTGTTTTTTGGCAAATTGACGTAGCGGATTGGAGCAATGAGGTCGACCGTGTACTCTTTTCCCATGGCATTCAGAAACCAGAAACCAGTTGCAATGACAACGCAGATCAGATATGCGGCCACCCGTTTATCGTTTCGGAAATATACCCTTTTCAGATATTTAACAATTTTATATACCCAGTTTGTCTTCACGGCGTCAAATATAAAAAAAAGGGCCGACATGTTGCCGGCCCTTTTTTATTTCATCATCAGTACTTCAATTATTTTGAAGCCTGAACATCTGACATGTCTTTTACAATAGCAGATTTATCAACTCTAAGTTTAACATTATCGTCAACCTGGAGCAGCACTGTAGTTTCCTTCATTTCAATAATTTTTCCGTAGATTCCACCAGTAGTAACCACTTTATCTCCTTTTGCAAGGCTGTTGCGGAAAGCTGCAACTTCTTTCTGCTTTTTCATCTGAGGTCTGATCATGAAAAAGTAAAATACTACGATAATCAGAATCAATGGCAAAAATGTCATGATCGGATTTGTTTCAGCACCTTGTGCCGGTTGTCCCATTAATAAATAGTTCATTCGAATAGTTTATTTAAATTAACTGTATATTTCAATAACTTCGTTCGTAACGTTTGCTTTTATAATAAGCTGTTTTGTTTTGGCATTCGAGAATACGGTAATTGTTTTGAATTGTTTCCCAACCTCTCCTGCTGAATTGTAAATCACTTCTATTTGTCCTTCCTGACCGGGAAAGATAATTTTGTCCGGAATATTCACTTCTGTACAGGCACATCCTGAATCAAACCCGGTTATAGTTAAGGTTTTGGTTCCTTCATTCCTGAAAACAAAAGTGAAAGATACAACCTCTCCTGCATTTAGCGAACCAAAATTATGGATTTCTTCGGAAAAGACAAATTTAGCGACCCCTGATTCATCCGATTTATTGGTTGGGGCTGTTTTTTTTGTTTCTGAATTGCACGAACCAAACAGAAAAAGAATAAAAACCAAAGAGGTTTTTATTAACCTGGAACTTGAAACCTGGAACTTGGAACTCACTCTCATTCGCTTATTTCTTCGCCAATTAAACCACGTCCGGCCTTGAGTATTTTATTGTCTTTCTTCAGATCTTTCAAGGCTTTGTCGAGTATTCCGTTAATGAAGTTACGGCTTTTTTCAGTGCTGTAGTATTTCGAAAGTTCAATGTATTCGTTCATGGTTACCTTGGTTGGAATCGACGGGAAAAAGAGAAATTCGCTCAGAGCCAGTTCAAGAATCAGCGTATCAATAAAGGCAATCCGCTCAATATCCCAATTCAGGGTGTGCTTTTTAATCATGACCATATTTTCCGAATGGTTCAGTACCACTCTGCGGTACAGATCCTTAGCGAATTGACGGTCTTCATCATCTTTGTACATTGGAAGTAATGCCTGATGATCATCGCTGAATTCTTTGAATTTCTTGAATGTTTTCAGAATCATACTTACCACAAAATCGAGATCGTCGTTCCAGTAAATACTTTGTTCTTCAAGCAGTGATTCAATGTCCTCGTTATCCAGAATCAGGTATTTAAAAATGTCTTCCACTAATTTGCGGTCATCGGCATAGTTGTTTTCAGCAGATGCCATGTATTCCTTGTAGAAATCCTGCTCAAGCAACGAAAGATAAAGCTTGCGGACAAGCTCTTCATTTTCTTCCCAGCTTAACTTAGTGGATTCCAGATATTTGTTTAGTGGGATATTGGTTTTTAACTGATAGATCAGCTGATTCTTTACAAAGCGGGTATTTGGGTCAAGATCAGCGTCTGATGGGCGGTGTTTTTTTAGACCCAGATCGATTCGATCCTCTGCAAACTTTTCAATCTCAATAAGAAGAGACATCAGGTAGTGATACAGGTCGTATGTTTTCTGCAAACTGAAAAAAAGTTCCTGTTCAGTCTTGTTGATCGATGTTTCAGGTGATGTAAAGAACGCGTACAGTATTTGTAATACCTTGATTCGAATTATTCTTCTGCTAATCATTGTCTTAGAACCTCTTTAAATATTAGCGCAAAGTTAGAATTTTTTCTCATATCCTTTGGCCGCTAACATCAATTATTGCTACCCGACAGCATTCGTCGGCCGAACGCTGGTTAATTAATTGCAAGGCAAACTCATTATCAGGTGCGCCAATTCAATCAGATCAGAACAAGCGAGCAACTATTCCGGTCATCGCTGATCAGCTGAAACAGTATTCTGTTTCAGCTGATTTTGTAAATTCAACGGCTAATTAACTGTCCAGCTAAGGGTTGATTTTTTTCACTTCGAATTTAATTCTTCCTGATCTTCTTCGCTTGTTATCTCTGCGTTAAATTCTTCATCCAATGAATCATCTTCATCGTCTGGTTCGTCCTCCCAGCTTGCTTTTGGGCTGACAGGACCCTGATGGCGGTAATAAAACGCCAGCATTAATCCGCTGGCCGAACCCCACAAATGACTTTCCCACGAGATTTCAGGTTTAAGTGGAAAAATCCCCCAGAACATACTTCCGTATAGAAATGCCACGATGATTCCGATGGTGAGAAGGTTGGCGTCTTTCCGGAATATACCGCTAAAAAAAAGGAAGGATGCCAGGCCATAAACGATGCCACTGGCCCCAATGTGCCACGCTTCGCGTCCTCCGAGCCAGACGCAAATTCCGGAAAGAATATAAATCAGGAAAAAAATACGGTATGCCAAACGGCGGTAAAAATACAGCAGGGTAAACAACAGGATCAGAAACGGAACCGAGTTGGATATCAAATGGTCGTAACTGCCATGAATAAACGGTGAAAAAAGAATACCAGGCAACCCTTCGACATGCAAGGGCAATATTCCATAGGTCGAAAAGTCTAAATCAAATACATTTTCAGTCAATTTCACCAGCCAGAAAAAGGCAACGATAACTGACGGAATCAAAAGACTGTACTTGACAATCTTCTTTTCCGTTTCCTTATCGATCGGTTCCTGATTTCTGGGGTAATAATTGAAAATAGACATTAAACCAGTGATTTTATCAATGACGTAAAGTTATAGATATCTTCCTCTTTGGTGTCAAACGAAGTCATCCAGCGAACTTCCGAGCGATTTTCGTCCCACATGTAAAAGAAGTATTTCTCCTGAAGTTGCGGAATAATTCCGGAAGGAACGATGGCAAACACCCCGTTGGCTTCCACTTCCTGTGTGAGCTGAATGGCTGGTATCTTCTGTACTTCCTGTTCCAGAAGTCTGGCCATCCGATTCGAATGCGATGCATTTCGTTTCCAGAGATCATCGTTCAAATAAGCCAGAAACTGAGCGCTCACAAACCGCATTTTCGAGAATAGTTGCATGCTTTGTTTGCGAATATATTTGGCATTTTTAGATAATTCAGGATTAAAAAACAGAACTGCTTCGCCCATCATCATACCGTTTTTGGTGCCTCCGAACGAGAGAACATCGATACCTGCATCAACGGTAAAAGCACGAAAAGGCAGATCAAGCGCCACTGCCGCGTTGGCCAGGCGGGCTCCGTCCATGTGCACAAAAAGATCGTATTGATGTGCCAGGGCGGTTATCGCCTTTATTTCCTCCACCGAATATACGGTTCCCAATTCAGTAACCTGAGAAATGGAGATAACTTTGGGTTGTGAATGATGTTCAAAATCAAATCCATGCAAGTATTTAAGGATTCCTTCCGGAGTAATTTTCCCTTTTATCGCTTCGACCGGAAGCAATTTACAACCGGAAAATTTCTCAGGAGCTCCGCATTCGTCAACCTGAATGTGTGCAGTTTCGGCACAAATTACCGAATGAAAAGAGGCCGTTAGTGTTGAAAGACTTAGCACATTGGCTCCAGTTCCGTTAAATACAAAATAGACATCGGTTTGCTCTCCAAACTCCTGCCTGAACCGTTCAATAGCCATTTTGGTAAAATCGTCACCACCATATCCTACTGCATGTCCTTCGTTGGCAGCTGAAAGAGCATTCAAAATTTCAGGATGAATTCCTGAATTATTATCGCTTGCAAAACCTCGTTTCATAACTGAATTGTTGTAATTTTAGACTGTTGTCCGATGAAAAACTAATGAAAGGATATGAAAGGTTTTCCCTTTTCTCCTTCATCACTTTTGACTTTATTATTTTTGCTTTGACTTAAAAATGTTTCAGACTATAAATGAACTGAAAAAAATCAAATCAAACAAAATGGATAAAACATTAAAATTAAGCGAGAAATTGTTTTGTCTGGCTGTCAATCCAAAGAATGGCGGCATTTTACTAAATGCCTCTTCTGCGTTGAACATGACTCTGACCGGTTCTGTATTTGTTGAACTGATGAAAAAGGATCTGATTTCGATCGAAAAAGGAATAGTCCATATCCTGAATCCAGAGGTTCAGAACGACGAGATTCATGAGTTTTTCATGAATCGCATCAGGCTCAGGGGAAAAGACCGAAAAATGAGAACCTGGGTTTCATACTTTAATGTCAGGGGACGGAAAATACAAAAACTGTTCATACGAAATCTGGTTCATAAAAATGTTCTTCGGGTTGAAGAAAGACGCATCCTGTTTATTCCTTACGAAAAAGTATTCCTGATGGATCGCGAACTGGTTGAAAACATCCGGAAAAACATTGAAATCACATTATTGGGAAAGATTTACTCGAATGATGATTTTATAATTCTATCGGTGATGGCTGCGAAATCCAATTTGCTGTCCCGCATTTTCCCTGACCGTCCCCGGAGAAAGGAAGCTGTCCTCAACCTGAAAAACCTGCCTGAAACGGATGTTTCCAAAGCTGTTCAGGAGGCTATTCAGATGGCCCATGCAGCTGTTTTTCTTGCTGCGACATGAAGATGCAAAAAAAAATCGCAGGAATAAGAAGTATGTAAAAACACAGAACTTTGTCGTCAAAAAGCGACCAGGAAGTAACACTACCCCATTACAGGACACCTATCCGTATGATAAACCTGATTTTATTCAGGAAGTGCATCAAAATATTGGGCTATATTTCGAACCTCAAAAAAAAAATCAGGAATAACGATGAAGAGAATCTTTTTAACCACAGGAGTAATGGTCGCGCTGATTATTAGCAGTCAGGCCCAGAATGTCAGCAAAGGAAAAGTCATTACCGAAGATAAAGGCAAAGGCTTTTACATCGAATCTATTATGAAAGATGTGACAGCCGTTGACGAAAAGTTAACGGAAAAAGAACCCTATGTGCGTTTTGTTATGGATCAGTCCGGAATGGACCTTCCCAACGATCCATCGCTTTATACAACAGCCTGGAGTAATCCGACCAAATCGCAGGGAAACGCCGGAACCTGCTGGAGTTTTTCAACGACTTCGTTCTATGAATCAGAAGTACTTCGTCAGCACGGCAAAAAAGTAGAAATTTCTGAAATCTATTCAGCTTATTGTGAATATCTGGAGAAAGCCCGCCGTTTCATCGAAAAAAGAGGGGACTCTGAATTTTCGGAAGGTTCGGAAGGCAATGCCATTGCCCGGATTATGAAAACCTATGGTGCAGTTCCTGAAGAAGCATACTCAGGACTGATTGATGGAAGAAAATTTCACAGTCATGCAAAAATGGTAGAGGAAATGACCGCATTTCTGAATTCCCTGGAAACATCAAATGCATGGAATGTGGAATACGCCATGGAAACCATCAAATCGATCATGAATCATTACCTGGGAGTTCCGCCAACCGAGTTTGTGGTTGAAGGTAAAACCTATACACCGCAGACCTACCTGAAAGATTACCTTCAGATTGATCCGGATGATTTTGTGGAAATCCTTTCCTACAAACAGGAGCCTTACTGGCAACTAGTGGAATATAAAGTTCCTGACAATTGGTGGCACAGCAAAGAATACTACAATATTCCTCTCGATGAATTTATGGGTTCACTGAAAAAAGCAATTAAAAACGGATATACAGTAAGCATCGGTGGCGATGTTTCAGAGTCCGGATTCAGCCGCGAAACCAATTGTGCGATGATTCCTGATTACGACATTCCTTCAGCATACATCAACGAAGACGCCCGTCAGTTCCGTTTCTCGAACGAAAGCACAACCGACGACCACGGCATGCAGGTGATTGGATACCTCGAAAATTACAAAGGTTCGGGCAAAGACTGGTACCTGATAAAAGATTCAAGTTCCGGCTCAAGAAACGTAGATCCAAACACACCAAATTTTGGCTATTATTTCTTCCACGAAGATTACATCAAGCTAAAAATGATGGGATTCACAGTTCACAAAGATGCAGTAAAAGATATCCTGAAGAAATTCAACTAAGCACGACGCAATTACAAAAGAAAAGCCTTCTGAAATGGAGGCTTTTTTTTGCTCAAAACGTCAAACAGTCTTGAATTAATTAATTGTAAATATAGAACCATAAACAGTCCAATATATTTACGTGGTCGTAAACGGAAATACAAATAATGTGCATTTAATGTGAATTAATAACAATTATGTCATCGTTGCGCAATCGATTCCACGAATACTTGGTCTAAAGTGGTGGTTTGCTTACCAATTGCTATGACACAGTTGATTACTCGTCATTTTTTCAATTAGTAAAGAAAAAGTTCAAATTCTTCCTGCATTTCTGAAAGTCTGGAACAAGATCAAAACAATGACCTTTGTCATGTACGTCAACAACTTCCTGTTTGACAGCAAGATGAAACGTGAAATTAAATCACGCTATTTAGAGTAATTATAAATAGTACGCCACGATTTAAAAATAAAATACCCCTTCGGTTTAGTTCTCTAAACATCTTTAGATTTGCATGATTTTTCAAAAAATTCAGATACCAATAGATGGAAGAAAAGGTGTTACATGCGGCAGTTATTCACGAGGTTTCAGCGAATAAACTGACAGTAATTGTTGTTAGTGCTTCTGCTTGCTCATCCTGTCATGCAAAGGGTGGCTGCCTTGCGTCTGACATGGAAGAGAAAGAAATTGAAATCACTCATTTTTCAGGAGAATATAAGCCCGGACAACAGGTCAATATCGTTGGACATACCTCTCAGGGCTATAAAGCTGCTTTTTACGGATACCTTCTGCCATTTCTATTGGTACTCATCACGCTCCTACTGGGAACTTCAATCACAAAAAGCGATGGTCTGGCCGGAATCTTATCCCTGGCAATCCTGATTCCTTACTATTTAGCACTTTATTTTTTCCGGAATAAAATCAAACGTTCTTTTGAATTTGAAATCGCTGCAAATCATTAATCAAACTGTATGAGTACAATTATTATCTATACGGTCCTAATCCTCAGCTCCATTGGCATTTTATCGGCAATCATCCTTTATTTTGTCGCACAGAAGTTCAAGGTTTACGAAGATCCAAGGATCGATCAGGTTGAATCGGCCCTCCCGGGCGCCAATTGTGGCGGTTGCGGATTTGCTGGCTGCCGTGCTTTTGCCGAAACTTGCGTAAGCAGAGGCGAACTTGCCGATCTTTTTTGCCCTGTTGGCGGAAATGATACCATGGGCAGTGTTGCCGGAGTTTTGGGTATCGAAGCAGAAAAAAAAGACCCCAGGGTAGCAGTAGTCAGGTGCAATGGAACCTGCGAACACCGCCCCAAAACAAACGTTTACGACGGATCAATGTCGTGTGCCATTGCAGCATCGCTTTATAGTGGTGATACCGGTTGTCAATATGGATGTCTGGGTTGCGGCGACTGTGTGACTGTCTGCGATTTCGATGCCATTCACATGAATCCGGCTACCGGTCTACCGGAAGTAGACGATGATAAATGTGTAGCTTGTGGCGCCTGTGTAAAAGCCTGTCCGAAAACGCTAATTGAATTGCGAAAAAAAGCGCCAAAAGCACGGAAAATATATGTGGCCTGCCGGAACATGGACAAAGGCGGCGTTGCACGTAAATCGTGCAGTGTAGCTTGTATTGGGTGTGGCAAGTGCGAAAAGGAATGTAAATACGACGCCATTTCCATTGTCAACAACCTTGCATTTATCGATGCTGACAAATGTAAGCTCTGCCGCAAATGCGTTTCTGTTTGTCCGACCAACGCCATTCTTGAGCTGAATTTTCCACCGCGAAAAATTACGGTAACCGATTCAACAGCCCCTGCAACTGAAAAGCCAAAACCAGAAGCACCAGCCGTAAAAATTGAAGATAGTAAATCAGAATCTTCTGGAATTTAAACCAAAAGGAGGAACATCGTGTTAAAAACATTCAAAATAGGAGGAGTTCATCCGGAAGGGAATAAACTTTCGGCCCACAAAGCCATTGAGGTGCTTGCTCTTCCAAAATCAGTTTTCATTCCTGTTGGTCAGCACATTGGTGCGCCAGCCGAGGCTGTTGTTCAAAAAGGTGACAAGCTTAAAGTAGGTCAGCTTATTGCCAAATCTTCAGGATTTGTTTCGGCCAACATCCACTCATCGGTTTCAGGAACGGTCAAAAAAATCGACCTTGGACCGGATACTTCAGGATACTCTAAAAAAGGTGTTTACATCGATGTGGAAGATGATGTCTGGGACGAACAGATTGACCGTGGCAGTGAAATCAAGAAAGAAATCAAACTTGACGCAGCAGCTATTCTGGCAAAAATTCAGGATGCAGGTATTGTTGGATTGGGTGGAGCGACGTTCCCTACACATGTGAAGCTGATGCCACCCAAAGGGATGAAAGCTGAAGTGCTCCTGATTAACGGTGTCGAATGTGAACCATACCTGACTGCTGATCACCGCACGATGCTGGAACATGGTGAAGAACTTATTATTGGCGTTCAATTGCTGATGAAAGCTTTAAATGTTACAAAAGCGGCCATTGGCATTGAAAACAACAAACCGGATGCCATCGAAAAGATGAGCAGTCTGGTTGCGGGGCATAACAACATATCGGTCATTCCTCTCAAAGTAAAATATCCGCAGGGAGGAGAAAAGCAATTGATCAAGGCTGTTACCGGACATGAAGTTCCTTCAGGAGCATTACCTATTTCGGTGGGCGCCGTGGTAACGAACATTGCCACCACCTTCGCGGTTTATGAAGCCGTTCAGAAAAACAAACCCCTGTTTGAGCGCGTCGTTACCGTCACCGGGAAGTCTGTTCAGAATCCATCCAATTTTAAAGTACGCATCGGAACGTCCATCAGCGAACTGATTGAGGCTGCAGGAGGACTTCCGGAGAACTGCGGAAAAATCATCAACGGTGGCCCGATGATGGGAAAAGCATTTGCCAATACCGAAATACCCGTAACCAAAGGCACTTCCGGAGTATTAATGATGCCTGAACAAGAAGCAAAGCGTCAGGAAGTAATACCTTGTATTCGCTGTTCGCGCTGTGTGTCGGTATGTCCGATGGGCCTCGAACCTTTTTTACTGATGACCGTGTCGGAAAAACAAATATGGGACCGGGCTGAAACCGAACAAATCATGGATTGCATCGAATGTGGTTCGTGCAGCTTTACCTGTCCGGCTAATCGTCCGCTGCTCGATTATATCCGGCTTGGAAAAGGCAAGGTAGGCGCGCTGATCCGGAACAGAAAGAGTTAGGCTAGGCAAAAGCGAAGACGCTTAGTAAAATCATTAGTTGTCAATTGTTTCACGTCATTCATAGTAAAAGGCATCTTCGAATCAGCGTACTTGAATGACTATTAATGACAAATTGACCTTCAACGACAATAAAATATGAAACATCTAATAAATAATAAGACTGAACAATGAGCAAACTGTTTACGATATCTCCTTCACCACATATCCATTCGGGCGATTCGGTGAATAAAATCATGTACAGCGTTATTCTGGCTCTGATGCCGGCGTTTATCTGGTCAGTTGTGATGTTCGGGCTCGATTCTGTTCGGGTCACACTCATAGCTGTTGCAGCATGTGTGGCCTTCGAATTCCTGATTCAGAAATTCATCCTGAAAATAACACCGCAAATCGCCGACGGATCAGCAGCACTGACCGGATTATTGCTTGCATTCAATGTACCAGCATCAGTACCAAGCTGGATGCTAATCGTTGGCGCACTGGTGGCGATTGGAATTGCCAAAATGCCTTATGGCGGACTTGGAAACAATCCGTTCAATCCAGCTTTAGTTGGCCGTGTTTTTATGCTGATTTCGTTTCCTGTACAAATGACTTCGTGGCCTGCGATCAGTTCATCAGGGGTCGACGCTATAACAACTGCGACTCCGCTCGCCATCCTGAAAGAAGGCATCAAAAACGGACAACCAGTGGTTGAGATTTACAGAGATCTCCCAACAAACCTTGATTTATTTATGGGAAACATGTCCGGATCATTGGGCGAAATATCGGTAATTGCACTCTTAATCGGAGGACTGTTCATGCTCGTACGAAAAATCATTACCTGGCACATTCCGGTTTCAGTTCTGCTTTCCGCAGCCATTTTCTCCGGAATATTCTGGATGATTGATCCGGGTAAATATACTGATCCAGTATTCCAGCTCATGACAGGCGGACTTATTCTTGGTGCATTTTTTATGGCTACCGATCTGGTTACATCACCAATGAATACGAAAGCCCAACTGATATTTGGCGCTGGCATCGGGATTCTCACCATCACAATCAGGTATTGGGGAGCTTATCCCGAAGGTGTGTCGTTTGCCATTTTAATAATGAATGCAATGGTACCGCTACTCAATCGCTTTATCAAACCCAAACGGTTTGGTCAGGTAAAAATTCAATCCAATAACGGCTAAGATATGGCAAAGAAAGAATCAAACTTCAAAAATATGACGATTGCACTTTTCGTCATCACGGCTATAGCAGGCTTAGCACTGGCAACGGTTTACTCGGTCACCAAAGAACCGATAGCTATAGCCAGAAAACTTAAAATCAACAATGCCATTAAAATGGTTATTCCTGAATTTGAAACCATTTCGGATACCGTTTTAATGCCGGAAAACGGGAAAGACAGCATCCGGATTCACCGTCTGCTGAAAGGAACTGAAAACTCAGGGAATGCCATTGAAACCTACACCGACGAAGGATTTGCCGGCCGGTTCAGCCTGATGGTTGGTTTTATGCCTGATGGATCTATCAGCAATATAGAAGTATTGGAACACAAAGAAACTCCGGGACTTGGTACCAAAATGACTACTCCAAAATTCAAAGATCAGTTTAAAGGCATGAAAATAGCGGATATCCCGGGAGAAAAACTTAAAGTTAAAAAAGATGGCGGTACCGTTGATGCGATTACAGCTGCAACCATTAGCAGCCGTGCTTTCTGCGATGCGGTGAACCGCGCTTATACAACCAATAAAAAGGGAGAAAAACAATGAACCAACTCAATAATCTCACCAAAGGAATAATTAAGGAGAATCCACTTTTAGTTTTGCTTCTGGGAACCTGTCCTGCACTGGCCGTTACCTCATCTGCAATAAACGGATTGGGTATGGGTCTGGCTACGACCTTTGTGCTGTTTATGTCGAATGTCTTTATTTCGCTGGTCAAAGGGTTTATTCCTGATAAAGTCAGGATTCCTTCATTTATCGTAGTTATAGCCAGTTTTGTGACAATCGTCGATTTGCTGATGCAAGCCTACACACCAGGTTTGTCGAAACAACTGGGAATTTTCATCCCGTTGATCGTCGTAAACTGTATCGTACTTGGAAGGGCTGAAGCCTTCGCTGCAAAAAACAATGCTTTTTCATCGTTTATCGATGGGCTCGGAATGGGTCTTGGATTTACGATGGCATTGGTTCTGATTGGTGGAATCCGCGAAATACTGGGCGCAGGATCAATTTTCGGCTTCAAATTCATACCTGAAGGAGCTGATGGAATCCTGGTCTTTATTCTTGCTCCGGGAGCTTTTATCACGCTTGGTTTCCTGATCGCAATTCTGAAAAAAACAAACAAATAAATCCTCTTAAAGCAAACCGTCATGGAATATGTAATCATTATCATATCAGCCATTTTTGTCAACAACATTGTATTGGCTCAGTTTCTGGGAATTTGTCCGTTTCTGGGAGTAAGTACAAAAACTGAAACGGCTATCGGCATGGGTGCTTCAGTCCTTTTTGTAATGACGCTATCCACAATAGTGACCTTTCTCATTCAGCAATACATTCTGGTTCCTCTTAATCTGGCCTACCTGCAAACCATCAGTTATATTCTGGTTATCGCCGCACTGGTTCAGATGCTCGAAATCATTCTTAAAAAAGTGAGTCCACCGCTTTACCAGGCGTTGGGAATTTACCTTCCGTTAATCACCACCAACTGCGCGGTGCTTGGGGTTGCCATTCTGGTTATCAAAAAAGATTTCAACCTGACAGAATCAGTTGTGTTTGCAGTTGCTACAGCAATCGGTTTTATTTTAGCTTTGGTTATTTTCTCCGGAATCCGTGAGCAACTTGCTTTGGCCGATGTACCCAAAAAGATGAAAGGTATTCCAATTGCACTGGTTACCGCAGGAATTTTGGCTTTGGCATTTATGGGTTTTGCCGGACTGGTGTAATGATTGAGGATTTTGTTAATGTTCAGGCCTAAAAAAATACTTACTGGTTTTGACATTGATTTATTTCCATTTAAACAGACCCAGAAACAAGTTCAGGGTGACTTTATCTGGAGGGTCGGTCGATGTTCGGAGCGTCGCTGAACTTGTTTCAACATCTATTAAATAGGTTTCAAATAAACATTTTGGCAATTTTTGTCATGCACAGTTAAATGGATAATATTATTTCAAGCAGCTTTCGATGGGCTGCTTTTTTACTTCAGGAAAATGAATCACAAAAATCCGGGCATAAGGAAACGACTAATACACTGTGTTAAGACCTCCATCCCCCAGGGAACGAAAACCGCTTTCTGGTTACTGAAACTGACTATTCCGGTTTCGTTTGCTGTTTTTCTGCTCGATTTCTTCGGAATACTGAATGTAATAGCCGGGTGGGTTGCTCCATTCTTTAAACTGATTGGTTTATCCGGGCAGGCTTCCATCGTTTTGATCACCAGTTTCTTTACCAATATTTATTCAGTGATTGCCGTAATGACAACCCTTGGAATTGGTCATCGTGAAGGTACTATTCTGGCTGTAATGTGCCTGATATCACATGCTTTGATTGTTGAAACTGCCATACAGAAACGAACCGGTTCAAAGCCGTGGCGAATGATTTTAATCAGGCTGTCAGCCAGTTTTATTGCTGCATGGGGATTGAATTTGGTCCTTCCGGCGGATGATACAGTAACTGCACAAATTCATACTCAGACAATGAATAATTTTGTACCCGCATTTCTTGGTTGGTCGAAAGACATGGCTGTCACGTCTTTAAAAATTATGGTTCTGGTTAATTTATTGCTTATACTTCAACGAATCCTGAATGAATTTGGTCTGATTAGATGGATTCTGATGCCATTTGTTCCTTTACTTCGTATTTTGGGATTACCATCAAGTACCGGATTCCTTTGGATTGTTGCGAATACCCTGGGTTTAGGGTATGGCGGGGCCATTATGATCAACGAAACGAAAGAAGGAAAACTGAGCCGCGAAGACGCCGACCTACTGAACCACCACATTGCCATTTCGCACTCACAACTTGAAGATACTCTTTTGTTTGTAGCCATGGGCTATCCGGTTGTCATTCTGGTATTCCCACGAATTATCCTCGCCATTATTATTGTATGGATCAGAAAGTTTCAACTTTGGATAAAAAACAGAAATGTATAGATTGAATTTGGAGTTGAAAGTAGTTTTAACAAATTTTCATTACTTATAACATTCAAATTGAATTTGGAATCCTAATTTTGGTGAATCAACTGTTGTTGAATTGATCTGTAAAATTCAGGAAATATGACCAATACGAAATCCCAGCACATTCTCAATACATCATCCAACTTACTTGGCTTTTGTCTTATTGTTTTGACCTCGCTCAAAATATCAAAATTGAGTGAAGTCTCGAAGATTGATGAACTAACCGGAATTGCCTGTATTCTGCTGGTTGCAAGTTGTATTTTCTCATTTTTGTCTATCAGGACTTCCAGAGAAAGCTTAAATAGTCGTTATGAGAGTCTGGCTGACTATATTTTTATCGTAGCCTTAATATTGGTTTTTATCATCACTTTCATGATTGCCTTTTCTATCATTTACTAACAAAAAATCCCCTCCGGAAAATAAATTCCGAAGAGGACAACACATCAATAATTCCTAAACCAACTATTTCAGTTCAAGTACTTTTCCTTTAATATTTATTCTGTCAGTAAGCGTTTCAGTTGTTTCTGCATTGGAAGCGCCGGTAAATCCGGGTTGTTCTCCGCCCACCGAAATGGTAAAGTAACCAGGCTCAACAACCAGTTTATCTTTATCATTGATCATCGATAACTGTCGGGTTTCAAGAGTGAATTCAACAACCTTCGATTCTCCTTTTTTCAGTGAAATCCGTTTGAATCCTTCCAATTGGCGGATTGGTCGGGGTGTGGATGCCACTTCATCAGTAAGATACAACTGCACCACTTCGTCACCGGCACGATCACCGGCATTTGTCACTTTCACTGAAACTTTAATATTATCGCCCACTTTGGCTTCTGCCGGAATACTCAAATCGGCATAAGTGAAACGTGTATAACTCAGACCAAATCCGAAAGGGTAAAGTGGATCTTTTCGGAAATAACGGTAGGTTCGGCCTTCCATGTCGTAGTTTTCGAAAGCCGGTAACTGCTCAATCGATTTATAGTAAGTAACTGGCAGTCGGCCGGCCGGGTTGTAATCTCCAAACAGGACATCAGCAACAGCATTTCCACCTTCCTGCCCCGGGTAACCTGCGGTCAGAATTGCGTCCAGGTTCTCAGCCGCATAATTGATCGAAAGTGCACTTCCGTTTAGCAGAACCAGAACAACCGGCTTTCCTGTGGCTTTAATTGCCTCCATCAGATCGCGCTGTGCTTTTGGCAGGTTCAGGTGTGTGCGATCGCCACCTTTAAACCCATCCACTTGTATAGACATTTCCTCCCCTTCCAGGCGTTGGTTCAAGCCCAAAACAAGAACAACTGCATCTGCTTGTTTTGCAGCCTCAACAGCCTCGGCCAACATATCCGGATGCGGTGTTGCCCACAACAAACGGGCATCACCATCGCCATGATAGTTACGGTAATCAAATACCAGCTTATATTGTTTGCCCGCTTCAAGTGTGAGTTTTTTTGAACTATGAAACGCATGATGTTCATTATTACCGGCAAGAATTTCCAGACCTTCGCAATAAATTTTGAATGAAGGCATACTCCAGATGCCTATTTCGTATTCGCCGGTTTGCGGTACGTTCAGGTAGGTTGTCCAGCGTATTCCGAAATTATCGACCGGCATTCGCGGATCAGGAGAACCTGCTTCCCAGTAAAAATCAATATTGTCATCTACCCGGGTAAAGAGCGGTTCACCTTCGAGTTTATTGTTGGCGAAATATTCACCGAATGCGCCCTGTTTACCGTCTTCGGTTTCCAGGTAAATAGATGGAATCGGAACCAGCTTCGAGATACCATCAGCCAATTCGCTACCCTGAGCATAAACCACTTCGGTTTGAGGAACCACTTTGTTTCTGATACCTTGCAGCACAGTTACCGGATGAGAAGGAATTCCGTTGTAGTTTCCCCACAAAGATTCTATTTCATCAGCATTCGGGCCAATAACCGCAATTCTGGAAAGGTTTTTCTTCAGCGGTAGTGTTTGATTGGCATTTTTCAGTAAAACTATGCTTTTTTGAGCGGCTACGCGTGCAAGATAATCATGCGCCGGATTGTCATTCACAGAGAAAGGAATCTGAGCATAAGGGACTATTGAGTCAGGATCAAACATGCCCAGTTTAAAGCGTGCGGTCATCAGGCGGCCAACCGAAACATCAATCTCTTTTTCAGTAATTAATCCGCGCTTCACGGCCTCCGGAAGTGCATTATAGGTATCGCCACATTCGAGATCAGTTCCGCGCTTAACGGCCAGGGCAGCCGCCTCAGCCTTATCTTTAGCTATTTTATGGTATTGCCAGATATCAGCAATTGCCCCGCAGTCGCTAACCACATAACCTTTAAAACCCCATTCATTTCTCAATATGCCATCCAATTCGGTACTTGCGCAACAAGCCTGACCATGCAACCGGTTATAGGCACCCATAATGGAATATACTCCGCCGTCGACAACCAAGGTGCGGAAAGCAGGTAAATAAGTTTCGCGCAAATCGCGTTCGCTGACATTTGCATCAAATACATGGCGTAATGGTTCCGGACCTGAATGAACTGCAAAATGTTTGGCAGTGGCAACCACTTTCAAATAATTGGGATCGTCTCCCTGAAGTCCTTTAACAAACTGAAGTCCCATTTGTCCGGTCAGGTATGGATCTTCACCATACGTTTCGTGGCCCCGGCCCCATCTTGGATCACGGAAAATATTAATATTGGGCGACCAAAAAGTCAAACCCTGATAAATACCTCTCATCCCTCTGCGGACAAATTCATGGTGTTTCGCCCGGGCTTCATCCGAGATTGCTGTTGCAACCTGATTGATTAATTCAGTATCCCACGAGGCTGCAATCGAAATCGATTGAGGGAAAACAGTTGCATATCCGGCACGTGCAACACCGTGCAAACATTCATTCCACCAGTTATACTCCGGAATATCCAACCGTTCAATAGCCGGCGAAGTATAAAGCATCTGATCCATTTTTTCCTGAAGAGTCATTTCTGAAAGCAAGCTTTCAACGCGCTCCTGGGTAGATAAACTGGTGTTTTGGAATTGAAATCTGGTTTGTGAAGCACCAAGAAAAGGGCACACAAGGAACAAGATCAAATAAAGATTGTGTTTCATAAATAATAGATTTAATTATACTGGTCTGGTCTGGTCTGCAAATCTACAAAATGAAAAGAAAATTCCAACTAAAAACTAGTCCAGAAAGACTTCCTTTTTTTCGTCTCTGAAATATTCAAACATCAGCTGAATCTGCGATTTCAGGTTCCGGGGCTTCGACAGTTCCGGCAATTCATTTTCGTTAAACCAGCAAACATCAGTAGTTTCATCGCCAATTGCTATCCTGTCAGAAATAGGTTCACAACGAATAAAAAATTTGTACACGTATTCAAATTCAGGAGGCATTCGCTGGGCAGTTTTATCCATCACAGCAAGCAATCTCCCGGCTTTAACCGTCAGGCCAGCTTCCTCGAAGCATTCTTTTTCAGCTATCTGACGGGGAGTATAACCAACATCAGCCCAACCACCCGGCAACGACCAGCAACCGTCCACCTTTTCCTGAACCATTAAAATCTGATCTTTGGGATTAAAAACTACAGCACGCACATCCACTTTGGGAGTTTTATAACCATTCTTCTCCTGAATAACAGCCTGAATTTTAGCTATCGGAACATCAGTGAGCTGCTCAAGCATTTCCATACAGATCTCCTGAATTTCGTTATACCGTTCCTTGTCGTAATTGATGCTGCTGTATTCCAGTCCAATTTCAGACAAAGACTGAATTCGCTTCAAGCGTTCAAATAAAGTTCTTTCCATTGGGATTAATCTATGGTAGGGATTTAGACGGTCAGGACATATCCTGACCGTACGATGCACCAGGAAGTCATGATTGTTTATCCTGTAATTTTAGCTGGAAGTCCTTTTACCAGAACCGGTTTTTCATTTTGTTTTTTGGGCATGAACATGTCTTTGTAGGTTAATCCCAGTTTTTCTTTCATCTCCAGCGAATAATCGAGTGTGCCAAGATCTGGCCCGGTGTTGTTGGTTCCAAAGGTAAATTTCACGCCAGCCTCTTTGGCTTTCCGGAGAATTTTTTCTGACGGAAGTTTAAACCGTGAATTGATTTCCAGCGCCACCTGATTTTCGGCCAAAACCTTTACAAAACGATCAATGCGGGCATCAGTCCAAAGTTCGTCGTACTTGTCAGCAATCACGGCCGGAAGATAAGTTGGGTTCACATGAATGTCTATGGGTTCTTTGGATACCACATTTTCAATCTTACTGACCAGTTCTTCCATAAACTGCTGTTCATCGTCAACAAACGATTCTTCAGGAATCCAAAGTCGCATTCTCCGGCCTTTGTGATCGGTCCAGGTCATTCCATCAGTAAATACATAATCGAATTTGGCAATGGCTTCAGGCGAAAATAAAGTGACCCACTCACGACCTTCTGCCTGCATTCCCCTGAAGATTGGTTTCGACCGAACAGTATCCATATATGCATTAAGAGATTGATCGTCGGTCACCGGAAATTTCAAACCACAATTGGGAGCAATACCATAATTGATTCCCAGCTTCATCGAATTTTCACATGCCTGATCAATGGTTAATCCACCTTTTAAGTGAACGTGGAAATCGATCAGCGGAAAATTTTCGAACATCATTTTGGTCACTTTGTCGTCCCATTCCTTTGACACCAGCATTTCAAATTTTTCAGCTTTAGGAAGTGGTTTAATCTGAATACTTTTGAAATACACTTTGCTTTCTTCGTCGTGACATTGCAACGCAATGCGTCCGGCGCTAAACACTTTCAAAACATCATTTTTAGGGCGATATGGTTCGTCTGGTTGGATGTAATCAACAACTTTTGTCCCATTCACAAACACTTGACAACGGTTTTCAACGACTTTAAAAGACAATTCAAACCACTCATTATCTTTCACCGTATTGTAATAAATATTGCGGATTGCGTAGAGACTACCAGTTTTTTTCAACTCATGAAACTCACCCGAACGTTCGTATGAGTTATTAATCTGAACTTCGTAGCCACGTAAAAGAGGGCCGTATTCCTGTTCCTGGGTATGAAAAATAATTCCGGAGTTGCTGCCTGGTTCTGTTTTCACCATCACCTTCATTTCGAAGTTACGGAAAACACCCTTTTTAAAATCGCCGGTATAGAACAAATGACTAATTGGACCATTAGTAACTAATAAGCCATCTACAACTTGAAATGACCCGGGATTTTCGTTGGCTGTCCAGCCGTCTAAATCTTTTCCGTTAAAGAGTTCTGTCCATTCCGGTTCTTTGGTCTGGCATGAAACAAAGATTAAAACACTTAAAATGAGAATGACATTGAATTTGTAATTTTTCATAGTAGCTTAGGGTTGGGCTTAAGAATTGTAACAAAGGTAAAAATCTATACCTGAAATTTGATTCGAAATTGTCAAATTTTCAAGAAATTACGCCCGATAAAATGAATAATAAGCGGATTAATGACTGAAATTTAAATCCGGTTAAATTCATTTTCATACATTTGAATCATAAACATTCTGTTTTCAGAGAAGAATAAAGACTCTGATGAAGTTTATTTCTGAGCGAACAAACATTAAAAACGATTTATGAAAATACTGGTAGCATGCCTCTTCCTTCTTTTTGCAGCCGGATCAAACAAACTGTCTGCACAAGAAACTGCGGTTAAAAAGCAAACGGCCCGTCAAATCATTAGTCAGATAAAGACGCACCTGACCTGTCAGTGGAGTCAGAAAACGGTGGATACATTTAAAACCGGCAATCCCGATGATCTGGTTACAGGTATTGTGGTATGCATGTTTGCGGATATGGAAACTCTGCGGAAAGCCGTTGCACAAAAGTGCAATCTGCTCATCGTTCACGAGCCCACTTTTTACAATCACCTGGATCAAACAGATCAACTGGAAGACAATCCTGTTTATCAGAAAAAAAGTGAATACATAAAAAAAAACAAGCTCATTATATTCAGGTTTCATGACCACTGGCATCGTACTGTTCCAGATGGAATTTATACGGGAATGATTGATAAACTGGGATGGAAAGTCAATCAAACAGACAGCTCCATGCTGTTCTTCAGATTTGGTGAACAAACGGTAGGCGAATTTGCCCAAAAACTTCAGGAGACATTAAAGGGAAGCGAGTTGCGCATCGTGGGCGATCCTTTGATGCGATTCACTAAGGTTGCACTGGCTGTTGGAGCGCCAGGCGCATAAACACATATCAATTTGCTTACAAATGAATCTACTGAACTTCTTGTAGCCGGTGAAGCTTCGGAATGGGAAACCTATGAATACGTTCTGGATGCTTCCATGATGGGGATGAAAAAAGCGGCTATTTTTACCGGCCATATTGCTTCGGAAGAAGCTGGAATGAAATATTGTGCCAAATGGATGAAAACCTTTATTGAAGATATTCCAATTATCTATATTGAAAATGGATCATCTTTTTGGTCCGTTCAAAAGGCGGAGAAACCATGATTAAAGCCATTATTTTTGACATGGATGGAACTTTGGTCGATACCGAGCCATTCAATACAGAGATAGAAAAACGTCAATTCAGCCTGCGTCAGATTGCGATTTCAGATGAAGAGCACCGACAATATATGGGAATTTCATCAGAAATCATGTGGAGAATAATTGCTGAACGCCATATGCTTATTGTCCCGGGTGAAGAACTGATAGAACAAAACAGAATGGAGAGCCTTCGATATTTTGCTGAATTGGATGAAATTCCTATCATGCCCGGACTTATAGATCTTCTTGAAAATCTGCAGGCAAAAAACTATCCATTGGCTGTTGCTTCTTCCTCTTGTCCTGAAATCATCGATCTAATTCTTAAAAAGACAGGACTGCGCGATTATTTTCAAATCGTAGTAAGTACTCAGGAAGCAGGGAAAAGCAAACCTGAACCGGATGTTTTTTTATTGGCAGCACGGAAGTTAGGAGTTAAACCAGAGCACTCCCTGGTTATTGAAGACTCGGCTAACGGAATCAGGGCAGCACATGCTGCTGAAATGAGTTGCGTGGCCTTTCAGGGTCCCGGAGCTGATCCTCAAAGCCAGAAGGAAGCCGATGCAATTGTAGGAAGCTACGCGCAATTGGGAATGATGTTGAGAGCCGTTGGTACAACCTGTTGAAGCCAAAATCCGGAAACTCTCTAGTATCCCAATTCTTTCCCTTTCTTAATGGCAGGAATCCCATATCGCATCCACGGAGGCATCGGTTCGCCTTTCAGGTAATGATCGAAAAACTGCTTCATACGAATGGTCAGATCCATTCGGTTGGCCCAGCTTTCGGCTTTCAGGTTGTGCTCTTCGTTGTTGTAAGTTAGCATCCATGCTGGTTTATTTAAGCGACGCATGGCTGTAAAAAGTTCAATCCCCTGATACCATGGCACTGCTCCGTCATTGTCGTTGTGCATGATAAGTAGCGGAGTTTTGATTTTTGGCACATAAAACAGAGGTGAATTTTCGATGTATTGTAATGGTTTATCCCACAAAGTACCACCAATTCTGCTTTGCGATTTTTCGTACTGAAACATACGTGACATGCCTGATTCCCAACGGATTCCACCATAGGCACTTGTCATATTGCTAACCGGTGCACCCGCCATGGCCGCCGCAAACATATCGGTTTGGGTAATCAGCCACGCAGTTTGATAACCGCCCCAACTTTGGCCCTGAATTCCGATTTTATTCCGATCAATAAACGGGAACATACTGCTTACAATCTGGGTTCCACTAACGACAGCATCGAATGCCGACTGCCCGGGGTAACCATCTTCATAAGTAATATCAGGAACAAAAATGATGTAGTCGTTGCTGGCATAATAAGTCCGGTTTACTGTTGAACGGGATGGCGAGGGTGAAATATAGGCATTCATATTATCGGCACTGCGTTCATAAAAATAAACGATCATGGGATACTTACGATCAGGATCAATCGTTTCAGGAAAATAAAGCAAGCCTTCGAGTTTTTTTCCTGAAAATGAATCCCAGTGCACCAGACGAACACCCGGCCATACAAACATTTTTTGCTGCGGATTGGCCATCGAAAGTTGGTGCCGATGATCAAAAGCCAGATTGCCCGACCAGACATCCGGAGTTTCACTTACGTTTTCGCGCGTCCATATCAGTACTTCAGCATTTTTTGCCTTACTGAGCTTATTAAACTGGCAATCTTCCATCAGCAACAAACGAGGATCGGAGTAATTGCGTATATCGGCACTAAAGTAGCCATCTGATTTGCTACGTTCGTCAAAAGCACTGACAATTATTGGTTTACCAGTGTCGATAAACTCTTCTTCCGGATTGAGCTTACAGTAACGCAACGGAAGGAAATTTTTCCTTCCGTAGTTACGGGTAGCGTTCACCGGAACTTTGGCCCCCTCCATATCAACCCTCCACATGTCGTACCGGTCATACAAAAACATGTACTTGTCATTTTCCGACCAGCCAGCTATTCCGTATGGTTTGGAATCCTCGGGCATGTCCCAAATTTCGTCACAAAATGAAACCGGAATTTCGGAAGTAAGTTTGATGATGTCATTCGAACCCACATTGGTTGAACGCGAATAATAACTGCTATCAGCCGGATCATACCAAACAATAAAATTACCACCAGGGGATAAGGAAACCAGCGATTTATCCTGAACAATGGCTCGCTTGATCCCAGTTTCAATATCGATCAAATAATAGTCTGCAGCAGATTTTCCCGTCCACGATGATTCACGTTTATAGGATGAATCGTCGATCCCCAGAGCCACATGACCATTTCCTTTCTGAATGGTTTGCACCTCCCTGACAACAGGATCGCCTAACTGAATAAATCTGGCCTTATCAATCAAATAAACCGAGAGATAAGTTCGCTTCCTTTCCTTTTCCAGATTAACTTTTTGTTCAGGCTGCAACTCTTTGTCTTTCCAGTTCCAGATGTCCAGCACCGGTTTTTCCTCATCAAGAAGTGTGTCTTTGAGTTCGGCCTGTGGCTTACGATTAGTGCCAAGGTACAAGTACTGTCCATTTTCTGAAAATGACAGATCGGCAAATTCGGAAGGAGACCAGCCCAGCGGCATACCTTGTCCATCAGGAATGACAACGGCCTGTGGTTCGCCCGTGGTCAATGATCCGTAATACAAACTATACACTTTTTCGTAGATGGTGTCTGCCGAAAACAAAAAACCAAACCGCCCTCCCTCTTTATCTGAAGTGATATTTTTAGAGGTTCCGGCTTGTTTAAAAATGATATCAGTCTTACGTTTGTCAGTATCGAAAACTACGACTTCTGTATGATCGAGCGAATCTTTGGTTTGACGAATGAATGTAATGCTGTGACCCTGTGGCGCATAATAATATTCGGTCACATTCTGAAAACAAACCGTATCGCCGGAAGCTACATGAAAAAGCACCAACTGACTTTTCGTATCAGTTGACGGCTCAGTTTCTTTTTTAGCTTTTGATTGATCAACTTTATTTTCAGCATTTACACCTGCACTTGGATCTTTTTTTTTCATATCGGTCAGAAAAGCCACCCAACGTGCATTTTCTTTCGAAATGGTAAATTGTTTCAGATTTGGAAATTTATAAACTTTGTGATGCTTGAAAACCAGAATGCCAAGACTGTCTTTGGGCATTTGTTCTTTTTTCAGCTTTTTCTTTTTTGCACTTCGAATAGAGTCTTCAGGTTGTTTGATTTTATATACAATGAAGTCAGATTCAGGAGAAAAACTGGCAGCATACCCTCTGGAGAGGGTATCTTCCTTTTTCGAATCGATTGTTTTAACCAGCAGATTTCCATTACCTTTTTGCGGATTAATTTCAAAGGCAGCCAACTTGCCATCATTCGAAACAATCGGATTATTAACTACTTTCCATGCCGCAAAATCGTTGATTGTAAGCGGTTTTTTATCGATTGTCTGAGCATTCAGAATCAAAGAGGACAACAACGTGTAGATCAGAAAAAATAGCCCGGCTCGTTTCATAATGAAAATTCAATGATAGTATCAAAAAGTCGAATTTGAACTACTGCCAAAGTAACAATTGTTCAATATTAAAACAAGCGAGCCGTGTTTTACCATTAAGGAGGATCTGAAATTCGAATAGTTTATTTCAGAAATCACCACTGGCGATTTATGTTGTAGCCCTTCATTCAATAAGGAACATTTCCAGAGTCTTGCTCTATAACTATGAATATCGGTCACTACCCGAAGTTAAACAAAAAAAATGCCCACGGATGAGTTCACGTGAGCAATTTAGGACTAAAATACCTTTCGGTTTATATCCTCCTGTTTTCTGATTCATTGATCAGATGAACTCAAAGTCCTTTTATCGCACTTCGGGTTCAGCAATTTCTTCTTCTTCATCATCTTCTTCCGGATGGAGAAACCGATCGATCAGATCAGAGATCACAGTCATGATCAGATCAGCATTTTTAGCGACTACCGAGCTTACCCCAAATTGAAGTATAGTCCCAAGTATCTTCTTGAAAATATTGCTATTTGGGCTGACCATGATTTTCTTTGACAGATAGCCGGTAAGTAAAGAAACAATTGTTTCGAAAAAACTGCTTTTTACTTCGATGGAACTTGTAATTTCTTTGAACGAATTTTTAATCAGATTAACCAGCTTTAAGCTCTCGTAAGAGATTTTGAACTGTTCTTTCAGAATCAGCCCTTCTTCAACCTGTCTAATTTCGAGCAAACGGATGGATTCTTTGAGCGAATCGACTGCAGTTTGTTTTGCCATAATAATTATTCAAGTACTTGTGTGATAATTGAATTATTGACAGGTTTTTTAATTAATTGTTTCCTGAAAATGGCGAATACGATCGCAAGAAACGCGTAAAAGCTCGAAACGACAAAAAAACCATAATAGGATTTGCCCAATAGTTCTCCTATCCACAAGGCCAGACCGATGTTCAGGATCAGAAAAAACAATACGGCAAAAACAAATACAATCATCCACGAAACCAGATTGGAAACTACATCGGCGGATTTGTCGAGCGTTTTTAGTTTCAGCAGTTCAAGCGTTGTCTTGCCGTATTGTTCACCTTTCTCAATAAGAGACTCAATTAAACCTGATTGTTCGTCCATCTTCAAATTTTAGTGAAATAAGGGAATTAATCCATTCAAATCCAAATTCGGTTTAATTGGTTGATGCTTTTGTCTCTTCTACCGTAGCTTTGGTTTCCTTAACCATGTCTTTTGCCTTTTTCTTGACACCATCCATCTTCGTCGATAAATCTTCAAGCAGATCATTCAGTTTATCCTTGGCCTCATCAACATAGTCTTCACCAACTCTGGCAATTTTCTTTCTTGTTTTCGAACCTTTTTCTGGAGCAAATAAGATTCCCAACGTGGCACCGGCGGCAAGGCCTGCCAGTAGTCCCAATACTAATTTTCCTGAATTCATAATATTAATTTTTAATTGTTTATGACTAATACTGCAATCCGGCACTTATTCGTTAAGCTTTCGGTGCAATAATGCAATATAACAAAATCTGGTCTGAAAAGCAAGTAAACAGGCGATGTTTTGAGATGAATACGAATTCCAAAAACACAGTTTTGATATCCAGTCTTCCTGTATTTTGGCTATTGAATGGTCACAAAGTTCAACCATTCAATAGCCAAAATGTTTGATTTCCGGATGAATTATCCGGGACGACTTCATCTAAAAACATCAACCTTATCCGCACCAATCCTCCCATTATTTTCCCAGAATAATCAGGAACCTTGAGCCTGAAACTAATCTAATTGGCCAGTAAATACGCTTCAGCCTCAACTGACCACAGCCCCTGATGACGGTCGCATATTTCGCCCAGTTTTGCAAACAGAGGATCCGTCTTTCCCTTTTCCTGAAAATCAGAAATGGCAGTCAATGGCATTTCAAGATGGGTATAAATCAGTTTTTTACCACCTGGTATTTGCGGAAGATGTAGTGTTGTTTCAATCACGGCATTTAATCCGCCAATGTGAGTCACAAGTCCGGCCGGATCAAGGCCTTTAGTCATCACGTCAAGGGCTTCTTTCATGTCATCAGTGTTTCCTCCTGAAGTTCCAACAATGTGTGTGTAGGCATAATGCACATTGTAGAAATTCAATTTGGCACTCAGCTTCGGATCGGATGGTCCAGCGAAAAAATTCAGGCATCCGTCGAACGCAAGAATCGCATCACCCTGTTCGATTACAGGAGCTACCGGTGCAAAAACAAATACATCGTCATAACCTGTATCGCCAGATAAACGGCGAAGTTCCTCTACCGGATTTTCAATTTTTGTATTCAGGTAAATTAATTCAATTCCTCTTTTGGCGGCTTCAGCAACGGTATAAATCGATGCAGCGCGATCAAGTCTCGTTTGATCAATATCGGTCACCACACACAATTTTGGTTTGCGGTCGGCACGGTGAATCACATAGTTGATGGCTGCCAGACCCATCGGGCCAACTCCAGCAAGAATGGCCATTTTACCATCGGCAACAATTTCCATATTATGGATGTACGAACCCGGAGTAGTATGGTAATTGGCATGCATAGCGCCAATCACACACGAAAGCGGTTCAGCCAGTGATGCCGGATAAAAACCGGGGCCATCGTAGGCCAATAAACAATCCTGAACCAAAACGTCTTTCGGGATGATTACATAAGTTGCATCGCCACCGATAAAGTGGTACGAATAACCCGGAGCGCTCAATACACCAACAGGACCTTCTTCATAATAAATGGCTGGTTGAATCGAGAACTTTTGTCCGGCTTTAAATTTGTGTTTCCAGCTGGCACCAATTTCAACCAATTCACCACTGAACTCGTGACCAATTATGATGGGGTTTTCAGCCACATCATTAGGTACTCGTTTGTGGTCGGTAGCCTGTTTCGCTGCCTTGTATGATGACATGCAAATGCTGTCGGAAATAACTTTTGCTAAAATTTCATCGTCTTTGATTGCCGGAAGTTCAAACTCTTCCAGTCTTAAATCTTCTTTTCCGTATAAACGAACTGCTTTTGTTTTCATATTTTCTTGTTTTTTCCTCTATTTTATTTTCAATCATTATCGCGCAGCGATTAAAGTATTGTAGCAAAAAAAAATAAATCTCATTCTTACCGCGTAGCGGTTAAAATCTTTCTTTCAAATGAGACAATCTCATTTGGCGCATAGATCATTCATTTTCAATCATTAATCCAGAATGCGCCAATTTTAAATTCACTATTTTTCTACAACAATTTAACCGCTACGCGGTAATTTTTAATTCAACATATTTTGACCACCGGTAACGGGCACTGCCTGTCCGGTTTCGTATTCCTGTTCAATGATATAGTAAACGGCACGCATCACGTCAAGCGGAGTGCAACCACGGCCGGCCGGAACCTGCGCTACATAAAAACGTTTCACATCTTCAATGGTTTTAGCTCCCGGCACTTTCCCTGCATTCAAATACTGCACAAACAATCCTTTCTCCGGATCTGCCCAAAGCGGACCGTCGTAAAAGTTACCCGGGCAAATTGAATTCACCTTGATTTTAGCTGGCATTAGTTCCATTGCAAACGACTGTGTAAGTCCGATACCACCAAATTTACCACCGGCGTATGCAAAATTTTTATTGCTGCCTTTCAATCCTGATTTTGAATTGATCTGGATGATATCCGCAAAATGATCCGGTTTATATTTGTTCTGAAGTTTCATTACTGCTGAAGCATATTTTGCACAAATAAAATAAGCCGAATAGTTCACTTTGGTCATTAGCTCGAAGGTTTCAGGTGTCATTTCATCCAAACCGCCTGCACGTAAAATACCAGCATTACTGATAAAAATATCCAGTCCTCCAAATTCACAAACAGTTTGAAACACCAGACTTTGAACCGACTCTGCATTTGATACATCAGCTTTCACAAAGTATGCTTTATTTTTGCCTTTGCCATTATTTAGTAACCCAGCAAATTCTTTTCCTTTTTCTTCGTTCAGGTCGGCGATCACTACATTGGCGCCATTGGCCATCAGGTTCTCAACAATTCCGGCTCCAAAACCCTGAGCACCTCCGGTAACAATCGCAATTTTGCGGTCAACCCGTCCGCCGGTTGCTCCCAACGCAAGGGCGCTGCGATATTGTTCAACCTCCCAGGTATCAATAAACTCAACCTGTTCCGGAGTCATCGGGCTTTGTCCGCCAAACTTTTCGGAATACAGACTCACCAGACAAGTATCCATCATCACATCTTCGAGAGTTGCAAGGCCCTGCGCGTTGTCGCTGACAAGAATACAACCGATTCCCCTGATGCAAATGATCTTCGGTGTTTTTGGCTGTGTAGCAATGTATGTTTTAATTTTTCCGGAAATATCATTCAGCAAAGCCTCCACATCGCCGGTATATTCAGCATAAATGAACGATGAATTGCAATAAACAATTCCATCAGGAATAAAAGGCAAAGCCATTTTCTGATATTCGGCTTCGGAAGAAAGGAATCTATCGTAGTATGAATTGTTGACCACTTTCAGTGTTTTCAGGCCGCTTCCGGATAGCATCATACGAATGGCAGGTACAATTTTAACCGCTGCCTCGTCAACAGGAAGGCTCACCAGCTCCTGAATTCCACCTATGGCAACATCCAGTTTAGCGATCACTTTGATATAAAGTTCATCTATTTCGGCAGTAGTGTCGGCAGCCACAAAAATACCGTGGTTCTGCAGCAAAATTATTTTAGGCTCAACTCCTACCCGACTGCGATAAGCATTGATCCGCGCTTCAACTTCTTTAAACAGAATATAACCCGGATCGACATAAGGTACAAACACCACTTCATCTCCGAACAATTCGGCAGTGCGTTCTTCAGCGTCTTTACCACACATCAATCCATTTACTTTGGTGCTGTGTGTATGCACCACAAAGCGGAATGCAATCAGGTTGTGCAACGAAGTTTCTACCGATGGACGTTGTCCTTTTTCCGGATGAACACGGGCATTCAGTAAATCATTTTTGATTTGATTTTCGCGTTCCATCACATCTTCGGAATATGTTTTCCCTCCGATAAGCTGTAAGGCTTTGCGGTCGAGTTGAGCAAACCCATCGTCGCCAATGGTTGCCAGACTGTGTCCGCTGGCTTTGATGTAAATATGGTTTTCGTCTTTGTACGAAGTGTTGCCACCTCCGGCGATTACAAAATCTTTTTGCTTTCCGTAGAACTGCGATATTTCGATTAACTGTTGTATTTCTGGTTTCATCGTATGTTGTGTTTTTGATTTTCATTTTTCGTAAAGACGCACGGCCGTGCGTCTCTACAATATAACAGATGTACGTCTGTACACGTCAATATTATTTTTCAGTAATAAAATTTGAAATCACTGCCTTGCCTAATTCGACAAACGAATTGTATTCTTTTGTTTTGGCGTCACCCTCAGCATTCAGATAACCTTGTTCTCCTTTGGCAATCAGGTATTGATGTGCAGCAATAATACATGCACCTTCAAAACCGATTTGTTCCAGATCTTCATCCAGATCAACGCCACCACTGCACGAAACTTTTACGGGATCGAGTTGCGGTGTGTTGTGTTCGGTTCCGAATGTGATTATGAAATTTTTTGAACGGAAGAACGTCACGAAATTTTTCAAAACAGCGAAAGTATTCCGGCCCGGAATCAGCTCCAAACTATAAATACCTTTGCTTTTGAGTGTTTCATAAAGATTTACCATATTGCCTTCGTAATCGGTAAAATTACCTTTGGCATCGTCGAGCAACACCGGATAACATGGAATACCACCGGCACTGATAATCACTTCTATCACCTGTTCCAGACTTAAGAATGCTTTCGGATCTTCAGGAACAAAAGCGCGACCACCGGTTTTCAGCAAATTACCGCGAATTTCATTTTCAATACCTGTCACATCAGTCAATTTCGATTTTAGCTCTTTTCCTGAAAAAACCTGTAAATAAAAAGCTTTCTTTTCTTCCGGAGTGCTGAATTTTTCGTCGATGGCAATACGCAATGCTTTGGCAATGTGACGTTCACGCAACATATTTTTGGCATATTTTGCTTTCAGCTCATCAAAACCGAAACTGAATCCGGCATTGATTTCAACCAGCAAAGCATTCAGTTTTTCAACCATTTCGGCGGTTTGCACATTGCTTTCGTGCTGAACCTGTTTTAACAAAGCCAATTCAGCCTTTCCCATTTTGAACGGATTGCTCAAACCTTTTCCGCTCAGGTAAGTACGGCCCGGATTCGCCGGATCATTTACACGAATTCCCTGTTCCTGCAAATCACGTTGCAAGGCCATAAATTCGATGTTGTAAAGCGGAAAGGTTTTATATTTCTGAGCCAACGTTGTAAATTCTGAATATCCGTCGGTGGTATAAAAATCATTAATTCCGAGCACCTGAACCCCTTCGGCGTCGGCCATCTTAAATACCTGCTCGATTTCTGTAAATGCACTAAACGAAAATGGAGTATGAAAATGGCCGTTTACCAGCAGCACCTTTTGTTCTCCTTTGCTTTTCGCTGTTTCAAGCAAAGTTTTTTTGTCCGGAAAATTTGTAAAAATGGATGATTTGCTCATTGTATTTAATCTTTAGATAGTTTCTGAATTTCAATGTAAAATAAGTCAATGCTGATGAGTTTTGTATCCTTTACTATCCTGTAATCAATGCCTGATGAAAATAAGTCTGAACGCGCAATTAAAACCAACGGCCATCACTAAAGGTTTAATTCCTTTGGTGATGGCCGTGTTCAAATTGGATCATTTTATTTCCGGAGTACTTTATTTTCCAATGATGCTGCATGGAAACATGCTGCTTTACCCTTTTCGGTAAAAGTACTTTCCGGTTAACAACAGACCGGCAAACACAAATGCACCAAACACCAAACTGCTGACTGCAACCTGCATTCCTCCCGAAATCACATGCCCACTGGTACAACCTCCAGCCATTCGTGCACCAAACAGAAGAATGAAACCACCAATGAACGCCCACACAATTCGTTTAACCGATGAATTACCTTCTGTTTTTGACCATCCGGAATAAATAAACCGAATTTTGAAATCCTTCCGAAGTACAGAAACCACTATGCCTGATAAAAACGCCCCTGCAAGAAAAATAAATTCCCAGTTACCTGGTTTTTGGATGGAAGCAAAATAGTCATTCTGTGTTAAGTTGCAAACTAAATCGCCTACATACGGATAAGATGTTGAAGCTCCTATTGGACGATTGAAAACATCGGTCATGAAAACAATACTATCCAAAACGGCCAGCAGAATACCAGCGTACAGCCAGATATAGCTTTTCTTTTGTTCCATTATATTCAGAATAAAAGCTACGGAAACAAGCGCGAAACCAAATATGAAAAGCAGGATATAAAAAAGAGATCCGTTACCCGCCAAACTTTGCAGCGAAATTTTGCCAAGATCAGGCCCCATCATTCCCTGAACAGCAGGCTGAACAAGCGTGTAGACGATGCCACCGAAAATACCGCCAATAATTCCGACCAATGCATCCACTGAACCTTCACCCAGCGAAACAGCCATTGTTCCGGGACAGTATCCTAGTATAGCCATCCCGACGCCAAAAATTAAACCGCCTAAACTGACACCAACTAAAATCAGGGGTTTCACATGGTATGAAGCAAAGCCCATTCCGATTTCGAGGTTCAGCAAAATAGCGCCGACACCAACAGCCACCAGAATGGCCTTAGCAACGGTGTAATCTTCGAGGCGTGCCATTCCGCTGATCGTATTGTATTTATTCAGCCTGGCACTTTGCAGAATGGCTCCAAACAAAAAGCCAAAAATTAAAGTTAGAATTGTCATGTTTATGAATTTAAAAAAAATGAAGCTTATATTTAACAACGCAATTTACAAATCCTGAAATTAAAGTGCCAATAATTCGAGACAATGTTTTTTTTTAACATTTGTGCAAGTTTTCGAAGATTTAGGTGTCAAATCATTTAAATTCACATTTGACAATTTCGAATGGACGAGATCCAACTGATAAAAGGAGTTCAACAAGGCGATCGCAAGTCATTCCAGCTGCTGGTAGAAAAGTATCAGCAAATGGTGGTGAACACCTGTTTGGGTATGGTTCATAATAAAGCTGATGCTGAAGATCTGGCCCAGGATGTTTTTCTGGAAGTATTTCGCACTGCCGAAAACTTCAGGGGTGATGCAAAACTATCGACCTGGATGTACAGGATTGCTACCAACCGTTCACTGAATTTTATCCGGAATACTAAAAGAAAAGGTTTTTTTCAATCCTTTGAAGAAGCATTTACTGGCGGACGAAACCGAAACAATGAAATAACGAACAACAGCAGCGATCAACCCGACAAAAATATTACCGACCAACAACGAAGTACTCTTTTGCATCAGGCCATCGATAAATTACCCGAAAAACAACGCGTGGCATTTACCCTGAATAAATACGAGGAACTATCCTACCAGCAAATTGCCGAAATTATGGAAATCTCTTTGGCCTCGGTTGAGTTTTTGATTCACAGAGCAAAAAAGAATCTGCAAAAAAAACTTTATGAATGCTACAAAAAAAAGTGCATTTAAACGCAAGTTTTAAAACGAATTGGTGTCAAACTTAAAACGAAACAAAATGGATTGCAAAACTATACATCAGGATCTTATCTTCTATCTCGACAATGAATTGCCAAACGAAAGTAGGATTATTGTTCAGAAACATTTGGATGAATGTATTGAATGCAGAGAATTTCTTGCTTTGCTAAAATCAGAAATGCAGATTATCAGTGAGGAAAAGAATCCGGAAGTATCACCTTTCTTTTTTACGCGATTAAGTGCACGACTGGAAGAAAAACTGGAATATCAGCCACAAAATCAATGGATCAGATTTGTACAACCAGCATTTTTTTCACTCATTCTGGCCATCGGTATTTATGGAGGATTAAAAGTAGGAAGCAATGCTTCGGACTCCACAACAAATCAACCTGTAACCCGAAACATACAAATGATGAACGACTTTGAGGCAGAACCTATTGAATCATTTTTACTTGAAAAGTTATGAAAACCGATCCCAAAGACCGAAACCTCATCTGGATTATCATCATCCTGGCTGCTACCAATCTTTCGACAATCGGTTCGTTTTATTATCACCGAATCGCCGAAACTAAAACAGAAACGAGAAAACAGGAAGAACAGACTACAATTCCAGGTGACCAACGCACCCGATTTTTCAGGAATGAATTAAACCTGAGTAACGAGCAGCTCGATCAGTTCCGCGAAATAAACCGCACTTTCAACCGCACTGCAAGAGGTATTGAAACGAATTTAGCTCAATTGAGGGAGAACCTGGTTAACGAACTGGGAGCCCAATATCCGGATAGCACCCGACTGGAACAAATGGCCACTGACATTGGTGAAAATCACCGGAAACTGAAACAGGTAACAACTACTTTTTACCTGAATATGAAAAAAATATGCACGGCAGAACAACAAAGCAAACTGCATCAAATTTTTCAATCCATGTTAAATAAAGACAGCCAGGTCAACCTGCCTCAACAAGGAAACCGAAGAGGCCGATGGCGAAATAAATAAACAATTTCTTAAATATTAAAATTATGAAAACAAAGCGATTAAATCGGTTTGCATGGATATTCCTTGCCCTAACCGTAGCTGCCTTAAGCGCAGTTTCAAGCAACACTGTTGATGGGAAAGGCCGCAACAGAACGGCTAATGCGACCTGTATCAATCAGATTTCAGGACTTAGTCAGGATCAGAAAGACCAGATTACAGCCCTGGCCACAAAACATCAGGCGGCGATGAACGAACTCCGCGAGAACCGCCAGTCAACAACCGACGTGACTCAAAAAGATCGGGTCAGGAAACAAATGGATACCCAAATTGAAAGCCACCGGAATGCAGTAAAAGCTCTTCTGACAGCCGATCAGCAAAAGCAGTTCGATCAGATTCCCCGAAACGGAAACAGACAACAGAACTGTGTCAATCAGGGAAATAGTCAACGAGGTTCAGGAACATGCAACGGTCAGGTACGTGGAAGGCGAGGCCGATAATTAAAGTATAAATTCAGTTATCCATTTAAAGACAAAAAAAATGAAGACCAGAAACAGATTATTCGGAATGGTGCTTTTAGCATCTTCAATCATTACATTTAGTTCTTGCAGTGACTCACCGGTTGCACCTGCCGACGATTTAAGTTTAAAATCAGCAACAACGAGTCTACCTACCGTTTTTCCTGAACTCATTTCAGGAGAAGAAACCGGAATTTTGCAAATGCGCGAAGAAGAGAAAATGGCTCACGATGTGTATGTCAACTTTTATTCGCTTTGGAATTTGCCTGTCTTTGAGACTATTTCAACCGCTGAAACCAATCATTACAATGCGGTTTACACGCTAATTACAGCCTATGGACTAGCCGATCCTTCAACCGGAGTCGACGGGACATTTACCAATACAGCGATTGCAGAACTTTATGCCCAACTGATTGATAAAGGTTCTGTTTCGCTTGAAGAAGCCCTGAAGGCCGGCGCATACATTGAAGAATATGATATTCTGGATCTCGAAAAACTCCTGGCAGAAACTGATAACTCTGCAGTGATCCAGATCTACAGCAATTTGTTGCGCGGCTCACGCAATCATTTACGTGCGTTTGTTTCAACACTTGCCACCTACCAGATCATTTATACTCCGGAAATTATGGATCAGGATTCGTTTGATGTTCTGGTTAATTCACCCATGGAAACCGGAACTCAAAATGGCCTGAAAAACGGAAACGGAAATCAAAACGGCAAGGGTAATGGTAACGGAAAATCCGGAAATGGAAATTCAGGAAACGGAAACAGCAGTTCTAAAGGAACTGGCACCGGAACCGGCGTTTGTGTAAACGGTTAAGCTTCCAACTGAACTAATCGATCAAGTTCGATAAGCAGAAAGGCCTTTCATGAAAATGAGAGGCTTTTCGCATTTTAATTAAAGGAGCACCAAGCGGCCACTAGCGGGTTGAGCTTATGCGGAAATGCGGGAAAGTTGCTGATAAAAATATGCTAAAACCGAGCTTATAATTCATAATCCTTCTCAGGAACAAACATCCTGTTGATTTGCTTGTTAATAGGGGAACTTCAACGTCGGTTTGTTTATCTTTTCAAAAGTTGATGATCAGTTGGTTGAAAATTCGTATCTAAAAGCATGAAAACAAGCACCTAATGAGCAAACAATTTATATTTTTTAGCCTTTTTATTCTGATCGTGGAATATTATTCGTTCGTCGCCTTGAGATCGGTACTTCGAAATACAAACAGTGGTTTTCAGATAGCAATGTATATCGTTTACGGGCTTTTATCCCTGGCTGTTTTATGGAGTTTTTATGCCATGCCACATTGGTTCCGCACCGAATGGCCTTCGCTCACTTTAAAATATACGGTAAACATTTTAATCGGTGTTTTTCTGGGTAAAGTTCTGATTGCTGTCATCCTGTTGCTAACCGATCTGATCATGGTCATTCCCAACATCATCAGCTACTTCGTTTCGTTTAAAAATCATCCGGCGGGCAGTCCTCCTGACGGATCGCGTTTCATCAGCCGTTTTACGTTTATCTCTCAGGCGGCTTTGCTGCTTGGGGCTGCACTCACTTCAGGTCTGGCGTATGGAATGACTAAGCGGTATAGTTACAAAATCAGGCGCATTCAGGTTCTGTTGAAAGATTTACCTGAGGAATTTAGAGGTTTGAAAATTGCACAGATTTCGGATATTCATTCCGGCAGTTTTGATGATCCGGAAGCGGTATCGGAAGGTGTTGCTTCCATCATGAAGGAAAAGCCCGACCTGATTTTATTTACCGGCGACCTGGTGAATAACAAGGCCGAAGAAATTGTGGCGTATATAGATGTCTTTAAAGTCCTGGAAGCGCCTTTGGGTGTATACTCCGTTTTGGGGAACCACGATTACGGCGATTACGTTTCGTGGCCTTCAGACGAAGCCAAAAAACAAAACCTGGAGAAACTCAAACAACATCATGCCACCATGGGCTGGCGTTTGCTCATGAATGAACATGTGATCCTGGAACGAAACAAGCAGCAACTGGCGCTGATTGGTATCGAAAATTGGGGCGCAAGAGGTTTCACGAAATACGGGGATATGAAAAAGGCAACAGCCGGACTGGAAAATTCAAACCTTCCGGTGAAAATACTTCTTAGTCACGACCCATCGCACTGGGATGCACAAGTACGCACAGAATATCCTGACATTTCGCTTACATTGAGTGGCCACACGCATGGAATGCAATTCGGGATTGATATTCCCGGCTTTAAATGGAGCCCGGTTCAATACTTATATAAACAGTGGGCAGGTTTGTATCAGGAACAACACCAGTACTTGTATGTCAATAGCGGATTCGGGGTTTTAGGTTACCAGGGCAGGCTGGGCATTTTGCCTGAAATTACCATGATTGAATTGGTGTGATGTGATTTGATCGACATTTAACGAATGAGAATTAACCACAGCAAGGGTAGATACCTATTACTATTGATGAAAGTAAAGCCGGAAAACACAAATGCATAGATTATTTGATAACTTTCTGCTCTTAAAATATACCTGAATGTATCCGAATTTCATCAATCATATCCGCAAATACGTTGAACTCGACGACGCATCAGTTGCGCATTTAAATCAATACATTACTCCCCTGAAGTTAAAGAAAAAGGAGTTTCTGTTGGAGGAAGGACAAATCTGCAGTTCCATCTATTTTGTGGAGAAAGGTTGTTTAAGAATGTATTTTATCGATAACAAACTGAACGAACAGATTACACAATTTGCCCTGGATAGTTGGTGGATGGCCGATCAATTTAGCTTCATCGACAACAAACCTTCATCCTACTTTATTCAAACAGTCGAAAAATCTGAAGTACTGGCAATTAGTACTTCTTCGTTCGAAGCCATCCTTCAGGAACTCCCGCAAATGGAGCGCTATTTCAGGATTGTTATGCAAAGGGCTCTGGCCGCCTCGCAACTCCGAATCAAATATATGTACGAAATGTCGAAAGAGGAATTCTACCAACTTTTCTGCGACTCTTTTCCCGAATTTGTTCAGCGTGTCCCGCAATATATGATTGCATCCTACCTGGGACTTACCCCACAATACGTAAGTGAACTTCGAAAAAAGAAATCATAGACTTCATTTCTTAAACCAGTTTAATTTTTTTTAGCGCACGGGCAGATAGCTTTGTAGTCACAAACGATCTGCTAAAACAGATACAAAACTTTACTGGAATGGACGTAAAAGAACTCATACTGAATGTTATGAAAATGGCTGGAGAACCTTTAAATGCTGGCAAAATTGTTGACTTAACAGGTATTGACCGTAAAGTGGTTGACAAAACCATGGCCAAAATGAAAGATGAAGGAATAATTGAATCGCCGCGCCGGTGCTACTGGCAAGCAAAATAAAATTGTCAAATTGATAAAAAACAAATAAAATGAGCGAAAACAGAAAACTATCCGACAAGTTCCATGACGTTTTGAAACACGAAGGAGTTGTATCGATTGTATCCTGGGGTGTTGAAACCCATGTTGTGAATACGTGGAATTCGTTTCTGGTAGTGACAGAGGACGAGCGAATCCTGATTCCTGCTTATGGATTCCGGAAAACAGAGAAAAATGTCAATGTAAATAATCAGGTAAAACTCACATTGGGAACCAGAGAAGTATTAGGATATAAAGATTATCCGGGAACAGGGTTCCTGATTACCGGAACGGCAAAATACATTACTGACGGAGAGGAATATGACTTTATGAAGGAAAAATTTTCATTCCTGACCAGGGTTTTGGAAGTAACGGTTGATACAGCCAAACAAATGCTCTAGGCTCTATTTTTTCATTGCAAGAAGAGCTGAGGAAAAATATTTGATAAAGAAAATCGGGAAACTTTTATATTTATAAATTTTCGATGTTCAACAGATCGAGCTAATTGACAACATTGTTCATTTCCTGAACTGTTTTGAGAATTTGGGGTTATACGTGTATACCTTAATCATTAGACAAGTTATTAATACTATGGAATCAAAAACAATTAATTTGACCCAGCTTTTTCTGCGCATCGCCATCGCGATAACATTCTTATCTGCCGTTGCCGATCGATTTGGTTTATGGGGAGCTCCGGGACAAGCATCTGTAACCTGGGGAAATTGGGAAAATTTCAGGATCTATTCCAATTCCGTAAACTCGTTCGTTCCTGAATCAATAGGAAATATGCTGGCAATAGTTGCTACCGTATTTGAAATTATTTTTTCAATTTTCCTGTTGATTGGCTTTAAAATACGAATCGTCTCTGCCGCCGCTGGGGTACTTCTTGCTTGCTTTGGACTGGCCATGACGATTAGTTTTGGTATCAGGCCGGCACTTGACTATTCGGTTTGGGTGGATGTTACTGCATGTTTCTTGCTTGCGTCAATCCCTTCCTATGCATACAGTATCGACAGTAAAACATTAAGCAAAACGTAACTGCACATTAATCATTCGGAACCCACCCTGAAACCAGAAATTAACTGATCAGATGAACTCCATCATCGGATCAGATAAAACAAAAGGCTCCCTGCTTTCGCAAAGAGCCTTTTGGAATTTCTTTAAAACGCGGTTAGAAACCGCGACACCCTTAATTTTTTACAATCCAATCGGTAATCCAGTCGCCAACTTCCGAAGTTGAGTATGATTTTTCTTCAGCCATATTGATGTCTCCACGTTGGTTCTGAGTAAAACATCTTTTCAATGAGTCTATTGCAAACTAATAATTGAAGGAATCAATAAAACAACTACACATTCAGATATCCGAACCAATTAAAATCAAAATGTCAATATTTTATTATCTGAAAAACAGCACTTTGCTTATTAGTCTTTAATTTCAAAACATATAAACCAGGAGCCAAATAAGAGACATCAAAATAAGGATATGTGAAAGGTTTAGTATTTAGATAAATTTGACCCGTATTTCCATACAATGAAATAAATTCAATAATTTCATGCTCCTCAAGATCTAAATAGAAACCATTTTTAACAGGATTTGGATATACAGAAGCCATTGAAAAATGATTTTCCATTTCGATTACATCTGAAATGTCAATTGTAAGTAACATAGAGTCTTTAACGTAACAATGTTCATTATTCATGGCCATTGCCCAAATAGGAAAAGTTCCAATGCCCAGATCTTTTGCAACAATGTTTTGATGTTCCCCGGTTGATCCATCATTCCAAAGAAATGTTAAACCATTGGTAGCAGGTGTCAAATGCAAGATGTCATTTAAACCAATTCGTTGATCATTACCAAGGTCAATATATGGTTTTCAATGACCAAAGCTTGTTTTTCAAAAACTTCAACACATTGATTTTGATTCGAAATCAAATAAGATAAAGAATGATTTCCCACTCCGGCAACTGCAGGATTAAAATACATTCCATTTACCCCAACTCCTGAAAGTACTCCGCCTGATGGTGAAACTTCGATCAGAACCTGCGCATCATTTTCACAGAACGTCAGATCGGTGTTCAATATTTCAGGTTCAGGAATAGCAAAAACTATCGCTTCTTTGGTGATGGTTCCAACACAACCGTTTCCATCAGTTATGGTGTAAGTCAAAGTATGCGGACCTGCTCCGGCAAGAACAGGATTAAAATACATTTCATTTACTCCAGTTCCTGAAAGCACTCCTCCCGAAGGGGAAACTTCGATCAGAACCTGCGCATCATTTTCACAAAATGTCAGATCGGTGTTCAATATTTCAGGTTCAGGAATAGCAAAAACTACGGCTTCTTTGGTGATGGTTCCAACACAACCGTTTCCATCAGTCACCGTGTAAGTCAAAGTATGCGGACCTGTTCCGGCAAGAACAGGATTAAAATACATTTCATTTACCCCAACACCTGAAAGCACTCCTCCCGAAGGGGAAACTACAATAAGAACCTGCGCATCGTTTTCACAGAATGTCAGATCGGTGTTCAGAATAAGCGCTGTGGGTAATCCAAAAACATCGATTACGTTAGACAAAGTGTTGTTTGATGTATTGATATCAATTGAGCTGGAAATAGCAATCTCAATAGTATAATTTCCGATTTGAGAAAAATCAAGTGGAGTATTCAGCTTATGGATCAGGATATCGTTAATGCGAAGTGTATCCTGAAGAATTAACTGCTCATTCACATTTACTCCGGAAGAACTAGTCATTTGAATAGACAGGTTATCACCAGGTAAGGCCATTTGTGAACCAACATTTTTAATGGCAACCGTGACGTTTTCATTTTCTGAAAGGATGCATGAAGAAACCGGAGAAATTAACGAATTCACAGAAAAATCCACAGTTAGAGACGATACCCCCAGTATCTTAATGTTGTCAAGTCCTGCTCCCATTCCCCATTGGTGAAAATCATCGTAATAAAATCCGATTTGAGTACCATTCTTACAGATTTCCGGAGGCAATTCAATTGATTTAGACTTCCAATTAAACGAACTTTCCAGTTTTACCAATTCGTGCCATTCCTTTTCTTCCTGTAATTTACAAACCACATGCAACTCATCTACAGCATCATAAATTCCTGTTTTAAGTAAATAATCGAACGACAAAACAATATTATTGTATTCGGCCAGTCGAAGCGGAGCAGTGACTGCGACATCAGTGACATGGACAGCTTCACCAACAGAATATGAATCGGCACCAATAAATTTTGTCGTGTTATCCGAAAAATTCAGGTAGTAACAATTGAGCGATTCGCTGTCTCCCCACTGCCATCCATTCTCATTATTTTTAATGATTACTTCGGTGGGTACGTTTTCGAAGTCAACAACAAATGGAAGTGAACGTAAGGTTTGTGGAAAAACTATTATTTGATTTGTTCCCAGACTTTCAATTTTTTCATTGTTCAAATTATAAACAGCAGTTACATAATAACTGTATTTATTGTCGAAAACCACGGTTCGATCTGTGAAACTGGTTGTTGTATTTTCAGCAAGCAAGGTGCCATTTCGATATATTTTATAGGATTCCGGAGTTCCGGATACCGGAATATTCCAATTTAAAAGAATACTAGATTCGTTTATGACGTAGCTTAAGTTTTGTGGCGGATAAATATTCGACTGGGTTTCAATTCCGGAAATAATAAGACTGAACATCTGCGAACCTCCGGACAACGATCCTGAATGAGATATTTTTACATTATAATAACCGTCTCCCGGACTTGCAACAGAAACCTGTTCAACATTATCGACATGATTAACGCCGCGTGTAGCTGAAGCTGAAGGATTTTCAACATTCAGTATCCAGGGAAGATTAGGCTGAAGGCTATTACTGTTTTCAATCATTAAATCAAGGTCGTTTACTAACCTTTTGTTTCTTTGATTTAATGAAGGCGTGGAAGGCTGCCCTGCAGGATCGGTCCAACAAAGTGTGACTTTTAAAAATGGAGATGAACTAGCAGTTTTAACCGGTATTGTAATCACTCCTCCTTCGGCCAGTACTTGTTCATAGATATTCTTGCCTTGATTATTTGCATTGTTATAAATTAAGTCTGAAGCTTCCTTGATATTAAGTATGCCCCAGCCAGAACTATAACTAGGTCCACCCCCCTCCGACTCGCTTGCTGTATGAATTAAAATACCTTTAATAGTTGATGAAAGAAAAGAAACACCTGATTGAAGTATATTTTGTAATTGATTAAGAAGCGCAACAGAACCTGTAGCAGAAGCTGTTGACATGGAAGTTCCACTATACACCGTATAACAGGAATTGGTGGCTGAAGTGGAAGAAAATACATCATAACCATTGGCAACTACATCAGGTTTAATCCGGCCATCATCAGTTGGACCAAATGCACTAAAAGAAGTTATTGATGTTCCATCATCTACGGCACCGACCGTTAGTATATTTTTAGCCACGGCCATTGGTGAAAGGCAATCATATCCATCAGTTCCACCATCAGGCTCGCGCTCGACATTTACAAGCTTCCATGTTCCATCCCACACATAATGTTCATAAGAAGAAGAAGTAGTAGGAGTATCGTTTCGATCGTTTCCTGCAGATTTTACAATCAGATAATTGGGAGCCAGACTGGCAATGTTATCCAAATCGGCACTCACCTGATTATAAAATCCAAATTCATAATCCTCGGTAGCCGAAATCGTCGGATCTCCATACCAGTACCAACTCTCATTCTGAGTGTTGTAATACCAACCACAAAATGGCCCGTAAGAATGGTTTGAAACTACAATTCCACCTGCTGCTGCACTTGCCATTTCTGCTAGATCATTGTTCAGATCCCAGGCACAAATAGTAGCCTTTCCGGCCATGCCCTTTGCATCCGGGTTTACACCGGCTGCTATCATAGTACCGGCGATATGTGTCGAATGGTTTGATAACGATGCCTCAGTATCGCGCATAACAATCCTTGTACCCGATCCACTCTGAAATTCCTGATGAGTTGTTAAAACAGAGCCTCCATCCCAAAGATTGATTTCAATTCCTTCGCCTGAAAGTGATGGATATTCATTACCATTTGTCCAAACCTGATCAACAGAAATTGTGCTTGCTGAGCTGATGTTATCTGTTGCATAATAAACGGGCTTGTTGTTTCGACCCAAACGTTGCAGAATTACGACTCTGCTATTATCGTCGATATATGAAATGGGAATATTTAACAAGTTCGCCAATGAATCAGCTTTTCTTTTTTCTTTCAGCCAATTTGCCCCTTTTTGTTTTGCAAACTGAATTAACTCACCCTGATTTGGCTCAATTCTTCGATTTGACTGTTGCGCATGCGAAAATCCAATCAAAAGGAAACAAAGAATAAATAAAATGAATCCTTTTTGCAGAAAGTAAATCCGTTGGAGATTTGTCATGTTTGCATAGTTTATATATGAACCAACTGCCCCAGGCGAGACAGTTGGTTCATATATAAGGAAAAAATTATTGAAGGAAAAAATTGTAGTACAATTGATTAGTTTGGCACTTTAGGAAGAAATTCAATATTTGAGTCTCCATGTACAAATTCAAGCACCTGAACGGCATCATCAGCTGCTGCTGCAAATCCGTAAACATAGGATCGTTTTCCTTCCCATCGGTTCATAAATAGTCCCCGTTCTTCCATTGCCTGTAAAACAGACATTGTATTATAGGAATATGTTCCATCTGGATTTAAAACAAGGATCTTTAGATGTTGGTCGTTATAGGTAGTTATCCTGTCATAAGTGAATGGATTATTCCCTCCAGAGAGATTTCCAAAATTAAAATATTGTTTTATAGCTCCGTCAAAATCATATTCGTAATCGTTGTCAATTGGATCGCATCCAATACAATCAATAAAACCATTGATATAAACAATTTCATCAATATTTACAGTACCGGTTTTATCCGATCCGGCAGCATAGCTGCATGCTGCAAGCATATATGGGTCAATCCTAGAACCTATTAGTTTTGAAAGTTTACCATTAAACCCATGATTCATAATTTCCTGATATATTGCCATACTTTCTCTGGGTGAATCAATAATTTTTGTAATGGCCAACACTCCATCAACAGTATTCCAAATGGTGAGCCGGCCACAGTAATCAACACTAAATTTTTCACCGACATTAACAACGTTTGAAACTTCTCCCATTGCCTGATCCAGAACAGATTGTGGAGAGCGAACGATATTTAAACGCCCAAATTCAACCGGAATAGCCTTAGTTACATCTAAGAGTTCTCCTTCGGCATCAAGCTCCAGTGTCGCTCCTAATGCGTCAACAGGCTGAACATAGTACTCCAATCCAATTTGTATCAATTCAGGAACTCCATTGATATCTCTCTTGAGTTGATAAAGATCACCATAGTCACCTCCTCTAGAAGTACCAGAGTCATCATTTCCTTTGATGTGTTCGTTTACATCAGTATTTCCACCTGCCCATGCAGGGCGATCAGAGTCAGCGTCCGGAATTCCCATTCCTCCACCTTTTGTACCATTCATATCGCACTGGCTGAAGAGAGCCACCATGCAAAACGCACAAAACAGATGTGAAAAATTGTGCCAATAAAGGATACTTTTTTTCATGACTAAAATTTTAAGTTAATACTAATCAATAGTTCTTTAAATTTTAAGCGGCAATTTTGCCGTAATCCAATAGTTCTTTGACAATTTTTTGATTTTTAGCAGTGTTCGGGTTAATAGCGAACCTGCACATAAATCGTTCGAGCATCAAAGTGTTGTTGTACAGAGTTTTGTAGTCAGCCATTGAGAATGGGTTGCGTGTTTCATTTTTGTTAGACAACCAGTTTCGTTTTGCTGAATTTACGGCTGTTAGTGCTGTGTTAAAATGGAAATCAAGCTTATTTTCGCTTCTTGCCTGACAGGTTGTAAGTCCGGTAAACTGCTTGGCATCCCGATATAAAAATTCGATCTGGAAACGTGAACGGTAATAACAGACAATTTTTACGCCCTCCTGTTCTAAATCGGTTGAGAAGTATAATTTCCGAACTATCTCTTTCCCATCTTTAAAGAAAATAGCAACAGCAAGTTTTATATCTCTTTTGAATGCCTTGGAGTTAACAACAGCAGAATAGATTTTAATTTCTTCGGTTGCCAGAGCTAAGGAAAAGTAATTGGTATCGAGATTTTTAACATCTACCTTACCATTAAACTCTTTAGGTCTTCCTTGTTTACCCGTTTGTTCTCCATAATACGTGTATCTCAACACGCTATCATTTCTCAGGCGGCTAATCAAATGCAGGCCTGCTGATAGTATTGCATCAACAAAAGGCTTCTTGGAGAAATAGGCATCAGCCACCATGTAGTCAGAAAATTCCTTGAACTTTTTTGCATTCTCTGTTACCAGGCTTGCATAGTAAGTCAAAAGGTTCACCCCTTTGGCAACTAATTCAGCAGCCGATGGTGTTTGCCATGCGTTCAGGTGGAGCGCCGTATTGTTTGCAATATCAATTACGGCAAACCTACAAATATCCAATCCCCATTTTGCTGCTTTGGCAACACCTGACCAGTATTTACCCCTGCCATAAGTGGACTTGCCCGCTTTGGGGATGTAACTCGGATCCAATGCAATTACCCGTTCGCCAGATGAAATCCGGTTAATTAATTACTTATTAAAGGCAAAAAAAATCAAACTTCTTTTCAGACTGATTTCGATAAGTCTGTTCTCCCAATGAACTAAACCGACCAAATTGAAGGAAGTTAATCTTACCTTTGATGCTCAAAATATGCCAAAGAACGCACACTATAAAATCTTTTCGAGGCTTATTTAACTCTAAAAAAGAGTCTCCTCATAATATACTGCAAATAAGCATTT
>DASRMB010000012.1:0-28530 GCA_035648135.1 Prolixibacteraceae bacterium
GCTCAGTATACTCTGTGTATTCTCTCTGTAAATGAAAAACAATACTTTTGAAATCTTCAATTCAACCTGGCATTTGCTATGGATTAATACTATTTCTCTGTGTTTAAATACTTTTAATTCTATTTTTAAACAGTTTCTAAACTAATCAAATGAATTAAACAGTTGATTAATGATTCGGTGAAATTACAATAATTATTAATAGTCACAGTAAATAAGGCCGACCAGATTTTCGCACAGGAGAAACTTATCCTTCTATCTTTTTGATTATGAAAAAGTCAGCTGGATTCAGCTTCAAATAAGCCCCGAATCCGGCAGTTTTTTATCTCCGAAGTGCTATTTTCTCTAGGTTGTGAGAAACTAATTACTATATTTGCAATCGCAAAAAGGATACGGGTGTAGCTCAGTTGGTAGAGCACTGGTCTCCAAAACCAGGTGTCGGGCGTTCGAGTCGCTCCTCCCGTGCAAAAGCTGCTCTTTCGGGCAGCTTTTTGTTTTGATATAAGTCTTTGGTAATTTCAACCCAAATACAAACTTTATGACTGTCGATCTTTTTATACCCTGTTTTATCGATCAGATTTATCCTGACACCGCATTCAATACGTTAAAATTACTGCGGAAAGCAGGTCTGGAAGTGAATTACAATCCGGAACAAACTTGCTGCGGCCAGCCAGCATTCAATAGCGGCTACTGGGACGAAACCAAAACACTGGCCCAAAAATTCATCCGCGATTTCCCGAACGACAGGCCCATCATCAGTCCATCGGCTTCGTGTACCGGGTTCATCAAAAATTATTATCCTGACTTATTTAAAAATGGTCAGCCAGAATTTGAAGATTACCAGCGTCTGAACAAAAACTTATTCGAATTGACTGATTATCTGGTTAATCATCTTCATTTTACTGATTTCGGAGCAGAGTTTCCACACAAGGTTTGCTACCACGATGCATGTACGGCATTGCGTGAATACGGTATCCGTCAGGAACCACGTCTGCTGCTTTCGAAAGTAAAAGGCCTTGAAATGGTTGAAATGGAAGACACCGAAACCTGTTGCGGATTTGGTGGTACTTTTTCGGCTAAATTCACGGCAATCTCATCCGCAATGACTGAACAGAAAGTTGAAAACGCACTAAAAACAGGTGCTGAATACATCATTTCAACCGAATCATCATGCATTATGAACCTTGAGGGATATATTCTGAAAAATAATCTGCCAATCAAACCGGTTCATATTGCCGATATTCTGGCTTCGGGATGGGAATAAACAGAGACAAGATAAAAGTATCAGGTATCAGGACAGAATAAGATTAAAATATAGATCTTTGACCTTAGAAAACAGGCAGAAACAATATCAACTACCGATAAACAGAAAGTCGGTAGCCGAACTTGTCGAAGCCCAAATATGAACGACTATGGCTGAAATAGGAAAATTAAATCACATGTATGTGGTGAAAGAGGTAGATTTTGGTATTTACCTTGATGGCGGTGATTTGGGCGAAATTCTGATGCCGAAACGATATGTACCGGAAGGAACACAGCCTGAAGATACGATCGATGCGTTTATTTATCTCGATTCGGAAGACCGTATAATTGCAACGACTGAAAAACCATTTGCAATGGTTGAAGAATTTGCCTTGCTCGAAGTGGTTTCGGTAACACCAGTCGGAGCCTTTCTGAACTGGGGTTTACCCAAAGACCTGTTTGTTCCGTTCCGCGAACAGCGCCAACCCATGGAAGAAGGCAGTAAATACCTGGTGTATGTCTATCTCGATGCCAATAGTAAACGCATTGCAGCCTCATCAAAAATCGAAAATTACCTGGATAATATTCCAGTCGATTATGACGAAGGTGAAGATGTTGACCTGATCATTGTGAATGAAAGTGATTTGGGTTTCAATGCCATTATTGATAACAGTCACTTCGGTATAATCTATAAAAACGAGGTTTTCCAGCCTTTAAATCCGGGCGATAAAATTCAGGGATATATCAAGAAAATTCGGACTGATGGGAAAATTGACCTCCGTCTGCAAAAAGATGGATACGAAAAAATCAGTGAATTTGCTGATCAAATCATCGCTGAACTGCAAAAAAACGACGGATTCCTTGCATTAAACGACAAAAGTTCTCCGGAAGAAATCTACAAAACATTTCAAATCAGCAAGAAGAACTTCAAAGTTGCTGTTGGTGCACTATACAAACACCGAATGATCGAGATGGAAGAAAATGGCATTCGCCTGGTAAGCAACTGGCAAAAAAATAAAGACGAAAGTAAAAAATAATTTAAAGCTCAATCTGCAATTTTGAGCCACCCCAGGAGTAGACAAAACTTGAAATCCGGATGCTGAAACAAGTTCAGTTTGACTCTTTTCATCTTCCAAAACCTTACAATGAGGTCACAGTGATCTTGTATCAAGGTCCTTTTTAAACACAAACAACAGGACTGGATCCGATGGTTCAGCCTGTCGAAGCAGGAATTCAATTCATGAAAGTTTGTATTGCCGAAAAGCCCAGCGTGGCCAAAGAACTCGCTCAGATCATTGGAGCTAATCTCCGAAGAGACGGATATTTTGAAGGAAACGGATATCAGGTGACCTGGACATTCGGTCATTTGTGCACGCTCAAAGAACCCGCCGATTATACCGCGCGATGGAAATCATGGAATTTTCATGCATTACCAATGATTCCCTCTAAATTCGGCATCAAACTGATCGACAACGAAGGCGTCAAAAAACAATTCGCAACCATCGAAAAACTAATGTCAACCGCCGAAGAGGTGATTAACTGCGGTGATGCGGGCCAGGAAGGAGAGGTCATTCAGCGCTGGGTGATGTCGAAAGCCAAATGCACCGCACCGGTAAAACGATTGTGGATTTCGTCGCTGACCGAAGAAGCTATCCGTGAAGGCTTTCAGAAATTGCAGGACGGGAAAAAATTTGACAATCTTTACGCCGCCGGAAGTGCACGCGCTATTGGAGACTGGCTGCTGGGAATGAATGCCACCCGCCTTTACACACTCAAATACGGTCGAAACAGGCAGATTTTGTCAATCGGAAGAGTGCAAACCCCTACCCTCGCCATCATTGTCAATCGCCAAAAGGAAATTGATGCATTTACACCCGAACCCTATTTTGAGATCAAAACCATCTACCGGGAAGCAACTTTTTCTGCAGCTTCCGGACGGTTTCAAAACCGCGAAGATGCTGCCCGGGTTTTGGAAGAAATCAGCAAATCCGATCTGGAAATTGGGAATATTGAAACTAAAAACAACATCGAACAACCACTTCGTCTGTTCGATTTGACTTCACTGCAGGTGGATTGCAACCGCAAGTTCAGTATGGGCGCAGAAGAAACACTGCGAACAATTCAATCTCTTTACGAAAAAAAACTGACCACTTATCCGCGTGTGGATACATCCTATCTTCCGGAAGATGTTTACCCCAAAATTCCGGGTATCCTGAAACAGTTAAAAAATTACGAAACACTGACAGCACCTTTGCTTCAGGAGAAAAAAATACGCAAATCGGCCAAAGTTTTCGACAATAAAAAAATTACCGATCACCATGCGATTATTCCAACCGGTCAATGGCGCGCCGACCTCACTCAGCAGGAAAAACATGTTTACGACATGGTAGCCAAACGTTTTATTTCGGTTTTTTATCCCGATTGTAAAGTGGCCAATACCACTGTCGAAGCTAAAGTTGGTTCGCATGACTTTAAGGCAACCGGGAAACAAATTATTTCGCCCGGATGGAGGCTTGTTTATATGAATGAGAAAAATCCGGTTCAGAGCGACGAAAACTTACTTCCTATATTTGTTACCGGCGAACACGGACCGCATGAACCTGGCTTGCTCGAGAAACACACCCAACCACCCAAATACCTGACGGAAGCAACCCTTCTGCGAGCAATGGAAACGGCAGGTAAAAGTGTGGATGACGATGAACTGCGCGAACTGATGAAGGAAAACGGTATTGGACGGCCTTCAACACGCGCCAACATTATAGAAACACTGTTCCGGAGAAAATACGTCAAAAAAGAAGGGAAAAGGCTGGTTGCCACACCTACAGGGATCGATCTGATAGACAGCATTGAAAACGATCTCCTGAAATCGGCTGAATTAACCGGACAATGGGAAAAGAAACTGCGAATGATCGAATTGGGTCAGTACGACATTGCGCTGTTTATGGATGAAATGAAGCAAATGGTCTCCGAAGTCATCGAGCAGGTAAAACATTCGCCACGGAAAGTGTTTGCTTTGGCTGAAGAAGAACCTGCTGTTCCGGCGAAAAAAGAAAAAAAATCATCGTCTGAACCGACAGAAACAACTTGTCCCGTCTGTAAGAAAGGAACCCTCAAAAAAGGGAAAAACGCATGGGGCTGCTCTAAATGGAAAGAAGGTTGCCGTTTTATTATACCGTTCGAATTTATGGGCAAAAAGCTCACCGATGCACAGATCCGTCGTCTGGCCGAAAAAGGTAAAACCTTACTGATCAAAGGATTTAAACAGGAAAATGAAACGGTGGATGGTTTTCTTGAAATCACTGAAGATTTCAAAATAGCCTTTGCAGAAGCTGAAACGGAAAAACTAATTTGTCCGTCGTGCAAAACCGGTGAAATCGTGAAAGGAAACTCAGCTTGGGGATGCACAAATTTCAGAGGTGGCTGCAAACTGCGCATTCCGTTTGAGCTTCAGGATAAAAAGCTCACCGAAAGCCAGGTTGCCCAGCTGGTTTCAAAAGGACAGACACGTCCGTTTACAACTACGGATGAAGTTTCAGGAAAAAAAACAGTTGTTTTTTTTAAGTTTAATACTTATTTTCAAGTAATTTCTGAAGAAAAATAAAAACAATTAACCATGACAAAAGGAAAACCAAAAAGTCCCGTTAAACCTGCGAGTCGCGAAAAGATGCAAATGGACAATGAACGGTTAATGGAATTCATACAAACCCAGAATTTTGGCAGCATGGATGAAATTAACGATTTCCTGAGCAATAATGTAAACGGGAAACGAATTGATGATGTGGTCCCCGCAAAAGCGGCCAAACAATCGAATAACCAGAAAGTTGACGACATGATGTATGAAGCTTATGACAGTACCCCGGCAAAAGGCAAAAAGCTTGCAAAAGCTGCTTTAAAACTTGATCCGGAAAATGTACGGGCTTTGAATTTCCTGGCAGAACAGGCTGATAGTGCAGAAAGCGCCTTGAAGTTCTTCCAGCAAGCTGCTGAATTCGGGAAAAAGCAACTCGGCGAAGCATTTTTCAAAGAAAATAAGGGGCATTTTTGGTTAATGATGGAAACCAGACCCTATATGACGGCCAAATTAGGATTTGCTCATTGCCTCGAAGCTTTAGACTGGAAAGAGGAAGCGATTAAAGAATATAGCGACCTACTTGAATTAAACCCGAATGATAATCAGGGAGTTAGATACGCGCTTGCAAGTATTTTAATTCTTACCGGGAAATACAAAGCATTTTCTGACTTGTTCGAGAAATTTAAGGATGAAAAATCCACTTTCTGGTTATTCAATTATGCCTTGTATTTATTTGCAACCGAGGGAGCTACCGCGGAAGCAAATATCGCGTTGGTTCGTGCCGACAGGGAAAATTCGAATGTTATTGACATTATGACGCAACAAAAAGAAATGACAGATAATCAGGATGGTAGTTACAGCCCCGGCGATGAAAACGAAGCTGCTTATTATTTAATGGACAATTTCAGATCGTGGATGAATATTGACGATACGCTGGAATGGCTGTTCAGCTTTGTGGAAATGAACAGATAAAAATACCCAAAGCCCAATTCCCCTTCGTTTCCAGACAAGGGGAATTGGATTTGTCGATTGTGACAGACAAACCTCATCTCCCTAGATATTCTCAAAAAACTATTCTCCGGGCATTTGTAGAGACGAACGGCCTTGCATCTCTACACGGATTGATTGACAAAATTTAAAACAAGCAACAAGTGCTAAATCCAGATATTTTCCATCAAAAATTCAGTCTAAAAAGAATTTTGCTCAAAAACACAATTCGCGGTTACCATTTCGGTAACTTTTATTTATATTTGGTGCATAAATCGTATCAATGAGGGTAATAGCAAAAAAGACACTTCGTGATTTTTGGGAAAAGCAAACAGACTCGGAACAACAATTAAAGACCTGGTATAAAGAAGCATCAAAGGCAAACTGGAAGACTCCGATTGAAATTAAGGATGAATATACAAAAGCAAGTATATTGAAAAGCGGACGTGTTGTGTTCAATATTTGTGGCAATAAATATCGATTAATCACAGATATAAACTATGACAGACAATGGGTTTTTATTCGGTTTATTGGAACACACAGTGAGTATGACAAAGTTGACGCAGATAAAATTTAAAACGATGGATATTAAAGCAATAAAAACAGAAGAAGATTATAATCAGGCATTACAAAGACTTGGAGAGATATTTCATGCGCCAATTGATTCAAAGGAAGGAGATGAAGCCGAGATTTTATCCATCTTAATTGAAAAATATGAAGATGAAAACTATGCCATTGACTCTCCTGATCCTATTGAAGCCATATTGTTTCGAATGGAGCAAATGGAAATGACAAAAAAAGATTTGGCAAATATTCTGGGATATAAAAGCAGGGTTTCAGAGATTTTTAGCAAAAAACGAAAATTAAATATTCAAATGATTCGCAATCTTCATGAGAAGATGAATATTCCATACGAGTCATTAATTACCGAGTATTAAAGCGCATTCTGTCAATTACTGATCCGAAGACTGCAGCTCCTCAGATCAGTAATCAAACTAAACCACTCTTCTCTCCAGCAACACCACATTTTCGACATGGTGGGTATGCGGGAACATATCAACCGGCTGAATGCGGGTAACCTGATAGAATTCGTCCATCAAAGCCAGGTCCCGGGCCTGGGTCGCCGGATTGCAACTCACATAAACCACTTTTTCAGGAGCAGCTTCCAGAATGGTTTTCACCACCTCGTCATCCATTCCAGCACGTGGCGGATCGGTAATAATTACATCAGGATGACCATTTTGAGCGATAAAATCGCTGGTCAGAATCTTTTTCATGTCACCGGCAAAAAAGCTGGTATTCGTAATTCCGTTGATTTCAGAATTCAAGTGCGCATCTTCAATGGCATCAGGAACATACTCTATTCCAACCACTTTCCGTACATTTCCGGCAATGAAATTGGCAATCGTTCCGGTGCCAGTGTATAAATCGTAAACCACTTCGTCACCTTTTAATCCGGCAAATTCGCGGGCCACTTTATAGAGTTCGTAAGCCTGATTGGAATTGGTCTGGTAAAAGCTTTTCGGTCCGATTTTGAATTTCAGACCTTCCATTTCCTCCAGAATATGGTCATTTCCTTTGTAGACCAGTATTTCCTGATCATGAATCGTATCGTTTCCTTTTCCGTTGATTACGTACATCAGCGAGGTAATTTGCGGAAATTCAGCGGCAATAGCGGCCATTAACTTCTCCCGGTTCTCTTGATGTTCGCTGAAAAAGCAAACAATCAACATTACATCTCCGGTGGTGGAAGTACGTATAATAATGTTCCGTAGTAATCCGGACTGAATTCTCCGGTCGAAAAATTCGAGTCCGTTTTCGTCGGCATAGCTTTTAATAAAATTCCTGATTTCGTTTGAAGGTTCGTCCTGCAACCAGCATTTATTGATATCAACGATTTTATCGAACAGGCCCGGAATATGAAACCCAAGCGCATTTTTATTCAAATCATCGCCTTCAGTACCGATCTCCTCGGTCGTCAGCCAGCGTTTGTTCGAAAAACCAAATTCGAGTTTATTGCGGTAGAAAGTCGTCCTTGCAGAACCCAGAATAGGTGTAATTTCAGGAAGTTCAATGCGGCCAATACGACTCAACTGATCGGCCACTTGTTTTTGTTTGTAAAAGAGCTGTTTTTCATACGGAAGAAACTGCCATTTGCAGCCACCGCAAACTTCAAAATGTTCGCAGAAAGCAGCAACACGATCAGGAGATTCAGTTACGACACGGGTAACACGGGCTTCCATGTATTTGGTTCGTTTTTTAGTCACCTGCAAATCGACTACATCGCCAGGAATGACATGCGTGGTAAAAACAACCACATCATCAACCCTTGCAACTGCTTTACCTTCTGCTCCAATATCGGTGATCATCACTCCTTCATAAAACGGCTTGCTTTTTCTGCCTCTTCCCATAGTTTTCTAAATTTTCAACAAAAGTAATTAAAATTTCAGAAGGCGAAGATAAAGGTAATTTCACTGCAGCTTGATTTCGCTCTATTCTAAAAAAAATACTTAGCGTAAAAACAACAAAATGAAACCAAAAATCAATCAGAAATTCATATCTTCGGGCAGAATAACCCAACTATCAAACCTTATAAACTGATCATGAAACAGTCAATCTTAATTCTTTTCTGTATGCTTGTGATGACTTCCTTTGCACAAGAACCTGTTGGCATTTTTAAATCAAATGCAGATATTGGCTCACCAAAACTTACCGGAGGGTCTTCGTACGATGAAGATAACCAAACGTATACCATTTCCGGAGCTGGTTATAACATCTGGTTTGGACGGGACGAATTTCATTATCTCTACAACAAATTAAAAGGCGACTTTATCCTGACCGCCAATTTTGCTTTTGCAGGTGAAAATAAAACACACCGTAAAATTGGCTGGATGGTACGTGCTTCGGATAAAGACAACGCTGTTCATTGTTCTGCTGTTTTACATGGTGACGGACTGACTGCCATGCAATGGCGTGTACTTGAAAATGCAAATATGCGCGACCCCCAGGATGAAATTTTCGCTGCAAAACCTTACTACGAAATCATTCAGCTGGAACGTTCAGGCAAAACGATGATTATGCGCGCTGCCCATCCGGGTGAGCCACTGCAATTCATTGGAAAGCAAGTGATGGAAAATCTTCCTGACGATGTTTTGGCTGGTCTGATCATGTGTTCGCATGATCCGGATGTGACTGAAACTGCCAGAATCTGGAACGTTCGAATCGACCAACCGGTTGCTGAGACCTACAATCCAAACAAGGATGGCTGGCTCGGTTGCCGCATGGAAACGATGAATGTGTTTGATGGCAAACGGCAGGTAATTCTCGATAAAAAAGAACGATTTGAAGCACCAAACTGGATGCCTGACGGGAAAAAATTACTCTTCAACATGGAAGGATCCATCTATAAAATGCCGGTTGAAGGCGGTGAACCTGAAAAAATGAATACCGGTATTGCCAATCACAACAACAACGATCATGTTATTTCATTTGACGGAAAAATGCTCGGCATCAGCAACCACCGCGAAGGTTTAAATGGCGGCGGCTCTACTGTCTATATCGTGCCGATCGAAGGCGGCGAACCTCAACTGGTCACTCAGGACACACCATCCTATTTGCATGGCTGGGCCCCAAACAACAAGGAAGTTGTTTACGTGGCTCAACGTAACGGAAGTAATATCTATAATATTTACAGAAATTCTATTAAAGGTGATCACGAAGTAGCTTTAACTGACAATAAACCCGGGGAACATGTTGATGGTTGTGAATATTCGCCGGATGGAAAATACATCTATTACAATGGCAGCCAATCGGGCACCATGCAGATCTGGCGGATGAAACCGGATGGAAGCGAAAAACAGCAAATCACTTTTGACCAATACAACAACTGGTTCCCGCACATTTCTCCGGATGGCAAATGGATTGCCTTCATTTCTTTTCAGCCTGAAATTGAATTCAATTCTCATCCTTCCTATAAGCAGATCATGTTGCGTTTGATGCCTGTTTCAGGCAGTGCTCCAAAAGTGATCGCTTACATGTACGGAGGACAGGGTACGATTAACGTCAATTCATGGTCACCCGACAGCAAACACATTGCATTTGTCAGCAATTCAGGAAAATAATCAGTTCGGTAATTGGAAGATCGAAAAAAGCCCCAGTCCGTTTACCTAAGGTCATGAAACGACAAATAACAACGGAATGACCTTGAGGTACAACATTTGACTGCCAGAAAGGAGTCAGTAGTAACTGTACAACCATTAAAATGAATGAAGTCGTAATCATGAAACGCTGAAAATTTTCAAACTAATTGAACTAAATTCAGACCATTTAAAATTCATTCAAGAGTTTAATAAACTCAACAGACAGCTTGACTGATCATCCGTGTTTCAGTTACCCATTTTTTAATCAATTTTAATAATTCATAATGAGAATCATTCCCTTATTAGTTGTGCTTCTATTTATTCAGGTACAATTTTCTTTCGCTCAGGATAAAAACATCAAACAGGAAAAACTGACCCGCTTTGAGTTACAGTCTTCCGAACTGATTCATGCTACCGGTGAACTAATTTCTACTTCCGGCTATCAATCCAATGTTTATTGGTTTCCGGTGAATGTTCCTTCTACTGTACTTACAGGACTTGTTGCAAACCGTGTTTATCCCGATCCTTATTCAGGAATGAATAACATGCTGATTCCGGATGCTTCAGACGAATTTAATAAAACCTATAATCTGGAACAATACAGTCACATCCCCAACGTAGGCAATCCATGGAAAAAACCTTACTGGTACCGGACCACATTTAAAGTTCCGGCCGCTGATAAAGGTCGCCATTTCCAGTTAATATTTAAAGGAATTAACTACCGTGCAGCAGTTTGGATGAACGGTCAGCCAATTGCAGATTCGACTCAAATGGTGGGTATGTTTGCTGAATATAGTTTCGATGTAAGCAGCAAAATTAAATCCGGAGAAGAGAATGTTTTAGCCGTAAAAATTTATCCGCTGGATTATCCGGGATTGCCTGCCCCGGAACAATTAAAGGCGATGGGCGATTTTTTTCTAAATGGTGGCCCGACCGGAGATATTGGAAAAAATGTCACTATGATGTGTGCTGTAGGCTGGGACTGGGTGCCTCCTGTTCGTGATCGTAACATGGGAATCTGGCAACCCGTCTATCTTCGTACTTCAGGCGATGTAACAATTGTTCATCCACAACTTATAACCGATTTACCGAATCTGCCCGACACATCCGTCGCTAAACTTTCTTTAAACCTGACTCTTTCGAACCACAGTAAAACGACTACCAAGGGAAACTTAAAAATCAGCATTCGTCCTGAAAATTTCTCAGGCGATCCGATCTCATTTTCGAAAGAAATAACAATTGCGGCTAATTCAGGATCGTTGGTTGAATTGAATACCGGCAATACAGATGAACTTCAGGTCAAACATCCTCGCTTATGGTGGCCTAATGGATATGGAACAGCAAACTTATACCGCATTCAGCTACAGTTTGAAACTGATGGTCTGATTTCTGATGATACGACATTTGTTTTTGGAATTCGTACCGTGTCGTCAAAAGCAGTAGAGGTACCCAACAAATCTTTGCGTCGTGATTTCTATGTGAATGGGAAACGTGTGAATCTGGTTGGTGGCGCCTGGGTGCCTGACATGATGTTAAACCGTGATTCTGCCCGTTATGATTCAGAATTACATCTTTGCCGGAATGCAAATGTAAATCTGGTCAGGATATGGGGCGGTGGTATTACACCACCCGATATTTTCTTCGATCTGGCTGATCGTTATGGATTAATGGTATGGTCTGATTTCTGGGTTACAGGCGATACCCATGGCGAATTTAAAGGGTCAAAAAGCTGGCCATTGGAAGGCAATGTTTTTATAAACAACGTAATCAGCACGATTTACCGCATCCGAAATCACCCCAGTCTTTTGCTTTGGACGGGTGGTAATGAAGGCCATATCCGGAAGGATGTTTACGATCGGATGAGAGAAAGTGTGATCAATTTAGATGGAACAAGACCATTCATCCCCAGTTCTTCCGGATTTGCAAAACTTCCGGAAGGATGGAAAGGATCATGGCCGGACAATAAAGCTTCAGGTGTTTACAGTGGTGGTCCGTATGCCTGGCAGGATTCCAGAGAATATTACCGGTTAGCCGACAACGCCAAAGATTGGGTGTTTAAAGATGAAACAGGTTTGCCTTCTCAACCGCCTTACAATAGTCTGATTAAAATAATTCCAAATCTGGTTTGGGATTCCAAATTACCTTTCCCGTTAAATAATTCATGGGGATATCACGATGCTGCTACCGGGAATGGTAAATATGATAAGTATTATGAAACCATGGTGACCAGATACGGAGAACCTTCGTCGATGGAAGATTTTTCGGATAAGATGCAATTCATGAATGCAACCGGTTATCAGGGTACCTTTGAAGCAGCAGGACATAAACTGAATGAAAACGGAGGAGTGATGCTTTGGAAATTAAATGCAGCATTTCCAAGTGTGATCTGGCAAATTTATGATTGGTACCTTGAACCCAATGCCGGGTACTATTTCATGCAGAATGCCTGCGAGCCGGTTCATGCTCAGCTAAATGCACTGGACTATAACGTTACAGTGGTAAACAGGACTCATCATCCCGTTTCAAATCTGACCATACAAGCTGATGTATTTGATATGGATTCAAAACTTATCTTTCATAAGACTGAAAAAATAACACTCACGTCAACCGATGTCAAAGAACCATTCTCTTTATCGAAAGTTTTAACTGATGCCAAAGGAGTAAACTTTGTTGTGTTAAACCTGAAAGATGCAAACGGAAAAGTAATTTCACATAACGTTTACTGGCTTGCTGCCGACGACAATTACAAGGCCTTGAATACAATGTCTGTATCGAAACTAGAGACCATTGTTCTAAAATCGGAAACAGTAAAATCAGACACCAGATGGACCGTTCAATTCACCAACAACACGAAACATCTGGCCTTGTTTATTCGTCCGCAATTACTAAGTGATGGTGAAGAAGTGTTGCCTTGTTTTTGGTCCGCAAGTTACTTTTCGCTGGCTCCCGGCGAATCAATTACAGTTACCACGAGTGTTTCTTCCGATCAACTAAAAAGTAAGAATCAGGAGATTCAAATCAAAGGCTGGAATATGGAAGATCGAAGAGTATCCTTGAAATGATCATGTAAATTTAATTCTGGCCTTCTGAAAAATCACATGAAACAACGAAGCGGATAAAAATGATTAAGTGTGAAAGAAATCCGGGGATGAAATAGCACTTCATACCCCAAAGCTGAAAGGGTTCAATACATGTTAACGCATTATTATTGAACCCTTTCAGAATTTTGAATCATCTCTGTTGAAAACCGCTTGTTTCACCTTTGTCAACTTCTTCTGCATCAAAGATTTTAAGGCTCTCATTGAGTGTCTGGAGGAACGAGGGCCAAAGCGATCAAATCCGGTTAAATGAAGGACTTACTTCACCGCACCAAACACGACAGAGCAAAACAGGACAACGGATTGCCTTCCGGATAAATCAGGCAAAAAAAACATCTACACAATCAACAGCAGCATTTTTCGAGAACGATAGACGTGTTAACAAATGACCGTCCAAATCCAAATACGGATGCTTTTGAATAGCAGATCTGTCAATTTCATTTTAAAAACTTTCTCCCCCTCCAGCAGTTTCAGATTCTCCGATGTTTCTTCTATCTTTGCACCCTCAAATTTATGTGTATGATTTCAGTGAATCAATTGGTTGTCAGTTTTGGTGGTTTTGAACTTTTTAAAGGGATTTCACTGTTGGTGAGTCCCAAAGACCGGATTGGCCTGGTTGGAAAAAACGGAGCAGGAAAATCCACTTTATTAAAAATTCTTGCAGGGCATCAACAGCCCAACGAAGGAACAGTTTCAGTACCTACAGATGTCCGCCTGGGATATCTTCCTCAACATATGGTCGTTTACGACGGACGCACAGTATTCGAGGAAGCCATCACCTCGTTTGAAGAAATTCTAACCCTCGAACGCCGCATTGAAGAAATCAATCACGCCATTTCCACACGAACCGACTACGAATCCGAAGAATTCAGCCGTTTGCTGGAGCATTGTACTGAATTCAACGATCGTTTTCACATGCTCGGCGGCAATAATTTTGAAGCCGAAGTGGAACGAACACTTCTGGGTCTTGGATTTATGCGTTCCGACTTTACCCGTCAGACTTCCGAATTCAGTGGTGGATGGCGGATGCGTATCGAGTTGGCTAAAATCCTGCTGAAACGTCCCGATGTATTTTTGCTCGATGAGCCAACCAACCACCTGGATATTGAGTCGATCGAATGGCTCGAAGACTTTCTAAAAAACTATAACGGAGCAGTTGTTCTGGTTTCGCATGACAGGGCGTTCCTGGACGCGATAACCAACCGCACCATTGAAATTACACTTGGCCGTATTTACGATTTCAAATCAAACTATTCGAGATACCTCATTCTTCGCAAAGACCTGAAAGAACAACAGTTAGCGGCATTCACCAATCAACAGAAAGTAATTGAGGACACAGAAAAGTTTATCGCCCGCTTCCGTTATCAGGCTACCAAATCCATACAAGTACAATCGCGTGTAAAAATGCTCGACCGGATGGAACGGCTGGAGGTTGACGACGAAGATAACTCAGCGCTGCGAATCAAATTTCCGGCAGCTCTGCGCTCCGGGGCAGTCGTTGCTGAAGTAAAAGAACTATCAAAAAGCTACGGAAAGCTCAATGTTCTCAATGAAATTGACATGACTATTGAACGTGGTGAAAAGGTTGCTTTTGTCGGTAAAAACGGCGAAGGGAAAACCACACTGGCGCGTATCATCTTGAACGAACTGGAATACGATGGCGAATTTCAACTTGGACACAACGTAAAAATCGGTTATTACGCACAAAATCAGGCACAATTACTCGATCCTGAATTATCAGTATTCGAAACCATCGATAAAATTGCTGTAGGTGAAATCCGAACCCGAATTCGAAGCATTCTGGGCGGATTCATGTTCTCGGGCGACGATGTGGAAAAGAAAGTGAAAGTCCTGTCCGGTGGTGAATGTGCCCGTCTGGCCATGGTGAAACTCATGCTCGAACCGGTCAATCTGCTGGTACTCGATGAACCAACCAATCACCTCGACATGCGCTCGAAAGAGATCCTGAAACAAGCACTGATTGATTATGACGGAACAGTAATCATCATATCGCATGACCGTGATTTTCTGGAAGGACTGGTTCAATGCATCTACGAATTCAAGGATAAAAAAACGAAACAACATCTGGGCAGCATTTACGAATTCCTTCGCCGCAAAAAAATGGATTCGATGAAGGAACTGGAAAAAAATAACACACCTTTGCCTCAGGAAGTTAAAACACAAAAAATTGAAGAAAGTGAAAAGCTGTCTTTCGAAGAACGCAAAGAACTGAGCAGAAACATCAGCCGTATCGAAAAAAATATCAAAAAAAACGAGCAGGAAGTTTCGGAGATGGAAAATACAGTAAAAAAAATGGACCTCACATTAGCTGAAACCAACGGTGCTGATCCTTCAGTTTTTAAAAAATACGATAAACTAAAAAAAGACATCGAACAGAAAATAGAAAACTGGGCAACTCTAAACAAAGAACTGGAAGAACTTTCGCTGAAGAAGACGTGGTAAGGCCATGGAAAAGTGTTCAGTGATCAGTCGCAGTGATCAGAAAAAAAGCCAGTTTCCATCTGCTTGAAACTTAATATTTGAATTTCGTTAAATAAATCATCAATCAAAAAATATGTACAAAAGAGAAGATAAACCCGCCGACGATCTGGTATTTGGAATACGTGCTGTGATCGAAGCCATTCAGGCCGGAAAAGAAATTGATAAAGTCCTGATAAAAAAGGGATTGATTGGTGATTTATTCAAAGAACTTTTTGATCTGATCCGCATTCGCCAGATTGCTTTTCAATATGTTCCGATTGAAAAAATCAACCGCATTTCGCGAAAAAACCACCAGGGTGTGCTGGCTTTTGTTTCGCCTGTTGCCTTGCAACGAATTGAAGATATTATCCCAACCCTATACGAAGAAGGAAAAACTCCCTTCATTCTGATCCTCGATCAGGTGACCGACGTACGTAACTTCGGTGCCATCGTGCGATCAGCCGAATGTGCCGGAGTCAATGCCATTGTTATTCCGGATAAAGGTTCTGCTCGTATCAATGCTGATGCGGTTAAAACCTCTGCAGGAGCACTGCACCTGGTTCCGGTTTGCCGTACCCGCAGCCTGAAAGAAACAGTTTCATTTCTGAAGGAATCGGGATTAAAGCTGGTTGCTGCAACTGAAAAAGCAACTGCTATTTACACCAATGTCAAACTAACCGGTCCGATTGCATTTATCATGGGTTCAGAGGATACCGGAATCGATCAGCGTCTGTTGGCTTTGGCTGACGAACAGGTTAAAATCCCGATTATGGGCAAAATTGAATCACTTAACGTTTCTGTTGCTTCCGGATTGTTGGTCTACGAAGTCATCCGTCAAAGAAGCCTACTGTCTGAATAATCTTCAGGAATATTTTTTAAAATCTTCAAAACCTTCAGGATTATGAAAAGCCTGAAGGTTTTGAAGATCCATTTCTCCCCTCAATTCCATGACCTTTAATAATTTATTAACCCGCAAAAATTTATCTTCGCGAAGATAATACTACCTTTGCAGCCCTGAAACGAAATATGCCAAATCGGGTTTTAAGGATGTGAAAAGAAAGAGCGAGGAAGTCATTCCGTGATTTCTTCCGGGCATATAAGTTCTACGGAAACTCAGCTAAGCGTCTGCACATAAGACCAATTAGCTTCGAATGAAATTTCAAGAATAAAAAACACAAGCGTATGATTACTGTTTCAAATTTGGCCATTCAGTTCGGAAAAAAACCATTGTTTTCGGATGTTAATCTAAAGTTCACCCCGGGCAACTGCTATGGCGTGATTGGCGCAAACGGCGCCGGAAAATCAACCTTTTTACGTCTTATTTCAGGAGATCTGGATGCAACCCGCGGTGAAGTTCTGATGGGTCCGGGCGAACGCCTTTCGGTGCTGAATCAGGACCATCATGCATTTGACGAACATACGGTACTCGACACCGTTTTGATGGGACATACCGAACTGATCAAAATATTGAAAGAAAAAGATGCCTTGTATGCCAAAGCTGACTTTTCGGAGGAAGACGGATTTCTGGCCGCCAAACTCGAAGACGATTTCGCAAACATGAACGGATATAATGCAGAAAGTGACGCTGCCAATCTGCTCAGTGGTTTGGGCATCAAGGAAGACATGCACGCCACTCTGATGAAAGACCTGATCGGGAAAGAAAAAGTTCGCGTACTGCTTGCTCAGGCCTTATTTGGTAATCCCGACAACCTTCTTCTTGATGAGCCGACCAATGACCTTGACCTTGAAACAGTTCTTTGGCTCGAAAATTATCTGGGCAACTTTCAGAATACGGTGATTGTTGTTTCGCATGACCGTCACTTTCTCGATAACGTGTGTACCGACGTGGTAGACATCGACTTTAATAAAATACGTGCTTTCTCCGGAAACTACAGCTTCTGGTACGAATCAAGTCAACTTGCTCTTCGTCAGGCAGCCAATGCCAATAAAAAAGCAGAGGAAAAGAAGAAGGAATTGCAGGAATTTATTGCACGTTTCAGTGCCAACGTGGCCAAGTCGAAACAAACGACCAGTCGCAAGAAAATGATTGAAAAATTGAAGATTGAAGAAATTTCGCCTTCAACACGCCGTTATCCCGGAATTATTTTCCAGCAGGAACGGGCCACGGGCGACCGGGTGCTGACCGTGGATAACCTGTCGTATGTACTTGATGGCGAAGTGCTGTTTAGTGGCGTTTCGCTTACGATTGAAAAGGACGACAAAGTGGTATTTCTTGCCAAAGATAACCGCGCAATCACGGCTTTCTTTAAAATCATTAACAGCGAACTGCAGCCAACCTCCGGAACTTTCGAATGGGGTGTGACCATATTCACCGCTTTTCTGCCAGCTGACAATACCGAATTCTTCACCAAAAACGAAACACTATACGAATGGTTAGGTAACTATTCAACCGATACCAGCGAAAACTTTCTTCGTCAGTATCTGGGTAAAATGTTGTTTTCGGGCGACGACCTTCAAAAGAGTGCCAAAGTACTTTCAGGAGGAGAAAAGATGCGTTGCATGATAGCCCGCATGATGCTTGCTCACCCAAATACAGTCATTCTGGATCATCCAACCAACCATTTGGATATGGAATCGATTCAGGCCTTCAACAACAACATGAAGACTTATCCGGGACAGGTTCTGATGGCCAGTCATGATCATGAGTTCATCAACAGCGTTTGTACCCGTGTGATAGACCTGACACTCAATGGAACAATCGATAAATACATGGAATTTGGAGATTACATTTCCGATGACAAGATCAAATCCCTGCGTCAGGAAAAATACAGCTAACAGTTGGTTTCGATGATATAAAAAAGCCGTCTTTGGGGAATCCAGAGACGGCTTTTTTGATGGATTTTTCTCCCTATTGCACCATCATCAATTGCTATAATTCTCGAACAATTGATTATGATTCCTTGGATCAATTGCTTAAACAACATACATCAAACCTTAGCGGGACGAGCCAGAAAAAAAAATCAGTCAAAGAAAAAAGAAAACCACATAGGCACATAGAACACAATAGAAATACAGAAAGAACTATGTGCCTATGTGGTCAAACAACAACATGAAGAACCGTTAAGCTCAAACCACAGGATGAAATGCGGGGGAGAATCAAAACAGCCATCCCCTAAGAACCGAAAATTAAACCGCGACTCTTTTATTTGTTTTGGTGTACCAGATATATCCTGACACATTTCCGTAACCGCAGTTCTTCAATTCACGCATGTAAGTGCGTAACTGATATTTATATTTATCTGATTCCAGATTACCTGATTTATAATCAACCACGACTACCCCATCCGGACCAATCATAATGCGGTCAGGACGTTTGACTCCGTTGATTCCCGTCAGGATATTCCGTTCGTTGACAACCCGGTATGTTCCGTCGAACCAGCTTTTGACTTCCGGATCCTGAAGTAATTTAGTCAGATCCAATACGATTTGTCCGGACTCTTCGGAAGCAATTTTTCCCTCGACTTCAATTCGCCTGACAGCTTTGTTCAAATCGCCTGACGTTTCAACCAGCGACAGAATTTCGTGAATGAGTTTTCCTTTATTGATTCCAGTTTGCTGTTTACTTTCCGAAGTAAAGAAGTTTTCTCCGCGCTGACGGATATTCAGGAATTTACGAAAATCGGCAAATTCAAATTCCGACAAACGGACATCCTTCATGACTGGACCTTCTTTTTTCCGGATGTCAGCAGAAACAGGTATTTCACCGATTTCGAGAATAAGTTTTTCAGGATCATAAGCGTCAGTAAACTGAACCGATTCGTCATCCTTCAGTCCGCAGGAACCCAGATTCGCTTGCTTTTCGACGGCATGTTTCAGCAAATCGCCAACAGTACCCAACTTATTGGAGAAAGATGCCCAAATAAACAGTCCGGCTTTGGCACGCGTAAACACCACATACATCAGGTTCAGATTATCGATGTAGGTATTAAATTTCTCGGCAAAAAATTCGCGGTAAAAAATCGACAGACCCACTTCATTTTTATATCGGATAGGCACCAGTTCCATTTCACTGAAAGGCTCAATATCGGGCTTGCACCACAGCAGCGGAGCCATTTCCGGAGAAGAATGCGGATGAATGGACCAATTGAAAAACGGCACAAAAACATACGTAAACTCCAGTCCTTTCGACTTATGAATCGTCAACACATTGATGGCGTCAATACTGTCGGAAACCGGGATGGTGAACCGGTATCCGTTTTCCTCCCACCAATTCAGAAAACTGGTTAACTCGGAAGCATGGTTGCGTTCAAAAACCGAAATCTGATCGACGAAAGCCTGTAAATAAGCCAGTTCGTCAGCCAGACTAAACAAATTAAACTTTTCGCAAATGCTGTAAATAATCTCCAGTATCGGTTTTCCGGCAACCAATTCCTGAAATGCTTTTCCGGAGATAAACTGAAGCAGTTCATTTTCTGGAGTATTCGTTTCTTCAAACTGCTGATTCGTATCGGGTTCGTATATTTGTCCGGATTCATTCTTTCCTTCATTTGACTCCGGAAATAAATCCAACAACAGGCTCTGCTGATCAGAAGTTTTTGACCTGAAACCTGGAACCTGGAATCTGGAACTCAATTCCGGCACCTTCCCCAACTCCTTTAACCTCGGATATATTTTCTGATAATATAAAAAATTCACTTCGGCTTTTACCACCTGATCATCCGGATTTAAAAACCCGGTCAGGATCGAAATAATTAAGCCAATCACCTCTGAATTATTGATGTACAGCGATTCTCCGGAAAGAATATCGAAGTTATAAGCGCGATTTTCAGGAAGACTTTTTTGTTCGAGGAACAAATCGGCAATCAAACGGGCTTCCTTTTTCTGACGAACCAAAATCGCTATTTCAATCGCTTTTACGCCTTTATCCTGAAGGGTTTTCACCGATTCCACCAGGTCAGCAAGAATCAATTCCTCATGTTCTGTTTTACTTCCATCGAGAAACCTGACGCGAACATATCCCTGATCGGCCATCTTCCGGTTCGAAATCTGCTGAACACTGTCGGCATAAACTTCAGGAACAGTAAACTGAACCGGATTTTCGCCAATTCCGGTAGCCGAAAGCTCTTCTTCAATATGATGCTGAAGCAACTCAGGAACAAGCCGGAAAACCGTATTGTTAAAACGAATCACCTTTCCGTGACTACGCCAGTTGCTGTCCAACACTTTATCCTGAAGGCCAAAAGCCGGAAAACTTTCGCCCAGCTTGCCGGCCAGCAGTCGCCAGTCGCCGCTTCGCCAGCGGTAGATGGCTTGTTTCACATCGCCCACAACCATGCTCAGGTTATTCTCCGACAAGGAATTTCCGATCAGTGGCCTGAAATTATTCCATTGCAAACCGGAAGTATCCTGAAACTCGTCGATCATAAAATGCGAATACACCGAACCGGTTTTTTCGTAAACAAACGGAGTTTCGGAGTCGGCAATCACATCTTTGAGCAGATGCCCCGAATCGGAGATCAATACGATTCCTTTTTCGCGGCTTAGTTCTTTAACCGATTTACGTAAATCGACCAGAATACCCAGTGTGTAAAGCTGACTGACAATGAGCTGCGCGGTAATGTAATTACGCTTATCGGTTTCAATCAGGCGAACGGCTTCGTGCAGTTTAGGCATCAGCTTAGCTTGTGCCACTTCGTTCAGTTGCGATTTCAAGGGCTCTTTGACCGAAGCGGTAACCCAGGCCGAAGGTTCGGTGGCAGCCACAAGAACAGTATTGGACGGATCAAATTTCAGGTCTTTCATTTTCTGAAAACTGGATGCCGGGCCTCTCCCCTTCCCTTTAAAATCTTCAGCCGAAAGACTTTCCATTGACAGAATATTCAAACCTTCCTGCCCAATCGATTTCAGTCTATTTTCGTACAGAACGATTATTTTACTGAGTTTTCCGCGGTATTCCCGAAGAAATGAGCGGTCGTTCAGCTTATCGTACAAGTTATCGTTCAGCGATTTGAAAGTCTCGTTGTAAATCTCGTTTCCCAGACGAAGAATATCCTTCTTCAGGTTCCAGCCCTTGCCTTCACGGATTTTGTCGGAAGCAAACGCGTCGAGCCATTCCAGTAATTTCGGGTCGTCTTCCACCGATTGAATCATCCGGTCTGCCGCTTCTTCCAAAATACTTTTTTCGTCGAGCTCCACATTGTAGGCCGCGTTAATTCCCAGTTCGCGGTTAAACGCCTTGATAACGCGCTGAAAAAAGCTGTCGATGGTACTGATTGAAAAGCGGGAATAATCGTGCAGAATGCGCTTTAAAACCAACTGAGCCTGCCGTTCAACCTGCATGGGTGGCCAGCCTAATTCGTCGGTTAAAACATCCATGTAAACCGAATCCTGACCTTTAGCCAGATGATACAGTTCGCCTATAATGCGGGATTTCATCTCCGCAGTGGCTTTATTGGTAAAGGTTACAGCCAGAATATGCCGGTAATTGGCATCGTTCGAAAGGGCCAGCTTCATGTATTCGATGGCCAGTCGGAATGTTTTTCCGGAACCTGCTGAAGCTTTATATACTTTGAGTTGCGACATTTTTTATCATTTTACCACTAAGAACACGAAGAAAAATTTAAACACAAAGACACGAAGCACAGGTCTGAAATACAATCATTTATTTTTTGCTGGTTGCTTCGTGGCTAAAAATGCACTTTGAAATTGAAAAACTAAAAGTAAGCATATCTGCGATACAGCAGGCACGATTGGTGCCAGATAGTTGGTACATTGTTGAAAAGTATTGGGAAACCAGGTACGTTCAGGACATGTCCTGAACACTTTTCATATGAGAAATTAGCCAAACTTCAGGAGTCTGTTTCAAAAGTCATTGATCCCGTCATCCTGAACTTCCTGCCCGCTAGCCTGGCAGGTGGGGTTTCAGAACCTCATCGAACTGTATATCAGACCCCGAAACAAATTCGGGGTGACGAGATTCGCAGGTGTTTGGACTCGTGATACTCAGCGCGGTCAGGACATGTCCTGACCGTACCGGATTATGCTAATAGTTTGATTTCTTTATCAAAAAAAAACTGTCTTCTTCAACTGAAAATGATTGAATTTAAAATTGCAGCTTAAATCTCAGAACCGGAAATTGGTATGGTCACGACACGTCGTGACCTTGCTGTAACTACAAGAATAAGGCTATCCCGGGTAAATAGGTTTATTTCTTTAAAGCAGGAATAAACGACCTGTTGCGGAAAATCATTAAAAAGATGGGTGATAATCCGGTCGATTCCATTTGGATTCTGGATGTCAGATCGGAGAGAGCCTATTTGAATGGTCATATTCCGACTGCCAGATCATTTCCTTCAGGAACAATTATGAGCCGCTTAAATAAAATCCCCAAAGACTAGTATCTGATTATCTACTGCAACGTAGGAGCCATGGCAAGAATTGTATCCAAAAAACTAAAAAAAGCAGGCTATAAAAGATACATGGATTGGGGGTGGTATTTCACTATGGGAAGGAGAAAAATAAACTGAAATTAATCTTCAGCCGGAGAAATAAATAAAGCTGCAAACTTCAGGCATTCAAAAACCTAAATTGAAGAACCGCTCTCCGGGCTTGTAAGGGAGCATGACCAAGGTCAGTCTAGCGTTTGCAGCAGAAAAAAAAAAATCTGTCAATCGTTTTCACCGACTGACAGATTTACGGATTGTCTTCCTTCCGAAAAACAGGTATTCCAATTCTTATGATTGCAGAGCTATTTCTTTATCAGTTTCTTTACCGTACTGCTTTCGCGAGTGTTTATTCTTATCAAATAGATTCCCGGCGGCAATGCACTTGTGGACACATACTCATTAATTGCAAGCTCTTTTGAAAGCCATACAATGCCATTCGAATCAGAAAGGATAATGGTTGATAATTCACTCAACCCAAGGATGCGAAAACCATCGGTAACAGGATTTGGATAAATCACGATCTCATCTTTAATAACCGGATTCGTGCCTGTTATAATTTTCGGAGAATAATACAAGGTTAATTCACTTGAAATGTTCCACTGGCCTGAATTAATATCCCATTCATATTCAGTATAGCCGTTTAGTTTATGTATAAAATAATCAGGATTTTTAGGAAAATAATACGGCAACAATAGTTCATCTTTAGTATATGAATTGTCGTAAGTATATTCATACTTCCACTCGCTAACCCACACTTCTGCAGTTTCATCCCAGCTATATCCGATTTCCTGCATCACATTTTCACTGGAATCGTAGGTATATCCATACTTCCAGCCGACAACCCATTGACCAGAAATTACGTCCAGGTTAGATTCAATTTCCTCAGTCATATTTCCATTGGAATCGTAAGTATATTCATACTTCCACGATGCAACCCACTGACTGACCGTTTCATCCCAGCCATATTCAATTTCCTCAGTCATATTTCCATTGGAATCGTAGACATAATCATATTTCCACGATACGACCCACTCTCCAGCAGTTTCGTCCCAGTTCGAATCAATTTCCTGTATCATTTCCCCGGTGGCATTGTAGGTGAATTCATACTTCCACGATGCAACCCACTGACTGACCGTTTCATCCCAGCCATATTCAATTTCCTCAGTCATATTTCCATTGGAATCGTAGACATAATCATATTTCCACGATACGACCCACTCACCAGCAGTTTCGTCCCAGTTCGAATCAATTTCCTGTGTCTTTTTCCCGGTGGCATTGTAGGTAAATTCATACTTCCACGATGCAACCCACTGACTGGCCGTTTCATCCCAGTTCGAACCCATTTCCTGAGTCATATTTCCAATGGAATTATAGGTGTATTCATCCTTTTCGGATAAACCCATTTGACCTGTGATTAAGTCAACTACTCCATATTCCATTGAATCCAAGCCCTCTTTCGAGGTGAGTGCAGATTTAAACGTTGAACCCTGCTGACTGTAAAAAGGGTGATTTCGGGATAAGTGGTGTTCAGTTTTTCCTCCTTGCTGGCTTTTCAGAGCTAAAGTTTTGCTTTTAAAATGGAGGATTTTACCATGCTCGCTAATTCTTGCCTTTTCTGTTTGTCCCATCAAGAGTGTAACAATAAGACAAGCAAAAATGAATGTAAAAGTTTGTTTCATAGAGGCCGATTTTAAGGATAATTATTCCAAGCTCAAATACATCTGTTGTAATCAACTAACTTACAAAATTATTTCCATTTAGTTATCACGTATTAACAAATCTGTGACAAAACAAAACAGGCGCTATGGAGCTGTGCATGGGGAATAACGGAATCATGGTGATTGAGAGTTAACAACAAAGAAGTCTGATTGTAAATTGACTCTGCATCGGACCGCTCCCTGAGTTTGTCGCAGGGAAAAATCTGAACCTGAATTCGAAGCATCAGACGATACTTTGCTGGCAAATCCATTCCAAAAAACGGAAGATGTTATCCGGCATTCCGTCTCTCTGTTTCGATACATTTATGCTGCTTTCCTTTAACAGAAAGCAATACTCCGGAACTCCGAATATATTTTTCGACATACTTCAAGGATGTTCAAGCTCAAAACTTATTTTTGTATCAATTATTAAAGTAAACTGAAAGGAGATATCGATGAACACCCAATCAAACCAAACACACATTTTCAGGATCGTATGGATCGCTCTGATTTTAATTACCGAATTAATTCATTCTGTTTCAGGACAGTCCGTTTATGTCGGGAAAGCAGGAGCAGAAGGTAAAGTGTTGAGGAAATACATCGAACCCACAGAATTGAAAAAACTCGTCGATAATCCGGTCGATTCCATTTGGATTCTGGATGTGAGATCTGAGAATGCCTATTTGAATGGTCATATTCCGACTGCCAGATCATTTCCTTCAGGAACAATCATGAGCCACTTAAATGAAATTCCCAAGGACAAGTATCTGATTATCTACTGCACTGTAGGAGGCATGGCAAGAATAGTATCAAAAAAACTAAAAAGAGCAGGCTATAAAAGATACATGGACTGGGGTGGCATTTCACGATGGAAAGGAGAAAAAGAAACTGAAATTAATCTTCAGCCAACCCTCTGATGCAAAAATCGTCTGTAACCGGATTAGTGCCGGTTCTGATTTTCGGAGAATAATACAAGCTTAATTGACCTGATATCAAGCCATGAAAGAAATTCAATTCCTAATATTTGTCTTTGTGTTTGCTCTATAATCTTATGGCAATAAGAGAAAACAAAATGCACTTTTAAAATCCCAGATAATTTCAATTATAAAGCTGATCAATACCTTACACCCTAACATTCAATTTAACATACCTTTCATCGAGAAAGATCCACTGCAGGATTTCTCGATCGTTTTTCGAGGTTCCGAAATGACAAAACATCAGGAAATTCTCTTCGAATAAGAATATTGACTTCTCAATTCCAAACAACGTTTTTAGCTCAACATATTGCTGGCACACACGTTCCAAATAGCGCTGACTGCGGGCATACTGAAAATTTTGTATTTGTTCCCCTTTTTGCTTTCCCCGGCGTGCGTCTTTCAGACGTTTTTCATCGAAATAGTTAAAATCGATGATGCCAATTCAGGGATTGAACCGATTTTCGAATCGCATTAATGTTCTTCCAAATTTCCCAATATTGAATTGATCTGCTTCAAAAAAGCCATTCAGTTTCTTCAAAAAATAGTTGATGCTTTTTTTGTCTGCGCTGTTCTGTTTCATTTCACCCTATTTTTTATTTGGGTTAGACAAATCTAAGTGTGACCCCGGACAGATAATGGCGTAGCATACAACTATTTTTCTAAAGTATCAAAATGATTAAAGAATCCACCCTCTAAGAAGGTGGATTCTTTATTGGTTTGGGATTTGCCGGGAGAAATGTCATAAGGCATATTTATCAAAAAGGAATAGTTGGCGAATATACCTATATGTGCTACAGAACTCATCCCGAAATGACCAGCGATATAAATTACATTTACTATGAATATCCGCGTCATATTCGCCAGTCCAATGAATTGGGTAAACAACCAATACCTCTAACCAATGAAATGAAGAGAATCTTATCTGACGATCGAATTTATGTTGTCATTGTCGGATTGGGAGCTTATTCCGGAACAAGTTTGATCTCGGATACTTTGGAGTTCCTCGAATCAAATAATAAGAGATATCTGGCAATTTGTACCTTGCGTTTAAAAATGAAGGGTAAAACAGGAATGAATATGCAATGAGAAAGAGAACCGATCTAGGAAAGTATCGTCATGTTTGATTCATTGATAATAATGAAATTCTTAAAAAATATGGTGAATCTCGTATATCAAAAGATTTTGAACATTCTAACGAGGAAATTTATCGAATTTTTGAGAAAGAATTACCTACCTTAATGTCCTGATTCACTAAACCAATAAATACTATAAATGTCAGTCCGGCAAAGCATTCTACGATACATCCATGTGCTGAATAAATTACGAAAAGCACCCGCATCATTTATAGAAATTGATCAATACCTAAACCAGCAATCAAATTTGCAGGATGAGAAATTTAATGTTTCTAAAAGGCAGTTTCAACGTGATTTAAAAGACATCTCATCCATTTTTGAATTGGAGATTTTTTATGATTCCAGTAATGGTGTTTACCGTATCAATGAGGATGAAATTTCTGAAATCAGTAAAAGGCGAATGGAAGCCCTGGATACATTCGATGCATTAAGAATTGGTGAAAACACATCAGATGTTATCCATTTCGAAAATAGAAAACCACTGGGTACTGAAAACCTGTTTGGTCTCATTCATGCCATCAAAAACCGATTGAATATCAGATTCTCCTATCAGAAATTTTGGGAAGCTGAAATAACTCAGCGTAGCGTTGAACCCTATGCTTTAAAGGAATTCAAAAGCCGTTGGTATCTACTGGCCAAAGATTATGAGGATAACAACATCAAGAGTTTTGCCCTCGACCGCCTGACCGGTCTTGAGATTACAACCATGACTTTCATCTATCCTGACAACTATGATGTTGAAGAAAGCTATCGCTATTGTTTTGGGATCATTAGCCCCAACGGAGAAGAACCACAGGAAATAATACTATCCTTTGACCCGGTTCAGGGGAAATACATCAAATCGTTACCACTTCACCACTCTCAGCAAATTCTGATTGATTCGGTGCTTGAATTGAGAATCAAGCTTAAACTTTGCATTACATACGATCTGGTAATGGAATTGCTTTCTTTTGGCGAATTTATAAAAGTGATTGAACCCGCATCTTTGATCAAAGAAATTACAAGTAAATACAAAAGTGCGTTAGCCCAGTATTAGAATGATGGCCAATGATGATGGTAACTCAAAGAAAATTTATTATCCAATATTTAATCAGAATAATATGTTAGAATTTGACATGGATTTGGCACATAAAATTGCATTAGTCGTTGGAGTTGGTGATGGAGCATGTAAAGCATTAAATCATTTATGGCTCTATAACGGATAGTGTGGGTATTTAACTTTTAATCGCAAATAGAACCGCTTGATTTTATTGTTTAAATAAGGTTGTGTTTATATGTTTACTTTTTCTACTATGGTTATGTTTTAAAAATACGGTTCCGAAAATATTTAATTGATTAATTATCTGTGTACTAAATACAATATTATAAAAACAGCCTTATTCTTGTTTTTTAAACCTTTTATGTAACTACTTTTTTAAAGATCAATTCTATTCCGTCCGAAAATAGGTCAATGCGTTGTTCTGCTTCATACCGCGGACGATTTTCATCTTCTATTATCTCTTTCTACAAACATTTCGCACCTCTGGTGCTGAAGACCGCCAGTTATTCTTTTATGGGCTGTATGCTAACATACTGAGGGACTCTTATGTAGAACATTTAATACCACAACTTAATAAGTAAGCTTAGTGATACAAGGAATGGTGAGTATTATATTATGCCCTCGGAAATTCAATTAGTAACTGCGAATTTTTAATATGATAGATTTATAGAATGCTGATGATTATGTGTTGTTGAAGTCGGGAAATAACTTTTAGCAAAGCGTTAAGAAAGTTATTCTCGAAATCAACAAGCAAGGAGTCATT
>DASRMB010000013.1:0-78630 GCA_035648135.1 Prolixibacteraceae bacterium
TTCAAATATGTAGTTCCAGCAATCCTCTTCACTTTTGAATTGATTGAGAAATTCCTGGAAATCTTTAGGATAGTGTTCGACAATAGCCATAGGCAAAGTTAAATAATTTCTCTACTTGTGCGAAGCAGATAAGCAGTTAAACAAATAATAAGAATAAGAAGGATCGGCTTAATATTCAGGTTTGAATACAAAAAATATTAATAACACAGTAGATTAGAGCAAAACCCGCCAGGCGATACCGGCAGCAGGTTTATTGATGCCATACCATCCACCATAAATGGAAAAGTGTTTCCAAAGCAGCAACGATCCCGCCAGATTTACATTCCGGGTGTCATATTCGGCCATCAGGGTAAGTGGCTTAAATCCGAGTGGAGTATAACTTATTCCCCCAAACAAACCTTTTAATCTCCTGCTTTGAAGGGAAGCAAAACCGTACCCCATCGTAAGCCGGATTCTATGCGATCCGGCGTGGAAGGTCTTATCCGATACAACAAAGGTGCTGGCAAAAAACTGGTTACCTCCTGAGGAATTTTTGGTGTAGGCATCATTTAAGCCGATCATAAACGAAGGAAGTACATGCTTTTCCTTCCAAAGCTGGCATTTCAAACCAATGGAACGATCCTGGTTAAAAAACCGGTCGCTGCCTGATTTTTTTAAAAGTGTCATCCGGTAGGTGACTTCCAGAAACGGCAAAAAACTCAGGTTGACGAAATAGTTGACTGTGTTATAGGTAAACGTAACAGGTGCTTGCCCCACGGGTAAATAATTCGTTCCAAATACAAGTGTTTTATCCGGGTAAATCTCTCCATGCGGAATATTTATCAAACCAGATGAACCAAATGCTTGTTGAGCCTTTACTCCAATGCCTGGCAGTACCAATCCGAACAGGAGAAGTACAAAACGAAAAATTCGCAAAACAGGAGCTATTACAGGGATATAAACCACTTTTAAAAATCTATGGTGCTATTAAAAATTGAATCAATTCATTCAGAACTTATAACCAATCGAAAGCGAAACTTCTGCACCGGTAACAGATACTTTGTGTTCAAGAATCACTTCATTGTCTTCTTCCTGAGTGTAATTCCCCAGGTTATATTTTACCTCAAGACCGCAAATGAAATGACCAAAAGAACGGTCGAGCCCAAATACGGGAGCAAACGATATATCATTACCTTGCTGAATTATACTGGAACCGTTAATATTGTAGGTGTTTTTAATCAGATTCTCCTGTACTTCAACGCCCAGGTAAGGTTGAAACCCATTCAAGGAGATATTTTCAGGAGCATAAAAAAAGCCTAAACTAAAACGGGTAAATCCAATTTTTAAGCCATCAACAGATGAACCTGATGTGCCTTTTACTTCTCCCGACCAGATTGAAGCCCCAACACGGGTACGAAAATTAGCTGGCAAGAAAAAGGTAATGTTCGCCCCAACAGCAAGGTTTCCACCAAAAGTTTCGGTTATATCTTTGGAAGGCAGATAGGTATTATTCCAGTAATCCATTTCAGGAGAATAATAACCTGCTGTAAAATTAACACTGTGGATGGTAAAACCTTTTTCGTTTGGGTCATTGAACCATGAATTTTTCTTCCCTTTTATACCTATTTTGAGTGGGTATCTTGACCATGAGCTGTGGTTTTGTGCAAAACCAACTGTAGCCATTAGTAAAAACAGAATGGTGATTGAAATTATCTTGTTTTTCATTTTCATTTCTTTTAAAAGTTTAAGAGACTGTTTCAATTTTTATTGAACCCCAGGGTTCCGAATCTTCCGGTATTTTCATCCGCCGGTTTCACAGGCAGTTATTCATATTAAATCCTTTCATGATTTCTTACAACTCCCATGTTGAAGGTGAAATATTGAAAGTGCTGGGTTTTGCATCATCAATTCAAATTCCCTTGCACTTATTTGAAATAAATAATCATTATCTAATTGAAATACGGTGGCTTCTGAGTTTTTCAGCAGACTCTAATTATGTACATCCCCGGCACAAGGATTCGTTGTTGTTATGACAGGTTGGACTCGATTTTGTCCCGGAATTACAACTACATGATTGCCACAATCTGTAATTGTAATCTCTTGTTGATAAGATATAGTGCAGCTGGGGGAAACTATATAGTTAGGTATAATTCCTCTGTCGTCAGATATTTTGATAGTAGAACCGGGGTATGATAATGTATACACAACGAGTCCATTCACACAATCGGTGGAGCAGATGTCCAAAGAGTTTGTGATTTCAACGGTATAGGTAGGAGGGTTATCCACATTCCCCTGGGTGAAGTTATAGGCGGCTAATATTGAACTCAGAATATCGGGCGCTGAAGCTAATCCGACTGCAACTCCTGATTGATCAATAGCTGCCAAAACCTCATCAACAAATGCTTTTTTCGCGGATTCACTTGTAAATAGTAATTCCAGATTACTTGGTTCGGTACAAGCAACATTCAGAATCTTCAGGCTCGTAAAAGATAGAACTCCATCGTTATAGGTCAGTTTCTCATTCGCGTTGTAAAACGAAATTTCTTTTTGTTCGACTAAAGTTTTAACAATCAAGGTAGAGGTAGCTTGTTGATTTGGTCCGGTGGTAACACCTGCATTACTCGTAACCGATAAAACAACTTTGGTTTCATCTATTGTTCCGTTACTTTTTGCAACAGCGACAACAATAGCGCTTGTATTATCCGAATAAGTTGTTTCAATAACCTGTACCGTAGTGGATATGGTATTTCCCTCACTGGCCAGTACATCTGCCACATTGGCTTCCGGGTCAGCTGCAATAATCTGATTCACAACAGAGGTCGCCACATCCGCTGTACTTAGTGCTACTAATTTTTTTACGGTGATGTCGAGACTTGTCGATTGCGAATTGTTCTTGGTATTCGCTTCTTTAATTATTTTACTTTTATCCGACGACAGGTTAATTTCAAACTTAAAATCATGTTCTCCTACAATGGATTGCCAGTCAAACACAGTTTCATATTTGGTATTGGCTGAGATGTTTACAAGCTCAATACTTTCCTGAAAGACACCATCAACATAAAAGTTCAATACCGAATAATAGGTAGTTTCTGTATTCTCGTTATTCGTATAGACGACTTTAAATGACAACCCACTTGCTGAATTTAATGCTTCATTGTCGAAAGCATAATCAATGGTTGTTATTTCAAAGTCGGGATTCAGCACCGAGGGTTCGGGGTCAGGTACATCGCCTACATTTTTTTTGCAACTATACAAAACCGCACTTAATGTAATGGCAAACAGCATGATTGCTATAAGTGTTTTTAAGATTGATTTTTTCATAGGACCTTTTTTTTTGAATGAATTAAAAAACTAGTTAGCGAACTGGCCTTTGATAAAAATGGGGTTATTAAAATGTTCCGTTTGATTCTCATTGGGGCGGGTTTCATAATCTTTGCCATAATACACAGCATATCCGGCATTGTAGTCCGAATCGAAATATTTTGGACTTGTTACCCTAAGTGTATGTTTCCGGTTTCGTTTGTTTGTTGGAAAAGGTATGGTGAATTTAAATCCGCCATTGGAATCGCCTCCGGTATGCATGGCATAAAAACCGATGGTCGTAGCACCAAAGTGACGGCTGCATTCGGCCCGGAAACCTTTGTCCTTATTCAGATAACTTCCATAACTTAAATCGAACTGGAGATTAAACCGGGGATAGAAATACCCGCCTGTTACCTGCCAGCTAAAGGTATTCACGCGACCGGTAACCCATTGGTTTTGCAAAAAATGCGAACTTCCGGTTAAGCCGGCATTACCCGCAATACTCCATCGATTTCCTTTGAAGAAATGATTAAGCCGTCCATTCAACCCGTAGCGGTGTGCATTAAATTTGCCGATGGTCAGGTTCCCAAACCATTGACGTGGAAAGCGAATATCCTGCGAAATAGTTACAAAACCAGGTTGAATGTAATCGCCTTCATGCGATTCATATAAAAAATCACGGCTTTTGTAATCCACATTATCTTTGATGTCGAGTACTTCAAAATCGTTTTTAAGTGGAAAAATGATCTGCCCGGTAAATAACATTCCTTTCCACAAGGATACTTCTACGGCTGGAGCTATATTAAACATGATTTCGTAAAACTGGTTCAGGAGCCTGTTTTGAATGGCCAGCTGCGGATAAATAACCAAATCAATTTTATTGACATTTGAATTTAAAGGAAGCTCTTTTTTTAGATAGTTCCAATCTTCGCCGGTACTGCAATCGACCAGTAACTCATCAAACAGCTGTGTTTTTACCAGTTTACCCGACCGATACTGCCTCCATGATTTTGCCGGAACCTGAATATGTAGTTGCGGGATGTCATTCTTAAGCAGGTAGACCGAAATCTGCGTATCCGGACTGGTATATGCAGCTATCGTATCCAGCGCTATAACTATGGCGTCGGCCTCCCAACGGTAAATGTTATTTTCAAGAGCAATGACAATTTGGTTGTCGTGCGAAAAGCTGCGTATATTCTCAAAACCCATATCGTTCAGTTTTCGGTCGAATACATCAGGGGTTTCCTGTGCATTTACCGGACTTGGTATACAAAAAACCGAAACCCAGATATAGAGACATACAATGTTTCTCAGGTAAGTGTGGAATGAATAGTTTGTTGACAAATGGTTTGTTTTACCAGGTTGGAAACTTATAGCTGATCAGTAATTATCGGCTGAGGAAATTGATAAGTAATGTAAATAATAAAATATCGTATTCTGTGTTTAGCAATCGAATACCTTGCCTGGCAGTAATTATTTCTACCACAGTTTACTCAAATTAATACTGATTAAAAAATGCTTTCTCTCGGACGGTTTTTCTTTGAAACCACGAAGTGGATAAATGTGAATAGCCCCGAATTGCATTCGGGGAAAAGATAAAACCCAGATCCCGAACCCTTATAAGGGTTCAATCGATGTTAACACATTTTTATTGGTTCTATAACGTTTTGTATGGGTAATTATTTTCAAATTCATATTTGATCAATAAGGTTGAGGTTGGTGTGGTGATAAAAGTTCACTTATGTAACTACTTTTTTAAAGACCAATTCTATTCCGTCCGAGAATAGGTCAATGCGTTGTTCAGCTTCATACCGCGGACGATTTTCATCTTCTATTATCTCTTTCTACAAACATTTCGCACCTCTGGTGCTGAAGACCGCCAGTTATTCTTTTAGGGGATTTATATACCGATACTGAGGGACTATTAAGGTTAAAAAACAAGAATAAGGCTATTTTTATAATAATATATTTAGAATCTGTTTAAATTTAATTTGTTTGTTCCGTCAGGAACAAAATATGGGTAGAAATAGGAAGTAATAGAGTTATCTATTGTCCCGTACGGGACAATAGATAATTGGAAATAATTATTTTCTACCCATATATCTTCCCTCCGGGAAAATTTAAACAGTACTCTTAGTACGCAGACAATTGACAAATTAAATACTTTTGAAACCTTATTTTTTCAAATTTAACCTTAGTAGAAAAAGTAAACATATAAACACAACCTTATTACCTTATTTGAACATTAAAATCAAGCGGTTCTATTTGCGATTATAAGTTAAATTCCACACTAACCGTTATAGAGCCTGATAAATGGTAAAGAAGAATTCGATTCTATTAATGTTTTTTTTTCGTGTCTTCGTGCCTTTGTGGCTAAACATGCTTTTTCTGCACTGCTCCTCGTTTGAGCGATAGCGGGAAGGAGCAGTTACAGATAGAATCAGTGATTGCAGCGGTTTATCCGTTTTTACCGCTCACCCCTAATTGACATGATCAAGGGCTTCATATTTGGAGTTTTTCGAAAGGAAATCCGGGACGATTTGTTTCATCCGGCTTACCAGTTGGTTATTGTCCTCCAGGTTCAGGTTTTGCAGCAATTCATCGATCTTAGCTTTTGATCCTTCATAATCGTAGGTCCTGATCTTTCCAATCGTGATCTTTGGATGCGAAGTCGGAAGGGTTTCTTCACCTCCGCCCAGTAGCTCTTCGTATAATTTTTCGCCCGGACGCAGGCCTGTTTCCTCAATTTTTATCTCATCGTGGGCGATGAATCCTGACAGCGAGATCATTCGCACGGCCAAATCGTAAATACGCACCGGACGCCCCATGTCAAAAAGGAAAATTTCACCGCCGTTGCCCATAAATCCAGCCTCCAGCACCAAATTGCAGGCCTCAGGAATGGTCATGAAATATCGGATCACATCACGGTGAGTGACCGTAACCGGCCCTCCGTTGCTGATCTGCCTTTTGAAGATTGGAATTACCGAACCATTCGATCCGAGCACATTACCGAAACGCGTGGTAATGAACTGGGTTTTCATCAGGGGTCGCTGCGATAACGACTGGATATAAATTTCGCAGATGCGTTTGCTTGCCCCCATAATGTTGGTTGGATTCACCGCTTTGTCGGTCGATACCATCACGAATTTCTCGACGTTATTCCTGACAGCCAGATCGGCCATGGTCTTCGTTCCACCGACATTGTTGCCAATGGCCATAAAAGGTTGAAGTTCCATCATGGGTACATGTTTGTATGCTGCCGCATGGAAGATGATCTGTGGCTGGCAGATACGGAATATTTTATGCATTTTACACATATTCGTTACATCAGCCACGTACACCTGTAGTTTCGTCTGGTCAAGCAGCGGCAGGATTTCATTCTGGATATCGAAAACGGCCGATTCAGCCTGGTCAACAATGATGATGCTCTCAGGCTTCAGGTAAACCAGTTGACGCACTATTTCAGATCCAATGGAGCCGGCGCCGCCTGTTACCAGTACCCGTTTCCCAAAAATACCATTTGAAATCGCTTTCGTCTTCGTCGAAATAGGTTCGCGACCCAACAGGTCTTCGATACGCACATTCCTGACCTTCCCGCTTGCAAAATTGCCATCCAGAAAGGAAGATGGATCAGAAACCTCCTTCAATTTGAGGTGATTGGCCAGGCACTGATCAACAATTTCACGTTTTCGCAATACATCAATACGCGACGACGATATAGCCAGTACCATTTGATGCACCTCTTTGTCTTTGATTACATGGGCGAAGGCCTTATGGGGTGAAAACACCTTTAAGCCTCCGATTTTTCCGCCCCAGAGACGGGGATTATCATCCACATAACCGATGATGTTGTAATGGATGTTATTGTCTTTCATAATGATGCTGCTGTATATGCTTCCCATCACACCAGCTCCGTAAATCATGATATTGACGGTGTCATTTGGTTTTTTCAGGATGTTACGGTAAATATACTGCACAGCGAAACGGAAAAGAACCAACAGGGAAACCGACAGAAAAAAGTGAACAATGATCACCGACCAGGGAATAACCAGATTGGCATTAAACTGGTGTCCAAAATAGCTGATCAGGAAAAAGCCGAAAGAAAGGAAGAGGTGGGTTTTAAATAACACGATCACATCGTGTGTCTTCGAAAAACGAATGATACCCAAGTGCGGTTTGAAAAGCACAACAGCCAGGATATAAAACGGAAGCCCGGAAACCATCTGTAACATCATCAAAGGTACATCGACGTACGATGAAAATAAATTGTAACGGAGCATGTAGGTAAATAAAAAAGCAATCGTGATGATAGCCATATCGGCCATCAAAACGATCCATCGCGGTAGAAACCGTTTGTCGATACCATTTTTAAGTTTTCTGCGCATAAGTTTAGTTTGTGTGGATTGGATGAAGCCCCCTTCCCTGCCTCGCCGTCAGGTTGGTTATTCCCCCACAAAGGGGAACGATTTGGGTATTGATGTGAGAATAGTATTTATTTTAATGATCAGTTGTTACGGAAAAAATTTACAAAGACCGGCTTTGACTTCGCGTACCGTCATTGCGAGGCACGAAGCAATCTGGTATTCATGTTCATTGGGGGTGCGACTTAAAGTCGCGCTCCCAATTCGTTTGCAGGGCAGGTGTTGTATTAAATGTCAGGTGTTGTGTATGGTCAGGACACGTCCTGACCGATAATATATAATAATTCTGCGGCCTTATATATACGAAATTAGCCAAACTCCAGGGTCTGGAACCTGCAATGCGTTATTCAATGTTTGTTGTGTGAACGGTAATATGTTGTGTGAACGGTCAGGACATGTCCTGACCCTACTGGTTCCCAAAACCGATATAAACGTAAGTTCATTGGGGGTGCGACTTGAAGTCGCGCTCCCAATTCGTTTGCAGGACAGGTGTTGTGTATGGTCAGGATACGCGTCCTGACCGATAACATATAATAATTCTGCGGCCTTATATATACGAAATTAGCCAAACTCCAGGGTCTGGAACCTGCAATGCGTTATTCAATGTTTGTCGTGTGAATGGTAATATGTTGTGTGAACGGTCATGTGTTGTGTGAACGGTCAGGACATGTCCTGACCCTACTGGACATCAAAACAGATGTAAACGTAAGTTGATGATTTTCAAAAACTATTATGTCGAACTCAGGTTAATAAGGTTGGGAAGTTCGTCTCTAAGAAAATAAATCGGAGTGAGTACCTGTTCTGGTATGCCAAACTTCATTTTCAGTAATTTTAAACTTCCAAATAATCAACCAGTCTGGTTTTATGTGCGCTTCCAAATAACCCGAATAGTTTCCTGATAATTTGTGCGAAAAATAATTTGAGGAAAGAAAACCAGTCTCTTCAAGCATTAAAATTGCTTCTTTTATCAATACCATATTATAACCTCTTTTTTGAAGAAGCTTAATGTCTTTCTTGAATTTGTTGGTAAAAACAAGCTGAGCCATAACAATGGAGTTTTATTCCAGATGCATTGAAAATCAGGAGTGATGTTGTCAAATATCCAATTTGGAAAAGAGCTCTTGTGAATCTTTTACTTTTGTTCCCTTGTTATGCTCAACATCTTCTATTGCTTTTCTGGTTTCAAAATTTGGCACAGGCTCTTCAATAAACTGAGTCTCGATGTTCATCTTCTTTAATAATCGGCTGAGAAATTCTTTTTCTGCCTTATTCTTTGGTCTGATTACAATTGTTGTCATTACATCTATGCTTTTTACAAATATAAAACTTTCACATCAATTATCTGTGTTAATCTGTAATATCTGTGTCATCCCAGCCTGCTGCGGGCAGGTGTGTTCCAGTGTTCAATGTTTGTTGTTTGAATGTCAGGTGTTGGATGAACGGTAATATGTTGTTTGAACGGTCAGGACATGTCCTGACCCTACTTGTCACCAAAACAGATGTAAACATGAATTCATTGGGGGTGCGACTTGAAGTCGCGCTCCCAATTCGTTTGCAGGACAGGTGTTGTGTATGGTCAGGACATGTCCTGACCGATAACATATTGTAATTCTGCGACCTTTTATATGAGAAATCAGCGGATCACTTTAAATTCTTGTGGGGAATTTGATTTGTTGTATTTCTGAATAATATTTTTCAGAAATTGCTGACTCGTTTTGGAATTTTATCCCGAAGGGATATCAGGTTTATAGAAAATGAATCCTTAAAAGAACAGCGATACCGAAGGTATCGAACTATTCAATCCATTCGAATATTTACTGCGAATACGATATGAATGTAAATTTGCGAAAATGTTCCGGGCATTGTTGCAATTTTTGTATAAACCTTTGATGCCTTCGGCATCTTGATTGGGTAATTGTTTAGAACAAAGATTCAATTTCATATCGTTCCCCACAACTTTATCATGTGATCCAAATTAGCCAAACTCCAGAGTCCTGACCCTACTGGTCACCAAAACAGATGTAAACATGAATTTATTGGGGGTGCGACTTGAAGTCGCGCTCCCAATTCGTTTGCAGGACAGGTGTTGTGAACGGTCAGGACACGTCCTGACCGTTCACATATAATAATTCTGCGGCCTTATATATACGAAATTAGCCAAACTCCAGGGTCAGGACCATACAATGCGTTTATTCAATGTTTGACATCTTTACTCATCAAAACCGATGTAAAAGTGAGCAGGACTATTTTGATATCGAAGCCAACCGATTTGCGTTGCAGGTATTCTTTTTCATACGCCACCTTTTCTTCCAGCGAAATCTCATCCCGTCCGTTAATCTGCGCCCAACCGGTTAGTCCCGGTATTAATGCTTCTACTCCGGCTTCTACTCGAAGAGCCATCAGGTCATCCTGGTTATAAAGCGCCGGGCGCGGACCTACAAAAACCATTTCGCCCCTGATGATGTTGATCAGGTTGGGCAATTCGTCGAGGCTGAGTTTACGAAGCAGGCCACCGCTTTTTAAAACGTATTGCCCCGGGTTTTTCAGCAAATGGGTAGCCACATTGGGTGTATCTTTTTTCATACTTCGGAACTTGTAGATCGGAAAGAAGGAATAATTCATACCAACTCTTTTCTGTTGGAAGAATACGGGAAAGCCATCTTCCAGAATTAACGCTATTGCAACAAGCACAAAGACAGGCGACAACAGAATGAGTAAAATCAAGGCGATGATCTTATTGAGCATGTTTTTTGAATAATTAAATTGTTTTTTGATAAATGTAAGATTGCTTCGATGATCAGGGACGTCATTGCCTTTGCATATCGTCATTGCGAGCGTAGCGCTGCAATCTATTGCTTCATCCTCGCAATGACGCGTTTAATTAGGACTTAGCTTTTTCTGAAACTTGCCAGCGTTTTCCGCATGCCTTCACCGGCACCGCTGGGCATTTTCTGAATACCCAGCGCCTTTTTTATCTTTTCGTTCGAAACCACATACGATTCGGTGAGTTTTTTTAAACGTTCGCTGTTCAGTGGTAAATGAAGAATATCGCCCAGGCGCGCCAGTCCCTTTATGAAACCCTGCGGAAGCGGCCACACTGCTGATTTTTTTCCCTGCGAAGCCGAAATCAGTTCAATCAATTCATTGGTCGAAAGTGCTTCATCATCGGCCATGTGGTAAATCCCTGATTCAATATTTCCTGAAACAAGTTGCCCGATCACGAAACTCAGGTTGTCTATCGAGGTAAACGAGCGTTTGTTTTCGAAAGCGCCCAAAGGCCATGGAATCCCTTTACTTACCACCTTATACAGCAAATTCAGGTTTCCCTTGTTGCCCGGTCCATGAATCATACAAGGCCGAAGGATGAAAACTTTCTTGGCGGGTTTCGGGTTTCGGGTTTCATGTTTCGAAAGATGATCCAGAATGTACTCCTCCGCGGCTATTTTGCTTTCGCCATAAGGCCCTTTGGGTGCAGGCACAACATCTTCGGTTAAAATTCCTTCCACCTGATCGGCTGCGGCTTTCACCGAACTGAAGAAAATAAACTTCCGGGCTTCTGAGCTTAGAAACCAGTCAAAGATCTTTTGGGTAAGTCCGGTATTAATCTCGAAATAAGACTGCGCGTTGCTTTGGTTTTTCGTGTCGTGGGCTTTCCCTGCCAGGTGTATAATCACATCTACCTCCGGAAGTTTTTCCAGTTCATTCCATCCAAAAGTTTTAAGCACTCCGTCTTTAGGGGGCGAAACGATATCCAAACCGTAAATGGTATGTTGTTCTTTGAAGGCAACAACTAAGTTGCTCCCTACAAAACCGTGTATGCCGGTGATAAGTATGTTCATTTTTTAGTTTTTCAATTGTCGTCATTGTGAACGCGCACCGTCATTGCGACTGCGAGGCACGAAGCAGGAAGCAATCTGTTGTGAATGAAAGATTGCTTCGTCGTACCTCCTCGCAATGACGCCATTAGGTACGTCATTGCGACCGCGAGGTACGTGGCGGGAAGCAATCTGTTCAAAGTTGAGATTGCTTCGTCCTTCGTCCTCGCAATGACGCTTTGATTATCAGAGGCCATCTGTAGTATCAGTGTTATCTGTGTTCTTAAATTAAAGCGATATTATTTTTGTTTTAACCCAATCGATTTGCTGATTAGCTTCCTGTATATTCATTGTCTCAAAATCACCAATCCATTTTTCCAATTTAGGGAACGCACGTTTTAAACCATAATAGGATTTGAATTTTCGCATGAGTGGTAGTTGTGGCAACATGGGTTGACGGTAATCGAAATCTCTGGGATGAAAATAACTCATCACATACGATGATTCATTGGTCCATTTATTTATCAACGAATAAGGAAATAGCCGAAAGAAACCACCTCCTGAAAAAACCATATTTCGATTGAACAGGTTAATGGTATTCATGGGGAATTCCTTGATTTCAATCCCCCGGTATTGAATCCGTGCAGGTTCACTTTTCCCAAAATCAGGGAATCCACCGTAATCGTGTTTGGCCGGGAAAACCGAACAATCCATTTTAATGCCCAATTGATGCAAGATCTCAAATGCCCAGGGCGTTTTTTCGGTAATCGAAAAACCGGGAGCGCGATAAAGATCTATTTTTTCTCCGATAATATCTTCGGTAATTTTAATCGACTTTTCCGTATCCCTTAAAAAGTCTTTGGGGCTCATTTGGTGAACCAAATCATGGTAATACGAATGGCATCCTATTTCATGGCCTTGCTGGTGTATTTTTCTGACTACCTCCGGATATTTTTCCGAAATCCATCCCAGAACAAAAAAAGTTCCTTTAATTTTTTGATCATCCAACAGTTGCAAAATCTGATCTGTTGCCTGATGTATTCTTGTTTCGTAAGCCGACCATGTGCTATTATCTGAAATAAAATCACAATGGAACCACTCTTCGATGTCGAAGGTAAGTATGTTCATATTATAAATCGTCAGAATCAACCCACATTAAATGCCAGTTATTTTCATTAAACAAATCTTCATCAGAATATTCTTTTGTAAGATTTTTGATTATTAATTGAAAGACAAATGGACTTTTAAAAAACCCATTATTACACAATTGATATTCGGAAGCAGAGTTTTTACTCATCATAGTCATGATTGCTTCAACATTCTCTTTTTTTGCACGATCAGTTAGCACTTTATTAATGAGACCATGACAATCTGCAAAGCCTGGCAAAACCATGTAGTCTAAAATTCCATATGAAGGAACTTCTTCTTTGATTATGCTTCTGAAAGAAACAAAACCGATCATTAGTCCTTCATAATTGTAAATGGAAAGAAATTGATAGTTTCTGCCCGGTGCACCATATCTCCATTTAGAAAATGGCATATCTTTTATCAACGCATTAGGTATCGATTCATTCCATTCCTTTGCAAAAGCTTCGTAACCCTTAACATCTTTGATATTTGTTGTAAGCGCAAAACTGTATGTTTTATTCAGTTTAGTCTTTCTCAGACTATTATAAAGACGAATAGAAACATTAGCCAAAGGAGCTAGAAAACCTATTTTTTTGCTTTTAAGTATGGTATTCAAACGAATAAACTTCATATACAAAGGCAGACTAAAGGGAACTTTCCAACCGACCTTTAAATGCCCTGGTATTACTTCTTTTCGTATGGGGTAACCCATCGTAAAAGGAACTTTTGAAGCTAATTCATTGGTAGAATAGGCACCCATTTTAGTGAAGATACCTTTGCCGCGATGTTTTGAACTGGTCATCACATCACAGACCATACCTACTGAAGTGATTTTTTCCCCAATTTTATATCGATATGGTAGCGCAGCATAATAGCCCACCATATCAGTGTCTGAATAACAAGCATATTCATAAGAATGCGCAACATTGGGGAACGAGTGAAATTTCCAACTGTAATAGATTTCTTCCTGAATAACTTCACCCTTTGTTTCGGGGAAGCAATCTTTAAATAAGTCTCTTTGCTGGGCAAGATTCTCTGTATATTTAAAATGAGCAAATGAAAGTTCCATAATTTTAAATTAATGCCCCATTAATATCAATGGCAGTTCCATTAACATATTCCGTTTGAATGATATAATTCACTGTATTATAAATTTCGTGAGGCTCGCAAAACCTTCCTGCCGGGATTTGAGCTTTCATTTTCTCCTGATAATTTAGTGGAACATCATTTACACCCATGCCAAGATTGACATAACCCAAATTAATTGCATTGACAGTAATACCTTTTGAAGCATTTTCAGCTGCTAATGATTTGGTCATGCCCAGAAGTCCTGCTTTTGAAGCTGCATAAGCACTAATACCAGGGGTCGGCATGGATGCAACTACTGAAGAAAAATTAATAATACGGCCATATTTTTGTTCACGCATGAATGGAAGGACTTTATGAATGACATTAAAACTTCCCTTGAGATTAACATCAATTACACGACTCCAAAGGTCTATATCTGATTTGTGAGCAAAAGAATTATAAGAAATACCCGCACAATTCAATAAAATAATATGATCGAGTTGGCCTTTGATTCCAGCTATAAATTCTTCAACGGCATTATTATCCGAAACATCTAATTTGTGGTAAAACTCGTTATTTTCAGTTAAACTCACTGTTGTGGAGTTGTAAGTTCCCAGGACTTCTATCCCATCTTGTTGAAAGCGGGTAAATAAATATCGTCCTATACCTTTTGATGCACCTGTTATTATAATCATATTATCCCCATTTAATAATTGAAGCTCCGTAAGTCCAACCACTACCAACCGCAACAAATAAAACAATATCTCCCCTTTTTAATTTTCCTGATTTATTGACCTCGTCCAATAAAATTGGAATAGTTGCTCCTGAAGTATTGGCATATTTATCCATATTGGTCATTACCTTTTCGAATGGCAATCCAATAATTTCAGCTGTTTTTTGTAAAATGCGAATACTGGGTTGGTGTGGTATCATAATATCAATATCATCAATCGTAAGACCCGTATCTTCAAGTACCTGATTTATTGCTTTGGGTAGTGCCTTCGTAGCCGAAGCAAAAACAGCTTTGCCATTCATTTGAAAATATTGTTCATTCATATTACCTTCATGCAGCGGAATCTCAGAACCACCCCCGGGAATAGTGAATCCCAACATATCTGTTGTGGTATCGGTATATAGCCTGTAGGCCAGAAAACCTTCAGTAACATTGGCCGAAGTAACAACCGCTGCTCCTGCACCATCCCCAAAAAAGACCGCATCTCTACGAGACCAATCGGTTATCTTTGAGAAAGTATCTGCACCAATAACCAATATATTATTATAAACCCCTGAGGCAATATACTGACTTGCAACTGACATCGCGAATAAAAAGCCGCTACAAACCGCTGTCATATCAAATGCTGCGGCATTACATGCATTTAGTTTATGCTGTACAAATGCTGCAGTTGATGGGGCTTTACGATCCGGTGTTGAAGTGGCAACAATAATTAATTCAATATCATCATTTTTTAAACCTGCATCTTCAATTGCCCGTTGACCGGCAATAACCGCCAAATCGCTCGTTGCCTGATTCTCCGCGGCAATATGCCTTTGTTTGATGCCAACATTTTCATATACCCATTGGGCATTTGTAGGCAATATGGTTTCCAGATATTCATTGGAATAGATGGTATCTGGTACATAGGAGCCTGTTCCTAATATTTTTACATTGCGAACTAATTGTTTCATCGTAGATTCTGTTTACTGGATTTAAATTGTTTTCTTTCTTCAATAATTAAACGAGGTAATAATTTAAAATAATTAAAAGCTCGTCCACCAACCCTATTCGGTTCCTTATACACTCGGAATAGCCATTCCAAATGCAATTTCTGCAATATTTCAGGAGCTCTTTTGTTTGCTTCATCTCCCAAAAAGAGATTAAACGCCGCACCAATTGCAAACAAAACACCTCTATTGATAAATGGATATAATTTACTAATGAAAATTTCCTGCTTCGGAGCTCCTAACGAAACCCATATAATATCCGGCGAAAACTCATTTATTTCTTTTGCAATTGATCTATAATCAAAATCATCCACGTTTTTGAATGGCAAAGGATCAAACTTAAATTGCGCGATATCATATCCTAATTCAATAAACCTTTTTTTTAAACGTTCAAGATTCTCTTCTGTATTACCCAAAAAATATTGTTTATAAGGCGTTTTAATATATTTTGAAAAAATTTCTGGACCGGTATAGGTTGAAAATTTCTGTTTGTGAATATATCCTAATAACATTGCGATCGAGCTTCCATCACAAGAATTAACCAGTGCTCCATTAACAATATCTCCATAGAAAGTGTTTTTGGTTGAATGTGCCAGAACATTACCATCAATGACACAAACATATCCTTTGTTCTTGTCTTTAATAGCTTTTTCGATTATACTATCAAAGATTTGATGGTTAAACTCAATAAAGATTTTAAAGTATTTTTGCATTTATTATAAACGAGAGAACAAATTTATGATAGTTCTAAATCGATCAGCAAATCTGGCATAAAAAGAAGATTTACTGGTACCTGCAATCGTTGAAATATTTTGATCATGTCTTCTGTAATAAATCAATTTATCATCAATAAATTTTATTTTAAAATAAAATGCAGCTATATTTCCTATCCATATATCATGTGAATTTACACTTTTGGGGAATGGCAATACTTTGTCTAAAATGTTTCTGTTAAAAGCCATACAGCATCCCAGGTATGGTGAGCCGCCTATTAATGACAAAAGTTTGGATTTTGTGGTTTTTCTAATTTTATAATATGAATAATGAATAATATTCAAAAAAGAATCGGTAACATAACAGTCACTTACAACTAAATCAACATTTTGCAATGCATTAAGCATTTTATAAACCTTATTATTTACCCAAACATCATCCTGGTCACATAAAAAGATATGATCTCCTCTTGCATGTTTAATGGCATTTTCAAAATTGAATACATAACTAGAAAATTTCCCCTCTCTATAAATCTTTATCCTTTTATCATTTATAGCCTGAATTAGCTCACATGTATTATCTTCTGAAGAATCATCTGAAATAATTATTTCATCCTCTTCTTTTAATTGGCAGATTATTGAATTTAATTGTTGGATAATATATTTACTTCCATTATGGGTTGGCAAACAGACAGAAATCATTGTAAATTAAAAATTTAATTATTCTTTATAAAATATCCTCAATATGGAATTTCAATCGCAATGGAAGTACTTTTAAAAATCTTTTTAAAGATGAAATCTTAAAAAGATTAAGATTTGATTTTTTTCGAGGTGCCCATTTATCCATATGGATAATAGAGTGAAATTTTATATCATCCTTAAAACGATACAAGCAAAATGGTTTATGAAAGTGGGCATAGGATGCTGCCATAGGTCCGCCAATCGATTTACTAATTGTAGTAAGGTCAATGCTAGAAATAGCATGTAAAAGTTTTGCCTTGCTTAATATTAAAATACCTGAATGCGGATTAATTGCAACTTTAATAAGTTTATTTTTAAAAATTCTTTCTGTATTAATCCAACCTGGAAAACAGATTTTAGTGTCCACGCAATATACTTCAGTCCCTTCTTGTTCAAGTCTATTTGGCAACAAAACTTCATTTAACGATGACACTTGATCAAACTCATAAATATTATTGAGAACTTCGTTTGGTACAAGTATATCATCTTCAACATTTAAAAAATAATCGTATTCATCAACATGCTTAGTCATTTCAACTAAAGAAGCAAAAATAAGCATTCTGCTATCTTCCAAATAGTTAAACGTAATGTCTAAATCTACTAAAGAAGAACCTTCAATTCCACAGACCATAACAGTAGCGTTTTCAAGCAGGTTCAATCCTTCCAGTGTCTTTTGTACAATCTCTTTTCTAATATTTGAATCATGGCTAGACGATTTCCCATTAAAAACACCATTTGCATTATAATAATGGTTAAGATAACATAAAATTCTCGGTTTGTTCATAATGACAATTTCTTTGAGCAATTTATAAAGTAAAAATCAATTTTTATTTGAAGAACATTTCAGTCTATAATGAGTCATAATCCATAAAAATACTATTGCATTTCGGCCGATATCATTAAGTTTAACGTATTTTACTTCCAAAAAAGATTGTAATATTTTTTCTCCACTTTTTCTAATAAATAAGGGGAAATAATTTTATCTATATGTGATCTTTCGACAGATAAATTCTTAGTTACAAATTCAATTAACTTTTCAATCATATTGTCATTTTCAATGTCAGATTTATAGATATTAAAATTAAGAGGATACTGATCCAGTAATTCTTTTGAAGAATCATTGTTTATTGAACAAATATTTATAACAGGTTTTCCTAAGTATACATATTCAATAATTTTACTGGGTTCTTGATATGGATTGCTATTTCCAATATTAACAAGTATATCAGCTTCTTTTAAAATATAATGTACTTGATTCTTGGGCACTGAACCATGTAAAAAAATAGATTTATTGATTAAATCTGCATACTCGTTAAATGACTTAATACTGGAATTTATTTTCCCATACAAATGAAGCTCAAGATTAATTGACGATTTAAAATTTAATAGCTTTTCAAATATTTTTAAAAGATTTTCAGGGGTACGAACACCGGGGCTTAACGTACCCATAAAAACAAATTTTATTGCTTTAGATTCCTTTTTCTTATTATTATCTAAAAAAACATCCTTTACAGGTACATACAAATTATGAATTACATTAATCTTTTCATTGATTTCCGGAAATAATGAAACATACTTACTTTGTATTCTTGCTGTCATAACACATACTAAATCGGCTTTATTCAAAACCTTCCTTTCAACTGAAAAATTTAATTTTGAATAGATTTTCTGATTGTTAATTTCATTATTAAAAGAAAAAGGATCAATAATTTCTGCCAACCAAAATAAGTTATTTTCTTTTTTCAATTTATAACCAACAAGATGATCAGTAAATGGCCAACTAACAGTTATCAAATTAGTAATATTCTCTCTCTTTATTATTTCACGAGATAATTTCAGCGTTGGGTAGTATGATAAAAATGCCCAATCAGGCCAACAAAATCTTTTCCATAGAAAATTATAAGTTTTTCTGAATAAACTCTCCTTATTCAAAGACTTATCATTTTCACGAATAACTAAATTCTCATTGGATATGCTACCAAGTTTCGTTTTTACTCTTTGGAACAATGATCTGCCTGTCCGGTAGATTTTAATCCCATTTACTATTTCAAATTTTCTAAAACCTGGCTTTTGAGCTGAAACAACAAAAACTTCTATTCCTTTTGCTGCCCATATATCAATAATATTTTTCCATCTGTATGTATTTGGTGAATCATCAGGAAAGAAACTAAAACTCACCAGCAATAATTTTAACTTGTTTTTATTATTTTCCTGTTTAAAACTCATTCCATTAATATTTGATTAAATAATTTTCTATACCAAACTGCTGAAAGAAAAGTTATTTTTTCCAAACAGTTCGATTTACATAATCCACATAACTGATAACCGCTCGCACCACTTTGAGTGAAAAATTATCAACATTATAATCGTTAACAATTTTGGTTACCCTTTTTACTTTCGAAAACTGCGATACTATAATATCAATCGACTGTAAAATTCTATCCTTTTTAAGCCCACTCATAATCAAAGTTCCTTCATCCATTCCCTCAGGTCTTTCATGCGCTTGTCTTATCGTAATGGCAGGAAAATTCATGATAGATGACTCTTCAGAAATGGTTCCACTATCGGAAATGCAACAGAATGCATTCTGTTGCATTTTATTGTAATCAAAAAATCCCATGGGTTTCAAAAATTGAATTAAAGGATTTAAGTCAGTTCGTTTTAAGCTCTCCAATTTAATTTTTGTACGTGGGTGAGTTGAAACAATTACCGGATATTGATATTTTTCTGCAATTGCATTTAATGAATCGAGAAAGTCGTTAAAATTCTCTGCTGAATCAACGTTTTCTTCCCGATGAGTACTCACAATAAAAAATTTATTTTCCTCAAGGCCAAGTGTTTTAAGAATTTTCGAGTCAGTAATTGACTTAGCATGAAAATCTAAAATCTCTTTCATTGGAGAACCCGGTTTGATAATGGTATCTGGCTTTATTCCTTCTGCCAATAAATATCGACGGGCATGTTCAGTTAATGGAAAATTAATATCACTTAAATGATCCAATACTTTCCGGTTTAATTCTTCAGGAACCCGCTGATCAAAACATCTGTTCCCAGCTTCAAAATGGAATACGGGAATCTTTCTTCTTTTTGCAGATATGACAGCCAAACAACTATTTGTATCTCCATAAAGTAGAACAGCATCTGGCTTTTCAATTTCGAAAACATCATCAGATTTTGCAATTACATTACCGATGGTATAAGCTACATTTTTTCCGGCAACATCAAGAAAATAATCTGGCTTTCTTACTCCCAGATTTTCAAAAAAGATTTCGTTTAATTCATAATCATAATTTTGACCGGTATGTACCAATACATGATCAACATATTTTTCTAATTCTGCCATTACCCGACTCATTTTAATAATTTCCGGACGGGTACCAACAATTGTCATTACTTTCATAGTATATTTTATTATTTGTTCTAATTATAGATTTGTGTAAAAATCGCTATTTGAAGCTAATTCATTCATCATTTTTTTCCACGATGGAACAACCAAGTTTATTTCATGTTTTAATTTTGAAGCATCTAATGTTGGAAAATGTGCGTGTTTAAGGTCAGGTAGGATATCAACATTTATTCTAAAAGCCTCTTTAGCGATAGAAAGTAAATCGTATTTCGAAATGGGTTTATCGGGAGACAGATTATATAATCCTGATAAATTTGGAAAATTTGAAATTATATTTTTCACTACTTCTGCCATAAATATCGTAGATACTCCGGAATAAAATGTGTTTTTGAAACCTTTTATTTGTTTTCCATTTTGGGATAAAAACCAGTCAAGTAATTCCGTTTTATCAAATAATTCCTGACCAATAAATGATGAACGAATCGTTAAAGTATGGTTGTAGTTTATTTCGCCCAATGCTTTAGTTCTACCATAAAGATCTTTGGCAGTAGTTAAGCTAGTTTCATTATAATTTCCAATTTCCCCGTCAAATACACAGTCAGTGCTAAAATGAATGACACGTTTTTGATTGGCCTTGGCCCAATTGGCTAACTGATGTGGAAAAACAGAATTAATAATCAATACATCCAAAGGGTTTTTTATATCAATTTTTCGTTTTGTAATTCCAACGCAATTCAGAATCACATCCGGATTAACGTTACAGATTACTTCCTTTAATAGTTCAAAATTAGTGACATCAATATTTTCAATGACATTTTTGTTAGAAAATAATGGTAAATTACCGTATTGGATTTTGGATTTATGAAGTGTCCCAAAAACTTCAAAATTTGCGGATAACTCTTGAAATAGTTTATGCCCGATAAGACCTGAAACACCAAAAATAAAAACACGCATATTATTATATTAAATCTACTGTTAGAATTAGGCTAATTCATTTTTAATGTAGTCGAGGCCCAATAATTTATTTTTTACCTGTTCGATATTTAGGCGTGTTGTATTATGAGAATTATAATCTTCAAATTCAGATGTTTTTATATCACCATTCTCAAAGTATTTGCCATAGTTTAAATCACGATTATCAGCAGGAATCTGATAGAAATTTTTCAGATCTATTGCTTTGACCATTTCTTCACGAGTACAAAGGGTTTCAAACAATTTTTCTCCATGTCGGGTTCCTATTACCTGAATAGGGTTTGGTGCATTAAATAATTCTTTAATGGCCTGAGCCAAATCACCAATGGTTGAAGCAGGCGCTTTTTGTACGAATAAGTCTCCTTGGTTTCCATTTAGAAATGCAAATACAACTAAATCAACAGCCTCCTCCAATGACATCAGGTAGCGGGTCATGTTGGGATCAGTAACAGTTATTGGCTGCCCATTTTTTATCTGATCGACAAAAAATGGAATAACTGAACCACGTGAAGCCATAACATTGCCATAACGAGTGAGGCAAACTTTGGTTGTATCATTCGGTATATTGCGAGATGCAGCCACTGCAACTTTTTCCATTAGGGCTTTACTCATGCCCATTGCATTAATTGGGTAAGCTGCCTTGTCGGTACTTAAACAAATTACGTTTTTGACTTTATTGACTACAGCTGCTTTTATTACATTATCGGTACCAAAAACATTGGTTCGGGTGGCTTCAATAGGAAAAAACTCACACGATGGAACTTGTTTTAAGGCAGCAGCCTGAAATACATAATCAACACCATGCATTGCCATTTCAATACTGTCATAATTACGAACATCCCCAATATAAAATTTAACTTTTGGGTTATTTAAAGAAACGCGCATATCATGCTGTTTCTTTTCATCACGAGAAAAAATGCGAATCTCTTTGATTTCGGTACTAAGAAAGCGGTTAAGTACAGCGTTACCGAAAGAACCGGTACCTCCAGTGATTAAAAGTGTTTTATTTTTAAACATAACAATTGTATTTTACGATACGAGTTTCTTATAAATTTTATTTAATAGTTCGCTATTTCTAATTGGATCAAATTTTTCCTGAATATTACTCATTCCATTAATGGCATTTTCATTGATCAACGCCTCATTTTCCAAAGCAAATAATATTTTATTTTTAAAATCGTCTTTGTCTTTCATAGTAAATAATAAAGCCGCCTTGCCGCCATCACTATATTCATTAGCCTCAGGGGTATTGGCTGCAATTGAAGGTTTACCTAACCAGATAGCTTCCGCTAAGGGTAAATTGGCATGAGGTATGGTAAAAAAAGATACCACACAAAATGATTGCTCGATTAACGATTTTACTTGATATGTAGATGGAATAAAAACAATTCGCTCTTCTTTTTGAGCAATCGATTTAGCCTTCTCTAAATATGAATAGTAATTAAAAAAGCGAAGAATCAATTTTTTAATCCGTCTTAGTCTCTTATAAATAATTAATTTATTTTGACATCCAACAACTAATAATCTTATGTCCTTATAAGAAATATCATTATAAATGACCTCAAATATCTCCAATGATCCTTTAATATTGTGTATACCCCCAAGGAATAAAAATATTTTTAAATTCTTAAAATCATCACCAAATATTTTTCGTAAATCAATACTTTCATCTCGATTCTCAAAATCTATCCAATCATATATTACCTGAGTTTTAGGCAAAATTCCAATCATTTCGGCACTAGTAGCATTTATAGCGATTATTTTATCGGAATATAATTGTATTAATTTTTTCGCTATTTTAAATTGAATCTGATGTTTTCCCTTTGGCCAATGTTCCCTTACATGAACCACTACTTTCCTTCCCAAAGTATGTGCATGAATTGCGTAAGGATACATCATCATCGTATTGATATGTATTATATCTGCATCCGTTTTTTTTATCCAATATTTTACTTTCTTTAAACTTATAAGAATCAAGTAAATTTGTTTTATCGACAATATGTTAAAGATACTTTTATTGTATGGTACTGTAGAAATTGAATTTTCAATTATAACGATTGCTCCCAATTTTTTTAATTCGTCACATAATGGGCCTTCATTCTTTAATAGAATTATTGGATTAAAAAATTCTCTATCTAATTTTTTCACCATGTTAAGCAAACAATAGGATCCTCCTCCGATATTTGATACATGAAATATATACAAAATATTTTTTCTGTGGTTCATATCAAAGTAAGTTAATGAAATTTATTTATCATAGCAATACACTTAAGTTATAATCTGTCAATTATAATATTGAGAAAATTGTCTGGTAGTTTTTATAACCAATATTAACCCAATTCATTGACATGAAATATTTCAAATTATAAAATATGAAAATCAGAAACAAAGCAAATAGCCCAAATCTTAACAAACTATTTTTCTCGGTTTTTAAAATTATTGGAAATGATATAGCACAAAATGGTGCAAAATAGTATCCTAATCTGTTTGACAAAACTATAGAATTTGAGATAGGGTATACTAGAAAATATAATGAGCATATTAATAACACAACCTTAAATAATCGAGATTGGAAACGGGAGTAATAAATAACAATAATAATATATACCGTCCAAAACAAACTTCCTATTAATGTTATTTGCTTATTTTTGAAATTGTCAAAATAGACATTGTATTTATCACCACCAAAAAACAAGGACAAATGCAAAAAATATTGATAGAAAACAGATCCAAATAATAGAAATAAAAAATACAATATTAAGATAATATATCCTGTATATTTACTTTTTTGAATTGTTGGAAATGCAAAAAACACTAATAAAATCAGGAAAAAGCCACTGGTGTGTATATAACCGGAAACGATATTTAATAAAATGTATTTCACAATATTTAAATATTTCACCTCATTTCGTTTTTCAATTAAATATCTAATTGAATAGATAAATATTGCAATAGACAAACCTTGTCTTATTGCTGAAAATTGAACAAACATAATATCAGAGAGAAATACATAAATGAGAACAGCGAACCAATAATAATTTACAGTTACATATTTTTTAATTAGCGAGTAGTATGTATAGCAGAAGAAAGCAGAAAGGGTAAAGATTAATCCAAAGAAACCAATTGGTCTAAATAGATAATTTATTATTAACCAACCAATTTCAAAATGTAGAACATCATTATTAATTGAGTAAGAAAGTGAATGTGATTTAATACTCATAAAAGCCTTATAATAATTCATGTAGTCTTTACCATAATCATATCTTAATGCAGTGAAAAGAAATATAATTACAAAGGAAAGTTCTAACATATACTTTGCATTTTTAAATTGAGCAAAGTAGGCTATTAAAATAACGACAATGCTTAACAATATTATTACATTCATATTGTTAATTGTACTTTATAATATTTAAATGACAATCTATTCATTTAACTTAAAGCTTGATCAAAAAACTTAGCTGTATCTCCTCTCAGCAAAGCTAACTGACTATCAATTAGCTGCCAATTTATTTTTTCATTAATTAGCTCATTTATCTTATCAATATCAAAATCGACCATCATTCTATTTTGTAAATCTAAATAGGATAATAAGGTTTTAAACCTATCATTCATGCCAACGCTAGAATGATTAGCAAGTATAATAATAAATGGTACATGAAATATTAAAGAAAAAACCATTCCATGAAATGAATTAGTTAAAACAATAGATGCATTTTTTATACCATTTATCCACTCTTGAAGAGAATTAGGATTGAAGAAATTATCGATTGTATCTACTTGATAATCCTTTTTTAAGTAAAATATAAATTTTTGGAGATTTTTTAATTCATCCCTCAAAATATAAACTACGGCTCTTTTTTGTATTCCTAATTGTTTGGTATTTGCAAAATTATAATCATCACGCTGTAACAACAATGTTGGATCAAGTAATTTTATGGGATTAGCAAAACCAAGTTTATAAACAATTTGAATACCACTGTTTTCACGTACACTAATTGCATTAAAATTATTAATATACCCTTTAGCTATATTCGAAGCTGCATCAGGGTAATCTTCGCATCCAAAACTAACTGCATAAGCAATTCTTTTGATGTCTTTTTCTCCAAAGTCAAGAAAGTAGGTTGATGTCGGTTTACCTTCTCCTTTAGTTGTAAAATATGGATTCCAAATTTGATCACTTCCACAAATATAAATATCCATTTGGGGTGGATTCTTTTGCAATTCATTCAGGGATTCATAAAGTATTGTTTCGTTTAAATATGATTTCCTAAAATTATCCAATTCCCGTTCTTTTAGAAATTCTTTTAATTTGGATAAATATGACCAAACCCGAATCGTAGAAAAACAAGCCAACAAGTTTTTTTTATATTGTTTGGGTTTGTAATTAATAATATAAACCTCATGTCCTAATTTTTCCAGATAGGTCTGCAACGCATATGCCTGAAGTATAGCACCATAGTTTGTTGCCCAATGAAATGTGAGAATTCCTATTTTCATTTTTAAAAGCCAAGATATTTAACGGTGAGTGATTTATTAATTTTTCTGCCAATGGCAATGATTCCTGTACAAAAAACAATTGTTAATGTGATAAGAAACAACTGATTTATAAAATAATTTGAAATATTAAAAGTCAAAGCAACACGCCGTACAAAATAATGTAATACAAAAATATGAATCAAGTAAACCCCAAAACTGATTTTCCCTAAATAAACCAAAAATTTCCAAAAAATTGAATTACTTGTTTTTGATGTATTTAAAGAGAACAACAATAAAATTATTGCAAAAGAATAAATAAATGCTCCAATCTTTATTCCCAATCCTTTAAATGAATCTGTGATATAAAAACTATAATAAGTTTCGACAACAGAAATAACCAATCCAACAATTGTTAGTATAATCAGATACTTTATAGAAGTTTTTATTCGATTTTTGCCCAAATACAAGCCAAGAACAAAAAATACAATCCAAACAGGAAATAGTCCGGCATATAAAATAAGGGGGACATTTATCATTTTGATTTTAACGATCTAAAATATTAGTAACAAACTTAATGCACTAATAAGTGTCGCTATTGTTAAACCTTTTTTGTTTGCCATCTGCTGTAAAATTGGTAAAAGCAGATAATATTGTACAATTAAAATAATAAAATAGAAAACAGAATAACCACCAAAAACATATAACAGTAATGATTTTCCGAAATGTCCCCCATGGTAAATAAAAAAAAGTAAATATGGTAACGACCAAATTAACATAGGGAAATAAACCCTAGTAATTTGTTTTTTAATAAATGTAAAATAGTACTCTTTTGTGTTGACAATTTTATGAGACAGGAAATAACCGGAAAGAGTTAAAAATAATGGAACGGCAAAACCAATAAATTGTCGCCATATTACTGCAAAGTGAAAATAAAATTTACTTGTCACATTCAGATATTCCATATTTCCAGTAGTATGTATTGCTATTACAGCAATAATTGCCCCCCCCCTTAATGCATCAAAGTACTCGTTTCTTTCTTTCACAACTAAAACTTTTGGACAAAGGTCTTTGCATAATGATAAACCCTTGTTGCCCAGCGTAACCTGGTTAAATGACTTTTCACTTTTTTATCGAATAATATTGCATCAGGAGTGTCTTTCCATATTTCAAGGCTTTTCCTCCTGATTTTTATACGAAGCAGTTGCACTATTTTGAAATAAATAGTTACTTTTTCATTTCCGAATCTTTTGGCTGGAATTGGTATGTTGTGCTTTTGGGCTTGTTTCAATCTCACGGAAAGCCCTGTATGCCGGTGGTTGAAACTGCCTTGTTGCGAAGCCAGAAAACGTTCAAGAGATAATTGTTCTATAAGAAGTTTCCCATTTTCTACTCCATCTCGAATAAGTTTATCGGCAATCGACGAACGCGTTACAACTACATTTGTTCCATTTCCATCCTTTATAAAAGGTTCTAACCAGGCATCACCAATTGAAATATCCGCTAACTCGGTGGTGACATCGTCGCAAAAATCGCAGGCATTGCCTTTGAAAAAACCGGTGCCCCACATGTCGCCAACCGAACGCATTTTTATATTTTTTTCTTGATTGTCATTCTTATCGTAACAGCCAAAAGAATAATCACTGGCTCTACTGTTATAGTCTTTTATTCGAAATTGAGGTTTTTGAATATTCTCTATAGCAACTCCGGCTTTACTTGCCAAATATTCGGTAAAATACCTGCTTTTTACTCCACCGCAAATAATACCGATTAGAAATGGGATTTTTTCTTTCAAGGAAGGTTCTTTATACTGCGCCAACCGAATCGCTTTTATAAAACAGGCTACTCCAACTATTGCCACTTTCCCTTTCAATTCATGAATTTTTGGCATAACAGTTCCGAGTGTTACTGGAAAGTATTTGGTTTTTGAAGTATTTAATAATTCTTCTTTTGAATTACTTATGGCATACTCGTAATGTGTATCAGGTTTGTCAGATTCCTTTACTGAAAATACATGGTCAACAAAACCTCTTTCAAGTAATTCGGTGAAAATGTAAGTGGCTATTCCGCCTGAAGAAGACGTCAACCGTTGCTCATTCGCATATCCAGCGTAAATATTGTTGTATTTGCCAATCTTCGGATGATGCTTATTTTTATCACTTAAAAATAATCCAGCAAGTTCGTTTTCTGTTTCCACTTCTTTTTCAGGACAGGGATTAAAGGGGCAAACACTTAAACAATCTCCATTTGAATCGCAATTTCCTGAAAGTTCAGGAACTAAAAAGCCGAATTTGTTCCACTTTATTTCAAGTGCTTTGTTAGGGCATTTGTAAACACAAAGCCCACATCCAATGCAGAGGTCGTTTTTAACAACGGTATCGATTACTTTGGGTATACTAACCATGAGGTTCTTTAGCGTTTAATTAACAAATGATACATTTTTTTTAATAAAAGTTTTAATCGTGCTGGTATAAAAACAATAATAATTGATTTCACAATACCGTTTATTTTAGCTGAAAATCCAATTTGAGATTTTAATAATGGATAGATTTCAACATAGTTAACATTCTTCCTTAAAGTTTGATATACCAATTCTTTGTAATATTCCTGCTTGTTATTTTTGTAATATTCAATATCAAATACTGTTTTATAGTCTTCTAATTTTCCAATTGCTTCTAAAGCAAGTAATGTTCTAATACATTTATCACATTTATTGCAATTTGTAATAGTTTGAGTACAAACATTTAAATAATTGTAAGATGGTTTATATTGTGAAACTTTTTTTGTCTTTTCTAATCGTGACAAAGTTGCCCCTTCCGAGTATAATTTAAGCCAGCTTGTGGAAAACACACTAGAAAGAAGCAAATCATAATAGGAGCAATCTTTATTATATGTATCTATTAGTGAAAAATCCAAGAATTTACGTCCTGATGCATAATAATAAGTTGAAAATAGTTTTTGTAACGCATAAATAGCAAAAGTGCTTGTGTATGTGTGAGTCATGAAATGACTTTGTGGTATTTCATCGTAAATATTTGAATTACTTTCAACAAGTTCATACTGATATTCATTTGCAAATTTTATTGCCAGTTTTTTTCTTGCTTCATATAATATTATTGCTTTTTCTCCTTCTCCATGAGAACCTACATTATTAAAAGCCAAATGGGTAACGTTATGGTTTTTATATTTGCTGTTTGTATGCGTTGAAATTGCATGAAAAGAATCTATTCCACAAGAAATACCTGTACCTACCGCATTTGCTGATTTTAGTTTTGAATTGTCAACTTCAGCAATAATTTTAGTTTTATATAATTTTTTGCTTCCTTTAAAAACTGCATCAATTAAATAGGTTGTAATCTGATAATATAAGTCTTCTCCAATAGGGGATTTACATGTTATATCGTGCCCATTGCGCATAGCATAATTTAATACTCCAATTACATAAGCATCAGAACGTTCATAACACAAGTATTCAGCATATTTTTTATCAACTTCAAACCAAACAAGTTTAAGCTGCCCATCAAAGTCTAATTTTGCCTGCAGACGTGCTTTATCCTCTAAAAAAATTACTTCTGGTTTTCCAATTGTAATCATTTGTGTACTATTTTTTGATTAAGTATTTGGTTTATCTTATTTTTTATGAATGTTTTTTCATTTTTGTTAATGCCTGCAAGCCAAATCGCCATGGTAGTTGATAATACAGAAACCACACTAACTGTAATAAACTGTATAACTGTATTATCGAAAATTGTTATAAAAACTAAAGGTATTGGTACAGATAAAAAAGTTACAAGAATTATTGGTAGTAGTACATTTTTAAAATATTCTACAACAGGAAATGAAAGTTGAATTTTTAAAATTATTAATCGTGCGAGTAAGCCTAAAAATGAAATTGTAATCATTATTATAAATGCATAGTGACTAGGGTATCCCAATTGGTAAAATAAATAGGTAAGTACAAATACTAATAAAAACCCAATAGAAATAACAAGTTGGTAAGCCTTAATTTTACCAGTAGCCTGAGAAACCGTTGCGATTGATGGAAATAGACTTGTAAAAAATAAATCAAGAATGATTAGTCTGGTAAAAAGAATTGCATGTTCAGGAATAATTTTTAACCACCATTGTAATACAGTTGTTGTGAGTAATAAAACTGGTAATGAAATATAAAACAATAAAAAGAATGAAAATTTTGAAGATGCAAAAACTAATTTATACATCTCTTTGAAATTATTTTGGGCATAGTATTTTATGATTTGTGGTTGCACTGCCATCATAAAATTTCTTACAAATCCATTAACCGCACCTTGCAAAGAATAGGCAATACCTCTGGCCGCATTTACTGTAACACCAAAGAATATATTTATAAGTACATTTAATCCTTGACCGCTTAGCATATTAGAGAATGTTCCAAAGAGCATCCATCCAGAATGACTAAATATTTGTTTAAATAAAACTGGCTCCCAAAACCACCTGAATTTACTTTCCTCAAAGTTCCGGCTGCAATAAAAGCCATAAATTAACCGGATAATTAATGCTACGCTAAACATTAAAATAGCATACAGTTTTAGTTTGTCGAAACCAAACCAGACCAGCATAAATACAATCAGTAATTTCAGGCTTACTTCAATAATACTTACCCAGGCAAAAACATTCATGCGTTCATGCGCGATAATAATGGCATTGTAAGGCACACTCACTATATTTACCAATAAAGCCAGTATGGAAAACTGGTACACCCACCCGGCGGCTATCATCCTTTCGGGTGGAATAGTTAACTGGGTGTTTACAAACCACAAACCAACTGTTTCAGCAAAAATGAGTATTATAAATGCAATGATAAAATGAATGTTTACGCTCATGCTGAAAACATTCATTAATTGTTTGAAATCTTTCTTCCCGATTTCAAAAGTTAAAAAACGCTGTGTTGCCGTAGCCATAGCGCTGTTTAAAAACCCAAACATAGTAACAAAACCGCCTACCACATTGTAAATACCAAAATCTTCAATCCCTAATGTATTTAAAATAATTCTGGAGGTATATAAAGAAACTGCCATAGTAAGTAGCATTCGTATATACAGCATTCCTGTATTTTTGGCTATGCGTTTATTATTAGAGGAATTGGGCATTGTTCTCAGTCTAAAAACAGATGAAGTAAATTAAAACAGATTGAATTGAATAATAAAGATTATCTGATGTCGTCGGAATGACTTTAAAATATAGCCGAAAGGTTTATTTGCTTCACCGAATGATTGATAAAACCGTTCGAATGCCTGTCAGGCATTTACGAAAAGCTTTAGCGTGCATCCGAATGCCTCTAAGCTAAACTGAATACTAATTGATGATAACTGAAGGCTTGCAAAAGCTGAACGAAGCCTTATACACAATGACCGAAGGTATATGGACTACACCTGAATAGTTAGGAAACTATTTAGGGGGTATTTAAAACTTTGCATGCATTATTCTCTGGTTTGCATGTGCTATAATTTGCTTTGCAATTGATATTTTGTGTCTTGCAAGAGGTATTGTATGCTTTGCAATCGGTATTTTCTGTCTTGCAGGAGCTATTGTGCATCTTGCAACTCTTACTTTGTTCCTTGCAGGAGCTGCTTTGTGTCTTGCAAGAGGTATTGTGTGCCTTGCAATAGTTACTTAGTGTATTGAAGGAGCTATTGTGAGCTTTGCAGGAGCTGCTTTGTGCCTTGCAAGTGGTATTGTGTGGTTTGCAAGAGATATTTGGTGTATTGCAGGAGTTATTGTGTGCTTTGCAGAAGGTATTGTGTGATACGAATTTCCTTCGACAGGCTCAGGAACCAAAAAATTACACGAATTAATACAAATTACACGAATCCTGTGTACTCGGAACGAATTACATGGATTAAAACATTGTTGGATTATGATTATATTTTAAAATAGATCAGGTCGGCAATGTCGATCTTCTTAAAGTCATGGTCGGCAGTAATTAAAGGCATATTGAGCCAAAGCGATGTTGCCATAATAATACTATCGGGAAGTTTGATCGAATATTTTTGACGTATGCTTATAGTAAATTCCTTTATTTCTGTTGTTATATCAATTATTGTACATTCAGAAATAAACTGTTTGATTTTCAGAATGTCATTTGGTTTAATATTTCGGTTCCCTAATAATTCCAATTGGGTAATAAATGAAAGGAAAAGATTTTTCTCTTCCAAAAGGGGAATCAATGTTTCTTCTCCATTGAGCAGATAAAGCACAATGTTGGTGTCGAGAAGTATATTATTCCCACTCATCGCGCCATTTTTTTTGCATTTCGAGTGGGTCTTCCTGCAAGGATATAGATCCGCAATATTTTTTTAAGTCAGGACTTTTAATTTTCGCTGGTCTTTTTTTTAAGGCTAGCCGAATTTTTTCGGTCGATGTTCCTTTTTTTATTGTTGTTATCATCTTAAATTATTTCGATTCACAAATGTATAAAAAAACAAATTAAAATCTGATTACACGAATTTGAAGGGAACCATTTACTCCTCGTTGGTTTGGAGGAATAAATGGTTCAGGCATACAAGTGGTTTATTCGGCTGCCGGACTTTCTTCAGCCTTCAGAACTGGTTTTGCTTCTTCCGGTTTATCAACGCGCCGCACCTTTTTAATCAACTGGGTAAAGGTGTAATCTTTTAGTTTGGCCGGATTGGTTTGCTTGTAAAGGATTTTGCCGATGTTGCAGATTTCGGTGAGCTGTTCGTTTAAGTCGTTCAGCACGCCCAGGTTATTCTGCACCAAAGCCGTTCGGTTCGAGATCAGCGCGTACTTTTTGTTTTTATCCTCAGCCAGCAAGGTTCCGGCATCGGTAAACTTTTGTGTCAGCGCTTCGGTCAAGCCTTTGGCGTTCAATTCCACCTGGTAGCGTTTAATGTTTGCCTCCACGGTGCGCAACTTGCTCAGTACGTTTTCCACATCGCGGTTGCGGGCGCTTTTACGCAGTTGCACCAGCCCAAAGTCGGTCTCGTTAATCGGGATCGTCTTTCCTGCCAGGTCTAAATAACCTGACACATAATTCGCCGGAGAGACCAGCCCATCGAGTGTGCTGTACATCCGTTCGGTGATCAGTTTCAGTTCAACCGTTTCCGATTTAGGTTCAACCAGTTCCTGCACCAGTTCAATTTTGGCTTTGTAACCGTCCAGATAAGGCTGGTCGAACATTGGAGAATACGTGCCAAAGTCGTTCCGATCGCGTGTCAGACTCGTTGCAACAAACCCGCCAATAACGGGCAGTTCTTCGTTCTTGCAGTTGTAACTGCGGGTGTTTTCGAATGTCATGTACGTTAGATTTGAATGTTAATAATTTGCGCTGAAGGTTGTTATACGTCTAAAGACAGATTAAATTTATAACATATTATATTAACAAACAAATAAATTATCTATGTAAATGAAATTATTTCGAAGCGATCTGTAAGCCCCCTTCTTATTCCCCCAAGGGGGTTTATTTGTGCCTATTGGTGTGCATTTGTGGATCTGGTTTAATCAGTTATTACGGGAAAAATTCACAAAGTCCGTCATTGCGAGGTACGAAGCAATCTGTTGTTATTATGAGATTGCCACGTCCTCCTGCGTCGGACTCGCAATGACGCGCTGAGGATGAGATCGGCATTGCGAAGAACTTCGCGTTCCGTCCCTTCGCGTACCGTCATTGCGAGGCACGAAGCAATCTGTTAGCCCCCTTCTTATTCCCCCAAGGGGGAAAGATTTGGGCAGTGATGTGCAAACGGTAATTATTTTAGGGTCTGCTGAAAAAACTTAGAAAGACCTCAGAGAGGTCATATGTTTATAGTAAATGTTGATTAGAACACCGTACAACCCCGGTCGGGGTTGAATATCGCTCGTATGATCCATTTTCTATAAACACCCGCCTGCCGGCGTGGCAGGTTATATTCCTCCGGAATATTTTTTTGATTAACTTAAAATTATAAATGCAGGCCTTTCCCGTTGTTACTTTTAAAATACTTGCACTTCGTTCTTTTGAACTGTTGTTTGGTTTTATTTGTGTGCTTTGTGGATCTATTTTAGGGTCTTGTATTGGCGCAATCTGTTGTTATTGTGAGATTGCCACACTCCCTTCGGTCGTTCGCAATGACGGTATTTGAATCATCCTCGTCCCTTCGTGTAATTCGTGAAAATTCGTGAAATTCGTATTTATTTAAATTCGTGAACTACCGTTTCCACCAGGGTTTGGAAGCCTTAACAGAAGTTACATCTTCTTCCGGACAAATGATCAGGAAAATTTCGCCCCATGAAGGGATTCCCCCAAGGTTCCGGTCATCGACATAAATATCGGCCAGTATTTTACGGCTATCGTTTTCGTACCATTTTTCTTCCGGATAATTTCTGTTCACCGCGTAAAAACTCAGACCGTTTTCGGCACAGAAATCAACTGCTTCTTGGAGATAGCGACCTGAACGGTGCGTCCATAGAATTAAGCGGTGGTTTTTTGACTGAAGAGCCTTGAGTGTTTCGAAGGCAAATGGACGTATGTGGCCAATTTTAGGAAATCGGTGTTCTACAATGGTTCCGTCGAAGTCAACTGCAATAATCATATATATACAAATTACACGAATTACAACAAATACAAATTACACGAATTAAAACGGATTTCACGAAGGGGTTTAGTTGAGAATTCGTTTGTATGTTAGGGATGGAGTACCGAAGTTAATGAGTAATCCGAGCTTGAATTTGGTGGCCTTAACGTTGTTTAGTGTTTGTTGCCGATCGGCATCGACTAGATATTTGGAAGATTTTAACTCGATAATAATTGAGTTGAAGCAAACAAAGTCGGCCCGAAAATATTTGTTTAATGGAAGTTGGTCGTAAAATACAGGTAATTTTTTTTCCCGTTCATAAGGCATATCCGCTTTTTTAAATTCCAATTCCAAAGCTTCCGCATAGTCGCTTTCAAGAAATCCGGGACCCAGTTTTTTATGAACTTCCATGCATGCTCCAATTATCTTGTAACTCTCTGCTTTAAATAAGATATCAGTCATCGAAGCGTTCGTGTAATTGAAAATATTGTAATTTATACTACTGTTGTGTTAATGAGCTTTTGACGGACCGTCATGCCGAACTTGTTTCGGCATCTCTATATAGGATGAGACCCCGAAATAAATTCGGGGTGACTGGGACTTGCCAAAGCCAGCCTAAGGCAACACTACTACCCTTTCTTCACCTTCTTCTTCCGGAGGTTCTTCGGTTCCTTGTTGTCATCGGCATAATATAATTTTTTATAGGCTTCGTACTTGCTGTATTTGTAATAACTGTTTCCAAACGCATTGTCTTTAATATCGTTTACGATAATGGCAACATTGCTTACTTTCTTCGTTGCGGCATACTGATTAATCATCTCCAACTGATGCTTATGAGAAAATCCATACCTAAGAATAAAAATATTCAGGTCTGAAAGACGGCTTATAATAATTCCATCAGTCACCAAAGCCACAGGAGCATTGTCGAGAATAATGTAATCGTATTTACTGCTTGCGGTTTCAATCAGAATTTTCATGGCAGGCTTACTTAGTATTTCAGCAGGGTTTGGAGGAATTGGTCCGGAAGGCATGATGTCCAGATTTTCGATTTGTGTGGAACAGACTGTTTCTTCGAATTTGTCGTACCCAATGAGGTAGGTGCTCAGCCCTTTGTTATTTTCAACATTGAAGGTTTTGTGCAGTTTCGGATTACGCAAATCAGCGCCAATAATGAGTACCTTGTTGTCGTTCATGGCCAGAATGATAGCCAGGTTGGTGGTGGTGAACGATTTCCCTTCGTCCGGATTGGTCGAATGAATCGAGATTATCTTGGGCCCTTCACCCGGAAGCATAAACTCGAGATTGGTACGCAGGTCGCGAAACGCTTCGGCAAGGCTCGACTTCTGATCCTCGAAAACAGTTAATTCTATTTTGGAAAGACGGTGCATAATGTTTCCAAGAATAGGGAGTTGAGTATTGTTTTCGACATCTTCCTGAGTGCGGATCCGGTCATCGAAGAAGTTGATCAGCAGAATAAAAATGGCAGGTAACGATAGTCCCAGAATAAATCCGATCGGGAAAATCATTTTGTTGTTTAGTCCAATCCGGGTAGCTGTTTCGGGACTGGCAATCTCTATAATCTGTACATCCGAAATACTTGAAGCCAGTGAGATGTTTGTTTCGGCCTGTTTTTGCAGCAGAAAGGTGTAAATTTCGTTGGTCAGGGTAAATTGCCGCTGAATGTTAATCATCTGTTGTTCTTTCCTGGGCAGTTTATTGAGTTGTATACTGATACGTGATTGCCGGTCTTTCAGGCTGTTGATTGATTTGGTGGCATTCCCGATCAGGTTGCGCAGGTTTTCGTTCAACCGGGTACGGGTTTGCATCAGTTCCCTGTCGAGCAGCAAAAGCGTCGGGTTATTGGGTTTGGCGGTGAATGAAAGGATCTGCCGGCGGTTAAACAGTTCGCCCAACTTAATAACCAGCATATTGAGCGAAGCATCTTCGATTCCGACTACCGAAGGAGAAACGATCTTGGTCAGGTCGCCTGATTCTTCGAGGTAGGACAGTACATTCCGGAAATAATCGAGCTGAACCTGGCTTTTTGCCTGTTCGGTTTCAATGTCTTTCAGGTTATTCATCACCATTGTACCTTCGGTACCCAAATCAATGATGTCGTTTTTCGAACGGAACTCGGTAAATTTAGTGCCGGCCCGGTCGAGTGAATCGGACATTCCTAAAAGCTGCCGGTTAATGAAATCGAGCGACCGACGCAGTGCTTCATTTTGAATACTCATTTTCTGATCGATGTAAACACTTACCAGTTCATTCAGGAAGTCACCTTCTTTTTTCGGTTCTTCGCCCACGAGGGTGCAAAGTACAATATCGCTCTTCTCATCCTTCAAGGTGGCATTCAGTCGTTTCTGGTAAGCGAGGGTGTTCCGCTTCAGGTCGTTAAAAACGAAGTAGAATTCATCAGGACTGGGTTCCACCTTATTGACCTGTTTCAGCAAGGTAAAATTAAACGGTTCATTCCTGAACGGCTTTCCAAATTCACCCTGGCTTTCAAAGTTCACTTCGGTAATATTTCCATCGCGGCTCATTGTTCCTGACACTGAAATGGTGTAGGAGCTCTGGTCCGTGGGAGTAATGTAAATACGGATGCCTGCAGGATTGAGAAAACCCTGAGGTTCCTGCACATCAAAAGGTTCCTTCCGGTAGATTCCGTTCCAGAGAAACAGATTCTTTTTAAACCAGCTTGTACGCCAGTTGAGGTTAAGCAGGGTTTGGTTAATGGTGAACGATGATTTTAGAATTTCAATCTGGTTGTTGATCTTCGTGTTATTCTGATTAATCAGGGCGCCTTCGAATAAATCCTTCATATCCATTCCTTTGGATTTTTCAGGAATCAGCATGGAGCTGCTCACCGAATAGCTGGCTTTGGTTAGCCGCGTATAGGTATATGCCCCGCCAAGTCCAAGTGCACCAAAGAGTAAAAACCAATGCCATTGCCTGAGCAGTAAATAAATAATCCTTTTAATGTCAGGTCCTTCTTCCTCTATTAATACTTCGTAATTGTTATCCGTATTTTCCATGTTCGTGCAAAAAATTTCAATTTCGACTAAATAATTACTTTAAATGAGCATCCGGGTTTGTACCCTGGCTATTCTTTGACCTCTGCTTCAGCGTGAACTCAGTCGAAAGCTGTCGGCTAAACTGATGATTGAAACGAATGTAAAGACGCACGGCTGTGCGTCTCTAAAATGTATTGCGCCATTAAACATGAAGCCCCCTTCTTATTCCCCCAAGGGGGAAAGACTTGGGCAGTGATGCTCGAACAGTATCTATTTTAATTGAGCAGGAGTTTTCTGTTCCCAACTTTCCGAACCGCGCTTAATGGCATACATGTGTTGTCGTCCCTTCCTAATATCGTCCCCTCGGGTCTTCCGATGTTTAGAGCGTCATTATTAAAGAACAAATCCCAATACAGCAATCAATACCGACAACGAAGAAAGCACGAGTGAGTATGCCTGGCTGTTTAACTGGAAGTTTTTGTGCTTATCGGGCTGTACAATAATCATATCGTTAGAGTGCAGGTAAAATGCTTCGGACGAAAAGATGTCTATGGAACTTAAATCGAGCATATAGGACCTGTTTCCTGCTGCAGTTGGACGGACCACCATAACTTTTCTGATGGATGCAAAATCGGTGTTCCCATTGGCCATAGCCAGTGCTTCGATTACAGTCAGCGAATTGTTGTAGTTGTAATATACGCCAGGGCTGCGGACTTCGCCCATTACTGTAATTTTGAAATTTAACAGCTTAACTTTAACAATGGCATCTTTTATAAATTCATCGGCCTTTTTCTGAACAATGGATTCGACCTGAAAAACAGATACGTCGGCCACCTGAAGCTTACCCAACATGGGAAGTTTAATATTGCCATCCGAATCGATTTCAAATCCATACAGGTAAGCTCCGCTCGGACTGGTAAATTTCTGATAACCCTGACCGGTGTTGTTTTCCATGTTTGATTCCGGATTAAACAGGGCATTCACTTCAGCATTCATGGTTTTTATGCTGACATAAAGAATATCGCCTGATTTCAGGATGTGCCCGGTAGATTGTGCGGTTAATCCATTAATGATTTCATTAGGCACAGCATCTTTCAGATAAATCAACTCCTGGCTGCTTCGGCAGGAGTAAAAAGTTATCAATAAAAAAAGGAATAGAAATTTTATATTTTGGTTCATATGATGTTCTGTTATATTCATAACCATAAAAGGTTTGTGTGATGTATTTCTCAGAGATGCCACTCGGGAACAATCAGATTTTAAACATTTTTGAAGGTTTAAGAAGACTGTTGAACTCAAGGTTTTGTAAGGCAATGAATCGTATTTTTTTATTCACTTCCAGTTCAATTTCCGCAAGAGTCGTAGTGATTTGGTTATTGTCTAACTCCGGGCCTATTAGCACAAGATCAATGATGTTTGAGGTAATTCCCCGGGCATAACTCCCAATCACATATATTTCAGACAAGCCCAATACATCCCGGTACAACAAATGTTTAATTGAATCAAATCCAATGTCTTTAAGTAGCAGGTTACGGATGTCCGAAAAGAAAACATGCGAAGTATTTGCCTTATAAAATTTTCTGTTTCCTGACTTAAAGCTTATTAACAGCTCTATCTCTTCAAGTTTTAATAGTTCAATATGTATTGAATTGGTCGATTCATTAAACACATGTCCCAATTCACGCAAATAGCTACTGTTCTCTTTATTTAAAAAGAACATGAACAAAAGCTGAATTCTGGTCTTTGAGGTGATTAAATATTGAAGCATTCTTAACGAATGATTGTCTTTTTGTATCAAAACACGAGATAATTAGCATTATGAATGAACACTAAACGTCCATTCAACAGTACATAATGATGAAATTCAATTGGAATGATATTCAAATGGAGGCAAAAAGGATAAAGTATTAACTCACGAAGACGTATATCATTAAATTCAATATTGGCTTTAAATATTGGAATAGAATGCTTTTGAATATACCAAAACGAAAGAAGTCGGAGTCTGTTAATTTAGATAGAGATACAATCTGTTTCCCTGTACAAAAACGCTTATGAGTTATGGGTAATCATTTTTTCGATCATGCTAAAAATCGCATTAAGGTTTTATCGGACAAAACCTCGACCTCATTCTGGCCAAGATCCACTTGTATGGTATAACCCAGCTGTTCAAAACGCAGTATTAGGTAACGTTTCCCATGTAATTCCATAACTTCGCCAATAACATCCTTTAGCGGACCATTGATGATTTTCACTAAATTTCCTTTTCTTATTCGTTCAGCTGAAACTTCGATTTTGTCATTAAGATGTTCTACAAAAAGTTTCAAAAGGTCAATTTGATAGGCTGATACGATAGCAGGTTTATTCTCAAAACAAACGTACCTTAAAACGCCTTTAGTAACCAATACATCATAGTATTCCGACACACTGATTCGCACAAAAATATATCCGGTAAAAATAGGCTCATAGATAATTTTAACCCGATCGCTCCAAATTCGTTTTGATATTTTTTGAGGAAGATAGCATTCAACACCCTTGTTCAAAAATTCCTCATACACTTTTTGTTCAGTTCTGTATCTCAAATATACCGCATGCCAATGGTATATTTTTTTCGTATTAATATAATCCATCTTTATATGTTACGCAAAAAACAGGTTCCGATTTCTAATTGCACGACTAACTTTAACATGGCTACGCCAATTGACTCCCATCATATATATTGTGCAATTTAATTGTGCAATATTGAGTAAAAAAGATGGGAATCAGACAGGTCGGGCATGGACAAAACATGGACAGGAGGAAATAAACTATAATATATAAATTGAATTTCAGTCGATTTATTTGATTAAGTATTTCACTATAAACGTGTAGCAATCCAATGATCTGAAACCGTATTATGTATTTCATGCAGTCAGCAATTTGCATTATAATTAACATTCGCTATTCCAGAATCGCTTTCAGGTTATTTGTGTTATATCTTGCTTTGATAGTAAGCAATTACCTGAATATATCCGCGTTTTGTCAGCGCCCATCCGCTTATAGTTTTCGGATAAATGCTTTTTTCTGCATTCGGGTTTATTAAGTAATGAGAATTATTAAATGTCGTATTCTGGTTTTGACAATGTGCTTTTTTTCAAGCGAGATATCTGTAATTTACTTTACCACCGATTACTTAGATTACCACCGATTTAAAAGCTGAGCCCACTCCGAAAAATCTATTTTTTTTAGAACCCGTAATTCTCTAAATTCGAACCTTTTATTTTAATGGTTTAAACGATCAACTGCAGAACGAATAATTCAAATCAGGAAGCAACTATAGATTTAATCCATTCATAAATGTATTGATAGCTTGCAGTAGATGGTTGACTATGAAAAAAATACTATTTATCGACGATAACATAAGTTTACTTGAAGAAATATTAGAGGCACTAAAATTCGAAGGGTATCATGTTTTAGGTGCGAGTAAAGGTTTTGAGGGAATTGAAATCGCAAAAAAGGAAAAACCTGATTTGATCTTATGCGATATTCTTATGCCCGAAATGGATGGTTTTGAAATTTATAAAAAAATAAAAGACAATACTTCCACATCATTGATTCCATTTGTATTTTTAACTGCATTGGCTGAGCCAGACGAAATCAGAAAAGGGATGGAGCTTGGAGCAGATGATTATATCATAAAGCCAATTTTGCTGGAGGATTTATTGGAGGTTATCAGTATAATGCTTCAAAAATCAGTTGAGGAAAAGAACCAAATACAGGCTCAGTTAAGTACATAAACCAATATAATATCGTTTTTTCACTCACCCCCCTGCCTCACCGTCAGGCAGGGAATACCGAAGACTCGCTCTCCCACCCTCTCTGCACGTAGAGAGAAACGCATCGCAGATGCAACAAGGACATGTCCAGACCATGACAGTATGGGTCGGGACATGTCCAGACCCATACTTAAACCATACAAACCACACATTTTGGTTACCGAATTCACCAATTGAATAAAATAAATAGGGCACATGCACAACGTGTCCTGACCATACCTGGTCACAGAACTTCAGTAGCCGAAACTCCCTTCCCTTCGTTGGGGAACAATATTCATTATACCATAGAAGAAGTTTCACCTCAAGATGCAGAAAAACATGAGTGGCTTGATGATTTAATCATTAAATTAGCCGATGCAGAATTATTGATAAGTCACAATGGTATTGTATCTTTAATCAGAGAGTTAGTTGATAATTATTTCAAGTTTTCAAAGCAAAAATAAAAAGTAATGGTAATAATGAACAGCTGACAGCGATCTTGTAGAAATCAGTATAATTGATTAGGTGTTGGTTTTCGCATTGATAATATGTCAGAGATAGGTGCTTTTAACCAATTCAACTACAAAAAACAAAGCCAGCAAGTGTCTGGCATGGGACTTATTACATCCATTCTGATTTATCAAAGATACAAAGGCTCGATTCTGATTTCCAACAACAAATTGGGGACATCAGTTAAATTAAGCTTACCGGGCAAATCGAATATACTGCATCTTTAATGTAATACTGAATTATAACTTTAGGTCAACGGACAGATTGAAAAATAGTTGTTTGAAGAATTCTGAATAGTATTCTTCAAAGTTGAAATCGGTTGAATATGAATAGAACTATTAACTGCAGAAGTGAACAGAATCCAGATTCGCCTGACGAGTGTAAGAAACTCATTTATGAATTAAAGGCGCGGCAGCTCGAATTGGAATTGAGTAATCAAGAATTAATCAAAGACAACAATCGTTTAAAAAATCAACTACAAAAACAGGTTGATTTTCACAGCGATTATTTAGGTAGACTTATACTTAGCCAGGAAGGAATTATTCTTGAAGTGGGTCAAAATGTCTCTAATTTTATTGAAACACCGGTTGAGCAGCTGAAAGGTAACAGATTTGTTGATTTTCTGAATATAAACTCGTTAACAGATTTCGAAAACTTTCTGATAAATGTTTTCAAATTTCAACTAAATGATAGTTGTAAAGTTACACTTAATACTCCCTTCAATACTCCTGTAACAGTACAGATTTATGGGATCTTGTCATCAAATAGAGCCGAATGTTTTGTCAGTGAAGGCGATTTCACTATTCCCATAAAGAATTCATCTCTATTCCCTGAAAGTGAAATGAATTATAACTTACTTCACAATAACCTGAATGAGGGCATTGCGATAATTAAAAAGGATGAATCACTTATTTATATCAATTCTGCCGGGGAATTAATTTTCGGGGAGCCTTTTGGAAAGTTAAAAAACCGGAATTTGAAGGAGTATATTAATTCGGAACAAATTTTAGTTATTCAGAACAAATTAGATAACTGGAAAAAGGAAGAAAAAATATCCATCGAAATTAATATTTTAACTCCCCAGGGAGAAAATAAAGTTTTAAACGTTTCATGCTTACCCTATATCGATAGTAAAGGTATCCGATTGGGTACTCTGCTAATATTCATCGATAGAGTTGAGAAGAGGAAAACTCATAATAAGTTAAATGAAAAGTACTCAATCATTCATCGCGACTTAGGCTTTATTCTGGAGGCTAAAAATACCATTAATCAGGCTTTATTCCATATCATTCATTCAATGCTTCAGATCGAGGAGATACATGCCGCCGGAGTTTATTTGATTAGCCAACAAACAGGAGAGCTTGAACTTATTGAACACAATGGATTTTCTTCAAAATTTATTGATTCAATCCGGCAATCTATACTAAAGCAGGTTTATTCTCACAGCGTTTCTACCGGAGTGCCTGTTTATGGTTTGTATAGTGAAATATTTGAGGATTTCGAAACATTTATTCATGAAGATTTGAACCAATTTGGAATTATTCCAATCAAACATGAGGGGAAAATTATCGGTTCTGTCATCATCGCATCAAACGCAACGAAAAAACTAAAGCATATTTCGAAAGTAGCATTGGAAACAATTGCGGTACAGATAGGAGGAACGATCGCTCGTATGAAGTCAAAAAATGCATTGAAGTTGAGTCAGAAAAATTTCCAATTGATATTTGAAACCATTAATGACTTCACATTTATTTTAGATGCAGAAGGGAAAATAATTATTGCAAATCCAGTTGTTGAACAGAGTCTTGGCTATACTCAAAAAGAATTACAAAGAATGTTGGTTTTTGAGATTCATCCCCCAGAGCGACATAACGAAGTTGTTTCCATTTTCGACTGGATATTGACAGATAAATCATCGTTTTGTTCAGTACCTCTAAAAACAAAAAATGGTAGATTAATACCGGTTGAGACCAAAATTGTGAGGGGAAAGTGGGATGGAAAAGATGCTATATATTGTATCTCCCGGGATATTACCGAACGACAAAAAGCCGAGGCTAAACTAAAGATGCAAAGCATAGCTTTTGAAGCATTTACATTAGCTATTATTATTACTGATATCGATGGTAATATACAATGGGCCAATAGTAGCTTCTCCAGACTCTCGGACTACACAATGACGGAAATTATCGGAAAAAAACCAAGTCAACTTGTAAAATCGGGGAAACAGGACAGCGCATTTTACAAAAACATGTGGAATACAATCCTTAGCGGAAACGTTTGGAGTGGCGAATTGATTAACAAAAGGAAAAACGGAAGTTTTTTTCCTGAAGAACTGAGAATAACTCCCATTATCGATCATACTGGCGCAATTACTAGTTTTATAGCTATAAAAATTGATATTACCAGACGTAAAGAGATGGAAGTAGCTTTGAAATTAAGTGAAGAACGTTGGCATTTTGCGCTTGAAGCTTCAGGCGATAGTATGTGGGACTGGAATCTGCTAAATAATAAAATATTTTTCTCCGATCAAGGGAAGATCATGTTAGGCTATTCTGTTTCGGAAATTGAAAACAACTTAGGTGAATGGGAAAAACGCGTTCATCCTGATGACTTAAAGCCATATCTTGACAATTTAAATAAGTATTTGAATGATGAGGTTGGACTCTATATGTGTGAGTACCGAATGCGATGTAAAGAAGGAAACTATATATGGGTACATGATCGCGGTAAAATAATAGAGTGGACAACAAAGGGAAAACCTTTGCGAATAATCGGAACACATAAAGATATTACAGATCGCAAGCTCCGTGAAGAACAATTAAAAAGAGGAATAGAAAAAGAGAAAGAGCTTAATGATCTGAAATCGCGATTTGTTGCAACAACATCCCACGAGTTCAGAACTCCACTTGCTTCAATTCTTATGATTAGCGACACATTGATTATTTACAATCAAAAGATGAGCATTGCTCAAATATCGGCAAGGTTGGTAAGGTTGAAAAAACATGTACTTCATTTGACTGACATTGTGAACAATGTATTACAACTATCCAAAATTCAGGAAGGAAAAATCAGGTTCAATCCCCAAAAGGTTGATTTAATTGCCTTGTGTCACCATATTATTGATGGGTTTAATTCAGGAGAATCGCATAAAAATCAAATTAGGTTTAATACTTTCTTCAAATCTATAGTTGCCAATGTCGATGATATGCTTATAGTACAAGCCATTAATAATTTGATTTCAAATGCAATTAAATATTCCCCTGAAGATTCTTTGGTCAATATTGAAGTAACTCTTGGCAAAAATGAATTGCTATTATTGGTTCAGGATAATGGGATTGGAATTCCGGAGAAAGATCTTAAGCATTTATTTACGCCATTTTTCAGAGCCGGTAATGCTTCTACGATTCAAGGTAACGGACTTGGATTGAGTATTGTCCGTGAGTCACTATTATCGCATGGTGGAAAAGTTTCTTGTTCAACCAGTATTGATAAGGGATCAACATTTATTTTACATTTTCCGCTCGAATTGATCTCAACCTATAATTTTAAACAGGAAAATTGATGGATTAAATTTAATTTTGATCGGATGTGAAATATTCAGAACTCTGGAATTATTTGCAATTATCTGCTTAATTAAACTTTGAAAAATTAGAACACAAATGACTAAGATCCTGATTATAGAAGATACCGATGAACTAAGAGAAGATATTTCCGATGCCTTGGAACTAGAGGGATTTGAGGTGGTAAATGCATGCAATGGTGACACTGGAATACAAATGGCCAATAAACATTTGCCGGATCTTATTTTATGCGATATTATGATGCCTGGCATAAATGGCTTTGATGTGTTGCAATTGTTAAAAACGAATGAGGGAGAACTTCTATTTCCTTTTATATTCATTACCGCTTTATCTGAACGAGAGAATTTCAGGTCAGGCATGGAATTAGGTGCTGACGATTATCTGATTAAACCCTTTACGATCACCGAGCTCTTTAAAGCAATTGACACCAGGCTGACAAAACACAGGTCCAATGAGAAACGAATAAAATTACAGATTGAAAAGGAACAAAAATATAGAATTTCAGAGCTTAAACTACAGATCGAAAACCAAAAATCGGCTATTGATGACATTTCTACCACTAATGCTGAAGTTGTTGGACAACTAAACGAGAAACAAGCACAACTAATGCATGAGGCGCTTCGTTCAATTGAAACGAATACTACTTTGCAAGGCATTGCGAAACAATTGTCCGCAGAACTTCAAAAAAAAGGAATTTCAGAAGAGCAAAGGCGAATACTTGTTAATCTGAAGCATAAAATCCAGAAAAAATCAGCTTCATTAAACAGCCTGACAGCTTTTCAGCTAAAATTTAATCAAACCTATCCTAATTTTACCTCACATTTATTCATTCAGTTTCCTCAATTGACTCAACAGGATGTCATTCTCATTTCTGCTATATTTATTAATCTAAACACTAATCAGATAGCTGTTATACTTGGAATTTCACCTGAGAGTGTTAGGAAAAGCAAGTATCGATTGAAGAAGAAATTGGAAGCGGATAAAGATACTGATCTTGCTAAATTTATTCATGAATTAAACGGGATTGATTAGTTGCAGAATACCGCTTATTATTTATTGATTGGGTAGTTGGTTTTGATAAATGGGTTTGCTTTGGACTTTTTTAACTGAACACAAACTGTAACTCTCATTTTTTTTCAATTTAATAGTTAAAAAACTGGTCTCGATTCAATTTTAAAAATATCCTATCTGAAGCTCTTTTACAAGCATCAAAATGAGTCAATCTGAATAAATTCTTATTGAAATACAGATAGTTACACGATTTAGCGAGACCTATCCGCTAATTTTTGAAACAGGTCTCGATTTAGTCCCCTTTAATTTGATTTTAAATGAATAATTCGGTGTTTTTACCCAACAAAAAAAGCACTTAAATCATTGAATTTAAGTGCTTTTAGTTCATTTTGATATTCAAAAAGTGTGACCCAGCTGGGGTTCGAACCCAGGACCCCATCCTTAAAAGGGATGTGCTCTACCAACTGAGCTACTAGATCATCCTCATGTGCCTTTGTTTTTCAAAAGCGGTTGCAAAGGTAGAAGCTATTTCCTTTATTGCAAATGAAGCAGGCATTTAATCAGGAAAAAGCTGAATATTTTATAAACAAACGATTGTTAGCTTTCTTCTTGAGCGTCCTGTGAAAATTAAACTATTTTTGTTACCATAAAAAACAAATATTAAACTGTGAAAAACAAAGTAGTTGTTATAACCGGAGCTTCATCAGGAATTGGACGTGCTTTGGCGAAAGAATTCGCGTCCAAAGGTGCCAGGTTATCATTGGGTGCTCGCCGCTCTGAACTTCTGGAACAACTACAATCAGAACTTCCGGAGTCCGAAATTCTGATACAGCGGACTGACGTGAGTAAGCAAGATGATTGCCGTATGCTGATAGAAGAAACCATCAAACGTTTTGGACAAATTGATGTATTGATTAATAATGCAGGTATTTCCATGCGTGCGCTTTTTGAAGATGTCGATCTGAAAGTCATTCGCCAATTGATGGAAGTGAATTTTTACGGTACTGTTTATTGCAGCAAATATGCCTTACCCTATCTCCTGAAAACCAAGGGAAGTCTGGTCGGAGTGATATCCATTGCCGGTTATGTAGGCCTTCCGGGAAGAGCAGGATACTCGGCTTCCAAATTTGCTATTCGCGGATTTCTTGACACCGTGCGCATCGAAAATCTAAAAAAAGGCTTGCATGTACTGGTCGCCGCACCAGGATTTACAGCTTCTGAAGTACGAAAATCGGCTCTTACAGCCGATGGTTCAAAACAAGGCAAAACACCCCGCAACGAGAGTACTATGATGTCGTCGGAAGAATGCGCCCGGCACATTGTACACGCCATACAAAAACGCAAACGCGAACTAATACTGACTTTCACCGAAGGGAAACTGGCTGTTTTTCTGGGCAAGTATTTCCCTTCATGGCTCGATAAATTAAACTATCATCACATGGCTAAAGAACCCGATTCACCACTCAAATAAATCAATTCAATCAGATTCATACAATGATTATTACCGAAACTAAAATCAGGGTATACTACCAGGATACCGACAAGATGGGTGTTGTATATTATGGAAACTATGCCCGTTATTACGAGATTGGCCGAACCGAAATGATTCGCGACCTGGGATTTACCTATAAAAAGATGGAAGAGCTAAACATTATGCTTCCGGCCAGAAGTTTGAAAATGAATTTTCTAAAATCAGCCTATTACGATGATTTGATTACAATCAGAACAATTGTTGACACAATTCCTAAAGTCAGATTTCCGATTAAAACCGAAATTTACAACGATAAGGGAGAATTAATCAATTCAGGAGAAACAGTGCTGGTGTTTTTTAATGCTTTAACCAATAAACCTGCGGCCCCGCCCAAATACTTCATCGATGAATTGACCAGACATTTTAACGAATCAAAAGAAGAAAAGTGAAATACACTGAAAAACGAAGCTCCTGTTAGGACTGTTCCAATTTGAATCAGGATAAACCTCAACTATTTCCCAAACTTTTCTGAACGACAACAAAAACGGTTACCAAAACAAAAACAACGATAATTGCTCCCGCTGCTTTATTGATCCACCAAAGAATCCGAAGGTTTATTTTGTGTCTGAACAGACTCACGATTCCCGACAATGAAAACCACCAAAGAAAAGCCCCGGTAAAGATTCCGAGTATCACAAAAAACGAATGATAGGGTTTTTCAAGATTGATAGCAACACCAGAACTGGTAAAGACCGCCAGAAATACGAATACAGTCAGCGGATTTGAAACAGTGATCAGAAAACAGGAAATGATGTCCTGGAAATAGGTATTTCCGCGGTGACGGTTACGTCGTAAATCGGTTACCGGATTTTTAAAAAAGACATGAATACCTACGGCCAGAACCACCAATGCACCGATTGTTTGAAAAATTGTTTCATTTTCACGGATAAAGTCAATCACAAAGGTCAGACTAAAACCAGCCACAATTGCATAGAGTGTATCCGACAAAGCAGCACCCATTCCGGACCAGAAACCTGCAAGGCGACTTTTATTAACGGTTCGCTGAATAACCAAAACACCAATTGGCCCAAGGGGAATGGAAACCAATAATCCGATTAAAATTCCTTTTGCTAATAAGGTTAAAAACATAGCGCAAAAATAAACGTTTTTAGCAATAACCAACGTCTACTTTTTAAGTAGACAAAAGTTTAACATTCACGAAAGCGATTCAGCATAAATTAGTATTTTTAGAACTCATTAAAAGATCTAAAACCAACAAGGAAAACGATCATTCTTTGGCGCAAAATCTTAACTATTATGAAGACAACTTTACTAATTTTCACATCAGTCATCATCAGTTTATCAACTATGGCGCAGGATTTCAAACTTAAAGTGTGGCCAAGTGGTGCACCCGACAGTAACGGGATGACACAACCAGAAGAAACTTATGAAGGGAAACGTGTTCGGAATGTATCGGAAGCCGAAATTTACGTGTATTTACCTAAAATTGGAATTAATACAGGTGCAGCTGTCGTAATTTGTCCTGGCGGCGGATACATGATTGAAGCTATGGACCACGAAGGTTACAACATGGCTGAATGGCTTGCAGAACATGGAGTTGCCGGTATTGTCCTGAAATATCGCCTGCCTTATGGACACGATCAGATTCCGCTGGAAGATGCACAACGGGCTATTCGCCTGGTACGCCAGAAAGCTGCCGAATGGGGCATCAACCCGACCAAAATTGGCATTGCAGGATCTTCTGCCGGAGGTCATCTGGCCTCAACGGCTGGTACCCGATTTGATTCAGGAAATGCTGACGCTACTGATCCGGTTGAAAAAATCAGTTGCCGCCCTGATTTTATGCTTTTACTGTATCCGGTCATTACCTTTAACGAAGAGTTCAGTCACATAGGCTCGCGGGTCAACCTAATCGGCCCAGGGAACAAGTGGGAGCTGGTTGAGAAATATTCAAACGAGCTGCATGTTACAGCACAAACGCCACCCACATTTTTGGTTCTTGCCGATGACGATAATGCTGTTCCTCCTCGTAATTCAATCGAATTTTACCTGGCACTAAAGAAATTTAAAATACCTGCCGAAATGCATATTTTCAGAAATGGCGGTCATGGTTTTGGGATGAACAAAAAGAATTTACCGGTCGATCAATGGCCGAACCTATTTACACAGTGGATGAAAGCGATGGGAATCACTGCAAAATAAACTATCTCCATGAACTTAAATACTCAACCGGAAAATGTGCTGAAATTTTGTCCGCGTTGCGGCTCAGCGCATTTCACGGCAACAGGACGATCGTTCAGATGCGGCGACTGTTCGTTTAATTATTTTGTCAATTCATCGGCAGCAGTAGCGGTTTTGCTTTTTAACGATAAAGGCGAATTATTATTCACCCGCCGGGCCGTAGAACCACACCTCGGGAGACTCGATTTACCCGGTGGTTTTATTGATCCGATGGAGACCGGAGAACAGGCCGCCATCCGCGAGATTCAGGAAGAACTGGGAATACAGATTCATTCTCTTCGCTATTTCTGTTCGTATCCGAACGAATACATTTTCTCCGGATTTTCGGTATTCACACTCGATCTGGCTTTTCTGGCCCAAACCGAAAGTTTGCACCAAATGACTGCTATGGACGACATTTCATCCTTCGAATTCCGGAAACCAAAAGATCTTGATTTGGATGAATTACCATCCATTTCGATGAAAAATATTATTAAAGAACTCATTCAACGTGAAGGAACTTATTAGAAAACAAATCAATGATCTGCGTTCTGTGATGCAGAAAAAAGGCCTCGATGCCTATGTGATTTATGGAACTGACCCACATTTAAGCGAATATTTACCTGAACACTGGCAAACACGACCTTTTATTTCAGGCTTTACAGGTTCAGCAGGCATGGTCATTATCAGCCGAGAAAAGGCTGCACTGTGGACGGACTCCCGCTACTTTCTTCAAGCTGAAGAACAACTCGCCGGAACGGGAATTGAATTGGTTAAAATGCGTGTACCGGGACATCCGGAGCCGGCAGAATGGCTGAAAGCGAACCTCCAAAAGGGAGATTGTGCCGGCACCGACGAATGGTGTATTTCGGTCAGCCAGTTCAGGCAAATGCAAACCAGTTTAAACCAGTCAGGCATTATCCTGAAGGAAACCGGCGATTTACTGAACGAAATCTGGTCCAACCGCCCTACCCTTCCTGATTCTGAAGTTTACGAACATGAACTCCGGTTTGCCTGCACCGATCGTCAAACCAAAATTAAAACTGTTTGTACTGAACTGGAGAAATCAGGAGCCAGTATGCAGATCATTACTGCACTGGATGACCTGGCGTGGGCCTTCAACCTTCGCGGTAGCGATGTGGAATGCAATCCTGTTTTTATGGCGTACGCCAGTATTTCCAGAGAAAAAACCATTCTGTTCGTTGATGACAAAAAACTTTCTCCGGAACTAAAAAAGAAACTGGAATCAGAAGGAATTCAAATCGGGGAATACTCCGGACTTTTGAATTACCTGAAACAACTACCTGAAACAACTAAAATACTGCTTGATCCAGACCGTACCAACCAGGCTATCCGGAAGAATATTCCTGAACATTGCCAGATCATTGAGGTATTGTCAGTTCCCTGCAGACTAAAAGCGATCAAATCGGACGATGAAATCAGAAACATCCGGCATGCCATGCGAAAAGATGGCGTCGCGATGCTCGAATTTCTGTTTTGGCTGAAAAAAAACCTGGGAAAAATTCCGGTAACGGAATACACGGTGGCCGAAAAACTCATTGAATTTCGCGCCAGGCAAACCGATTACAAAGGAATCAGCTTCTTTCCCATTGTTGGATATAAAGAACATGGCGCCATCGTACATTTCCATGTTTCAGCAGAAAATGCACTTCCTGTCGGGAACGACGGTTTTCTGCTTTTCGATTCCGGAGGACAGTATTGCGATGGCACGACTGACATCACCCGGACGGTTGCTTTATCGGAATTAACTGCCCGTCAAAAAACCGATTACACACTGGTTCTGAAAGGAATGATTTCGCTGACACTGGCCAAATTCCCCATCAACACACGCGGTTATCATCTGGATATTCTGGCCCGGAAAGATTTATGGAAACATGGTGTGAACTACGGACATGGTACCGGGCATGGCGTTGGCTATTTCCTGAATGTCCACGAGGGACCCATGAGTATTCGTCAGGAATTCAACGATCGGGTAATCGAAGCAGGGATGGTCACGTCGAATGAACCAGCGATGTACCGGCCCGGAGAATATGGTATACGAACCGAAAATATGATGGTATGCGTCAAAGATCAATCGACCGAATTTGGAGATTTCTTACGCTTCGATACGCTCACGCTTTGTCCTATTGACACCAAAGCTATCGATAAAAGCCTGATGAATCCGGAAGAAATTGAATGGCTAAATGGCTATCATCACTGGGTTTTCGGCGAACTGGCGCCACTATTAAATGAGAAACTTACAGCATACCTGAAGGTACTAACCAGACCGGTTTAAGCAATCGGCTATTTCCAGCAAGGCATCGTGCAGAAATCGACATTCGGGGTAGAGACGCACGGCCATCTTTTGTAGAGACGCACGGCCGTGCGTCTTTACGAATGAAACCAACAAATTAAGATGTATTCTTCAAATTGGAATTCATGATGATCGAAGCAAGTGCAGAGGTTTTCAATACGCCCGGCATAAGATTTTGACAGGCATCCGATGAAGATTGGGGGTATTTTAGAGAATCTGTCAGGATAGAGACGCACGGCCATGCGTCTCCGAAGCTAAAAACACACGGCTCTGCGTCTCCGGACATTTCTGATTATTCAGACACACAGAGACGCACGGCCGTGCGTCTTTACAAATGAAACCAACAAATTAAAATGTTATTCTTCCAATTGGAATTCATGATGATCGAAGCGAGTGCAGAGGTTTTCAATACGCCCGGCATAAGATTTTGACAGGCATCCGATGAAGATTGGTGGTATTTTAGAGAATCTGTCAGGGTAGAGACGCACGGCCGTGCGTCTCCGGAGCTAAAAACACACGGCTCTGCGTCTCCGGACATTTCTGATTATTCAGACACACAGAGACGCACGGCCGTGCGTCTTTACAAACCCCGGTGTATCAGAAATGCCCGGAAATTCACAGCCACTAGTCGTTACAGCTGAAACCAACAAATTAAGATGTATTCTTCCAATTGTGAATTAGCTGAGTCAGCCATTCTCCTTTTGAATGTGGATGTTTGTTTCTTTTTTTCCTGCAAGTGGCCGGGATAATTGCCCTTCGGATCAATGCTGAAAAACACTCCTAACTATTTTGTAAAACCGATCATAACTAAACATAGGAAAACCTATATTTGATCAGCAGAAAACAAAATCGCTTGCCGGGAATCCGATGTTTTTCGATTCAAAAACTGCAGACAATTTCAGAAACGGATCATACGACAATCACTAAAAAATAAAACAAAATGGGAAAAGTAAATTGTACAAATTGCGGAACAGACAATCCGGAGAATTTCAGATACTGTTCCAGTTGCGGATTTGAACTGCCGAAAAACATGACGGAGAATACAGACAACACGATTCATGAACAGACAAGAGAAAAAACGAAAAAGAAAAAGAAAACATTAACGTTTATTATTTACATAGTTGTCTTTGGTCTTTCATACTTTACCGTTCAGCAACTATTCTTCAAAGTACCTGCTTTTGATAAAGCAATGATGGCCATTGCAAGCGAAATTAATAAAACCTGTCCCATAATGGTTGATGCTGAAACACGACTGGACAATACCGTTTCGCTTCCAAAAAACATTTTTCAATACAACTATACACTTATAAATATTGAAAAAGCAACGGCCGACACTTTAGGCATGAAAGATTATTTGGAGCCAACAATTACAAACTTTGTTAAGGCCAATCCGCAAATGAAAGCTCAGCGCGATCTCAAGACAACAATAAACTATTACTACAAGGACAAAGCAGGAAACTTTCTATTTTTAATTTCTGTGACCCCGGATAAATATGAATGATCAGGAATAATAAAACGTTGCTTACAATCGATGGATCAAACTGCTCCATTTAACGAATATCTGTGATCCGTTTCAATGCATCAGCAAGCTCCCGGGAAGCCTAGTTTCAGTGCTTCGTTCACAGGAAATAGATCCCGATATTCATCGGGATGACAAAAGCAGTACTTCGCAGGAAGTTCATCGGGAAAATAGCGCATTGTGTACACCTGAGGAATATTATCAGTAAAAGACCCCTCCGCATGAAAAATGCAGCCCATAAATGAATAACTGGGGGATGCAGAAGAAACGGTTGATGGTAGTTTGTGAATTTTGAACCTGAAATGTTTCGTACCCCCGTCTGCCAAGGCATGCCGGGCAGGTATGGCACTCCAGATTTTGCTGCTAGTTGTTGTTCTATAACTATTTCGTGCTTCTGGCACTAATTCATTCTAATCGGGCGAAACGTCTAATTGGCACTTGCTCCAGAGGAGCAAAATATTTATAGAAAGAATAAATAGATGAAGACAATCGTCCGAGAAACATAATCGATCAAGGCTTTGCCCTACTTTCGAACGTAACAGCATTGGCCTTAAAAAATGTAATTACATAAAAAAGAATCAACACACAGAAAAATTCTGTCGATTGACTCTTTTGTTTTCAGGAGATTTTGTAAATCTTATTTCATTCCGAATTCAATCAGTTCACCTAACTTCACATATCTGGCATATAAAGTCTGGTATTTGGCAGCATTCTCAGCAATCGGGGAATAGGTAGTTTCGAAACCACCACCCATTTTTTTCTGAGCTTCTGATGTATTGGGATAAATGCCAGCAACAACAGCAGCGGCCATCGCCGAACCCAAAGCACAAGCCTGTTCCGAACGAGCCACTTTGATAGGCATATTCAGCACATCGCAAACGATCTGCATGACGAATGGAGATTTTTTAGCCACACCACCCAAAGCAATTACACCGTCGATGCGCACTCCTTCACGGATAAAACGGTCGACAATCGCTTTCGAGCCAAATGCAGTAGCTTCAACCAAAGCACGGAAAATACGCGGAGCATCCGATCCCAGGTTTAATCCGGAAATAACACCTTTCAGGTTCTGATTGGCATCCGGGGTGCGACGGCCATTCATCCAGTCGAGGGCAACGATGCTGCTTTCTTCGATTGGAATCAATTCGGCAGCTTTGGTCAGTTCAGGAATAATGCGTGAAGAAATTTCACCAATCATTTTTCCCTTGGTAGCTTCGTCAATTAGTGTACTGCTGGAAATAATTTGTTCTGAAGGCCACAACAATACGTTTTTAAACCAGGCATAAATGTCGCCGAAAGCTGACTGGCCGGCTTCCATTCCCAACATTCCGGGAATAATCGAACCATCAACCTGTCCGCAAATTCCACTGATCAGTTTATCGCCGACTTCTTCCATCGGGGCAATCAGCATGTCGCAGGTCGAAGTTCCCATGACCTTACTCAGGTAATAGGGTTCAATTTCGGCACCCAAAGCTCCGAGGTGAGCATCAAAGGCCCCTACCCCAACCTTTACATTGCGCGGGAGCCCAAGTTTAGCAGCCCATTCCGGAGTTAATGTTCCGGCAGAAATATCACAGGTAAATGTTTCTTTAAAGAGGCGGTCTTTCAGTCCACTCAAAAGCGGGTCGAGTTTAACCAGAAACTCTTCGGTAGGTAATCCACCAAAAGCTTCGTGCCACATGGCTTTGTGGCCAGCTGCACAACGCGAACGTTTTAAGGTTTTTGGATTGGTATTCCCGGTCATAATAGCCGGAATCCAGTCACAATGTTCAACCCACGAATTAGCTGCACGATAAACACCCGCATCTTCGCGAATCACATGCAACAATTTGGCCCAAAACCATTCCGAAGAATAAACTCCACCTTCGAATTTGGTAAAATCGTTGGTCCATTCTTTGGCCAGTCGATTAATTTCATCAGCTTCCTTAACGCCTGTATGGTCTTTCCACAATACAAACATGGCATTTGGATTTTCTTCAAAGCCGGGAGTTAATGAAAGTGGTGTTCCTTTTTCATCAACAGCTACCGGTGTAGATCCGGTCGTATCAACAGAAATTCCGACTACATTTTCAGCGACACCAGCCGGAGCCAGTTTCAAGGCTTCAACGATGGTGTATTCCATCCCTTCGAGATAGTCTTTCGGGTGCTGACGAAACCTGTTATTAGGTGCATCGCAGTACAACTGTTTTTTCCAGCGGGGGTATTCAAAAACCACACTGGCCACTTCTTCTCCGTTTTCAACATTCACAATTAGAGAACGAACAGAATCGGTACCATAATCCAATCCGATCGTGTATTTTGCCTGAGTCATATTGATATAATTTAGTTTATATTTTGATTTAATATTTTGGATAAAAGTTCATCTCATTTTGATTAGAAACGCACGGATCTTCTGGTTAGAGACGCACGGCCGTGCGTCTCTACGGTCCATTAAAGAGGTACTGCACATTATCTATTTTTGTCCATAATACGCGTCCTTCCCGTGTTTCCGGAGAAAATGCTTATCCAGAAGAACCTGACTCATCGAAGTTGTCGGATTCAGTTGAAAACTCCGTAAAGTCATTTTGGCCACCTCTTCAAGAACAACGGCATTGTGCACGGCATCATCAGCATTCGTTCCCCATGAAAAGGGAGCATGATTATTGACCAACACACCTGGTATCATATCCGGATCAAGTTCACCGAAGCGTTCGATGATTACCCTTCCGGTTTCAAGTTCATATTCACCTGTGATTTCAGCTTCAGTCATTTTCCGTGTACAGGGAATTTCGCCGTAAAAATAATCAGCATGAGTTGTTCCAACAGCCGGAATTCCTTTGCCTGCCTGTGCCCAGCTTGTTGCCCATTCAGAATGAGTATGAACAATTCCTCCAATATTCAGAAATTGGCGGTACAAAATCAGGTGAGTAGGTGCATCGCTCGATGGCTTCAGTTTACCTTCAACCACTTTGCCAAACAAATCAAGAACAACCATATCCGACGGTTTCATTGTATCGTACGAAACTCCGCTGGGTTTGATCACCACCAATCCAAGCTGGCGGTCGATACCACTTACATTGCCCCAGGTAAAAATGACAAGGCCGTGTTTTACCAAATCGAGATTGGCTTTACAGACTTCTTCTTTTAATTTTTCAAGCATATTTATAAAGTTTCAAGTTCCAGGTTCCAGGTTCCAGGTTCCAAATTTCAAGTCTCGTTGCCATTGATCGTCATTTAACAGTTATTGAGTCCGGACAATGGCAAAAATAGTCAAGAGATAAATCATTGTTATAAGAAAATAATTTCATCTTTTGAAAGCTTAATTTTCGTCTGATCAGATCTATTGATAATCTGAATTTGTCGGTCCAGAAATATAAAACGTAAATTTAACACTTATCTTTACATCTCAAAACTCAATGATCTGTTTCGATTCGTTTTCTGATATTCATACACCAATTCCCAATATATAAAACTAACTTGTCCAACCCCGTATGCTTTTGACTATTGCAGTTAATAATGGCTGAAATTAACTGATTTAAATGGATTTTAAAGTTCAAACACCCCACAATTAGTTTCAGGATCAACAAACATTCGGGTCAGGATAAACGTTTAAAAGATGTCGTAAAACACAAAAAATCATGAACCGTCGGGTTCTCGCAAATAAAAAAAAACAGAAAATGCCAGTAAATATTCCGGAAACATCGCAAAAGAGAATAGTCATTTTAGGAGCAGGTTTTGGTGGCCTGAGATTAGCCCAAAAGCTGGTCGGATCAGGTTATCAAATTGTTCTGATCGATAAGAACAACTACCATCAGTTTCAGCCCTTATTCTATCAGGTTGCCAGCTCGGGCATCGAGCCAAGTTCGATACTCTTTCCACTCCGGAAAATATTTCAGAAACAGAAAGATGTGTATATCCGGGTAGCTGAGGTGCAATCGGTCGATCCGGGCGAAAAACAACTGTTAACGAGTTTGGGTACCGTTTGGTACGATTTTCTGGTCATTGCAACCGGTGTCAATTCCAATTTCTTTGGAATGAAAAACATGGAAGAATATGCTATTCCGATGAAATCGGTTTCCGAAGCCATGGCACTTCGGAACAGACTGCTACAAAGCTTTGAAAAGGCAGTTACACTTCGCGACCAAAACGAAAAAAAATCACTGTTAAATGTAGTCGTGGTGGGTGGCGGTCCAACAGGTGTTGAAGTTGCAGGAGCCATCGCCGAAATGAAAAATTTTGTTCTACCCAAAGATTATCCGGATCAGAATTTTGATTTGATGCAGATTAATCTAATTGAAGGTTCAGGAGAATTGTTGGGAGGGATGTCGCCACATGCTTCAAAAAAAGCACTATTTTACCTGAAAAGACTGGGTATAAATGTCAGCCTGAATTCGAGAGTAACCGGCTATGATGGAAGAATTCTAAGTTTGGACAGTGGCAAAATAATTAAAACGCAAATGGTGATCTGGGCAGCCGGAATCAGCGGCGAAGTTCCTTCAGGAATACCCGTAGAATCGATTGGTCGCGGCAAACGTCTGCTGGTCGACGAATTCAATAAACTGAAAGCATTCGAAGACATTTATGCCATTGGCGATGTTTCGGTGATGTCTACTCCCAAATATCCAAACGGACATCCTCAGGTCGCTCAGGTCGCTCTTCAGCAGGGAAAAAATCTGGCCAAAAATTTCATCTCCATGCAATCCGGCGCCCGCCTCAATCAGTTCAGATACATCGACCGGGGTTCAATGGCGACGATTGGCAGAAACCGGGCTGTTGCCGATTTACCTTTTCTGAAATTCAGCGGTTTTATTGCCTGGCTAACCTGGATGTTCGTGCATTTAATGTCGATCGTTGGAGTAAAAAACCGTCTGCTGATATTTGTTAACTGGATGTGGAGTTACATGACTTACGACCAGTCGCTGCGTTTAATTTTATGGGCAGCAAGAAAAACACCTCTTGTTCCAACCGTTCCTCCGGAAGAAAAATAAAAACAGAATGCCGGCCAAACCCCAAACAGGTTGACCGGCATTCTTTCATTTAGAATATGTCTGCAAGCTACCAGATTACTGCCCAGTCAGCTTTTTTCAGGTACATGTAATCATCCTCTTTGACATCAAAAGCTTTGTAAAACTCAGGCAAGTTGCGGAGTGGTCCCAAAACCCTCAGGCGCCCAAGTGAATGAACATCTTCCTTTGTCCGTCGCACAATTTCTTTGTCGCGAATATTTTGTGCCCACAGATGAGCATAAGCCAGAAAGAACCTCTGATCAGGAGTAAAACCGTCGATTGGCTTTTCGTTGCCTGTCAATACTTTTTGAAGGGCATTGTACGCTATATTCAAACCTCCCAAGTCAGCAATATTTTCGCCCAGCGACAACTCTCCGTTGGCTTTCAGTGTATCGAGTACGGTATAACTACTGAATTGATTAACTAACACGCTGGTACGCTCACCAAACAATTTAGCATCATCGGCAGTCCACCAGTCAGCCAGATTCCCCATCTTATCATACTGGCGTCCCTGATCATCAAATCCGTGAGTCATTTCGTGACCTATAACCACACCAATGGCGCCATAGTTTACAGCATCGTCGCCATCCATAAAAAAGAAAGGTGGCTGAAGTATTGCTGCCGGAAATACAATTTCATTCATGCTCGGGTTATAATAAGCATTAACCATTTGTGGAGGCATATGCCATTCAGCGCGATCGACCGGCTTATTCACTTTACCGATCATGTATTTAAAACTGAAGTTTCGGGCCCGCAAAACGTTTGCCACATACGAATCAGTTGAAACATCCAAAGCTGAATAATCGCGCCATTTGTCGGGATATCCGACTTTCACAGTAATAGCATCCAGTTTTTCAATTGCTTTAGCTTTGGTTTCATCGCTCATCCATGCCAACTGTTTGATGCGTTCTCCCAATGAAACTCTAAGGGTTCCAACCAGGTCAATCATCCGTTTTTTAGCTTCCGCCGGAAAGTATTTCTGAACATACATCTGTCCGATTGCTTCGCTCAGCGCATTGTTGGTTGAACCCTGAACTCTTTTCCAGCGCGGCCGCTGAGCCATCTGGCCTGAAAGCGTTTTTCCGTAGAAATCAAAATCCTGATCCACGATGTCTGAAGGCATGTAAGGACTCAGACTATTCACGACCTGCCACTTCAGGTAAATTTTCCAGTCATCAACCGATACTCCATTTATCATTTCCCCTAATTCAGCCATAAAATCGGGTTGACCAACAATAAATTCACCCGGATTCTGAAGACCAATACTTTCGAAATGCGCTGCCCAATTAATTTCAGGAGCAATTTTATCAATCCCGTCCAGTTTCATTTTATGATAGACCTTATGCGGATCGCGCATTTCGAGTTTAGTCATCGATGCAGCAGCCATACGTTTTTCCAGATCGTAAACAAGTGTTGCATCAGTATTGGAAGTAGCTTCGTCAGCACCGGTCAGCACAAACATTTTCTGAAGATGTACCAGATAGGCTGCCTGAATACTCTTGCTTCGCTCGTCATCTTTCATGTAATAATCGCGGTCAGGCATTCCCAATCCACCCTGATAAAGATAGGCAAGAACCATTTCCGAATTCATCTGATCTGCATCGGAAAATATTTTAAACATTGGATAAATGCCTTTGGTATGAAAATCAGCAACCACATTCATCACATCTTCCTTTGTTTGAATGGCACTGATTTGATCGAACAGTGGCTGAACAGGTGCCAATCCGTCGGACTCAATCTTAGCGGTATCCATACCCGTATTGTAGAAATCAGCAATCTTTTGTCCGATGGTTCCTGATTCCTGTTTTTTCGAAGCGATTCCGCTTATCAGCGATTGAACCTGAACTTCACCAGTATCAGCCAGCAGGTCAAATGATCCGAACCTGCTTTTTTCATCCGGAATAGGGAATCGTTTTTTCCAACCTCCGTTGGCATAATTGTCAAAATCGGCTGATGGACTAATACTTGTGTCCAGATCAGCCAAATCGATTGCCTTTGTTTTAGGCGCTTCCTGTGTACATGCCATACTACCCATGAATAAAAAGAAAATTACAAATCTGTTTAAACTTCCCATGATAAAACTATATATAGAATTAAATATTTACTCGAAAATGATCCAATGAAAAGCTGAACATGCCAGCATGACTTCAGCTCTAACAACATCTCATTTTTTCGCCACATCAGTTCAAATCAATTCAAGTTGTCTGTTCGTGTCATCCAAAATCGGCTCAAAATTAAAATTTATGAATCATTTGTAGCCCAATTGTAAAATGATTACAAAATAAATTAACAGAAAATGCAAATCCACTGGTAATCCAGATACCCTTCAGATCGTAGAATCAAGTCTTTTGGCATTTACAAACCGGTTAAAAAAAAAGACCGATTCATCAAACAATCAAGGACAAAGCCTAACATTTCAGTTTAAATACACGTAAATGACAATTATCTAACAATAAAAGTTCAAATGAAAATCCTATTTCTGTGCACCGGAGGCAATTCGTGCCGAAGTTTGATGGCTGAAGCATTTCTTCAGGAAATGGACAAATCGCTGGAAGTATATTCAGCAGGGCTTCATCCTGATAAACAAACCGATCCAATAGCCATACAGGTAATGCGTGAGATCAATATGGATATCAGCATGAAAAAGCCCAAAAGCCACACAGAATTTGAAGAAATCTTTGTCGATTACCTGATCACAATATGTGATGGAACAAAAGATAAAATAGCATCGGTTGATATTCAATCGAAACACAAAATTCATCTGGGATTTGAAGACCCCAGAAAAACTTACTGCGCCGATGCACAAATCACTAACCTATACCGTGATATCCGTGACGAAATCAAGAATGAACTCGATTATTTTTACACACAAGTTTTAGTCCATGAACTGATTCATTGAGCAGTTTCACATTTCATAAAAATGGCCTGAGCATCAACTACTCAGGCCATTTTTATGATCTAAAATTCAGGTTAAATGGCTTGTATCCAACACTTAGTGTCTGTTGAAAAACTCGATAAAGGTTAGTAAGGACCTCAGAGATGTCATATGTTTATAGAAAATGATGATTAGAATGCTGTACAACCCCAGCTGGGGTTGAATATCCGCTCGTATGATACATTTTCTATAAACATTTTATTCCTCTGGAATATTTTTTTGATTAACTAAAAATTTCAAGTGCAAGCTTTTATCGATGTTCCTTTTAAAATACTTGCACTTCGTTCTGGTGAATTGTTTTTATGCTATCCATTATCCGAATTTAAACCATTTTTCAGCAGACCATACTTAGCTCATGACTTGTTCAACCTCATCCGGAGTAACCGGAATTCGGTTGCCGATCAGTTCACTACCTGTTTCAGTAACCAGAATATCATCTTCCAGACGAATACCGCCAAAATCAAGATAACTTTCAAGGCGGTCAAAATTGATAAAATCAGTATTGATTTTTTCAGCTTTCCATTTTTCAATTAAGGCCGGAATAAAATAAATTCCAGGCTCATTGGTAATTACAAAACCAGGCTGAAGTTTTCTGCCCAGTCGCAGGTTTGCTGTTCCGAACTGAGCAACAGGCCTGATTTCATCATCGTAGCCCACGTTAATCTGCCCCAGATCTTCCATATCATGAACATCCAGTCCCAGCATATGCCCCAATCCATGTGGCATAAATAACGCATGAGCGCCATTCCGGACGGCTTCTTTCACATCACCTTTCATCAGACCAAGCGCTATTAATCCTGAAGCAATAACTTCAGCCGCAGCCAAATGAACTGACAAATAAGTTGAGCCTGGTTTGGTTAATTCGCGTCCGCGGTTATTCGCTGCTAAAACGACCTCATATATTTCGCGCTGTTTCTGAGTGAATTTACCACCAACAGGCATTGTTCGGGAAAAATCAGAAGCATAATGCGAATCAATCTCTGCTCCCGCATCGACGAGCAACAAACGTCCGTTTTGCAAAATTTTGGAATGATTGTTATTATGTAAAGTTTCGCCGTTTTGCGAAAGAATCACCGGGAAAGAAACCATACCTCCACCGGCATTGGCAATACCTTCAATAGTTCCTGCAATCGATTGTTCCCAGGTACCTGACTTGGCCATTTTCATAGCTGTAACGTGCATTTGGTAACCTACGCCACAGGCTTTCCTGATTTCGTCTATTTCCTGAGCTTCCTTAACCGATCGCAAGCTGACAATCGCTTTTACTAAATCAATTGAAGAATAGGCTTTTTGTTTCGAAACCGAAATGCCTAATAACTCCTGAAGTTGCAGTTTATTTTCGGCACGGTAAGCTGGTAAAAAATGAATTTTACGACCCGACAAAATCGCATTTTCAATTACTTCCTGAAGATTTTTATACGGTTCTATTCTTGCTACACCAACCTTTTCAGCCTTTTCTTTCAAAGCAACCTGAGGCCCCATCCAAATAATATCATCAATACTGACATCATCACCAAAAATAATTTCTTCTCCGGAATCTGTATCGATCACTCCGGCAAGATTATGAAAATCGAGTCCGAAGAAATACAAAAACGAACTATCCTGTCTGAAATAATAGGTATTATCTGCATAATTCATTGGCGAATCGACATTCCCCAACAGTAAAATAATACCATCCGAAATTTTATGGGTTAGTTGCTGACGGCGTGCAATATAGGTTTCACGATTAAACATCTGTCTCTTATTTTTAGATTATTCGGTGAAAGATAGGAAAAATGTATCTACTCATCATACTAATTCGGATCAAACACGGTACTATAACGATTCATTCTGACAGATTTTTTAATGATCTAAATAAAACCGGTAGAAATGAATGGCAATCCATATCCCAGTTGAACCAGGGACATTCACTTCAAAGTACTAAATGCGGTCATAAAAAGGCCGTCCCTAAATGAATAGCGACGGCCTTTAATATTTTAAACACGGTACAAACTATTCTACCGTAAGGAATTCGTCCACATTCATGGCAGCAATTTTACCAGCTTCAATGGCACGAACAACCAAAGTGGCACCAGCTTCAACGTCACCGCAGGCAAATATTTTAGCGTTCGAAGTTTGCTTTTTGACGTTCACCTTTACATTTCCTCGTGCATCGTATTCAATTTCAAGCTGATCGAGCAAACCGTTGTGAACTGGCTGAGTGAAACCCATCGACAGCAGAACCAGATCAACATCAATAATTTCAGAAGTTCCTGGCTTTTCAGTCATCACCCAACGTCCGGCTTCATCTTTTCCCCATTTTACAGTCACCAGTTCAACCTGTTTGATTTGTCCGTTTTCACCAATAAACCTTTTGGTTGAAAGGCTCCAGCGGCGTTCACAACCTTCCATGTGAGAACTCGATGTACGTAATGTATTGGGCCAATATGGCCAGGGATTATTTTCCGCACGTTGTTCTGAAGGTTTCGGAAGAATTTCAATCTGTGTTACACTTCTTGCCCTTTGACGGATTGAAGTACCCACGCAGTCGGAACCCGTATCACCACCGCCGATTACAAGTACTCTATTATTCTTTGCAAGAATATTTATATCTTCAGGAATAACTTCGCCTGAAGTCCGTTTATTCGATTGACTCAGAAACTCCATGGCATAATAAACGCCTTTCAAATCGCGGCCTTCAACAGGTAAATCACGGGCTTGTTCTGCACCATTAGCCAAAACAACCGCATCAAACTGAGCAAGCAATTCGTCACGGGTAATATCAACACCAACAGTAACATTGGTTTTAAAAATAATCCCTTCATCCAAAAAGATTGCAAGTCGACGATCGATAATCGTTTTACTCAGTTTGAAATCAGGAATACCAAAACGAAGCAAACCTCCAATCGCACCGTTTTTCTCAAAAACGGTAACTTCATGACCAGCCTGATTCAGAATATCAGCAGCCGACAAACCAGCAGGACCAGAGCCAACTACTGCAATTTTTTTACCCGTGCGAACTTCCGGAATACGTGGCAGAACAAATCCTAAGTTAAAGGCATGTTCAACCGTTGAAGCTTCGTTTTCGCGAATTGTAACGGCCTCATCATGAATGGCCAAGACACATGCTTTTTCGCATGGAGCAGGACATACACGACCAGTAAACTCCGGAAAACTATTGCTTGAATGCAGAACTTCGTAGGCAGCTTTCCAGTCTTTTTTGTAGATCAGATCCTGCCATTCCGGAATTTTACTTCCGACCGGGCATCCCCAGTGACAGAAAGGAATACCGCAATCCATACATCGTGCAGCCTGATCGATTCGGTCTTTGTCGTCGAGCGTTTGCTCAACTTCTCCGTAATCATATATTCTGTCGTTCAGTGGACGATAACCAGCATCTTTCCGTCCTATTGTCATGAAACCTTTTGGATTTCCCATGGGATTTATCTTTTTTATTTTTTTGATGCGATTTCAAATTGAATCCTCATCAGGATATTTTTCTTAATCTGTTTTTACTCTATTCCGTCCGATAACAGGAAATTAATTTGAATATCATTCCCTCGCGGACGGTTTGCTTATTCCTGTTCTGAACCCGGGGTTTCGCCCCGGGTTATTAAGATACTGCCCTTTCAGGGCAAAAAACATCTCAATTCACAGGGCAAAGCTTTCCCCCTTTGGGGGAACAGGAAGGGGGCTTTCTTATTCCTGATGTGCAGGATCGTCTTCCGTCAACTGAAGTTTTTTCTCCAATTCCTTAAGCTTCAATTCTTCCAGCACTTTCTTGTATTCAAACGGAATAACCTTCACAAATTTGGGCAGGTATTCATCCCAGTTTGTAAGAATTTTAGCAGCCATTGTACTTTGCGTGTACAACAGGTGTTTGTTAATCATGTCCTGTAATTCAATAATATCAGCTTTATCCTCAACCGGTCCAAGTTCAACCAGACCTTTGTTGCAGAAATATTCAAAATTACCTTCCTGATCAAGTACGTAAGCTATACCACCGCTCATACCAGCGGCAAAATTTCTTCCGGTAGTTCCCAAAACGACCACCCGGCCTCCGGTCATGTATTCACAGCAATGGTCGCCGCTTCCTTCAATAACAGCTCTGGCTCCGGAATTACGCACACAGAAACGTTCGCCGGCCACACCTCGGATGTAGGCTTCTCCGGAAGTTGCTCCATAGAAAGAGGTATTCCCGATGATGATATTTTCTTCAGGAGTAAATGTTGAACCTATTGGTGGAACTACGATAATACGACCACCCGACAAACCTTTTCCGATGTAGTCGTTGCTATCGCCCTCGAGCCTGAAACTAACCCCTTTAACCAGGAATGCGCCAAAGCTTTGTCCGGCAGTTCCTGTGAAATTTGCATTGATCGTGTTGTTTGGCAAACCAGCTTCGCCGTAACGTCTTGAAATTTCGCCCGACAACATGGCACCGATGGTGCGGTCAACGTTGCAAATCGAATGTGAAAGCCATACTTTCTCCTTGCTTTTGATGGCTATGTTAGCCTCACGAATCAAGGTATGATCCAGATGATCCTCAATCGATTTGATGTTCGGGTTAGTATTTCTGATATCGTATTTGTTAGCCTCTTTGGGCATAAATAGCAATTTTGAAAAATCCATATTTTTCATTTTCCAGTTCAGAACATCGTTGTTCTGCTCCAGTAAATCGGCACGACCAACAATCTCGTCGAAAGTAGTAAAACCTAATTCAGCCAGATGTTCTCGAACTTCTTCTGCTATAAACCTGAAAAAATTGATCACATATTCTGAACGGCCGATGAAGCGTTTGCGAAGTGTTTCATCCTGAGTGGCAATACCGGCTGGACAGGTATTCAGGTGACATTTCCTCATCATGACACATCCCAATGTGATCAATGCTGAAGTTGCGAATCCAAATTCCTCACCACCTAATAGTCCGAGTATCACCACATCGCGACCGGTTTTCAATTGTCCGTCAACCTGTAGTTTCACCCGGCCCCGCAGGTTATTCATCACCAATGTCTGTTGAGCTTCGGCAATACCCAACTCAACAGGTAGTCCGGCATATTTTATTGAACTGGCAGGACTTGCGCCTGTTCCGCCTTCACACCCTGAAATAATAATCAGATCGGAGAATGCTTTGGCCACACCGGCGGCAATAGTGCCAACCCCATTTTCAGCAACCAGTTTCACCGAGACTTTTGCCCGTGGATTGGTCACTTTCAGGTCATAGATCAACTGAGCCAAATCCTCAATAGAATAAATATCGTGATGCGGCGGAGGCGAAATCAGTGTAATACCCGGCGTTGAATTACGCAATTTGGCAATAATATTATTGACTTTAAATCCAGGTAACTGTCCACCTTCTCCAGGTTTTGCTCCCTGTGCAACTTTTATCTGCAACTCATCGGCATTCACCAGGTAATTATTGGTTACCCCAAAACGGCCCGATGCAATCTGTTTAATTGCGCTGCGTTTGTTCGAGTTAAAACGTTCGGCATCTTCACCACCTTCTCCGGTATTACTTCGTCCACCAACGGAATTCATTGCAACAGCCAACGCTTCGTGAGCTTCTTTACTGATTGATCCATAAGACATGGCCCCAGTAACAAACCGTTTCATAATGCTTTCGACAGGCTCAACCAGCGAAATATCAATCGGGTTAGGTTTGTATTTCAGACATCCGCGAATAAAAGTTGGTTTTGTATTTTCCTCATCAACTTTTTTACTGAATTCTTTAAATACGTTGTAATCATTGGTTCGGGTAGCCCATTGCAACAATCCCACAGTTTCGGGATTCCATGCATGATGTTCGCCGTACTTCCGGTAATGATATGTTCCGGCACTTTCAAAGTTATTCGTGAGCTGATGTTTATTTTTGCCATAAGCTTCCTTGTGAAACATGAGAGACTCCTGACAGATTTCGTCGAAACCGATTCCTCCAAATTTGGAAGAAGTTCCTGTGAAATATTTATCGATAATATCTTTGCCTACACCAATGGCTTCAAAGATCTGACTTCCCTGGTAACTGCGCAGTGTTGAAATACCCATTTTAGACATGATCTTCAGCAGCCCTTTATCAATAGACTTAATGTAGTTGTAACGGGCATCTGAATATTTCATTTCTATTTGTCCGGTCTTTACCATATCGTTGATGGCTGCAAAAGCCAGATAAGGATTCACCGCGCTGGCTCCATAGCCAAACAACAAAGCAAATTGAGGTATTTCACGTGCTTCGGCAGTTTCAACAATAATACCAATCTGCATCCTCTTCTCAGCCCGAATCAGGTGATGTTGAACTGCGGCCATGGCAAGCAATGAAGGAATTGGCGCATATTCTTCCGAAACATTCCGGTCGGACAGAATAATAAAATTTTTCTGGTCATCAACAGCTTTCTCTGCTTGTATCAGCATGTCATCAAAAGCTTTCTTAAATCCTTCAATACCATCTTTTTCCCGGAATACCATCGGAATGGTACTGTGTGAGAATTTTTCGTGCTTCAGCTCCTTAATTTTTCCGAGATCGGTATTGGTAATGATTGGATCGTCGAATTTGATCAGTTTACAATGTTCCTGAGATTCATCGAGAATATTGGAATGCAACGAGCCGATGTAATTAGCCAGAGACATTACCAGTCCTTCGCGAATAGAATCGATTGGCGGATTGGTAACCTGAGCAAATACCTGGCGGAAATAATTAAAGAATCGCTGTGGTTTTTCGGAAAAACAAGCCAAAGGGGTATCATTACCCATCGAGCTGGTTGGTTCAACGCCTGAAATAGCCATCGGTTTAATGATCATTTCCATATCTTCTTTCGAATAGCCAAATACTTTTGAATAAGTATTAAACTGATCGCCCATCGAAGAAGGTACGCGTTGTTTCACCTCAATATCATCCATAACCAGACGGTTCTCTTTCAACCAGTTCGCGTATGGATTACGGTGACTCAGCTGCGCCTTTACTTCCCTGTCAGGTATGATAATACCCAGTTTGGTATCAACCAGTAATATTTTCCCTGGACGTAAACGACCTTTCTCTTTTACTTCTTCCGGAGCAAAAGTCTGAACTCCTACTTCGGAGCCCATCACAACCAGGTCATTTTTGGTGATGATGTATCTTGAAGGACGCAAGCCATTACGGTCGAGTGTTCCGCCGATGTAACGACCATCGGAAAAAACCATAGAGGCCGGGCCATCCCATGGTTCCATAATGGTTGAGTGGTATTCATAGAATGCCTTCAGACTATCCGGAATCGGATTTTTCGAGTTGAACGACTCAGGGATCATCATACACAGGACATGAGGAATTGAACGTCCGGTCTGATGAAGGAATTCGAGTGTATTATCGAATGATGCAGAGTCGGATTTATTGGGTTCGATAACCGGAAACAGTTTGGACAGGTCATCACCAAAAACTTCAGATTTCAGAAGTCCCTCACGGGCTTTCATCCACATGCGGTTACCTTTCACTGTATTAATTTCACCGTTGTGTGCAATCATACGGAATGGCTGAGCCAAATCCCAGGTGGGGAATGTATTGGTACTGAATCGCGAATGCACTAAAGCAATTGCACTCGTAAATTTAGGGTGAGAAAGATCTTTAAAATAATCTCTCAACTGCCCCGGAGTAAGCATTCCTTTGTAAATAATCGTTTTCGATGATAAACTCGGGATATAGAATGCCTGACGATTCTTTAGTTTTGAATCTCTTATTTCTTTTTCGGCCTGTTTACGGGCCAGGTACAATTTCTTCTCAAGCACATCCTGTTCGAGATCTGCTTTAACGAATATTTGCCTGACAAATGGTTCTGTCAGCTTGGCAATTTCACCCGGAGCAGAACTGTCAACAGCCACATCACGGTACTCAATTAACTCAAGGCCTTCCTGAAGAATATATTTGGTTAAAATATCCTGGCACTGTTTTGCCTCCTTCCTGTCCTGAGGAAGAAATATTAATCCTGTTCCAAACTTACCGGAAGCAGGAATATTCACCTTCAACACTTCCTTTATATATTGATCAGGTATTTGCATTAATATACCTGCACCATCACCGGTTTTATTATCCGAACTGGTTGCACCACGGTGATCCATATTCTCCAGGACCTCTAATCCCCTTTCGATAATGTCGTGCGATTTTTGGCCCTTAATATGAGCGACAAAACCGATTCCGCAGTTATCGTGCTCATTGGCAGGATCGTACAACCCTTGCGCTTTTGGAAATCCTATTTTCATCATTTCTTGTTTTATATTTTTTTAGCCGCAAAGAAAATTTTCAGACGACAAATTACAATTCATTTCACACCAATCAATCGACAAAAACCGATAAATTATAAGTAAATCATTCATTTTTCTTACGAACTGATAGCGAAAATAGTTATTTTTATAGAAGTTTCAAATTCCTGAATGTTCATGGGAATGACAAGAAATATCGATTTCCTAAAAACCAGATAAATGAAATCACCCAACAAGCGACTATTCAACAGATTACCTTCAGCAACAAAAAAAGTATCCATTATATGTCAGAAATAAAAAATAACGATAAATTAACAGATGTAAAAGCTAACCAAGTAGTTCAGAATATGCTTTTTCGATGTGCTGAAATTTAAAAGTTTCAACAATTCGCTTCATCCGATCCGAAATCTGTTCCAAACACAAATTGCCAAGACTACCCTCGTGGGTATGATTCACATCACGACTTGGTTCATAAGTTCCTGCGTTGATTTGTCCGCCAACTACTTTATAGGCATCACGAAATGGAACTCCCTGCTGAACCAGTTTGTTGACATCTTCAACACTAAAAACGTATTTGTATTTTGGGTCGGCCAGAAGATTTGTATTGACAGTCATGTTGTCGATGGCAAACCCGGCAATACTGATGCAATCGAGCAATTCCTGAAACGATGGCAAAAAGACTTCTTTTACGATCTGAAGATCCCGAAAATATCCACTCGGCAGATTATTCGTCATCATACTAATCTGGTATGGAATCGCCTGTATTTTGTTGCAATGCGAACGGACGAGTTCAAAAACATCCGGATTTTTTTTGTGTGGCATAATACTCGATCCGGTAGTCAGTTCATCAGGAAGCGAAACAAATCCGAAATTCTGGCTCATGAACAAGCAAACATCGAAAGCAAATTTAGAGATGGTTGCGGCAATCGACGACATGGCAAAAGCCACTGTTTTCTCCATCTTTCCGCGCCCCATCTGCGCATAAATCACATTGTAATTCATCGATTCGAACCCCAGTAAATCGGTTGTCATTTGCCTGTCGAGCGGAAACGATGAACCGTAACCGGCAGCAGAACCCAATGGATTTTGATTGGTAATTTCCCAGGCAGCCTGAAGAAGAACCAGATCGTCGGCCAGACTTTCGGCATAGGCGCTAAACCACAATCCAAACGATGAAGGCATGGCAACCTGCAGGTGTGTATAACCCGGCATCAGATATTGTTTATTCGCTTCGGCTTTGGCTATTAATTTGTCAAACAATTCGCTGACGGCTCCAACCAGTTTCTGAATTTCAGACCGGGTATATAGTTTTAAATCGAGCAATACCTGATCGTTGCGTGAGCGTCCGCTATGAATTTTCTTACCGGTATCGCCCAGTTTCCGGGTCAACATCAGTTCAACCTGTGAATGAATATCCTCCACTCCTTCTTCGATCAGAAAATCCCCGTTTTCAATGACTCGATAAATTCCGACAAGTTCTGCCTGAAGTTCGGTAAGTTCACTTTCAGTAAGCAAATCGATGGATTGAAGCATCTTCGCATGAGCAATCGATCCCAGCACATCAAATCTGGCCAGATACAAATCCAACTCACGATCTTTCCCGACCGTAAACTTTTCGATGAGTTCGTTAACCGTGGTTCCTTTATCCCAAAGTTTCATAAGCATATTAAATTTTTGAAGTTTCAAAGATAAGTCAAAATAGGGGTTTATGCATTTCATCTGCATTTTTATTCAAATACAGGCTCATTTTTAATGTACCTCTAATTTATAATGATTTTTTGTCTCAATCGAAAATTCGGGAAGTGTAAAAATGATCGTAATTCATTTTAATGAGAATCAGTTTCAAAATGAAGTACCATAACGGATACTCATACTATCTTACTAATTTGAAACTGTCAATGAGTGTTTTATTGGTCCGATCGTTCGGAAATCAACAAGCCCGATGGAAGTTCTTTTTTTTTACAACCAAAGCATTAACTTTGTCCCAATAGGAACAAAATACAAATTCATATGTCAGGACACAGTAAATGGTCAACCATTAAACGCAAAAAAGGTGGCATCGATGCGAAACGATCCAAGGTTTTCTCCAAAATCGTCAAAGAAATTACTGTTGCCGTAAAGGAAGGTGGAACCGATCCTGACAGCAATCCACGCCTCAGGGTAGCCATTTCGAATGCCAAAGGAGTAAGTATGCCCAAGGATAATATTTTGCGTGCCATCAGTAAAGGAGCGGATAAAGATTCGGCCTCATTTGTCGAGTGTACCTTCGAAGGTTATGCCAGCGGCGGTGTAGCTATTTTCCTCGAATCAACTACCGATAACCAGCAACGGACCATTGCGAATGTCCGGAGTTATTTCAATAAACACAACGGAAACCTGGGAACCAATGGCTCGTTGAGTTTTATTTTTGACCGTAAAGGCATTTTTACCATTCCGCAGGGAGAGCTGGTTGCCGATGATTTTGAAATGGAAATGATTGAAGCCGGTGCCGAAGATATGCAGTTCGAAGAAGGTTATTTTACCGTTACCACGGCCATGGAAAACTTTGGCTCGATGATGAAAAGACTGGAAGCGCTGAATATTGAACCGGAAAGCTCCGGACTGCAGCGTATTCCGAAAGAAACCACGGTACTCGATCTTGAAAGTGCAAGGAAAGTCATGAAGCTCATCGATGTGTTTGAAGAAGACGATGATATACAAGCCGTTTATCACAACCTTGAGTTAACCGATGAGCTAATGGATTTACTTTAGGCAAGTCCGTTTATTCAGTGCATCATCCGGATGCTGATTGAACAGCGGTCGGGATTCTGTGGGGAAATGATCAAATCAGTTAGAATGATTCGAGCGAAGAGAGAGATTGAATTACTGGCGCCAGGTGGAGATATTGACTCGATAAAAGCTGCAATTGCAGCAGGGGCTGATGCTGTATATTGTGGTCTGGATCGGTTTAATGCCCGAAACAGTGCAGCAAATATAAGTTTTGACGATTTACAGGGGATTTTAAGACTTGCACACAAAAATCGTTGCGAAGTTTTTCTAACACTCAATATCATTATCGTAGAAAGCGAAATACCGGCTCTTATCGTTTTACTGAATAAATTGATGAATACCAGCATCGATGGCGTAATTATTCAGGATTTAGGACTGTTTTACATCCTGTCCAGCTATTTCAAAGGTCTGAAAATACATGCATCAACTCAGCTTACAACTCACAATGAAGGTCAGATCCGATTTTTAAACAAGCTCAATGCAAGCCGGATAAATCTGTCCAGAGAGTTAAATATTCAGGAGATCAAAGCATTAACAACAACCGCACATGAAAATAAGATATTAACTGAAGTATTTGTTCATGGGTCCAATTGCATCTGTTTTTCAGGAATTTGCTACTTCAGTTCTGTTCACGGAGGGAACTCCGGCAATCGCGGCAGATGCAGTCAACCCTGCAGAGATGAATATTTAACAACTCCTGAAGGCACCCATTTCCCCCTTAATCTGAAAGATAATTCAGCCTATCTTGATTTAAAGGAACTCGCGGAAACAGGAGTTGATTCAATCAAAATTGAAGGAAGAATAAAAAAGTTTCATTATGTATTTTCAGTGGTCGAATCGTGGAGAAAACAACTTCGGCGTTTTTACAATCAGGACAGCCTAAACACAGATAATAGTGAGCTCTACAAGGTTTTTAACCGCGACTTCTCCAACTCTTTTCTGAAGGCAAACATTCATAAAAACATGTTTATTGACAATCCAAGGGATCATTCAGCGCTACATTTATCAGAACTGAAAGGCTCTAGCACTGAAGAAAATCTGGACATCGCGAAAAAAGAAATTTACGATGAACGAACAGAACTGATCTCGCAGGTTAAAACTAAAATCGAACAATTAACTATCGCAAAAGCTCCTTTAATACTAAGCATTTCAGGAGAATGTGGCACTCCGTTAAAAGTAGAAGTAAAAACTCCCGACACTTCATTTGTTGTGCAATCAGAAATTAATCTGGTCAGTACCGGCACACAGGCACTAAACCATGAGATGCTGTTAAAACGGTTTAAGGCCATGAATGATACGGAATATTACATCGGGCAGCTCGACCTGGGAAATCTTCACACTGATCTTTTTATACCTTTTAAAGAGCTCACTTCGATAAAAAAAAGACTGTTATTCATCCTGAACGATTCAAAAGAAACTGTTGACCCCATCGATCTTCCCGTCTTAAAACAGCAAAATACACAAAAAACCAAACCCAATCTTTCGGTATTAATCTCCTCCCCAAAGGATGTATTCCTTTGCAAGGAAACTTCAGCCGATATCTATTTCCAACTTCCGGATAGTTTTAAAAATGAATGTGCTCTTTTTACCGCTCTCTTTGCAAAAAACAAAAAATTAATTCCCTGGTTCCCCTCCGTTTTAATCGACGAAGACTATACAGCTGCGGTAGAATTTCTTCGACAGCTAAAACCTGAATTAATTGTAACCAATAATACCGGGATAGCCTACGAAGCGTATCAACAGGGAATTTCATGGATCGCAGGACCCTATCTGAATCTGGTTAATTCCTATAGTCTGTTAGCTGTAAAAGAAATATTTAATTGTGCAGGCTCGTTTATCTCCAATGAAATCAGTAAAACTCAAATCAGAACAATTAAGAAACCTGCAGATTTCAAACTGTATTACAGCATTTACCACCCGATTACACTGATGACCAGCAGACAATGTCTGTTTCATCAGGTTACCGGATGCAAAAAAAATAAGATTGATGCTGCCTGTATTCATCAGTGCGATAAATCGGCTTCGATTACAAATTTAAAAGAGGACACTTTTTTCATTCAAAAAACAAAGGGAAACTATCCGAACATCTACAATGAGATTAATTTCCTGAATACAGAGATTGTGACAGATTTGCCAGATCTTTTTTCCAGCTTTTTTATTGATTTAAAGGATATAAAAACCGGAACTCAAACAGAGACCGATAAATCAGGAATTATTAAGCTTTTTGAAAATCTGCTAAATGGAAATTCCGATTCAAAAAAGGAACTCAAACACACTATTCATCCCACAATTGATACACAATATAAAAAGGGAATCTGATTCGATGTTGAAAAACGGTGAAATTGATTACCCATTTACAGTTTAAATAGACTTGCTGAAGCCATTTTCCATGACTGGTTTTTAACCGAATAGAACCTATCCAACCTGTTTTTGATTGAATTATTTATTTATGCAATCAATCTCAAAAAAAAAAAAAACCATGAATGACTGATATAAAGCAAAACACGAATGACAAACCAATGACATTCGTGTTTTTAGTGGAGATGGCGGGGACGGCGGGGACGGAACTCATCACCTATACCGCTAAATATCAAATATTTAACTCTCAAAAATCACTCAAACTCCCGAATTACCACCTCAAAAACGTACGGTTTTGAGTATCCGATTGCTTCCATTTGCAAGGTAAAGATAGAGATTTATATTACTCCATTTTAAAATACAAATGAATTTTTAAAATTGTTTTTCACTAATATCCATAAATAATAATCAGTTTTCACCACAGTTAATTGTTTTTCATCTATATTTGATGTAACCATTTTTTGCAGAAACAAATGAACAATAAGCCAATTTCACAAACGATAACTGTTTTTCACGGTAGAGTAGCACCGGAAGAAGGCTATCTTGTAGGTTATGGAGCAATCATTTCACAATACAATTTGCCTGTTCCAATTCCAAATAAATTAGCATTAATCAGCCAAAAAACAAGGCAATATCATACAACAGAATGGCAAGTCTTCACTCCCAGGCACCAGCCTGAAGATTCACTCTTTAAACAACTGGTTTTTGCACTAAAATATGAAGGAATCAATTTGCTCGTTTTGAAAAAGCTGTTTGATGTATTGGATATTGACACTATAACTGATCTAATACAAATTGAGCCGCTAAGTCAATATAGCCGAAGAATATGGTTTATTTATGAATGGCTATATAATCGTAAACTTGATATTCCGGATTTAAACAGTGGTAATTTTGTTCCTCTAATTGATGATAGAATTCAATTCAACATCGAAGGAAAACGTTCGTCCCGTCATCGCATCATTAATAATCTACCAGGGACACCCGATTTTTGTCCATTGATATATAAAACCAAAAAACTTCAAGAATATATTGAATCAAACTTTCAGGACAAAAAAAACACCTTTATTAATAGTATCCATAAAGAGGTCATGCAACGTGCTGCTTCATTTTTACTACTGAAAGACTCGAAAGCATCTTTTACCATTGAAGGAGAAAATCCTGGAACAAATCGGGCATTGCGTTGGGGAAAAGCAATTGGTGAAGCAGGCAGAAACCCATTAACCAAAGAAGAACTGTTGAGACTTCAGCAAATCATTATTGAAAGCAAACGATTTACAAAAATGGGGTTTCGCACTGAAGGTGGTTTTGTGGGTGATCGTGAAAGAACAACCGGTGAACCTATTCCAGATCATATTTCATCAAGGTGGCAAGATGTGGATCAACTTATTGAAGGATTAATTAATACATATCACCTTCTCGATAAAGAAAAATTCGATCCGGTATTGGCAGCAACATCAATTGCGTTTGGTTTTGTATTTATTCATCCTTTTACCGATGGAAACGGAAGAATCCACCGGTATTTAATTCATCATATCTTATCCAAACTAAACATCACTCAGCAAGGGATAATCTTTCCAATTTCGGCGGCTATTCTGGATAAAATTGATGACTACAGGGTAGTATTGGAATCCTACTCCCACCCTATTCTTGAATTGATTGAATGGGAAATTACACCCGATAACAATGTCGAAGTACTCAACGACACCATTGATTATTACCGGTATTTTGATGCGACCAAACAAGCTGAATTTCTATTTGATTGTGTAATGGATACCATCAACCGGATTATTCCGGAAGAAGTCAGCTACATTTATAAATACGACGAGTTCAAACGATTTATTGACAACCAATTTGAAATGCCGGATAAGTTAGTGTCAATGCTGGTTAGGTTTCTTGAACAAAATGGCGGAACCCTTTCCAAGAGAGCCAGTGACAAAGAATTTCCTGAATTAAAGGATGATGAAGTTGAAAAGATTGAAAGCGTTTTTCAGGCAATTTTTCTTTGATATTCTCAAAATTTGGAGGCAAATAAACATGCATCATGCGTTCAACATTCAGTGAACCAGAATGGTACAGCACCCGATCGACCCTTCCATGAGGTACATTTTTTTAAGCCAGAAACTCGGTTTCTGGCGAGGGCATATCGAAGAAATTGAACAATTAACTAGGGTTCTCCCTTAAATTCGGACTTTTGGTATTGAGGGTCATCAGGCCATCGATACTGAAATTATAGGTGTACGAATCAAGCGGGATTGGGTTGGAAGTAAACGACCAAACCCCATTATCGCTTTTCGTCAGTTTTGCAGTGGGACCCAAAAAAAGAAAATCGCCACGAACGGTCACTTCAGTAGCTTTTGTGGCAAAAATACTGAAAGCTACCCGGTAATCTTTACTTACCCTAATCGATTGCAGGGTATCGTTTATTGTTGGCGTACGAGTTGAAAACTGCCCCATAAGCGAAGTCAGGCTAAAACAACCAAATAAAAAAAAGCCCAAGTATTTTTCTATATTTTTTCATTGCGTATATTTTTATAGAACAGGCACATCGCTTGACTTATATCTTCAATGTGCCTGTTTTATACATTTACAGATTATTTATCGTATGGTACTGCCTTAAAATGAAAGATTGCAGGTTCCGATGGGAAAGTACGATAGGCTCCAATGCGGTATACCGGGTCGCCACTTCGTAAAAAGCCGGCTTCATCGCCATTGTGCAGCGCTATTGGATTCCATACGCCATCCACATAACTTCCTTCCCAGGCATCTTTTAACCAAACCTGTTTCTTGTCGCTTGTAGAATTGGCACTAACAGAAAGGTTATACCCAGCAACAATAAATTCATTTTCACCAGTTTGAATCATCAAACCATAAAATGCAGGAACTTTTGGACGACCGAAGAAATCTTTTTCCTTAGGCGCATTTCCAAACCGCCATGGTCGTTGATACTTAATTGAAACTGTTACATCGTTGTTAATTTTGATATCGCGGCCAATGGTATCGCCCTGACTTTTAAAGAATCCGTACATTTTGCCGCTACCCTGATACTTTGTAATTATTGGCATCAACTGGCTTAACATTCCGTATTCTTTCACCATCACCCCTCCTTGATTATCAATACCAAAGGGAGAAAAACAAATGGCATCTTCTTCGGCAAACGCATAAGTTCCGGGGCCATCTGTGGTATTGGTTTCAGGAATAAACAGTGGGTTATCGGCACGGTGGAAAAACTTAGCCTCGTCTTTAAAATCGCCACCATAAAGGTCAGGCGACAAAAAATCGATAGCTGGTGCGCCAGCTTTCCAAATATCGAGAACAGAGAGAATTGGACCACCACTTGGAAAATTTCCAGGTTTTCCCGGAGTTGGTCTTGGATTTGGCATCCAGGCGTTGGCATACATAGGAATATTATAAGCTTTCTTTCCAGCTTCGACAATGGCATTGATGTACCGGGAATAATTCCAGGCCATAAAAAACATGTCGGTATCGTCATTTTTTCCGAATAATTCAGCCCATGTACCTTTGGTTTTTGAGCCATTGCTTTCCCATGGTGTCTTCAACCTAAATTGAGCGATTTGAGTATACTAAAATAAAAGATAGCTTGCTTATTAAATTGATAATGAGTACCTTAGCAGTGACAAAACAAACAAAGAACCTTTCACCTTTTAGGTTCACAAGACTATCTTTTATGGCTGCTAA
>DASRMB010000014.1:0-104467 GCA_035648135.1 Prolixibacteraceae bacterium
CCTTTCGGTTCAATAGGAAACTTTCGACCTACAGGGGGAAGTTGTTTTATCGGCTAATGCAACAAGCAGTGACAACCCCACCGATGCCATTAAAAGAAATAGTGAAAGAGAATCAACTTGTTTAAAGCAGATAAGCAGTTATAATAATTTCAGATGTATCCATCTTGTCGGATGTCACTTAGCCTTGCCCATAGCTTCCTGATAGAACGAATTAGCTTTTGTTTCAAAACGGAATATCGCTAAACCTTTCGCGTTTCCGGATATAAAACTGAAAAACAATACTTCTTTGAAGTTTTTCTTTAGGCATCCTGAAATGTCCGTTCCTGAGGGCTTGTTTTCGTTTGCGATGCAGTGAAGGTATTGAAATCCAAAATTGAGCGTGTGCCTTTAGAACACTTCGGATACCATTCAAATTAAATTCAGCCAACAGTTTAAAGGCAGCTACGGCATCTAAAATCATTCGCCCAAGCAGAATGCGAAAAAGCTGATTTGCAGGCAGATTCTTATACAAAAGCCAAAGGTTATTCCTGAAATTCAGAAAAAGTTTTTGCGGATTGTCGTATGAAAGAGTTCCACCTCCAAGATGAAATACTGTACTTTCAGGAGTAAAAACGATGCGGTAACCACGGTTTTTAAGCCGCCAGCAAAGATCAATTTCTTCCATGTGGGCCCAGAAATCGGCATCGAAACCTCCTGCATCATGGAATAGCCGGGCGCGAACAAACATGCAGGCTCCTGTTGCCCAGAAAATATCTATCGAGTTATCGTACTGGCCATTGTCGGCTTCTACTTCGTTAAAGATGCGTCCGCGACAAAACGGGTATCCAAACCGGTCGATGAATCCACCGGCAGCTCCGGCATATTCAAAATGCGTTTTTTGATGGTAACTGAGTATTTTGGGTTGAACGGCAGCAATAGCCCGATCGGCTTCCATGATGCTGATCGGGGCTTCCAGCCATCCTTCGGTGACTTCCACGTCAGAATTCAGGATCACGAAATAGTCAGTGTCTATCTGCTTCAGAGCTTCATTGTATCCCCGGGCAAATCCAAAATTCTGTTTCAGATCAAGGATTTTCACCTCCGGAAATTCCTGAACGAGCATCGACAATGATTCGTCGGTTGAACCATTATCGGCCACTATAATTTCGGTTAAATCATTTTTACTGAATTGAATGACTGAAGGTAGAAACTGTTGCAACAGTTTGATTCCGTTCCAGTTCAGTATGACGACAGCGATCTTTGGTTTGCCCATGAATGTGAATTACGGTACCAGGAGTTTGGCCAGTACCACAGCCATATTTTCCTTATCGAGGTTATAGAGAATGTTGGCGATTTTCTCCATCTTCTCATCATCATCCGATTGTAAAACCATTTTGATTTCACGAATTTGTTTGCCCGTTAGCTCTTCCTCGAGCAGCGACCAGATTTTCAGGATTTCTTCTTCCTGCTTCGGAAGACCCAGGTGCTCAAGTTCCATTTTGGTCGCTTCCAGTATTTCGCGGGCCTTCAGGATAACCGGATCCGAATCTTTCCCTGTTCCGGCTGCATCGCGCAGGCTCCAGCTCGAATAATCGTATTTCAATTCTTTGATCATCCGGACTTTGGTGCTTTCTTTCCCGAAAATGCGTTCAAGCAATATAATGGTATGACTTTTCCAGGCTTCCAGATCGAAGTTTTTAATCTTCAGACTTTCAAGCTGTATGTTGATCAGGGCAATTTCATTTACGGCCATTTTATGAAGTATAAGTTTGCTGCAATTTAATAAAAGTTTACGCCAGATGCTTGTGCACGATTGAATAAAATTCGTCAAAATAATTGGCATTGCAGGCGATCATTTCGCCTCCAAACAGATAGTTTTCGCCGCCGTTAAAATCACAAACTTTTCCACCGGCCTGTTTTAAAATGATAATTCCGGCAGCCACATCCCACGAATGCAGTGCATGCTCGTAAAAAGCTTCAAATCTTCCGGCAGCCACATAAACCATATCGGAGGCAGCTGAACCCAGGCGGCGCATTCCGTGAGAATTACGCATGAAAAAGTCCATCGTTTTCATGTAATTGTCGAGTTTCGAAAAATCGTAATACGGAAATCCGGTTGCTATCAATGAGTCGGAAGTGTTTGCCGCTTTGGAAACCTGAATTTCACGACCGTTCAGCCAGGCTTTGCTTCCTTTCCATGCATAAAACATTTCGTCGAGACTGATTTCATAAACGACACCCAGAATGATTTCCTTATCTTCCATGAGGGCAATGCTCACTGCGAATGGCGAAATTCCGTGTATGTAATTGGTGGTGCCATCCAATGGATCAATCACCCATCGGTACTTTTCGCCATTGTCCTGCGCCGTTCCTTCTTCAGCAATAAAACCGGAGCCGGGAAGAATTTCACGCAAAGCAGCAACAATCGATTTTTCTGCTGTTTTGTCGACGTAGGTCACCATGTCCGACTTGCCCTTGTGAATAATATCTTCAGCTGTAAATTTTAGTCGTTCTTCAAAAATAAACCGGCCAACTTCACGGGCCAGTGTTTGTACTTGAGTGCAAAGTATTTCCAGATTCATATGTTTTCAGAATAAAGTTTAAAGTTTTCACTGGATAAAAAAGTGTTTGCTTTCAATACTAAGGAAGCTTGAATTGTTCATTCATTCCTTTTATCCATTGATTTGACGGATGGCCAAAATACGAAATTATAGCTAAACTGAAAGATATATTAAAGCAAAACCAGAAAATAGTGAGGTCAGGACATGTCCTGACCTTTTGATAACTAATTTAATTGACTTATTTCCCTCCAGATTTATTATAATAAATCACTTGCCAGTTCTGCCAGGTAGCTTCGTTCGCCTTTCACGAGGTTGACGTGTGCGAAGATTTCATGGTTTTTCATCTTCTCGGTCATATAAGCCAGGCCGTTTGATTTCATATCCAGATAAGGTGAGTCAATCTGTTGAAGGTCGCCGGTGAATACTAACTTCGTTCCTTCACCAGCCCGTGTAATGATGGTTTTAATTTCGTGTGGCGTCAGATTTTGCGCTTCGTCGATGATAAAATAGGAATTCGACAAGCTTCGTCCACGGATGTATGCCAGAGGGGTGATAACCAGCCGTTCGTCTTTGAGCAGTTCCTCGATAGTCTGGAATTCAGTGCTTCGCGAATTATAGTTGTGCTTGATGACCGAAAGGTTGTCGAAAAGAGGCTGCATGTATGGATGAATCTTTTCCATAGCATCGCCCGGCAGAAAACCTAAATCCCGGTTGCTCAGAGCTACGATGGGTCGGGCAAGCAAAATCTGGCCGAAGCTTTTGTATTGTTCGAGTGCGGCAGCCAAAGCCAGCAGTGTTTTTCCTGTTCCTGCTTTACCTGTCAGGGCAACCAGTTTTATTTCAGGATTAAAAAGTGCATCAAGGCTGAAGGTTTGTTCCGCATTCCTGGGTTTAATTCCGTAGGCTGTTTTTTTCTCTACCCGCACCATTTTCTTAAGACCTCCGTCGTAACGACCCAAAACACTTGCTTTAGCCGTTTTCATGATAAAATACTCGTTCATGTCCGGAGTATTTTTCATTTCTATCATTTCTATCGGAATCGAATTCTCACTGTATAGCTTTTCAATCAGTTTATCGTCAACGTTTTCAAACTCGGTTACGCTTTTATTCAGAACCTGAATATCTTTCACCTTGTCATTGTAATAGTCTTCGGCCTGAATTTTCAACGATTTGGCCTTCATTCGCAGATTAATGTCCTTGGTGACCAGGATGGTCGGGCGGTCAGGAAATTTTTGACCAATATACATGGCAATGGCCAGAATACGGTGGTCAGGAATGTCTTCCAAAAATGAATCGATCATCTCTTCAGGAATAGGCTTGCCGGTCTCGACGATCAGTTTCCCTTTATCAGGACCAAGTTTAATACCTCCGTTGAACAGTTTGTCGCCAATGATTTCATCCAACTCGCGCACAAATTCCCGCGCCTGAAAGTTAATCGGGTCGTTTCCACGTTTAAACTTGTCCAGTTCTTCCAGAACTGTTATTGGGATTACGATGTCATTATCCTGAAACTGATAAATGCTGGTATGATCATGTAGAATCACATTGGTGTCCAACACGAAAATTTTAATTTGCTTTTTCTTCGCCATGGCCGTAATCATTAAGGTTTCCCTAAATTTAGAAAAATTAGAATGCATTACTTAGGATATAGCTGCTAAATTCTCAATTTTGTCTTTCAATTTTATTAACTAGTGTTCATAAGTTTTTAAACGATGAAAACCTATCAGAAAGTACTTGGTTTTTTATATAGTCAGTTGCCTATGTTTCAGCGAACTGGACCTGCAGCTTACAAGGATAATCTTGACAATACCATACGTCTGGACGAATTGTACGATCATCCGCATCGTTCATTTAAAACGATTCATGTTGCAGGAACTAACGGGAAAGGATCTGTTTCGCACATGCTGGCCTCCGTTTTACAGGAAGCCGGATACAAAACGGGCCTTTATACATCTCCTCATCTGAAAGATTTCAGGGAAAGGATACGCGTTGATGGGCAAATGATTTCCGAAGACGCGGTTGTTTCGTTCACTGAATCATTCAGGAAGAAAAATGAAGAAGAAAAAATGGAACCTTCTTTTTTTGAATTGACGGTGTCGATGGCATTCGATTATTTCCGTGCGATGCAGGTTGATGTGGCGGTGATTGAAGTTGGGCTGGGCGGTCGGCTTGATTCTACCAACATTATTACTCCGGAAGTGTCTGTCATCACCAACATCAGTTTCGATCATATGGCATTGCTTGGTGATACTTTACCAAAAATTGCGGCAGAAAAGGCTGGAATTATCAAGAAAAATGTTCCGGTAGTGATCGGTGAATCCTTGCCTGAAATCAATCTGGTGTTTGAGCAGATTGCTGAAAGGGTGCAAACAACACTGGCATATGCCGATCAGGAATATCAGGCAGATTATTCAATGAAGACTATGGACGGGAAACAAAGCCTGAATATACGGAAGAATGGCGATTTGGTATTTCCTGATTTAAAACTGGACTTACTGGGGATTTATCAGCGCCACAATGTGCCGACTGTTTTAAAGACCATTGAATTGTTGAATGAGAAAGACTGGAATTTGCCTGATGAAATGATCCGGCGGGGTTTGGTCAATACGATTCGGAATACCGGTTTGATGGGGCGCTGGCAGATTATCGGCTATCACCCGTTGACGATTTGCGATACCGGTCACAATCCGGCAGGCATCAGATTGGTTGTTGATCAAATCAATCAAATGGCATGGAAAGCGCTTCATATGGTGATTGGGATGGTCAATGACAAAGATCAGGATGAAGTTTTATCCCTTCTTCCTGAAAATGCACACTATTATTTCACTAAAGCGGCTATTCCGCGTGCGACAGAACCTGAAGAGCTGGCGGCAAAAGCTGAACGGTTTGGACTGAAAGGTAATTGTTATCAGACTGTTCTTCAGGCACTCGCTGCAGCTCGGAAGAATGCGGGGGAAAACGATCTGGTGTTTGTGGGTGGAAGTACTTTTATTGTTGGCGAAATTTTATGAAATTTTTCAATTAAGCTATTGCAAATTTCAAAAAGGAGTCTATCTTTGCAACGCTTTAAAAAACAAAGCGCGTTCATCAAACGACAAACAAACAAAGGGCGATTAGCTCAGCTGGTTCAGAGCATCTGGTTTACACCCAGAGGGTCGGCGGTTCGAATCCGTCATCGCCCACGATTAAAAAGAAACCGTAATTGATATTCAGTCAGTTACGGTTTTTTGTTTTGTCACTTGCAGGTAATGTACTGAAAAATGGTTGGTGATTTTTAGGAAAATATTTTTATATAGCAGATGCTTTAGTCCACCCGAATTATTACTGGTATGCTACATGGCTAAAAAAACTCATTTTTCTTTGGCAAAATATATGAATTTAAATGGTGCTTTTTTTGATTTTTTCATGAACATAAAAAGTTTGATGAAACCGATTTCATTAAACTTTCTGTAATGCCAATAATAGTAGGCGTTACAGAGCTTTTTACCAACCATTTTTCAGTAATATGCCCACTTGCACAACTTATCAAAAATTTGTTCTGAACATTTGGTTTTAAGATCCACCATTAACAAAACGCTGTATATAAATCAGCGCCGGCAACTACTTTTTTTCAATCCGGAGGAGCAGAATTATTTCAGCATTTTACGGTTTTCAACATTAGCGAGTACCTGCATTTGTTGTATCGCAATTTTATTCAGCCGAATCAATCGTTCCCGTTGAGAAACGCCATCGTTAATAAGCACAGCATTTATATTTTCCATGTTCGAAAGGCATATCAACTCGTTGATGTTCGAATAATCGCGGATATTGCCTTTCCGTTCAGTATTTGCTTCTCGCCACTGTTTAGCGGTAATACCGTAAAGCGCCACATTCAGCACATCGGCTTCGCTGGCGTAAACCACCGAAGTTTGCACTTTGGTAAGTTCTGCCGGTATTAAATGTTGCCTGATGGCGTCGGTGTGTATGTGGTAGTTTATTTTTGCCAGTTCGCGTTTGGCCGACCATCCCAGTTGTTTTTGCTCCTCTTCTTTCAGACGCTGAAATTCTTTGATGAAATACAGTTCGAATTCTATTGAAATCCAGGCTGCAAACTTGAAAGCAATGTCCTTGTGGGCAAATGTGCCACCATAACGGCCAGATTTGGAAACAATCCCAATGGCATTGGTTGAACCAAGCCATTTTTGAGGCGACATCGTAAAGGCATTTAACCCGGCCTCTTTTTTAAACCCCTCGAATTCGAGGGGTTTGAAATTGGGATTATATAATGTTTCCCAAACCCCGAGATATTCAATGGTATTGCGGTTACGCATCCAGTTCGCAATTACATCCGTCGGTTCATTACTTTTAAATTTTGCAATATCGGTTAGCGAAATGTAATCCGTTTCGTTGATTTTCAGGATGGTTACATCGGTTTGTTGTACATTGATTTTTGCCATGGGTAACTCATTAAAAATTTGTTCTGAACATTGGGATATATAATCTACCATAACAAAACGATGATTGCAAAGCAGAACCAGCGCAGTTTTAGGGTAAGACACTATCTTTTTTTGTCTTTGAAATGATTATCTCCTTTATACTTTGAAATATAAAATTAATGTCATAATCAGGATTAACACATAACAGAAAGCAATTATTTTTCTGTGCCTTTTCCTTCTTGATATTGTCTCTTTTAAGATTCTCTTGAAATTGTTTTTTTGCAAACTTCTCACCTTTACCTCCAAAATCAACTGGACGAAAATGTTGTTCCCCTTGATACTCAATTGCAATATTTAAATCTGAAAAGTAAATGTCAAACCTCTGCGGAGTTAGCCAATCGGGAGAACCTTGGGATATAACACTAAATTTTGCACCAAACTCTCTTTTTATTGCTCGGAATAGTAAGTCCTCATTGAAAAATGAGCCAATAATTTTTTGATTAAATTCGAACCTACATTCGTTTTCAAAAATGCGAATTGATTTTTTGAATTCGTTGCTGAATAGCCATGTGTTCTTAAAAAAAGGAATTCCACCAACCTCCTCAATCATCTGGTTTATATGCATTTCTGAAGGAATGAAATTCATTAATAGACAAGAAATAAAGTCTTCTTTTGAAGAGAATCTATTCTTGAAGTATTTAAATAGCTCTTGATCACTGATTAATTTTATAGTGCTGTTCAGAAAATGATTTTCGACTAACGACTTACCTAGTTCTTCGAAAGTAATAATATCCCACCACTGGAAATATATGAAATTTGCTTTTATTTTTTCGAATAGGTCTTTTTTATCATTTTGATTTACCTTTATGAAGCTGTTCTCAATAAAAATTGATCTTTGAAAAGTTGAATAGAGATGCTTTGAATACATTGAAAAAAAATGTTCAAAATTCCCCTTTACTTTCTTGTCGTAGTCTTCAATCATCTCATTACTAACATCAAATGTCTTGCATTGGTAATTTTTAATTATTTCAGCAGTGTATCTTTTTGATAAACCCACTTCGTCATAAGGATTATTCAAAATATACGGATTGTCAATGCAACCCTGTAAAAATGGGATGTCAATCTCGTTGTACTTAGCCCATCGCCAAAGTTGATAATCTTCCTCTATTTTATCCATAATAACCAAGTCTTTGTAATATTATCAAGAATCAAATTACAAAACGATATGTCCATGATCAAAGCAATATTTATAGAATTATTGATTCATAGTTTTCTAAGATTCTGGAAATATTATCTAGTCTTGTTCTTGTTTTGCTTGTTCCAAATTTCTGTAGTGCTTCCGACTGCTTGTAAAGAGAAGCTAGCCTTTCCTCCATTTTTTCTATTTTGAGATCTCTTGTTGAAGAAAATTCTTTAAAATCAGCAGAACTAAGTTTAAAATATAATAAGACTACTTTTAACTCTTTGTCTGTCATTTTTATTCTACTATCCAGTATTGAATAATGATCAATAATCTCAATATTTATGTAGTTAAAATAAATTTCTTTTTTATCAAAATGGGATAGTTTAAACCGTTTCTTCCCCTTTCCCTTTTCTATTTCTGAACTTGTTTCGACATATCCTTGATTTAGCAAAACACCTGCTAATTCTTCATTGGCTTGATAAACTTTCATTTTTATGATTTTTCATTTTTATGGATACCTTGTAATATTTTATCTAAAGCATTCGCAAGTTACAACATAAAGCTTGGATTTCGGATTAAAAGTACTGCTTGAAGGTAAACGGTAATCGGCAGTGACACTGAGCCTAGTCTAATCTTGAATATACTCTAAAAATATCATCAATTTCTTTGTTGAAAATTTCACATTGTCGTTCTGCAATGTACTCATGATAAGATAGACTCTGCTGAAAAGGTATATTTCGTTCCATTTGTTTAACCCAAATAGTTTCACCTATCGAATCTGCCAGATTTTCATTTAGTAAAAATCTAACATATTTATTATCAATTTTATCACTTGCAACATGAGCAAATCCAGAAATGTCATTTATTAATCCATTTGATTCAATTTCGAATTTTGTATTACTTATAAAGTCATTTGCAAAAGCTTTGGACATATTCGCACATTTTTTAAGGACTTTCAATAATTTGGTTTTTTCCTCATCTGAAATGGATGGAGAAATATGTGAATAAAAAGCATTTGATGGCAAATCCTCAATGCTATTTATTTCATTTCGTTTCAGAAATTCTATTGATTCTTTCAAAATCAAATATTTAATTTTAACGCAAAATTCCTGACCTCCTTTAGCATAACCGCAATCGAGTTGACCTTGAATAATATCATGAACCAATTTAGCCTCTTCAATAGATCTTAAAATTAGTATAACTTCACTGAATAAAGAGTTTGAGAATACATTAACACCCCAAGTCAAAAAAGAATCATTGCGCATATCATCTCTAACCGAAAAATTCTTATCGTTTTTATCACATTTAATTCTCCATTCTCGTTCATGAGTCCAATCAATATCTCTTGTCAAATTAACATATCTATACTGTTCTTTTATTGGTAAAATATCAGGTTTAATAATACGTTTGTTTTTATCTAAATACTCAAATACATTATCTTCTGAAAGTCCTGAAATAACTGGCCTACCACCATTTTTATAAAACTCCTTCTTCAACACTGCAATACCACATTCGGTAAATCGAGTTCTATCATTTCTTTTATGTACATATTGAATAAAATTTATCAATGGCATTTCTGTAAAACAAACTACTGGATTATCTCCGTAAATCGTTGAATTCCCATTTCTGAATGAAGGACTTGCGCGAACACCCCCTTCTTCGATTATATTTATTAATACTTCAGATTCGTCATCGAATCCACTTTCTTCTCGAAGCGGATAATATAAATTTTCAAGAGTTTCACTGTCAATTGGCAGGTCATTATCAATCGAAATCCGAACACTATGAATCAAATATTTTGAGATATCTGTTCTATTCATGTTTAACTATGTTTTAAATGCTTTTTCTTTTTGCAAAACTATTAGCTACCACAAAATATATACTATTTTCCCCAATTATTATTGATAATCAAAACTTATATTTTAACAGTTCTTCACTGCGTTCAGTCTCCGGACGAAAATCGTTAGACTGAGCGCACACCGAAGCGACAAGATAAGCATCTTCATCCATGCTTTCGCCTGGTATGGAACCTGCCCGGGTTGATTGCTGTATTCCCCATATAGCTTGAAGCACTTCTCCTTTCTATATTTTAGTAAAACCTGTTGGATTAAGGTTGTTTTACCAATACCTGCTGATCCTTTAACGAGAAGCAAAGAAGTATCTGAACTTTCAAAATCAGCCAACGACTTTAAAAGAAATTCCATTTCCTTCTCATGTCCGATGAAATAATTATCTATAAAGGGAGTTTTTTGATTATAGTCCACTTTACTTCAGAATAGCAGAAATATACTATTTTTCATTAAGACACGAAGATTAGATACAATTTAAACAGTTGATTATTTTTTTCAATTGTGTAGTTTTACGCTCAAATTGAAAAAACCTACCAATGAACAAATCTATTTTACTTCTTGCAAGTGTTGTGTTGTTTCTGACAGCTTGTAATACACCTTCCCCAAAACAAGTTCAGGAAGTTCGATTGACCGATTTTGTCGATCCGTTTATCGGAACCGGTTTTCACGGACACACTTTCCCGGGTGCTGCATATCCTTTCGGACAGATTCAGTTGAGTCCGGATAATGGTACTCAAGGCTGGGACTGGTGTTCAGGTTATCATTATTCAGACAGTATTGTTTCCGGATTCAGCCATCTCCACCTGAGCGGAACTGGAATTGGAGATCTTGCTGATATTTCATTTCTGCCTGTTACTTCGGAAGTTACTTTTCTGAAGGATGAAAAGAATGCTGATTTTGTTTCGCGCTATGCCGGAAAGTATACACACGATCAGGAAACAGCTACGCCGGGCTATTATTCGGTAATAATGAAAAACAACGGCATTAAAGCTGAATTTACGGTCACAGAACGTGCTGGATTACATCGTTATACATTTCCAGAACAAGGAGAAAATAATCTGATTATCAATTTAGGTTTTGCCATCAATTGGGATAAACCTTACCAAACATCGCTGAATGTAGTGGATAGCATGTTGGTAACAGGATCACGTTTATCAAAAGGCTGGGCAGCCGATCAGCATGTGTTTTTTGCTGTCAGGTTCTCAAACCCGATTACTAAATCTGAAATTGTCAATGTAGGAGGAGAGGGGAGAACCGTTGGTTCACTTAAATTCAACGGAAAACAGATCATGGCTAAAGTAGGTGTTTCTTCGGTTAGTGTTGAGAATGCACTTGCTAACCTCGACTCATCATTGCCAGGATGGGATTTTGAGGCAACAGAACTGTCTGCTTCTGATGCATGGGAAAAGGAATTGGCTAAGATCCGGATTCAGTCAAATGATTCGGTACAGAAAACTATATTTTACACTTCCTTGTATCATACCATGGTTGCGCCGGCTTTATTCTCCGATTCGAATGGCGAATTTAAAGGCGTAAAAGGTGATGTGCAAAAGGCAGAAGGATATAATCGTTATACCGTTTTCTCGTTGTGGGATACATACCGCGCTTTACATCCGCTCTTTACCTTAACTCAGCAATCGCGTGTGAACGATATGGTAAAAACCATGCTCGATCATTACAAACAAACCGGAGTATTACCAGTTTGGGAACTTGAAGGAAATGAAACATGGTGTATGGTTGGCAATCATTCAATTTCTGTTATTGCCGAAGCTATTCTGAAAGGAATTGGCGATTTCGATCAACAACTTGCTTTTGAAGCGATGAAGGCTACTTCAATGGCCGATCGGGATGGAATGGGATTGTACGATAAATTGGGCTATATGCCAGCTGATAAAATACAGCAATCGGTTGCCAAATCGGAAGAAGTTGCAATTGACGATTGGGCAGTTGCTGCTGTTGCGCAGAAATTGGGAAAAACGGAAGATGCCGCTTATTTCTCTAAACGTGCACTTAATTACCGGAACTATTTCGATAAAGAAACCGGCTTTATGCGCGGGAAACTAAGTAACGGACAGTGGACAACCCCGTTTGATCCGGCATTCTCGAAACACGAAGGAAGTGATTATACTGAAGGAAATGCATGGCAATACCTTTGGTTGGCTCCACAAGATGTGAACGGACTGATTGAATTACTTGGAGGCAAAGACGCATTTGCCGATAAGCTTGATCAGTTGTTTAGCGTTGAGGAAGGCGTAAAAGGTAATGAGGCATCAAGCGATATTTCAGGATTAATTGGTGCTTATGCTCATGGAAACGAGCCTGGCCACCATACCTCATTCCTGTTCAACTATGCCGGACGTGCATGGAGAACTCAGGAACTCAACCGCCAGATTCAGGAGACAATGTACACCAACAAGCCTGATGGTTTGTGCGGAAACGAAGACTGCGGACAAATGTCGGCCTGGTATGTTTTCAGCGCAATGGGATTCTATCCGGTGAATCCATCAGAGTTGAAATATCAATTTGGTTCACCAATCATACAGGAAGCCCAAATTGAGGTGGCTCCGGGTAAATTCTTTACGATGAAAGCTCCGCTGGCTTCGAAGGACAATAAATACATTCAGGAAGTAAAACTAAACGGACAGGTTATTGACCGCACATTTATAACTCATCAGGAGATTATTGACGGCGGAACTCTGGAATTCACAATGGGTGAAGAACCGAATAAGGAATTGTTCAAGTAGCGATTTTAGTTGAAAAATAATCAGTGTTAAGAACTAAAACACTTTTCATTCGTTATGTATCGAAACGTTTAAACCCAAATAAAAATGTACACAGGATTTTTACACTTACACGATACGCTGAGATGGTTGCTTTTGATAAGTCTTCTTGTTACTTTGGTCAAATATGTATCTGGCTGGCTGGGCTCGAAACACTGGTCGAAAACGGATAACATTCTCGGAGTTGTACTGACTTCGTTGATGGATTTGCAGTTGCTTACCGGTCTTGTGTTGTACTTTTTTCTAAGTCCGGTAACTAAACTGGCATTAAGCGATTTTGGTGCTGCGATGAAAGACCCCGGTCTGCGATTTTATGCCATCGAACATTTTTCAATGATGCTGATTGCCATAGTTCTGGTTCACATCGGACGGGCTAAATCGAAAAAAGCCACAACCGATCAAAAGAAATTTAAAACTGCATTCCTCTTCTTTTTAATTGCTTTAGCTCTGATCGTGGCAGCAATTCCATGGGGCAGGCTATATTTTTAAAATAGGTTTTTTTATTCTTTCATCAGAATTTAACCAGTAATCGAATTTCAGCAGGAATTCTTTTACTGGTTTTTCTTTTTCCAAAATCTGAACCTTTTGTTTTTCGCGTGTACAGAAACTAAAAAAGCATGATCTTTACCCGAAAAAAATATTTAATCTTGTTGCTGATTGTCAGTTTATTAATTTTGGGTTTTATTCTGATGAGCGGTGGTGGATCAACAGATCCAAACAAGTTTAAGCCCGAAATATTCAGTTTCAGACGGATTACACTGGCGCCCCTCATCATCGTCGGGTCATATATTGCATTAATCGGATTAATTTTTAAAAAATCATCGAATTGATCTTCCGGAGAAAAAATAAGACATACAGCGACAGTGAGTTAATGCAGCAAATCGTTTCGGGCGATCAGGCTGCATTCAGCGAGCTTTACCATCGGTATAAAAGCCGGATGTATTATTATTTCTACCGGATGCTGGGAAGTTCGGAGGAGTTGGCAAACGATTTTTTACAGGAGCTTTTCATGAAACTTATTGAAAAGCCTGAAAGCTATAATCCGCACTATTCTTTTACAACCTGGCTGTACTCAGTAGCCAATAATATGTGCAAAAATGAATACCGCCGCCGTGAAATTCGTCAGGAATACCTTGACAATGAGGTGATGGAATCCCAGACTGATTTCCTGAACGATGCTTCCATTGAACCGGAGCAAGTGATCGAAAAGGTATTTGAAACACTGAATTTATTGGGAGAAGAACATCGATCCGCTTTTTTGCTTCGTTACCGCGAAGGGTTTTCAATCAAAGAAGTTGCTGAAGTACTTGACGTTCCGGAGGGAACCGTGAAATCGCGCCTGTTTTATGCAAAAAAAATGCTGGCAGAAAAACTGGAGTATTTAAAAGATGAAATTGAATTTTAATTCGGAATGCCATGAATAAAAAGAACCACGAACAAATGTTTGCCGAACTACTACAGAACGATCAGGTTGGAGAACCTAAACTGTCGGTTGAAGACCGGTTGATGTATTCTTTTTTACTGAAGAACAGTCAGTCTAAAGTCAAACAGAATTCGTTTGTTCATTTCTTTGGCTGGTTGTTCTCGCTTCAGGGTATGGGACTGAAAGCCGGATTGGTTTCGGTCGTATTGGTTTTTTCGCTCATGAATAAACAATTTACTTTCGAGTCCTCTAAAGTTATTGGTAGCGATTCGATTTCAAATGAACGGATTCTGCTTGCTGATACAGCTCATTACATTCAAACGGTTGATTCTATCCGGAAGGACAGCTTGTATTAATTGGGAATTTGGTGAGCGAATCGGTATTCGGGGTAAAGACGCACGGTAATGCGTCTATATGGATTGAAATGTTATTCTTGGTTGATCGCAACGATATTCAATGTTACTCCAGGTTTCCGGCGAAAGTCATCAGTTTTTCTTTCATCAGTTTTAGTTCAGGCTCCGGAATTGTTTCGTTTGCCTGAATGATGAGTTCATTGTACAACGACAACTTATATTCGGCTTCATTAACGATCGATGCTTTTTGCCTGGTCGGAAAAGAAGTCAAATACTTCAGCCATTCTTCGAGCGACTTTGCCAGTCTGTGAAATTGTTTTTCGCCTTCCTGTTTTTCGTTGTTTTCGGAATATAATCCGGCCATAAGGATGCTTTGATAATCAACCGGCCAGTGTTTCAAACTCATGACCTGATCAGCCTTTCTCAAAACTTCCAGTGCTTTCTCTTTTTTGTTCTCTTCTGTCAGTTTTTGGGCCAGCCGGTAAAAAGTGGTTCTGATCTGCATGCTGGCAAACATTCGCCGGTGGTGCCAGTCAAAATAAACCGACGAATCGCTCAGGTTATCCCAGTTGCACTTTTGCATCAGGTTTGCATACAGATTTTCAGTTTCGATTTTCCCGATATCGATTACCGAGTTGCTGTCTGTTTTCTGATCGGTCAGCCGGTAAACCAGGCCGTCAAAAATCAGATTATTCTTTAATCCATGTTCGTCCGGGTCGATCCACGAGGTAAAACAGACCGGTCGTTTTTCCCAATTCGAAGCAATAATGTCCCAAAAGGCCAGATCGCCTTTGTTCACTGCTCTCTGTTTCAATTCCAGATGGATGGCTTCTCTGTCCTGGATTTTCAGGCTTATTTTGTTTACCGGAATAAAACTGATTTGTTCCTGATTTTCTGTTGTCAGTTTAGTGACTGACGAGTCGCTTCCAACAAATTCAAGCACATCCGAAAGAGTTTGCTCGGTTTCTATTTTCGGGACGACATAAACGTAATCAATTTGACCTGATTGGTACTTTTCCAGCGGAATAGTCATTTTCAGTGCTTCATTCCCGTATATTTTCCGTTGCAGCTGCTGGATATACCATTCGGCTTGCAAATACGGCATAACCACCACGCGAACATCTTTCCGGATTCCTTCAACTTCCTGACAATACCACAACGGATAGGTATCATTATCGGCATGTGTAAATAAAATAGCGTCTTTCTTGCACGATTCAAGGTAATTTCGCGCCAGATCACGGGCCGAATATCTTCCGGAGCGATCGTGATCGTCGTAGTTTTGTGCCAGAAGTAAAACCGGGGAGGCTGCTAAAGCTAAAATCAGTGCAGCTATTGCCGCGTTTTTTTCTTTCAGAAATTTCTGGAAGCCAGTAAAAACAGATAATACGCCCAATCCAATCCAGATACAAAAAACATAGAACGAACCGACGTAAACGTAATCCCGCTCGCGGGGCGTATTGGGAACTTCGTTCAGGTAAACGACCAGTACGAAACTCATCAGGAAGAATAGCAGACCGGTTGTTAAAAAGTTTTGCCGGTCGTTACGGTATTGGAAAACAAGTCCCAGGATTCCCAGGATTAGGGGTAGAAAATAATAGAAATTGCGACCTTTATTTTCGGTCAGCTCTTTGGGCAAATCCGTTTGCGGACCCGCAATATACTTGTCGATAAACGAAATTCCTGATTGCCAGTTTCCATACAGCAAACCACCATTTCCCTGAATGTCGTTTTGGCGACCGGCAAAGTTCCACATGAAATAACGCAGATACATGTATCCGAACTGATACGTCAGGAAAAAAGATAAATTTTCCTGAAAGGTGGGCACGATCACAACTGACGGATTTCCATCTCCGCCGGTAAGCTTCACTTTCCGTCCTTTCATATGAAACTGATTCTCGTATGATTTAATGTGTTCCGGATCGTTGCTGTGCATTCTCGGGAAAAACCCAATTGTATTTTTGTCGTATTCAACATCCGGATTTAATTTGCTTTTAATGTATTTCCCGTCTTTGGCAATCCAGGTTTCCCGCTCTTGATAGCCGGTTGCCACTGAATTGAAATTTGCCCCGTATAAAATCGGGCGCGTGCCGTACTGTTCGCGGTTGAGGTAATTGAGTAGGCTGAAAGTTGTTTCCGGATTTCCCTGATTGATTGGCACACCAGCCGATGCCCTGATGATGGTTGCCACATAAGACGTATAACCAATCAGCGAAAAGGTCAGGCATAAAATTGCCAGATTCAGTTTTGGTAACTGTTTACGATGGGTATAGATTAGTCCTCCTGAAATTACGGCAATGAGCAGGACCACATAGGTCAATAATCCGGAATGGATTGGGAAATGCAGTTCGTTTACAAAAAACAGTTCCAGGTTTTTTGACAGATCAAGAAGTCCCGGAATGAAGTACTGAAGTAAAGCCAGGACTCCAATACCGCTAATCATAATAGCTAAAATGAAACCTTTTATCGAATATTTATATTTTCTGAAGTAAACGATCAGTCCGACTGAAGGGATGACCAGCAGATTTAATAAATGTACTCCGATGGAAAGACCAATCAGGAAGAAGATCAGCAAAATCCATCTGGATGAATCGGACTGATCGGCTTCGCGTTCCCATCGTGTGGCTGCCCAAAGAACTGCAGCACTGAAAAGCGACGAAAGGGCATATACTTCGGCTTCGACAGCCGAAAACCAAAATGAATCGGTGAACGCAAACGACAACGCACCAATTGCTGCTGATCCAAATTTGAGAACCAATGGAAAGGTTTTGTTTTGTGCCTGCTCCATTTTTGAAATCAGCCAAACGATGGTCCAGAAAAGAAACAGGATGGTAGCAGCACTTGAAACAGCAGAAATCAGGTTGATTGCATAGGCTGCCTTTGCCGGATTTCCGAAACTTAACAGCGAAAAGAGATGACCAAGAAGCATGAACAGAGGAGCTCCGGGCGAATGGTTAATTTCCAGTTTGTAGGCCGATACCAGAAATTCACCGCAATCCCACAGGCTTAGCGTGGGTTCAAGAGTTAATACATACACCAGGAGAGAGAGGCCGAAAACGATCCATCCGGTCAAGTTGTTTATTCGTTGCTGATTCATGTTTGTACTTTTTATTCAGTACACACAGAAACGTAAAAGTTCAGACAGGAATGTGAGTTTTTATTGACGGGTTTTGCAGGTATTTGAATGAGGCAGTATCAGAGGTCAAAATACTCGAGAATAACGTCACCCCGAATTTATTCCGGGGCCTGATATACCGTTTGTTGAGATACTGAAACCCCGCCTGCCAGATGAGCGGGCAGGAAGTTCAGGATGACGGGATCAATGACTTTCAATACAGCCTCATTCTTATTTTAATTTAGGAGTTCGGTTGGAATAGCTTTAATCTTTTCGATTTCTATTTTCCGGATAAAGAACTCACCACCTTCAGATTGGATCTGAATTTTACCTTTTGTGAGCGGGATTTTCTGTCCGTTTTCGATTTTGCTGCAATTGGTATTTACCATGACTACCTGTCCATTCTCCACATGAACTGAAGTTTGTCCGAAACAGTACAAATCGACCGAGTTCCATTCTCCCAGAGGTTTTTCGGAATCTTTCGCTTTTTTAACCGATGGTCCGTTATCTTTTTCGCTAAAGGCAGTGGTTTGTCCTTCAGGAGAATAGGTGAAGGTTTTGCCGTCGTCTCCTTTTATCGCTTTGGTGTCGCAAAAAGTATTGGCCATCAGGTAAGTGTCTCCCAGGTTGTCGTGCATAAGCTGGTGTTCTATGGTAGCCATCCAGGTTCCGAAAGCCACACCAAACGGACCATAACTGTGATAGAGCAGGCCGCTGTTTCGCTTGCCATACACTTTTTCTCCCCATTTAAATTCGAGATGAATGTGATAATTGCCGTATTCAGCCTTGGTGGCCAATGATGCATTGATGTCACCCGAAACACGGATCATTTTCTGTCCATCCATTTGAATGACCTGATAAGTTGATTCGGGAGTGGCTTTTTTCGCCAGATCTTCAAAGCCGGTTATTGGAGTTCCCAGAAAAATATCCCAGTTTTTAAAATCTTTTCCGTTAAACAGAGATTTCTGAGCAAGGACCGGAAATGATAAAATGCTTGCAAATAGCAGAAGTAAAAGGTTTTTCATGATTGTTGGCTTAGGTGAAGTTTGACAAAAAAAAACTGCTCTATAAAGATAAAGCAGTCTGTTTTTAATAATAAGTATTTTAATTCGCGTGCGAAGAAATCAATTGCTGTGCTCTTTCCAGAATTTTTGTGTCGTCAAGTAAAACAACTCCGCCGTCAGGACCTGGTTCAATATGCAATCCTACCGATTTACCTCTGTCGTAATTTGCGCCTCCAAAATAATTTCTGACTGTTTCAACTTCGAGACCAAACTCTTGTGCAATTTTACTGATTGAACCGGAAGGTAAGCTGTCTTTGATGTGACGCAATTCATTAAAAGTGATTTTCTGCTCCATGATATTAAATTTTTATGGTTTTACACTCTTTTTCTTCTTAAACATCGCTTAAAGTTAGAATTAATAAATAAAAAACAATGAGCTAACCTTTATGTTTTAAGGTCAGGTTTTGATGTATTGAATATTTTTTAATATTTAACATTTGACGGTAACGGCTAAACTTCTTGTTCTCTGGGGGATTTGGAAATACAAATTATTACAATAGTGTTAAAATACGAAAAAAGATTTAACAATTTTTAAGAGTTAATCCAATCCTTTTTGGATGGCATCATAAATGACCTGATGCATTTCAGTACGGATGTTTAAATCATATATCGCTGTATTTCTTCTTGTTGGATATACCCGGTTGGAAAGAAAAATGAAAAGTAACTGGTTTTCAGGATCGACCCAGGTAAAAATGCCTGTAAAGCCGGTATGTCCGTAACTGGCCGGACTTGCATCTGCTGCCGGAAATTTATTTTTCGTTCCCTTGATTCCCGGATTTGGTTTGTCGAATCCAAGAGCGCGGCGGTTATTGCTTAATGGGAACTGAACTTTTGTAAACTCCTTGATTGTGGCTGGTGAAATGTATTGTTTGCCGCCGTAATTTCCTGATTGCAGATACATCTGCATCATTTTCGCCAAATCGTTGGCCGTGCTGAAAAGTCCGGCATTTCCTGAAACCCCGCCCAATAAGGCAGCTAATTCGTCATGCACAAAACCCTGTACCAGCCCTTTCCTGAAGGTCAGGTCATTCTCTGTTGGTACAATTTGCTCCAATGGGAAACGTTCATAGGGTTTAAATCCGGTAGAAACGGCTCCGAGGGGTTTCAAAAATTCAGTATTTAAAAATTCCTGAAAGGATTCTCCGGTCAGCCTTTCGGCTACAAAAGGAAAGAGGCTGAAGCCCAGATCGGAATAATGATATTCTTTATGAGCCCACAAAGGTGACTTAATAATGTCCTTGATAATCTGGTCTTTAAAATCATTCTTCTCATATAGATTCGAAGAAACCCGCACCATGTATTGTTCCGTGGGCTGATCATGAAATATTCCTTCTCTCAGTTTGCTCGCGCTTTCCGGTTCAAGCCAGAACGGTATGCCACTTTGCAGCCGCGCCTGATGGGTCAATACGTCACGAACAGTCATTTCTGATTTGTTGGTATTTTTAAACTCCTTGAAATAAACGGCGAAGGAGTTATCCAGGTTGATCTTTTTCTCATCGTACAATTTCATGACTACCGGAAGTGCAGCAGTAATTTTGGTGACAGAAGCAAGATCATAGAGGTCATTGTTTTGTACCGGAACAATTTTATCGTAAGTAAAAAAGCCATAGCTTTTATTCAGAATGACTTTGCCTTCTTTGGCCACCAATACCTGGCATCCGGGAAATGCTTTCTTCTGGATTCCAAGTTCAGCCAGTGAATCAATTCTTGAGTTCAGATAAATAGAACTGATATTGACCTCCTCCGGAAGGGTATATTTTAACCGATTAATCGATTTAATATCCATCCCGGAATGAATCGGGAATTGATCTTTTACATTCACCGGAAGTTTCCCGTTGGCGTCAGTTGCACCAAAAATCAGCTGGGCTGCCAGCTCCTGTGCATCCTGATCGTCCTGATAGGTAACAATCAAACTTCCGGCATTCGAAAGTGCGGGGATATTGGGTATAGCGTACGGATTCCCAAAGAAACAGATCACTGTATTCCGGTCCCTGAGTTTTTCAATCAGACTGATCTGCTGATCGGTGATTCCGAACCTTCTGAAAGGGTATAAGCCCAATCCCTGAATTCCGATAATCAGCAGATTGTATGGTTTTAACTGATCCGGCAGACTTTTAATTTCTTCTTCTGATGGGGTTTTGCTCACATTAAAATGATCAACATTTGTGTAATTTCCAAGCATTTTCTGGAATGGGCTAAGCTGATCAGATCCAATTACCAGACTGGCAATTTTTAAGGTGTCGAGATTTTGTAAGGGAATTCTGTTTTGCTGGTTGACCAGAACCGTCATCGACTGCTCCTGAAGTAATCGTTTGGTGAGTTGGTATTGGTTTTTGGTTAAGTCCGTGTAAAGATTTTTGGTTTCGACTAATTTTTGCCTGTTCAGTCCGAGCCACCTTTTGACGGCTAATATTTTACGACATTTTTCGTCGATTTCGTCAACCGACAGTTCCCCTTTGGCTATAGCCAGTTTCACTGCTGCAATGGCTTTGTCCAGACGTGGCACAATTTCAATCATGTCATTACCTGCTTTCAGTGCTTTCACCGATGATTCAGCCGATGAATACAGATTGCTGACACCTTTCATGTTCATGGCATCGGTTATAACCAAACCTTCGAATCCCAAATCTTTTTTGAGTTTGTTCTGAATAATCCGGGATGAAAGTGTTGCCGGAACTTTGTTGTTTGGCTCGAGTGCGGGAACTTGCAGATGTCCGGTCATGACCGAACCTATTCCCTTGTCAATCAGATAGGCGAATGGAAATAACTCCAGTGAATCGAGTTCTTTTTTGGTCTGATCGATCACAGGCAGGTCGTAGTGCGAATCGGTCTGCGTGTCCCCGTGACCCGGAAAATGTTTGGCGGTAGCCAGAACTCCGGCGTCCTGCATTCCTTGCGCGTAAAGCCACGATTTCCGGGCAACCTGGTTTCTGTCTTCCCCAAACGAACGGAAGTTGATGATCGGATTATCCGGAATTACATTGATATCGCTAACCGGGGCCATGTTCATGTGTATTCCGATCCGGCGACATTGTTCTCCTATTTCGAAGCCCATCCGGTAAATCAATGTATCGTTGGTGATGGCTCCCAAAGCCATTTGAACCGGATAACTCAGGGTCGAATCCAACCTGAATCCCAATCCGGTTTCTGCGTCAATAGCAACAAGTAAGGGTATATTTGAAGCTTGCTGAAGTTTGTTGCAGATGTTGGCCTGTGCGAGTGGTCCTCCCTGCATGAAAATGACTCCTCCCACCTGAAACTGGTCAATCTGTTTGATGAGCTCGTCGGCCTGCTGATGTTTGGCATTCGAATAAGCCTGAATCATGAACAACTGACCAATTCTTTGTTCAAGGGTCATTGTATTCATTAATGAATCAACCCATTGGTCTTGGGTGTATTTCAGGAAACGTGGGTTTTCTTTTGCAGAGGTAATTCCTGAAAGTAAAATCAGGATGGATAATAGGACGATAAGCTGTTTCATGCTTCAGTAAATTCAGTGGGCAAAGTTAAAAACATTGGAAGCGATACCTATCGCAGAATCCCGCCAGTTTCGCATTATCTGCTAATTTTTGTTAATGTCTGCTGAGAAGATCTGATTTGGTAAGTTTGTTCCGGAATACCTTATTCATAATTAGTCTAAATTACCCCGAAAGTTCAGTTTTTACAAACCTTTTGAATCTGGATTCTGTTATTTTGATTGAAACTTAGAAACAGTTTAAAAATAGAATTTAAAGAATTTAAACACAGAGAAATAGTATTAATCCATAGCAAATGCCAGGTTGAATTGAAGATTTCAAAAGTATTGTTTTTCCTTTATAGTGAGAATACACAGAGTACACTGAGCCTAAAATCGCAAAGTGATTTTTTTTCTCAGTGATCTCCGTGTTTTCTCAAAAAGTACTTTTTATTGAAGTGCAATCTACAACGCTGATCGACAAGTTATTTAATCGAAATTAAAACTCTCTGCGTTAAATTTAAACAGTCACTAAAAATCATTTTTTAACCCAAAAAATAAGCAAAATGAGTTTTACATTACCCGAATTACCCTATGCAATTGATGCCCTTGAACCTTTTATCAGTGCCCGAACACTGGAATTTCATCACGGCAAACACCATCAGGCTTATGTTACTAATTTGAATAACCTGATTGTTGGAACTGAATTCGAAAAAGCTGATCTGGAAACCATCATCAAAAAAGCTGAAGGTGGTATTTTCAACAACGGAGCGCAGGTTTTTAACCATACCTTTTACTTTGAACAATTTTCAGCAAGTCCGGCAAAAGAGCCAACAGGAGCATTAAAAGCCGCCATCGAAAGTACTTTCGGTACCCTGGATGTATTTAAAGAAGCTTTCAACAAAGCTGCTGCAACTCAATTTGGATCAGGATGGGCCTGGCTGGTTCAGGATGCTGTTGGAAAACTGAGTATTGTGCAGACTAGCAATGCCGGATGCCCGGTTCGCGATAATCTGACCCCGCTTTTAACCTGCGACGTTTGGGAGCATGCTTATTACCTGGATAAACAAAATCTTCGTCCGGCTTATATTGCTGATTTCTGGAAAGTAGCCGATTGGAAAGTGGTTGAAGGAAGATTTTAATTGGCGATAACGATTGATTTATAACGATTAACGATGTGAAATGTCACCGATCGTTGATCGTTATTCGTTAATTCTTGTTGAATCAAATCTATTTGAAGAATTTTAACATTGATTAATATGAGCGTTGAAAAAGTATTGGCCGTTCTGTCTGCTTCAGGAAAACCACTGAAAGCCGGAGAAATTGCTGAATTAGCAGGATTAGATCGCAAATTGGTCGATAAGGCCATGAACGAATTGAAAAAAGAAGGCAAAATTGTTTCTCCGGTACGTTGTGCCTGGGAAGTGAAAAAATAGTCCTGAAAAAAGAATTAAAAAAGGCCGCTGGTTCAATCGAACTGCGGCCTTTTTTAATGCAAAATAAGTTGGCTTGTAACAAAAGATATGATTAAAAGAACTGCTTTTTTGTGATTTTTGGATAGCTTTGAAATCAATAAAATGAAAAAAGAAACTTCATTTAGTCAATCTGACTTTCAATCAATCAAAACTTCATGAAACTCCTCCATACTTCCGACTGGCACCTCGGCAAACGGCTCGAAGATTTTTCGAGAATTGAAGAACAGCAGGCTGTATTGCTTGAAATCTGCGAAATTGCCGAACGCGAACAGGTGAATGCGGTCATCGTTGCTGGCGACTTGTTCGATACGTTTAATCCTCCAACAGAAGCTGTTGACCTTTTTTACCGAACATTGAAACGATTGGCTAATAACGGGAAACGTGCTGTAATTGCCATTGCAGGGAACCATGACTCGCCCGACCGGATTGAAGCGCCTGATCCGTTGGCCCGCGAGTGCGGAATTATTTTTGCCGGTTATCCCAACTCGCTGGTCCCGCTTTTTGAGCTGGAATCAGGATTGAAAGTGCTGCAAAGTTCCGAAGGTTTTATCGAGTTAAAACTTCCTGAAATCGATACGAATTTACGTTTGCTGTTGACGCCTTATGCCAACGAGTTCCGGCTGAAAACATATCTTGGACAGGAAGATTCGGAAGTCGAATTACGTTCTGTGCTTCAGCAAAAATGGCAGGAAGTTGCTTCAAAGTATTGCGACAATCAGGGCGTTAATATACTTGTTAACCATCTTTTTGTGGTGAAAAAAGGGGAGGAGCTGCCCGAAGAACCTGCCGATGAAAAACCTATTTTGCATGTTGGCGGGGCGCAGGCTGTTTATTCCGAGAATATTCCGAAAGAAATTCAATACACTGCAATTGGTCACTTACACCGGATGCACCGGGTTGATTCAGTGCCCTGTCCTGTTTATTACAGCGGGAGTCCGTTGTCGTACAGTTTTGGCGAGGCCAATCAGAAAAAATATGTGATACTGGTCGATTTGGAAGCCGGGAAAGATGCTCAAATCCGTGAGGTGGAGCTGACGAAAGGTAAAAGGCTGCTTCGGAAACGGGCTGAAGGAATGGATGAGGCGCTGGAATGGCTGGGTGAAAATCAGGATTGTTTGGTCGAGTTAACGATGGTAACCAATACCTATCTTACTGCGCAGGAACGAAAACAACTGAATGCAGCTCACTCCGGAATTGTCACCATCGTTCCTGAAGTAGAAAATAGAACTGATTTGGCGGCGGGGAGTAAAAACAATATTGATCTGACAAAAAGTATGACCGAACTGTTCACCGATTATTTCAGGCACAGCAAAGGGCAGGAACCCAATGAAGAGGTTCTGAAACTATTTACTGAAATACTGGCAGAGGATAACGAAGATTAACCACAGTAAATACGAGAAAAATATACACCACAGATTAAAAATTTTTTCCAGAATAATCTGTGGTCAAATAATTACTTATGATACCTATAAAACTTACGATACAGGGTTTGTATTCTTATCAGGAAAAACAAACCATCGATTTTACCCGGTTAACTTCGGCCAATCTATTCGGCATTTTTGGATCTGTAGGAAGCGGGAAATCCAGCATTCTGGAAGCCATTACTTTTGCAATTTATGGCGAGACAGATCGTATGAATTCAAGGGACAACCGCAATTACAACATGATGAACCTGAAATCGAACGACTTGCTGATTGAGTTTGAATTCGAAACCGGCAAGAACCAAACGGCTTATCAGGCCGTGGTGAAAGGTCGCCGAAATGGCAAAAAATTTGAAGAAGTTAAAACGCTCGAACGTTCGGCTTACCTGAAAGACGGAGGCAACTGGATTCCCATCGAAACTGAATCGCTCGAAAAGGCGATAGGCTTGAGCTACGATAATTTCAAACGAACGATTATTATTCCACAGGGACAATTTCAGGAGTTTTTGCAGTTGGGCAATAAAGACAGGACCCAAATGATGAAGGAATTGTTTAATCTGGAACGATTTGAGCTTTATTATAAAGTGGCTTCACTTGAAACGAAAAACAATTCGAATAAGCAAAATATTGAAGGGCAGCTCCAACAGCTTGGTGCAATTGATCCGGAACAGGTTAAACAATACGAAGAACAGCTCACTCAACTTAAAACGGAAATTGGCCAGATGGGTCAAATCCTTTCCGGTAATCAAAAACAAGAAGCGGAATGGAAACAGTTACAGGAATTGACGAGAAAGCTGGCCGATGCTCAGCTTAAATTGAAACAGTTGAAAGATCGGGAGCCCGAATTTATTCAGCTTGAAAAGCTTATCCGCAATTATGAACAATGTTTGATTCAGTTTAAAAGTTTGCTCGATGGACTGGCCTTGAGTAACCAAAAAATCATCCAAAAAACCGGGCAGATTGAAAAAGAAAAAGTCAGTCTGAAAAAAGCGGAAGAGGAGATTGCTACCTCTGAAAAAGCTTTTGCCGAACTTAAAATAGCCTACGAGAACCGTGATTTGCTCAAACGACAGGCAGAAGAACTGGCGAAAATTGTTCGCCTTAATAATTTGTCAGCCTCCGTTTTAACCGACGAAGAACGGATTCGAAACGGGAAACTTATTCTGGATAAAACCATTGCAAAGGCTGAAGATCTGAAAAAGGAAAAGGAAGCGCTTGAACTGTCACTGAACACGGAGAAGTCGCGTCTTCCCGATTTGGCTATGCTTTCGGATGTAAAAACATGGCATATTGATAATAAATACCTGAATCAGCAGCTTGCCGAGAAAAAGCTTGAAATTCAGAAAATCCTGAAAAAAATTGACACGATCGACGAGGTCGTAAAGACACAATTTAAAAATCCTGTTTTTACTGGTATGTCGGCTGATGCCCATATTCCTGATGGAATTCAGTTTCTGAAAGTTCATCAGGATCAACTAAAAAAACAAATTTCGGAACTTGACCACGAAATAGAGCATTACCGCGTGCAGACCAAACTCGAGGAATATGCCGTGAATCTCCATGACGGCGAAGCATGTCCGCTTTGTGGTTCATTGAGCCATCCGGTAGTTCTCAGTGCGAATAGTGTGGCCGAAGCTTTATTGAAAGCACTTAAAAGCAGGAAGAATATTGAAAAGGAAATTTCAGGGGCTATTGATCTGGTCAGCCAACTTTCTGATTTATCGAATCGTCTGAAATTCAATGCTGAACATCTCGTTGGATTTACTGCGAAACGGAAGGAGCTGGAGGCAAAAGTGGCAGACCATACAGCACTTTTCCGCTGGCCCGATTTCAAAGATGAAGCTGCGGTGACGCTGGCATTTTCAGTAGCTGATACCATTAAAAAGTTGTTGAAAGAAAAAGAAGAATCGCTTGCCAAAGTGTTGGCTCAACTTGAAAAGGAGATTCAAAATAAAGAAAAGTTTCAGGTTGAAATTGAAAAAATCAGAACGGTTCGGACCATCAGTCAAACTGAAATTCATACACTTACGGAACAGATTCAGCTGCTGAAAATCGAGAATTACCGGCCCAGAACTTCCGCAGAAATTGAGGCTGAAAAGCAGTTGCTACTTCAGAAATATGCTCACTTAGAAAAACAGTTTAATGAATTGACCATCCGACTTGGCGAACTTCGGAGAACGAAAGACACGATCAGTGGAAGTCTGGAGGCCAATCGCACGGTCTTTATTCAGGAACAAGAGTACAATGCCGGATTGCAAAAAATGCTTTCGGTCGGTTTGGAAAAAAGCGAATATTCAAGTATTGAAGAGGTTAAGCAGATTTTGGCTCAAGAGATGAATCTTGAACTTCAAAAACAAAAGTTGGTAGATTTCAAACACCAGTTGGCCTTGTTGCAAAGCCAGGTCGGGCAGTTGCAAAATGAAATCGCCAATCGCACTTACGACAGTGAAGCACATCACAAGCTGCTCGCAGAAATTTCAGCATACACCGAAAAACTAAACATGAAGAACAAGGAATTGGGAAAAGCTGAAGAGTTGCTGAACAAATTGCGAAAGGATTTGGAGAGTCAGGCTTTGCTCCGGAAAGAGATGGAAAGTCTGGAGTTACGTGGTGAAAATATCAAGACGATGAAGTCGTTGTTCAAAGGCAGTGGTTTTGTGAACTACATTTCGTCGGTTTACCTCCAGAATTTGTGCAACGCGGCCAACGATCGTTTTTTTCAGCTAACGCGGCAAAAGCTCAGTCTCGAAATTACCGGTGACAACAGTTTCCAGGTACGGGACTTTTTAAATGGGGGCAAGGTGCGCAGTGTGAAAACCCTTTCAGGAGGACAAACGTTTCAGGCTGCCTTATCTCTTGCACTTGCACTGGCCGATAACATCCAGAAAATCACCGATTCGAACCAGAATTTTTTCTTTTTGGATGAAGGGTTTGGCTCGCTCGATAAAGATTCGCTGTCGGTGGTTTTCGATACGCTGAAATCGCTCCGGAAAGAGAATCGGATTGTCGGTGTAATATCGCACGTTGAGGAAATGCAACAGGAGATAGATACGCATCTGCGGATTATAAATCACGAAGAAAACGGAAGCCTGATTTTGCCAAGTTGGGAATAATTTATTTGTAATCAGTTATTCATGCCATTAAGTAGTGAGTTTGGTAGGTTTGGCAATTCGAACCGGAAAGTTGATCCTTTGTTCAATTCTGATTCTAACCAGATTGAACCACCCAACAGTTCAATATAGGCTTTCGAAATAGCAAGCCCCAGTCCGGCACCTTCATGTTTTCGTGTATGACCCAGAGAGCCTTGCATGAACCGTTCAAAAATGAGGTCTTTTTGTTCCGGCTCAATTCCTGAGCCAGTATCTGACACATAGAATTCAACCGTAGAATCTTTTTGAATATACCCAAAAGTGATTGCTCCTTCACTGGTGAATTTCAAAGCGTTCCGGATCAGATTGGTTAAGATCTGCTTTAATTTGGTGCTGTCTGTTTCTAAATCGGTTTCTTTTTCAGAAATTGGACAGTGATAATCAAAATGAATATTTTTCTGATTGACTTCAGGGATAAAAAATAAATGTATTTCATGAAGCATCTTGTTTACATCAGTTTTCCGAATTCGAAGGATCGTTTCACCTGCTTCAATTTTTGACATATCCATCAAATCATTGATAATATTTAGCATGCGTAAACTACTTTTTTCAATCACATCTATAAATTCATGTTGTTCGTCAGTTGAAAGATCGGGTGTTTTTAGCAATTCGGCAAAACCCAGGATGCCGTTCATCGGAGTTCGCACTTCGTGACTGATATTCGCCAGAAATGCTGATTTCAGCCGATCGCCTTCTTCTGCTTTTTCTTTTGCTTTTATGAGTTCAGCCTGGTTTATTTTCTTCTGGGTAATATCTTCGGCAATCGAAACAAAGTTGGTGATTTGTCCCTGTGAATCCAGAATAGGTGAAACGGATTTATTGACCCAAAACAATTCTCCATTTTTTTTCTTATTAATCAGTTCTCCCTTCCATATTTTTCCTGAAGTTATTGTTTCCCATAAATCAGTGTAAATCTGGTTACTCGTGATTCCTGATTTTAGTATCCTTGGATTTTCACCCAGGGCATCAGCGGATGAATAACCGGTGACTTCTGTGAATTTTGGATTTATATAATTAATAATTCCTTCCGCATTAGTGATGAAAACCGGAACCGGATTTTGCTCAATGGCCTGCGAAAGCTTTCGCAGTTCGTTTTCTGCCCGTTTTCGCTTCGAAATATCCAAGTAGATTATTTGGCTTTTCAGTTTTCCATTCCAAAGTATTTCGGACCGGAATACCTGTAAATTGCGAATTTCGCTATTTGGCCGGACGATGCTTATCTCATATTCGGATTCTACCGGTAATCCTTTTATCCGTTTATCTTCCCGAATAAGATGCTCTGAATGACTTTGGTATGAATACCAGTCGGTTGCCGGAATCTGGTTGAAATCATCCAGACTTTCGAATCCGAAAATGTTTAACAGGGTAGGGTTTGCATACAGTGTTTTTCTGTCATCTGAAATAATCCGGATACCGAAAGGTGATTCTTCGATGCTACGGTTAAAATTGGCTTCCGACTGCTTAAGTTTTTCTTCGGAAAGTTTGATGTCTGTGATGTCTTCGATATAGCCTTCCAGATACTGAAGTTCCCCGTTTTCGTTAAAAACACCACTGCCACGTTCCCAAAGCCATTTTATGTCGCCTGAAGCAGTTTTTATTTGATATTCATCTTCAAAGATACGTTTTTTGCTGGTCGATTGATGCCATTTTCTCCGGACTATTTCACGGTATTCAGGTAGTATCAGGTCGTTGAATACGATGTTCTTTTTATTTACGAACTTTTCAGGTGAATAACCGGTAATCCGAAGACAAGCATCACTGATAAATTCCATTGAATAATCTGCATCGAATGCACACCGGTAAACCATCCCAGGTAGATTTTTAATAAGCTTCGAAAGCTGACGTTCATTTTCCCTCTGCGTTTTCTCTGTTTTCAGGCTTTCTGTGATATTCTGTAATACTATCAACCTGAAATTTTTACGGATTAGTTGAATTGCAAGGAATACTAAAAACAAAATAAAAATTACCAACACGACTGATTCCAATACTTTAAACAGAATTTGGCTATTCCATGATTTGGCGTTGTAATCCATCCCAAATACGGCAATAATCTGACCTGTTTCGAAGTCTTTGACAGGCACTTCGGCACGGACCCAGGCTCCCCGGCGGTACGTTACTGGTTTGGTTACCTGCGATAGTCCGGTTCTAAACGGTTTTTTATCGATTGCGTCAGCTTCTGTAAATTCCTGACCAGTAGATGATTTATCGGGTTCTGAATCAACGATGAAGTAAAGCCTGTTATTACATTCAAGGTATAAGTATGCATATCCGACATTTTTGTTTACTGCAATAACTTGCTGAAGAGCTCTTTTTAACCGATCAAAATTCTGTGTCTGAAGTTTTTCAGGCGTATCCGGAAGTGAATCCAATTCTTCCCGGGGAAGGCTGGCTTCTACAGATCGGGCAATTTGCAGTGCCATTTCAATTTGTTGCTTTTTCGTATCATTCCGGATGGATATAATATATACAGCTCCGGAAATAAGGAACAGAATGATAATCAGTATCCCCTTGGTTGATAGTTTAGTGATGTATTTTTCGTTTATCATAAAAGCTGAACAGAGAGACCCTTTATTCGTGAAATTTCCTGGTTAAGCACGTTGTTTTCACAATGGCTGGAATGTTTTTTTCAAGAAGAGATTTCGCAAAGAAATATAAAAATAGCTGATATTAGAAATTTATGAAGATTAAACAAAACTATTTATTAATAAAATATTGGTTCTATAACGGATTGTGTGGGTAATTGAATTCATCATTGAGCAACTTTTTAAACTTCGATTATATCAGGATAAATTGTTTTGAAACCTTTTTTACCAAGGGACCCTTAGTAGAACCAAATGGCGAAAGAGTTTTTAACCTTGTTAATTTACAATTGGATTAATAAGGTTAAAACAAGGTGGATTATGTTTCTGCTGAGGTTATTGTCATAGAAATAAGGCTTTTCTAAACATCGGATTTTCTCTTTTAGAATTTATTGAATGAACAGTAAAAATTCGTACTCATACAAATCGTTATATACCCAAAATATTTTGGGTATATAACCAAATTGTTTTATGCTTATGTCGATTCCCAGATCTGGGAACAAGTTGTAAATCGGACGATTTGAATAAGATATGATTTTCAGTAAATAAGATTAGGATGGCAGGTGAAAACCAATTGTCCGGGAATGAAAAAAGCTGCTTTCCGGAGAAAAGCAGCTTTTGAAAAGTAGGCGATTAATTTTATTTTTTCCAGATTTTTTCCATTTCCTCCAGGGTTTTCCCTTTGGTTTCAGGAACCATTTTCCATACAAAAAAGAAAGAAATCAGACTCATCAGTCCGTAAAAGCTGTAGGTTAGACCACCGCTGAATTCCATCATTGCCGGATAGGTTGACGAAATGAAGTAGTTGGCGGCCCACTGTGCGGCAACAGCAATAGCGATTGCACGTCCACGGATTTTATTTGGAAAAATTTCAGAAATGAGTACCCAGCAAATCGGTCCCCACGACATCATGAATGAAGCTGTGTAGATGATGATGAATACCAGTGTGCTGATGCCGATTACTTTCATGAAAGCCAGTCCGCCAATGGCAAACATACCAACTGCCATACCGACAGAACCGATCATCAGCAGAATTTTCCGGCCGTATTTATCGACCGTAAGAATCGCAACAACAGTGAAAACAACGTTGATTAAGCCCATCACAACTGTTTGTAGCATCGAAGCGTCTTTGGCTGCTCCCATACTTTCGAAAATACGTGGTGCGTAATAAAGGGCCACATTAATTCCTACAAATTGCTGAAAAACAGAAAGCAGAATACCAATGATGATTACAAGTTTACCGTATGAGAATAATTTTTCGGAAGCTGCGTTAACTGACTTTTTGATATCGGCCATAATTACTTTAGCCTGTTGCACCCCATTAATCCGCGTCAGAATTTCCAGCGCTTTTTCATCTTTATTGGTTAAAGCCAGATAGCGTGGAGTTTCAGGAACGAAAAACAGAAGAATTCCGAAAATGGCAGCAGGAATTGATTCAGATAAAAACATCCATCTCCAACCGGTTTCGTTAATGAATTCGATGCTTTTCCCATGAGCAATGCCATAGTTTACAAAATACACCACCAACATGCCAAAAATGATAGCAAACTGGTTGACTGAAACCAGTCGGCCCCGAATGTCGGCCGGTGCGATTTCTCCAATATACATCGGACTAATTGCAGAAGCCAGTCCAACACCAATACCGCCAATAATCCGATAGAAGTTAAACATGTACAATAATCCCATGGTTGGTTCACCCCTATGGAAGAACAGAAATTCGGGAAATCCCGAACCAAGTGCTGAAATAAAGAATAAAAGTGCAGCGAGCATCAGGGCTTTTCTTCGTCCCATTTTTAAAGCCAGGATACCTGAAATCATTCCTCCGATAATACACCCGATCAAAGCACTCGATATAGTGGCTCCATGAATAAGTGAACTCAGGCCAAGACTTGTGATCAGATAGGCCTGAACAGATTTTTCTGCTCCTGAAATTACGGCAGTATCGTATCCAAACAAAAGACCACCCAAGGTTGCCACCAGGGTGATCCCTATGATAAATAACGTGTTGCGATCTTTCATCAGTTAGTAATTGGTTTTTAGTTTAGTAGTAGAGGCTATCTGAAAAGTTATTCCGAAGAGAAAATCGTCATCCCGAATTTATTTCGGGATCTGAACTCATTGAAAGTGAGATCCTGAAACCCCGCCTGCCAAGCGAGCGGGGTTTCAGGAAGTTCAGGATGACATGGTCTATAATTTTTCAGATAGCCTTAATATTGGGTTAAATGTAAGTATTAATCAGTTGTTCCAGCATTTCCTGTTTGCCACTGGTCTGTTTTGGTTCTCCAGCTTCTTTGGCGTGGTTGTACAAATCAATCAATGTCAGTTTGCCGTTGTCGAATTGAGCTCCTTTTCCTGAATCAAACGACGCATAACGGTTGGTTTTCAGTTTCAGGTAATTCGAATCTTTCAATAATTTATCGGCAATAACCAGTGCGCGGGCGAAAACATCCATTCCGGAAATATGAGCCATGAAAATATCATCAAGATCGGTTGAGTTACGACGGGTTTTTGCATCGAAATTGATACCTCCTGTTGTGAACCCGCCATTCTGAATAATTTCGATCATTGCTTCGGTTACTTCATAAATGTTGGTTGGAAATTCGTCGGTATCCCATCCGTTCTGATAGTCACCTTTGTTGGCATCAATCGAACCGAACATACCGGTGTCGCGGGCTACGCGCAATTCGTGAGCAAACGAATGACCGGCCAATGTGGCGTGGTTCACTTCAATATTCATCTTGAAATCATTCTCTAAACCGTGAGATTTCAGGAAGCCAATTACAGTAGCAGTATCGAAATCATACTGATGTTTCATCGGTTCCATTGGTTTTGGCTCAATCAGGAATGATCCTTTAAATCCTTTTGAACGGGCATAATCACGGGCCATTCCAAGGAATTTACCCATATGATCTAATTCGCGTTTGGTATCGGTGTTGTGAAGGCTCATGTAACCTTCGCGTCCGCCCCAGAATACATAGTTGGTTCCGCCTAAAGCGATTGTTGCTTCCATGGCATTTTTTACCTGAACAGCTGCATTGGAAACTACGTTAAAATCAGGATTGGTTGAAGCTCCGTTCATGTATCGTGGATCGCTGAATACGTTTGCAGTTCCCCAAAGCAATTTAATGCCGGTAGCTTCCTGGCGTTCTTTGGCGAAGTCGATCATGTTGGTCAGGCGTTTTTCAATTTCGAAAACAGTTCCGCCTCCAACTACGTCGGTGTCGTGGAAACAGTAGAAAGGAGCACCAATTTTACTGATAAATTCGAATGCTGCATCCATTTTTTCTTTGGCTGCTGTCATTGGATCGGCAGCGCCAACCCATGGGAAAATCTGAGTTCCGGGACCAAACGGATCGCCACCGTCGCCGCAGAAAGTATGCCAGTAGGCTACTGCAAAACGAAGGTACTCTTTCATTGTTTTGCCCAATACTACCTGATTGGCATCATACCATTTGAATGCCATTGGATTTTTTGAATCCGGTCCCTCGTATTTAATTTGATCAATACCCGGAAAATACTCTTTGTTTCCTTTAAAAGCTGCCATTGTTATTTGTTTTAGAGCCCCTCTAGCTCCCCCAAGGGGGAGAATCTAACGAGGCATGTTATTAATTATAATTAAAGTTTTTATATTGTAGCCTTTCGCCCCTCCTTCGGAGGGGTTGGGGGAGGCTTTTACATCGCCTTGTCAAGTGCGACTTTCCAATTCTGATAAGCTGCTTCGTACTCCTCTTTTTTGCTCAAATCCGGAGTAACCGTGTCCAGTTTTTTAAGACTAGAAAAGGCTTCTTTGGGCGATGCATAATAACCAGAGCCAATACCCGCACCGCGGGCTGCACCAATCGAGCCGTCGGTGTTGTACAGTTCAATTGTAGCTCCTGAAATTCCGGCCAGAGTTTCGCGAAAAACCGGACTCAGGAACATATTCGCTTTTCCGGCACGGATAACTTTGGCATGGATTCCGATTTCTTCCATGATTTCCATTCCGTATTTGAATGAGAAAACAATTCCTTCCTGGGCTGCACGGAAAAGATGTGCATCGGTGTGTGTATTAAATCCCAATCCTGAGATTTGCGCTGCTATATTTTTATTCCGGAGAACACGTTCCGCACCGTTCCCAAAGGGCAAAATACTCACGCCATCCGATCCGATTGCCACTTCCGAAGCTTTGTGGTTCATTTGTTCGTATGAGAAAGCTTTGTTCCCAATATTTTTATTCAGCCATGAATTCAGAATTCCGGTTCCGTTAATACACAACAAAACGCCCAGACGGGTAGCTTCAGTTGAATGGTTGACATGTGCAAAAGTATTTACCCGTGAATAGGGATCGTATTTCACTTCGCCACTTACACCGTAAACAACTCCTGAAGTTCCGGCAGTGGTGGCGATTTCTCCGGGATTCAATACGTTCAGTGAAAGTGCATTGTTTGGCTGATCGCCAGCCCGATAGCCGATTTTTGTTCCTTTAGCCAATCCAAGTTCTGCAGCTGCTTTGGTATTCACAAGTCCCTGCACCGAGAATGTTGGAACAATTTCAGGAATAAATGATTTTTCGAACCCGTAATAGTCGAGCACCATGCTCGCTACCAAATTTTCCTGAAAGTTCCAGAGAATTCCTTCTGATAAACCACTGGCGGTAGTTTTTATTTCTCCTGAAAGTTTCATGGCTATATAATCGCCAGGAAGCATGATTTTGTCAATTCTGGCATATAATTCAGGTTCATTATCTTTCACCCATTTCAATTTGGATGCGGTGAAATTACCCGGTGAATTGAGCAGATTCGAAAGACATTTTTCTTCGCCCATTTCAGTAAAAGCCTTGTTGCCGATTTCTGCTGCCCGGCTGTCGCACCAAATGATGGAAGGACGTAATACCTGCTGGTTTTTGTCGACCACAACCAGACCGTGCATCTGGTAGGAGATTCCGATGGAGTCGATTGTTTTTGGATCGACTTTAGACTGAGTTAAAACATCGGCCAGTGCCAGTTTAAGGTTTTCCCACCATTGCTCGGGAGCCTGTTCTGCCCATCCGGCCTGAAGTGCTGTTATTTTCATTTCCTGTTTCGGATAGAAAGCTGATGTCAGACAGTCTCCTGTTTGTCCGTCAATGAGCGAAGCCTTTACCGAAGAACTTCCTATATCGAATCCTAATAAATACATATTTTTCAGTGTTTTAGATTTTTATCATTGACAGAACCGTTCTGTTCTGGTATGCCCGACAAATCTAGACGATGCAAGCTCAATCTCAAAATAAGTATTGCTGTTTTAAAACATTAATCAGAGGGATTTTCGCTTGGTCAGTTTTGTTGGAATAATAAGGTTTGTTTTTTCCCCGGTATTTACAAATTCGGCAATCTTCTGGCCCATCAGTTCAAAGTCGGTTGAAATGACTGTAATTCCTTCTTTGACGTACTTTTTCATGGGCGTTTCGTTGTATGAAATGACTCCGACATCTTCCCCCAGGATCAAATTTTTCTGGTGACTTTGATCCAGAAATTTGGCAAGTGCACGGTCACTAACCATTAAATACAACTCTCCTTTCTGAAGATCAAATTTTTTGAAATCGTAGAGAATTCTGGAATTGATCTGGTTATCGGAACAGAATTTCTCAAAATAAGTCAGCGAGATCCTGGGATGATAGGTAAACGATGGGTACAGAAAAATGAAAGTCTCGTATTTCCGGATGAGTTCGAGGCCGCTTTTCAGCGAATCATAAAGTGCCTGACCAAAATCCTGATAGATTGCCGAGGTTCCCTCCTGAACATTTACATCCCAGTCGATTATCAGCAATTTGTTGGACGGAATCTGGCTTGTTATTTCGGGAACACGCTTATGATCGAAATTCATGATAATATACTTAGTGTATTTGCCCAGGCTTTCCTTGATGATTTTCTCGAAGTCGTCGATGTTGTAGTGGTGAAAATGCAGATCGACGGCAATTGTTTCGGGCAGGTTATCCAGAAATGAGCCGTACAAAACTTCTTTGTAAGCTTTGAATGTATCCAGAAACAGGAAAACTTTGGTTACTGCTTTTGCAACAAAATAGCCGCGGTTTGGCACCGATTCAATCACGCCCCGGTTTTTTAGTTCTGCATAAGCTTTAAAAACAGTATCGCGGGATAAGGAACTTTGTTTGCACAATTGGTTAACCGAAGGTAATACATCACCCACCTGAAGTGAATTTTTGCTGACGGCTTCATTAATAGAATCAATCAGTTGCTGAAATTTCAATATGTTGGATAGTGGGTTAACTGTAAAGTGAAATTTACTTTCCATGTTGTGTATTTAAGGTGTTCTGTTCTGGTATGCAAACATACACATTTGACCGGGAAATTGAACTTGATTTTATTCCTATTTTTTACTTTTTGAGATAAAGTAGTTTATCTTAAAGTTGAATGAACTGTCGGCCAAAGTAATCCTTCCTGAAAAAATTAAACATTTTACTTTTGTTATGTATCTTTTAAAATATTAATTCTACGTCTCGGGATTGAAAATTAAGCGGGGACAATTGCCCTGATCGTTTTGTAAAACCCGAAATCAGATAAAGTGTTGATGGTTCGTTGCAAATGGCCATGTTTCTTTGCAGAAACAGGTGAAAGTATGAAGCAACGATTTTAACACAAACGAGCTGTCGAAGAGTATCTGTTTGAATTTCGAAACTTGCAGAGTCCGCGACTCTAATCTGGAAAGTTTCAATTGTTAAAGAAAACCTAAAATTCAGTCAGGCTTTAAACCTTTTATTTCCAGAAGTATCAAAAGAGCAGTTTAAACAAAGTTCAGGAAATTTAAAATTAAAGATTATGAAAGCAAAATTATTAATTCTCGCCATGTTGATCAGTGTATCTTCATTCATGTATGCACAACCGGTTGAAAAAGGAGCCATGAGACCTTTCCATGGGCCAAAAGGTGAAGTTGGTATCGAAAAGGCAGAAAGACCAATGAATGGATTAAACCTGACTGACGCACAGAAAGAAGAGTTTAAGAAAAGTATGATGGACATGCATAAACAAATGCAGCCTCTTCGCAATGAACTGGGTGAAGTTGAAGCACATCAAAAGACTTTGGTTTCTTCAGATCAGCCTGATTTTAAGGCAATCAATAAAAACATCGAAAAAATCGGTGCATTGAAAGTTGAAATGGCCAAACTGAAAACAAAACACCAGCTGGATATGCGTGCACAACTGACCGACGAACAGCGCATGAAGTTTGATCTGTTTCAGGGGAAAATGGAGCATAAAAAAGGGAACCAAAGCATGAAGCACAATATGCAAAGAGATCGTATGAATTAAGTTTTTAAAAGTATTTGAAGTTGAGGCTGTCCCAAAGATTTTATCTGGAAGACAGCCTTTTTTTTTATCTTTGAATACAACTATTTTTTTTGAATTTTATTTGTCATTTCACTTCGGACACTTATTTCAACAGGTATGTGATATGATCTATTTGTTTTCATACTAATTTTCTTTTCTTTGTTATATCTCCTGAAAGCATTTTTTTGAAAAACTAACTAGTGGAAAAACTTCTTCATACCGAAAAGGAACTTGTAAAAAAGCTAAGTGGAGGTGATTCGTTCGCTTTCGAGGTTCTGTTTTACAAATACCGGAATAAGGTCAAGGGGTTTGCTGTAAAAATGGTTCCTACACAGATAGATCCGGAGGAGATTGTTCAGGAAGTATTTGTAAAGTTGTGGATCAAAAAAGAAACTATTAATCCTGAAAAAGATTTTCAATCCTACCTTTTTTCAATTGCCAAAAACCTTCTTGTTGATCACCTGAAATCAGCAGTGAATCGCAAACTCTATTTTGTGGGAGAGCATTTTCAGCAGGATTTGTTGGTTGATGATGGTCCGGAAAATTTGATCAGGGAAAATGCAGAAGAGAAATTACAAAAACTCATCAACGAAATACCAAAGCGCAGGAGAGAAATTTTTCTCCTTAGCCGTTTCGAAGGACTGAGCTACAAACAAATTGCTGAACGACTTAATATCTCAGAAAATACAGTCGACAGCCAAATTCGCAATGCGCTCGCATTTTTGCGTAAAGAGTTTCGGAAATTTGTCGTACTGGCATTTTTGTATTTTTTCCAGTAACCCTTACTCAGTCTCTTAATCCCAACCATTATTCGTCGTTTATTTTTCAGCTTGTACAATTTTCTACACTTCACTTCTGTCTTCTCCATGAAAACTGTGACTGAGAACTTTTTTAAAATTCGCTTCACGGAAATTCCATCGTCTCTCGTATTACTTACAAATCTTTTATATGAACGAGAAAATTAGAGAGATAGCAGATAGGTTTCTGTGTGAAAAAGCTTGTGCAAAATCTGAACTGATTGATTTTAAAAGGTGGCTTTCAGATCCTGCAAACCACTCAGAGGTTGAAATCTGGTTATTGGAACATTGGACAACATCTACGGAAATTGACTCCAATACGCTGATTGAAACTATTTTCAAACAAATTCAGGATTATCAGAATGTACATCACCTGAAAACAGGTTTCTCATTTACCCGAATACTGATGGTCTATCAAAAAGTGGCGGCATTTCTACTGATCCCGATTGTGGGACTTGGAATTTGGTTTGGAGTAAGCCAGTATCAATCAGCAGGCCAATATACTGAAACCATTGCACCACGAGGACAGAAATCGCAAATTGTGTTGGCCGACGGAACCAAAGTATGGCTCAATTCGGATACAAAAATCAGGTACCCAGGCAATTTCAGTAAAAAGCAACGGGATGTTTATCTCGATGGAGAAGCCTTTTTCGAAGTCACCAAAAATGCGCATCAGCCTTTTATTGTGCATACTTCAGGAGTAAATGTAAAAGTGCTGGGAACCAAATTTAATGTGAAGGCCTATTCCGATGAAGATCAGATTGAAACTTCACTTTTTGAAGGGAAAATTAACCTGTTGGTAAATAATCCTAAAAATTCGGAACATACTGAAACGGTTGTGGTTCCCGGACAATCATTTGTTTATTATAAAGCCGATCATCAACTGGTATTGAACCGGTTCCCAAAAGATGAAATAAATGGTTGGAAAAAAAATCAACTCATTTTTAGAGATGACACATTTAGCAACCTGGTCCGAAAAGTGGAACGCTGGTACAATGTAAAAGTAGTATATGACGAAAAACTGTTTAACGACCGGCGATTAACTGTTGAATTGTATGAAGGCGAGCGTCTTGAGCGATTAATGGATATTATCAGTTTGACTTTGTCGGTTGATTTTAAATACGATAAGGGGGAAATTATTTTAACACCAAAAGCGAGGAATATGTAAAAAAAATAAAGAGCGATAATTGGTCGAAGAATTACCGCTCTTTGGAATGTCAAACCTTAGTTTAACTTGTAACATGTCAAATTTATGAAAAAAAACAGAACAAGTCTGTTTAGGGAATTTATTATCCCTGGACGACAGTATTTGAGAATTATGAAACTAACTTTCATTTTTATTTTGTTGGGTCTGATGTCTTTTGCATCAGTCTCCTACTCCCAGGCAAAACGTTTGACTTTTGAGTCAAAAAACGCTACTATCGAAAGTGTTTTCAAACAAATTGAAGCGCTTTCTGAGTTCAAATTTGCTTACAACAGCACCAAGTTGGATGTTGATAAGAAGATTTCATTAAAGGTTGAAAATCAAACAATTGATGCTATTTTGTCTAAGATTCTTGGCTCAGCCAATTTCAACTATCAGATTGTTGACCGGTATATTATAATTACCGACGAAAACGGGAATTCTCTCAATTCTTCTTCGAACAGTCAACAAATCCATAATGTTAGTGGAAAAGTTACAGATGCCAGCGGTAATACACTTCCCGGTGTTTCTGTTGTTATCAAAGGAACAACCACCGGTACCATCACCGGACCGGATGGAGATTACTCGATTTCAAATATTCCTGAAAATGCAACTTTGCAATTTTCGTTTGTTGGAATGAGGTTGCAGGAAGTGACGGTTGGTACTGAAACAACCATTAATATTTCGATGGCTGAAGAAAGTATTGGTATTGATGAAGTAGTTGCGGTAGGTTACGGAACCACTTCAAGAAAAAACCTAACAACAGCCATCTCGAAAGTTAATACAGATGAAATCACCAAGGCAGCCAGCAGCAATATGACTCAGTTGATGATGGGTCGTGCCGGTGGTTTGCAGGCGACAGTTGCCAGCGCTCAGCCCGGTGGAAATGTAAATATTTCTATTCGTGGTGCAGAAGAACCAATTTACATTGTTGATGGAGTTATGATGCCAGGTTCTTCTTTGGAAGGAGGATCGGGTGGTTCGATGACTGTAACTCCGGCTGCAGTTAATCGTTCAGGTTTGGCAGGTTTGAATCCTGAAGACATTCAATCGGTTGAAATCCTGAAAGATGCATCTGCTTCAATTTATGGTATCGGTGCAGCTAATGGTGTGATTTTGATTACGACCAAAAAAGGTAAAGAAGGCGCTTTAAAGGTTAGTTATGATGGCAGCCAGTCGTTTGTTGACAATTATAAATATCTGGATGTGCTTGATGCCCAACAGTATTTGGGCTTGGTGAATACCTTCAATAAAGAACAATACCTGTATGATAATAATATGGCTCCATATGGACCAACCGCATACTCCACTGGATGGACTGCTCCTTATAGTGATGCCCAGGTTGCAGAAGCAAAAACAACCGACTGGAAAAACAAGGTGTTGCGTACAGGAAGCATCGCCAATCATAATTTGACTATTTCCGGTGGAACAAAGTTAGTTACCTACTATGTTTCAGGTAATTATTTCAATCAGGTTGGTTCTGTTTCCAACTCAAACATGGAACGTTATGCCCTTCGGAGTAATGTTTCTTTTCAGCTGAATTCATTCATTAAATTGAGTTCTGCTGTAAATGTAAACCGCAATAAATACAATAATTCTACTGTCGGCGGAACTTCGAATGGTCGTGGTGCACAGGCTGCTGGTTCTTTAACCGCAGCATTAACTTATCCAAGTAATCTTCCTGAAAAAGATGCAGATGGAAAATACAGTGTTTTCAGAAATGTTCCGAACCCGGTTGCGATGGAGAATATTTTGGACAAAACATCAACCAATGGAACTTACCTGAATTTCGCTGCCGATTTCGATATCATCAAAAATATGCTTTCAGCCAAATTGCTTTATGGTAACAACCTGGAAAACTCAGGTCGTACAACCTATATCCCTTCTGATTTGTATTTCGACCAGATGTATAAATCGCGTGGTAACCTGGGAACTGACAGCCGCGAAAATCAAACGATGGAAGCTACAGTCGCATTCAATAAAAAAATTGGTAGTTTCCTGAAAATGGATGCTGTTGTGGGTGTCGGTAAATATTTAAATAGCTGGCAGGGAATGAATGTCGCATACGATGGTCAGCATGATGCGATTCAAAATGATAATCTGGGATCAGTTACCGGTGTAGTTGCTCCGGGATCGTATCGTGGTGCCGATGAAAAACGTTCTCAGTTCATGAGGATAAATTTCGATTTCCTCGATCGATATGTGATCGCAGCTACTCTTCGCCGCGATGGAACAGATAAATTCTTTCCGGATAAAAAATATGCCATGTTCCCTTCTGTCTCAGCTGCCTGGAAAATGACCAACGAATCATTCATGAAAAACATCAGCTGGTTGAATCTGTTGAAATTAAGAGCCAGTTATGGTGAAACCGGAAATGATAATCTGGGAACAACGCTTTACGGAACCTACGGGCCATATGGAAATCAAATCCAGTTTAATAACAATTCAGTGATCTATATTCCAATCACCAATAATGGAATAGATTATCCGAATGTGAGCTGGGAAAAGACAACCATGAAAAATATTGGTCTTGATTTCTCTATTTTTAAAGATCACGTATGGGGTAGTTTTGATGTATTCCAGAATGACATTACGGACATGTTAGGTACGGCAAATACTTCAGGATTGTCGATGTTTGGAACCTATCCGATAAACGGAGCACATTTGCAGCGAAAAGGCTGGGATGCTACTATCAATTCAAAAAATATTCAGAATCAGAATTTTTTCTGGACTTCAGTCTTAACGCTGTCGAGATATAATTCACTTTGGATCGAACGGATGCCAAATTACGATTACAATTCCTATGAAATTCAGGGCGAAGTGGCATCAAAGGCCCGCTACTTTTATCAAACCAACGGGATCATTAATTCGGACATGAGCAACATGCCGGCATCTCAGCCAACTGCAGCTCAAAAGCCTGGTTATCCTATTATTGTTGATTCAAACAAAGATGGCGAAATCACCACGGATGATGTTCAAATGAGCAATGAAGTTCCCGATATTTATTTTGGGTTCGGCAACACATTCAATTATAAAAACTTCGATCTGGATATCTTTCTTTATTCGCAGCTTGGGGTGAAAAAATACAATTATGCCAGAGATTGGGCATCTGCATCAGGCCTGGCTAACCAGGATGGAAATTCAAATAGTTATGCTTACGATATCTGGAATTCACAAACCAATCCGAACGGAACTCAGCCCGGTATAGCATGGAATCTTGCCTCAGTAACGCTTCCCGGAGGTGCAGGTACGGACATCGGTTATCAGAATGCCTCTTTTGTGCGTGTCAGGAACATTACTCTTGGATACAATATTCCTGGTAATAAACTGGGTGTCGCTGGCCAGTATATCAGTAACATCCGGATTTACATTGATGCTCAGAATCCTCTGACATTTACCAAATTCGAAGGATTTGACCCTGAAGTGTATACCGGAGAAAATTACAAAGGTGGAAAAGCAGAATACCCACAGACGCGTACTTTCTCTGCAGGGGTGAAAATTACTTTATAATAAAAAGACATTAGAACTATGAAAAATAAGATAATATATTCAATCGTATTTGCTGTTGCTTTACTTTTTAGCAGCTGCGAAAAGAACTTCGAGCCACAGATATACGGTAAGTTGTTCACATCGAACTTTCCGAAATCCGAATCCGACTATGAAGCCTACATGATGACCTGCTATGTGCCTTTCTCGGTAAACTGGGGATATGACCTTACAGGATCATGGCAACATAATTTCTTTGTTTCTGAAGGTGGAATTATGCGGCTTTTTGACTCTACTTCTGATTATTGCGCTCCCTGGGCTGTGAATACATGGGGTGGTTCGTGGCTGAAGTTAACTCAGGCAAATTATGCCGACTGTGTTTTATACGGACGCGGTTCAACTGGCGATCCTTCGCATTTCGAGAAAGTCAGGGATATTACCAGGTTTACTGAAATAATTGGTGGGCTGGAAGAAGCTACGGTACTTTCGGATGTGAAAAAGAAAAACTTCCTGGGAGAAGCCAGATTGCTTCGCGGTATGATGATGTATTACCTGCTTCATTTGTACGGGCCAGTTCCGTTAATTTTGGATCCGGCTTTGGTTGGTGACAATGATGCCGAACAGAACATGGAACGTCCGACACTGACACAAATGACAGAATGGATTACAGCGGATCTGGAATTTGCTGTGGCCAATATGGCAACTTCAGCACCAAACGGTCGTTATACTGCGGATTATGCCCGTTTTGCACTGATGAAACATTACCTGAATGAGGGATCATATATGACTGGTTATTACGACAAAGCCATTGAAATGTACAATGCGCTAAAATCTTCAGGTTACTCATTGTTTACTGCCGGCGGCGCCAATGCTTATGCTGACCAGTTTAAAAATGCCAATAAATTCAACAAGGAAACAATCATGGCAGTATCTACCAGCAAGACTGGTGACGGTTCTGGGACAAATGGTAACTTTAATCCAACGTCCTGGTATGTAGTACCTAATAATGTGGCGAAATATGCTGATGAAGCCAATACTATTCCAACTCCATTTGTCAATCAGGGTGGTGGCTGGGGCCAGTGTTTCAATGTTGCTCCTGCTTATTACAATACCTATGAAGAAGGCGATTCCCGAAAGAATGTGATTCTTACATCATACATTCAGAACGATGCTGCCAGAACAAATATAACTGTAGCCGACATCGGTGTTAAATGGTCAGGTTTTATTATCAATAAGTATCCCATCGAAACTACTGATGCATTCCAACCTTCAGATATTCCAATTGCAAGATGGGCAGATGTACTGCTTATGTATGCTGAAGCTGTTGCCAGAAAAACTAACGCAGTTCCAACTGGCGAAGCACTCCAGGGTGTTAATGATGTCAGGGCTCGCGCAAGTCTTGCTCCTTTAAGTGGTGATGCTGTTGCAAGTTATAATGGCTTCATGGATGCACTTTTAGCCGAACGTGGACATGAATTGCTGTACGAAGGAAGCAGAAAAATTGACTTGATCCGATTCAATAAGTACAGACATAATTGTACCGCTACAAAAGGTATTGCACCATCGAGTCAGTATATCCCATTACCTGACTTTGCAGTTAATCAGGCATTAACATATGGCAAAACGCTGACACAAACTTTCGAAAGGCCTGGCTACGCGCAGGATAATTAATCGAAGTAAATAAATAGCGAAACTACCTTGCATGTTATTTGCAAGGTAGTTTACATATATGGCATATGTAAACTATATACTTGTAATTTCGGATTATTTCACTTCAATATAATTCGGAAGTATTCCATTGCCTCAGCCTTTGTTATTTACTGAAATTGGTTCAAATAGTCCATTCCGGAAAATCAAAATATTGCAGAATATAATCAAAGGATTGCAGTATGAATCAATCAGGTAAAGCTTATGGAAACCGAGGAAAAGCAAACTAAGTTTGAAAAGAACTAACTTATCTTAACTGACAAAATCTGTGAAAAATGAAATTGGAATATTGCTGGTATTGATTGGATTATCAATTCAGTTTGGGGCGAAAGCTCAATCTCCGGAAACTTCTGTCGATACGTTTAAATTAAACAGTATCCATACCCGGGATATTTGCATTGTACCCGATCCCCTAGCCAATGCTTACTATATGATCAGTTCCGGAAGGGGTGGAGTTAATATGCGTACAAGTAAAGACTTGCTGCATTGGTCCGCTCCAAGGACTATTTACACTCCGCCGAAAGATGTTTGGGATACGATAAAAATAGCAGGTATCTGGGCGCCCGAAATGCATCTCTACAAAGGAAAGTACTACTTATTCCTGACTTTCGACTCTGGCACCAAATTCAAAGAACAATGGCGCGAATGGTTGCCCCGTGTTTATCGAGGTTCGCAGGTGTTGGTGGGCGGATCGCAATTTGGCCCGTTTACAACATTTCACAATCATTCAACTACACCAGTTGATATGATGACACTCGACGGTACTTTATGGGTTGAAGACGGAGTTCCTTACATGGTATTTTGCCATGAGTGGGTGCAAATAACCAATGGGTCTGTTTGTTACATTAAATTGAAAGATGATTTGTCTGAAGCTGCCAGCGAACCTGTAAAGTTATTTTTTGGTGATGAAGCCACCTGGAGCCGGGGAGATAAAAAATACGGGAACAGGGTTACTGACGGACCTTATCTCTATAAAGGAAAAACCGGGAAACTTTATATGATATGGACAAGCGGAGGAAAGAAAGAGGATGGTATGACTACCGGAATTGCTATTTCTGAATCGGGGAAAATAGCCGGGCCCTGGGTGCAGCAAGACGAGCCAATTTATAAAGCCAATGGCGGACATGCAATGCTCTTTACCAACTTTGAAGGGAAACTAATGATGATCCTTCATTCGCCTTACAATGGAGATACCCGACCACATATTTTTGAAATGGAAGATACCGGCAATACCCTCCGCATTGTGAATGAGTTAAAAGAATAACAAAAGTCCTATATTTTTATTCAGAATCCTTAATTCTTAAAGTGATATTGTGGAATAGTGTCTTGAAATTCCTGTGTGAATCGCAAAGGATGCTTTTAAATTGTTTTCGAAAATGAAAATCAAACTAATTATTACAGTAAGCCTTTATCTAATATTGATGGCGGGATGTAAAAATTCAAAAAAGCTACCAATGTTATCACAAAATTCACTACAACTATTTGTGATCAATCACTGGGCTGCAACAAATTCATCAATTGACATTTCCTTCCTGCTCGAAAAGCCTGCGGGGAAAAATGGGTTCATTACAGTGAAAGATGGCAGACTGGTGAAACCCGATGGCTCCATGATGCGGCTTTGGGGAGTGAATATAACCGATTGGACACGCGGGTCAGTACAAATACCTGCAAAAGAAGAGGCTTCATTTTGGGCACAAACGCTGTCGCGTTATGGAATAAATTGCGTTCGACTTACATTTAAATTAACTTACATGAATTGACTCCACCCAAAGCAAATAAAGAGTTAAGATCTGATAACGAAAAAACCATGTATATATCAATTCAGGTTTTAATCTTGAAAATTCACTGCTCAGTATTTCGAATATCGAAGGTCGGAGGATGAAACAGGTAGAACTCAAATCGGCTGGTAGCCTTGAAACAGTGAATGTTTCCGACGTTCCGTCCGGATTATATTTTTTCAAAATTCAGTGTAACAATCGGCTCGAAACCTTAAAGTAGTTTTGCAGTAGGTTTCTGTTTAGCTTGTCAAAATACTATAAAATGCTATGGATATTATTCTTTTTGTAATCTTTTTGAATTAAAAATGAAAACCATGTTTCTTGAAAATTGCAACTATTTCAAAATGATCTTGATTTGTGTTTTTTGGTCAACATTTCTATTTGGCTGTACCGACCAGAAGCCGGTCTTTTTGCTCCTAAATGGAAGTACCCATACAGGCGTTTCAGTTGAAACAGATAATTTTAAAGATAGTACAGTTTCCGGAGAGTTTATTGCGACCGGACACAAAGCAAAGGTTACATACTTACCTGAAGTCGGTGTTTGGAACCTCAGTAAATTTCTTTTCATCGATTGCGAGATTGAAAATCAATCTGATCAGGTGCAACTTGTTGAAATGATGATTAATGGAGATAAGTGGACAATGGGGGGTGTCTATTTTGAACCAGGAGATAAAAAGATTGTCAGAACAATTATCATGCGCCAGTCTCCGACACCGAAACAACTGTCCCAATTTCCAAATATGAATGGTCAGCCCGGAGGAAGTATCCAGCTATGGTGGAAAAGTTATTCCCCCGACTCAATAAAATCCATTTCACTCTTATTCCCTCTTTCAAAAAGCGGCGATAAAATTAAAGTTGGAAATATCAGTGCAAGTGAATATTTCAAAACTTTCACCGACGCAGAATATACGGCGCTTATGCCAATGATTGACGAATTTGGTCAGTACATTCATAAAGATTGGCCAGACAAAATTAAGAGTAAAGAGGATCTCCTGACAGCTGACAAACAGGAAATTGCCGATCTGCAAGCAAATCCGGGTTATACAGAAATGAGTAAGTTCGGAGGATGGAAAAACGGACCACGGCTTGCTGCAACTGGTCATTTCAGAGTAGAAAAGCACAATGGTAAGTGGGCAATCATCGATCCGGAAGGATATCTGTTCTGGTCACACGGAATAGATTGTGTCCGGCCCAACTCCGATACTCCTGTTGAAGGAAGAGAGCAGTTTTTTAAACTTTTGCCTGATTCTGTTGGTGAGTTTTCTGATTTTGTCCATGCCGGACGGGTATCATCAGCTTATACACCTTTTTCAACTGGTAAAATCAATCTGAATGCCGTTAAGTTTGTCGATTTCTATGGGATGAATCTGGAACGGAAATGGGGAAAAGATTATAAAACCAATTTCACAGAAAGAACCATCAAAAGGTTAAAAAGCTGGGAGATGAATACCATTGCAAACTGGTCGGATAGCAGTGTCTACTATAAAAGAGAAATCCCATACCTGATAAGTGTAAATACAGCGCGAAGCAGAATGTTGACCGATGTTTTTGATCCGGCTTTTCAATCTTTAATCGAAAACCAGCTTACAGCAAATTATTCCGGTTCGCTCGATGATCCCTGGTGCATAGGAATTTTTGTCGATAATGAAATAACCTGGGGAAATGAAACTACTGTCGGTACCAATGTGATGACAACGGAAGGGTATCCGTTTGCCAGAAAGTTTATGATAGAAACTTTGAAGAAGAAATACAATACTATCTCAGCGCTGAATGTGGTATGGGGAAGTAGTTTCTCTTCGTGGGAAGCGCTCACGAAAAACAATGATCAATTCGCCGGAGCGAAAGAAGATTTAAAGATGATGTCAGGCCTTTTTGCCGACGAGTATTTCAGCAAATGCAAAACAGCTATAAAGCAGGTTGCCCCCAATAAACTATACCTTGGTTGCCGGTTCGATTTTCACTTCTATCCTGATGAAGATAATCTTAGCCGGGACTGGGTTATCGCCCATGGCGGCAAATTTGCTGATATCGTTAGTTTTAACAGATACAATTATTCTTGTAACACCATGAAACCTGCTAATGGAATGGATTTCCCGATTATTCTTGGTGAATTTCATGTAGGTGCACTGGACCGAGGATTGCCGCATAGCGGTTTACGCCATTCGACGAATCAAACAGAAAGAGCTTTGGTTTATAAGAATTTTCTCTTGCAAGCTGCGAGTAATCCGTATATAGTTGGTGTCGGTTGGTTCCAGTACCTCGATCAGCCCTATACCGGAAGGAATGATGGAGAAAATTATCAGATCGGTTTTATAACTGTGGGTGATTATCCAAATCAGGAAATTGTTGAAAGTGCCCGTGAAGTCGGGAAAAATATGTATCAGTTACGTTTTGGTGAAATGAATAAGTAATATGAGTATACGGTTATGTACCTAAGTTATCCTTTGCCGTCAGATTCATCTGACGGACAGATTGCTGAACGCAGCTAATGGCTTTAGCCACAGCTCATAGGGCTAAAGCCCAGAATAACAGCTCAGTATTTGTTTGTTTAGGCAAACAGCACGATTATCATTATAAGTAATAATTCTTAAAAAGAATATTTAGTCATCAGAATAAACACCTATAAAAATAATTTTCAAAAATATGAGTTGCTGACAAGCAGAACCAACAGGCCAAAATCCATATAAACCAAATTAAATACTGATGAAAAAATATCTTTTATTGTCGATCGCGGTGACATTTATTTACTGCACATCCTTTGCTCAAAAGAACACCGACCCTGTTAAGATTGACAAAACCGGGAGGATGATTTGGAAAAGCAATAACCAGGAAGCCTTTTTCTGGGGGGTTAACTACACCACTCCTTTTGCCCATGCGTACCGGCAAATTGAACGGTTGGGCGAAGACCGTGAAAAAGTGATTGACGCTGATACTTACCATTTATCGAGAATTGGTGCAAATGCTTATCGAATCCATGTATGGGATTGCGAAATAAGTGACAGTATTGGAAATCTTTTGCAGAACGAGCACCTCAAACTATTGGATTACCTGATCTATTGTTTCCAGCAGCGGGGAGTTTATATCTTTCTGACTCCAATCGCTTATTGGGGAAATGGTTATCCTGAACCTGAAGAAAAACTTCCGGGCTTTTCCGGAAAATACAACAAGGGCAATGTTTATATATTGCCGGAAGCGATTGCCGCTCAGGAAAGATACCTGAAACAATTCGTCGATCATGTGAATCCATACACCGGAAAAGCCTACAAAAATGATCCAATGATTGTTGGCTTTGAAGTGTGCAATGAACCGGGCCATTCGAAAGCAGCAGAAACAACTGCATTTGTTAAAAAGATGATCACTGCCATCAAATCGACAGGATGCACAAAACCTGTATTTTATAATGTAACACAGAGTATCAATTTGCTTGAAAACTTTATTAAAGGTGGTACCGATGGGGTTACCTTTCAATGGTATCCTACTGGTTTGGTTGCCGGTCATGAACAGCAAGGCAATTTCCTTCCACAAGTCGACGAATACTCCATGCCATTTAAAAACGAAAAATATTTTGCCAATCAGGCCAGACTGGTGTATGAATTTGATGCAGCCGATATCGGTCGGTCGTACATGTATCCACCAATTGCACTTTCATTCAAGGAAGCTGGTATGCAGTGGGTTACCATGTTCGCATACGATCCAATAGCTTTGGCTGCAAGCAATACTGAATACCAGACCCATTTTCTGAACCTGGCTTATGCCCCTCAAAAAGCAATCGGATTTAAGATTGCCAGTGAGCTTTTCAGGAGTCCTCAGTATAAAAGAGATCGGGTAAATGAGAAAAAGCCGTTTGAAATGAAAGGAGTTAAGATAGATTACCAAAACGATCTTTCGGAATTATCGACCAACGACTTGTTTTTTTACACCAACAACACAACCACAAAACCTGAAAATCCGGCTTCGCTCAAATCCATTGCAGGTTATGGGACTTCACCAATCATATCCTATAAAGGGTATGGAGCTTATTTCCTGGATAAAATAAGTGATGGTGTTTGGAGACTGGAAGTGATGCCCGATGCGATTTGGGTCCGTGATCCTTTTTCGAGAGCAACACCCAAAATCGAGAATGTGGTTATCAAATGGAATAAAACAGAAATGGGAGTTCAGTTACCTGATCTTGGAAAGAATTTTTCAGTTACCGGAATAAATGAGGGAAATAATTATTCTGCCAAAGCAAATGCAGGTAACTTTATCATCACACCGGGAGCTTATATTCTTTCAGTCAAACCTGTAACAGAAGAGTTTAAAAAAGCAAAAATTGGGGTAATTACGGCCAATGAGTTTAATGCTCCAAAAGAGACCAATACAAATTTCTATTTCCTGCAAAATGCTCCGGAACAGGTATCGGAGGGTCAACCTGTAGTTGTAACTGTAAAAATTGTGTCTCCGGCTACTCCAATCAGTAAGCTCACTTTGCAGCCTTCAGGAGGAGGCGGCAGAAGAGGCTTTGGACGTTTCAGTCCTGTGTTGTTGAATATGGAAAAGGTGGATGAATATCTTTACAAAGTAACAATACCAGATTCTTTGGTAAAGGCCGGTAAACTGACTTATACCATCGTTGCAGAATCAACTTCAGGAAAAGTAACCGTATATCCGGGTGGAGTAGAAGGACCAGCCACAAGTTGGGAATATTACAATCCTGAAACTTATTCAATCAGAGTTTTGCCAGCAGCAAGTGAGGTCCAACTTTTTAATGCCGAATCGTCTGATCAGGCTTTAACTTTTTCAGGAAATCCGGGATATAGAGGGAATCTGTCACTTTCAGGAGTTCCCGGCGAATCGAGCCTGATATTTGCACCAGGCAGATCATTCTTCGGGTCAGGAAGACCAAATACTTCAGGAGAAATTTATGCGATGCAGAATTATATTGGAAATGTGATCAGTGGAATTACCGGTTATGCAGATAAATACACACAAATTCTCATCCATGGGAAAGCCACTGAGAAACCTGTTCAGATCGAAATATCACTGATTAATAAGGATGGGAATGCATTTACAGGAAAGATTGTTCTTTCAGCAGATCAGGATGTTCAGGTCGTAAACCTGAAAGGTTTGACTGATGGAAGAATGTTTCTTCTTCCACGACCATATCCGGGATTTCTGCCTTTCTGGTATGCAGCAAAAAATAAGAAACCATTCAGTCTTTCAGAAATTGAAAGAATACAAGTTATAGTGCCTAAAGACGGAAATACGGAATTGCCTGGTTTTGAAATAAGTTCAATTACTTTAAAATAGCAATATCCTGCCATGAAACAAAAAACCATCATCTTCCAGTTTTTTACATTATTTGTGGCCAGCCAAATGGTTGCTCAAACCTACGAACTCGATGCTCGTGTAAAATCGATGGAAATCCGTTCATCGCATCTCAAAATGGGTGGTACAAACTTGTTATGCGAATTAATTGATGTCAACAATTTAAATTCTAAACGACAATGAAACAACTAATAATAGCTTTGATTGGTATTCTTGCAATTGGAAGTATATCCTGCAAAACCCATACTTCCGAATTCCACGAAGCTTATGTCGATGACAAAGGTATCATCCGCTGGACTGATAACAAGGAAGAAGTAGCTCTTTTCGGCGCAAACTATTGTTTACCATCAGCCTGCGATTACAGGGCTGCCGGACTTTTTACCTCCGACCGTAAAAAAGTGGTTGATCAGGACATGGCTCATTTTGCCCGAATGGGCTGGGATGCCATGCGTCTTTGTTTATGGGGCGATTGGGAAAACTCCGACAAACAGGGCAACCTGATTGTAAACGATCACCTCGATTTAATGGATTATACGATTGCGAAAGCCCGCGAACGGGGTATCTACATGCTGCTCAGCCCGATTGTGACATACAGTTCGCTCTGGCCCGATGCCATGAGTGACACCGTCAGTGTTGATGGTATTTCGGTGCATTTCAAAAAAAAGGAACTGGGAACCAATCCTGAAGCTATCGCAGCTCAGTGCAATTACTGGAAACAGCTGCTCAACCATGTTAATCCTTATACAGGTGTGGCGTTGAAAGATGAACCTTCCATTTTGTTTTTGGAAACCATCAACGAACCGGCTCATCACAGCAACGATTTGGAAGGTTCGGTGGCTTATATCAACACGATGGTCGATGCAATCAGAAGTACCGGATGCAAAAAACTGATTTTCCATAACTACAGTCAGGATAATAAAATCGGCAAAGCGCTGAAAGCTTCCAAAATTGACGGGGCAACTTTTGCATGGTATCCCACAGGATTAAATTCCAGACACACGCTTCAGGGCAATTACCTAAGATCGACAGACGATTTTCCACCTATGCTTTTTCCTGATATCAAAGGTATGCCGCGAATTGTTTATGAATTCGACTCTCCTGATTTGAATACCGGCTACATGTATCCGGCAATGACACGCACTTTTCGCTCGGTAGGCGCTCAGTTTGCGACTATGTTTTCATACGACATGCTTGTTTCGGCTCCTTATAATCAGGGCTGGAATACTCATCTCCTCAACATGGTGTACACACCGGCTAAAGCGGCAAGCGCCATCATTTCGGCACAGGCTATGAAAAAACTGCCTCTGTACAAGCAATACGGGAATTATCCCGAAAATACAGTTTTTGGCGATTTCAAAGTTAGTTACGATGAAAACCTAAGTGTGATGAATACTGCTGAAACCTTTGTTTACGCTAATTCCACTTCTGAAATACCAACAAATTCAGCAGGTCTGAAAAAAATAGTTGGAGTTGGATCATCCTCAGTGGTTGCTTATGAAGGGCTTGGAATTTATTTTCTGGATAAGGTGAAAGATGGCCTTTGGAGGCTCGAAGTTTATCCGGACGCATTAACGGTGGAAGATCCTTTTGGTGTTCGGCGCGATCCCCGTGTTGTAATTCGTCTCATCAGTAAAGAGCAGCCAATGGATATTATTTTGCCTGATTTGGGCAAATCGTTTAGTATTTATCCTGTCAATGCCGGCAATGAATTCGCCGGAAAAACGGAAAACGGTGAATTCTCCATTCGTCCCGGTGTTTATGTATTGACTTCCGGAGCATTTGATAAAAACAGTTTGCCCGAAAAAGTCGGACAGATTGGATTCACCGAATTTATTTGCCCGGCCGACCAAAAATTACCGACTCAGGTTTCGGTTCATGTTGCTCCGGAATATCCCATTGAACAGCCGGTCAACATCAACATTCAGGTTGCAGATTCGGTTACTCCCGGAAAAATTGAGTTGCTTGCAAGGATAAATGGAAAAGGTGATTTTCAGCGATTTAACCTTATCGATACCGGAAAATACAGCTATCGCTGCCTGATACCTGCCGGAATTTTCGCGGAAGGAACTTTGGAATTTTATATCGAACTGACTACCAATGGCCTGGTTCAGAAGTTTGAGAAAAAAGATGCCCGAAATCCGGAGGATAAAAACAATTATATGACTCAATTGGTAAATGCCCGTTCTCCACTTGTTTTGTTTACTCCTGAAACTGATTACCGGCAATTGTCGTTTACCAGAATTGGTGATAACATTCGCCATGGTTTATTTAAAATTGTTGATGGACCAGATACACAGAAAGTTATGAGCATGAGCCTCCCTATGACAATTGATTCAACGATAACTGATTATACTGCTTCTTTTATTGTCAAAGATCGTATACAGTCACGACTGTTAAATCTGCCAAATGTGAAAAGTATCCGTCTAAAAGTAAAAGGCACTCATCCCGGAACTGCATTCCTTTCGCTGGTAGAGGCTGACGGAACGACCTGGTTGAAAAAGCTGGAACTTTCGGCGGGCTGGAAAGAGTACAGAGTATCTTTAGAAGAACTTACAGCAGGACAGGGAGTAAAACTTCCGCAAGCATTTCCGGAACAATGGGATTACTGGATGGCTCCTGCAACCGGGCGTGGAGGAAACGGCGATAAAATCATCCTGCAACAAGTAGAAAGACTTTTGGTATCGCTTCGGCCTGAGGAAAATCGAAAATATACCAGCAATCCGGAAATTGAAATCGGAACAGTTGTACTGGACTTTAAATTTTGAAAAATATCAAGTATGAGTAAATATTTCCAATATATTGACACACGCCGTCGTAACAGCAAGCTGGCTTTATTTTATTGGGAAGGTTTACTTTTAAACTTACTTTTAAACTCATTAATCTGACTAAATAACTGAATCATGAAGTCTCTTTTAATCAGCCTTATTTTATTAAATTTTAGTTTGTGGTCTGAAGCGCAAAAACCATACGTTCTCGATGCCTCAGCAGTAAATACCGAAGTTAAAACCGGGTTACTTAATATGGGTAATCCCGGACCTTCAGACAAAGAAATATTAATAAATAACCGGTACATGACTTTAGCCGGAAAGCCAATTATTCCGGTCATGGGCGAAGTTCATTATACACGGATTCCTAAAAGCCAGTGGGAAGATGTCATCTTGAAGATGAAAGCCTGCGGCATCAACATTGTTGCAGCTTACGTTTTGTGGATTCATCACGAAGAAATTGAAGGGCAGTTCGACTGGAGCGATAACAAAGATTTCCGCGCATTTGTAAAACTGTGTGCTAAACACGACATGTGGGTGTATCCTCGCATCGGGCCCTGGTGTCATGCTGAAGTTCGAAATGGAGGTACACCCGACTGGATTTTGCTGAAAACGAATCTGAAAGACCGCTCGAACGATCCTGTTTATCAGTCGTACGCCGATGAATGGTACAAACAGATTGCCCTTCAGTTGAAAGGAATGCTCTACAAAGATGGCGGACCGGTGGTTGGCATTCAGCTTGAAAATGAATATGGAAGAGGAAAAGGAGGCGAAGAACACATTTTGTGGTTGAAAAAAACAGCCCAAAAATATGGACTGGATGTTCCCATGTACACGGTGACTGGCTGGGGGAATGGTTCGGTTCCTCCGCTGGAAGTAATTCCTTTGTGGGGAGCCTATCCCGATGAACCCTGGGCCGATAATTTGAACCGGAGTTCGGTTTGTGACAATTTTCAGTTTAATGCCTTTCGCGAAGACGATAAAATTGGTAATGATCTGAAGAAAAGTGAAAAAAAATACCTCGATTTATCGGCATACCCATATTTCACCTGCGAAGTGGGAGTGGGGATTGAAAACACCGAACACCGCCGTTTAATTATCGATTCGAAAGATGGTTTGGGTCTCATTATGGCTAAAATTGGTTCCGGAAGTAATTTGCCTGGATATTATATGTTTGCCGGAGGTTCAAATCCTCATGGAATCCTAACCTCAATGGAAGAAAATAAAGACGAAACCGGCTATTGGAACACCAATCCGGTGATTTCGTACGATTTTCAGGCAGCCATACGCGAATCAGGCGAGCTGAATGGTTCGTATTTCGAGGTTAAAACACTACACTATTTTCTGAATGAATTTGGAGACATGCTGGCTCCGATGGAACCTGTGTTTCCACTAAAGAAGGAAGACCTCCAATATGTTGTCAGAACTGATAACAACTCGGCTTTCCTGTTCGGAATCAATTATTGCCGCCACAATATTTCAGGCGAAAAGAAAGATGTACAGTTCAGTATTAAGCTGAAGAATGAAACATTGACTTTTCCATCGCAACCGATAATTGTTGCCGACAGCGCTACTTTCATCTGGCCGATAAATTTCAGGATGGGAAATACGCTTTTAAAATACGCAACAGCACAACCTTTGTGCAACCTGGCTGACAAATGGATTTTCATTCAGGACGCGGCTGTCAGTCCGGAGTTTTGTTTCGATGCTTCGACAATCAACAAAATAACCTCATCAACAGGTAAAATTTCTCAGTCCAATGGGAAATACCTGATTTCCGGACTTCAACCCGGGTTGAAATGCATAATCAACATTCAGGATAAGAACAACTCAGTACAAACGATTGTGGTGCTTTCGAAGCAGGAAGCCAAACAAGCATGGTTTTTCAAAACGATGGAGAAAAAGTACTTTTTTGTGTCCGATGCAAACATGTATTTGAATGGCAATCAAGTCCATGCATTCAGCAAATCGAATAACATCACCATAAATCAGCTCAATGTGGGCCAACTTGCTGAGGATGTTTTTACAACCTCAACTTATTCTGTTCCTGAAAAGAAATTCGAAATCAAACTAAAAGAACCGAAACCGTTGGACAATGCGCAATGGCTGAAGACTAGCGCTGTTGAAAAGCTTGACAACAGCAATATCCTTCGTCACCGCTTTTTCCTGAAGGAGTTCAGCCTCGGAAATCCTTCGAAAATCAAAAAAGCTGAGCTTATATTAGCCGCCCAATCGGTTTGCCGCGTGCAGGTCAATTCGGTTTGGGTAAATCAGAATGTGGCATCTGAAACGATGAATATTCTTGATGTTACCGGGTATGTTCAGAAAGGTGAAAATAGGCTGATGCTCGATTTTCCGTTTGAGGCCGGCCAAAAAGCATTTGCTGCGAAATTGGTGGTTGAATATTTCAACGCCGATCAGATTGAAATTACAAGTGATCAGTCGTGGCTGATGAAAGATGATTATACTTATCCATCCTACCTGATCAAAGACAAAGGTTTTAAACAGGCCGAGGCAATGAATCCCTCAGAATTACTGAATACTCCGATGAAAGATCATGTTTCCTATTCTTTGATTTTGCCTGATAATTATTTGGTTACTCTCAATAATATGTATCTTAATGTCAGCTACAGTGGTGACAAAGCCCGACTCTATATGAATCATTACCTGATTGCGGACGATTTCAACAGTGGTGCCGATTGGAACATTGGTTTAAACCGACTTGGCACAAGTCTTGAAAATCAGTCCTTGAAACTGGAAATTTATCCGCTTGAAAATCAGTCACGAGTTTATTTTGATGATGAAAAGGCAAAGCAGGAAGGTACTGTTGCCAAGGTGAAAAAAATACAATTGATTCCGGAATATCAGTTTGATTTCGATGTGTCCGGAGAAATTTTGAATTTCATGAACAAGTAATCTTCCAAAGTAATTAACGGTTTAAAAACAACTATGAAAATTCAATCTATTCTTGTTCTTCTCTTGTTTGTATGTTTTTCATGCAAGGACAATCCGGCTGAAGAAAATCCGGTACCGACACCCAAATATCGCTTTTTTACTTCCGATGAATTTGCAATGGGGGTCGATCTTTCGTATGTCAACGAAATTGAAGACCATGGCGGAATTTACCGCGATTCATCGATAATTCGCGACCCGTTCCGGATCATGAAAGAGCATGGTTCAAACATGGTAAGATTACGCCTGTGGCATAATCCGGTATGGGTAAAAACCCTGTATGGAAGCGAGCAAACGCATTTATACAGCGGTTATGCTGATGTTGAAAAATCAATTCAACGGGCCAAAGCATTGGGAATGGCAGTCAATCTCGATTTTCATTATTCTGACACCTGGGCCGATCCTGGTAATCAGAAACCCCCGGTTGCCTGGGAAAATATTACCAGTTTACAGGTGTTGAAGGATTCTGTTTACAACTACACTTATTCCGTATTAAGCAAACTGAATGCAAAGGGCTTAATGCCTGAAATGGTTCAGATTGGTAACGAAACCAATTGCGGCTTGATGATGACTGATACAAAAGAGGGATTCCCTGACCTTAATGGTTGCGACGGTCACTGGCAGGAATTGGGGGCAGTCATCAACAGCGGAATCAGAGCAGTTCGCGATGTGTCGGCAAAATCAACTATCAAAACTAAAATTGCTTTACATGTTGCCGGCCCTGAAAATCAGGAATGGTGGTTTGGAAAGATATATACTTCCGGAGCAGTGATTGATTTCGATATCATCGGAATGTCCTATTACCCTTTGTGGTCAACTTATGGATTTAGCGATTTGCCGGCTCTGATTATCAAACTAAAAAACAACTACAACAAAAAGGTAATGATTCTGGAAACTGCTTATCCCTGGACGACTGAAGGAAATGATTCATACAATAACCTTTTTGGAAGTCAGGCTCCACTGTCAGGATGTCCGTTTACGAAAGAGGGTCAGGCTAAATTACTGGTCGATCTGACTAAAAATGTGATTAATGCAGGTGGTTCCGGAATCATGTATTGGGAACCCGCCTACATTAGTTCGCAGGCAAAAACCCAATGGGGAACCGGCTCACCCTGGGAAAACTGTACGTTTTTCGATTTTGCCGGAAATGCGCTTCCATCTATCGATTATATGAGGTATTCCTATTAAATAGCAAAGTGAAATCGGAATTTTTTTGAATAGATGATAGATGCAGTCAAATTTAATAATATCTTCCCTATGGGATTTATTGTCACGATTTCCAGAATCGAAGTAATACTTTAATTTCTAAAATTCTTCAGTTTGAAGAAAAATGATGAGATTGAAAGTAACGAAATTGATAATACTTAAGGGGATGAAAGTAAATCTTAACATGAATTGAATATACATCACAAGTGCAAATATTTTTAAATCAAAATACAATGAATATCCGAAAAATCATTAACCTGTTTCTGCTGAGTTTGCTGGTTGCATCCTGTTTCAAAACGGCACCATTACTTTTCTCAACTGAAGTTGGAAATTTTAATTCCGGATGGGAATTTGTGAAAGATCCGGCTGACAGTATTTCTCCCGATCTATTTCAGAAAAAAGATCAGGAAACCACCCAATGGCAAAAGGTAAATTTACCACACACAGCCAACATCGAACCGGTTGATTCTCCGGATAAACAATGGCAGGGAATTGTCCGTTACCGCAAGTTTTTCACCGTTCCCGAACAGTTTGACGGCGAATTGGTGTTTTTAAAATTTGAGGCTGCCATGCAGGTGTCCAAAATTTATTTTAACAGTGAACTGGTTCAGACTCATTTGGGAGGATACCTGCCATTTGAGGTGAAGTTGGACAGAGTTAAATTCGGGAAACAAAACTGTGTTCTGGTTGAGCTTGATAACCGCGATAATCCGCTGGTTCCACCCGGCAAACCACTTGCCACCCTCGATTTCAATTATTACAGCGGACTTTACAGAAATGTGACCATCGAAATAAAAGATAAATTGCATATTTCTGATCCGATTACCGCCGACCGGGTTGCAGGAGGAGGATTGATGGTTACTTACAGTGATGTAACAGCGCAATCAGCCCAAATCAATGTTAAGGTTGATGTGGAAAATAAATATGAAGGTGCGCAGTCTGCATTTTTGCACATTAAATTGACCGACACTGAAGGGAAAACGGTCTTTTCTGAAAGTACTGCAAAACAAAATATTTCAGTACGGGACCATTATCAATTTAATCAGGAATTCAAGCTTGAAAACCCTGAATTATGGTCACCAGATAGTCCGAATCTTTACCATTTAAATATTCAGCTTTTTAAAAATAATCAATTGGTTGATTCGCTTAAAGAAAATATTGGAATCCGAACTTTTTCGTTTTCGGCAAAGGATGGATTTGTGCTGAATGGTCAAAGTCTAAAACTTCGCGGAACAAATCGCCATCAGGAATATCCGTACATTGGCAATGCGCTGTCTGACAATGCGCAATACCGCGATGCCTGGAAAATTAAACAGGCCGGATTCAATTTTGTGCGGTGTTCACATTATCCGCAATCGCCGGCTTTTCTGGCTGCCTGCGACGAACTTGGGATTCTGGTGATGGATGCCATTCCGGGCTGGCAATTTGTTGGTGGCGACGAATTTCAGAATAACAGCATCCGCGATGTACGCGAAATGGTTCGGCGCGACCGCAACCATCCGTCCATTATTTTGTGGGAAGCTTCGCTGAACGAATCCGGAATGCCAAAAGAATATATGCAACGAGCGCATCAGGCTGTACACGAAGAATTGCCGGTTACTGATGTTTATACCTGTGGTTGGATGGACGATGTGTATGATGTGTTTATTCCGGCGCGGCAACATTCCAAACCACCATACTACTGGAACAAATATGCCAAAGACAAACCCATCCTGATTGCCGAATATGGCGATTGGGAATATTATGCGCAGAATGCCGGTTTCAATCAGACTGCTTATGGTGATTTGCAGACGGAGGAACGTAATTCTCGCCAATTGCGCGGGTTTGGTCAGAAAAGGCTGGCACAGCAGGCGCTCAACTACCAGGAATCGTACAACGATAATCTGAACGGTCCGGCGGTAGGCGATGCCAATTGGCTGATGTTCGACTACAAACGTGGATATGCGCCCGACATTGAATCTTCCGGAATTATGGATATTTTCAGGCTACCAAAGTTTGCATTTTACTTTTACGCCAGTCAGGCAAAAAAAACTGAACCGATGATTTACATTGCCAATTTCTGGAACGATCCAACATTCAAAAATGTAAAAGTTTACAGCAATTGCGACGAAGTTGAATTGTCGCTCAACGGAAAAGTAGTTGCCCGCCAGAAACCCGATCAGGATAGGAATTCAACCAATTTAAAACATCCGCCCTTTACTTTCTCTGTCCTGAAATTTGTTGCCGGGAAACTGGAAGCCAAAGGATTTATTTCAGGAAAAGAAATTGTAAAAACTGAAGTAAAAACACCTGCTGAACCTGCCGGAATAACAGTGAATGTTGATTTAGGCGGGAAAGAACTTCAGGCCGGAAAGAATGATGTCGTGTTTGTTTATGCCTCGGTTACAGATTCAGCCGGAACCCTTATCCCGGAAGATATTCGGGCTGTAACCTTCACTATTGAAGGCGATGCGGAATTGATTGGCGATAATCCAAGAAAAGCCGAAGCTGGTATTTCAACGATTCTGCTGATGGCCGGTAAAACTGCCGGAGTCTTAAAAGTTAAAGCAAGTGCCGAAGGTTTGAATTCCGGAGAAATAGAAATTAAATTTCAATAGCTATCTAAATGCCACGAAGTTACAAAGACACGAAGTAATATTCTTTCTTCGTGTCTTTGTGTCTTTGTGTCTTTGTGACTAATGAATCTCCAAAATCAGTTCATCCAACGCCCGTTTTGGAACATGATGAACCTTGTTTTCGTCGCGCCAGTATTTCACATCGCCGTCCTTCATTTCTTCCAGAACGACTGTTTCTTTTGGTTTCCCGAGTGCCAAAACACACAGAATTTCGTATTGATCAGTTAAATTCAGAATTTTCTGCAACTTTTTGCGGTTAACCGAATGAATGATGCAACCGCCAAAGCCGGCTTCAACTGCACCCAGCAACATGCTTTGCATGGCGATTCCATCGTCGCAGAAATAATTTCCTGAAATAAGTGTATCATTCAATATGACAATGTAAGCCGAGGGGCGTTCACCTTCTGATGGTCCTTCCCATGTGGTAATATATCCTGCCCACGCCAACTGATCAAAAATCTGAATATTCAACGATTCTTCGGTACTTAAAATATATTTTAACGATTGTGCATTTCGGGCCGAAGCGGAATTGCGCGCCAGATCAACCCACTCACGTAATTGTTTCTGACTTATTTTTTCAGATTGATAAAATCGACGGTAACTGCGGTTTTTCAGAATAAGGTCTTTAAGCATGATCTTCGTTTTAAATTTTCAGTATAAAAATACCAAAAGGAATGAATAGATTTCTGATTTTATTTAAAGCAACACAATCAGAACAAACCTGAAATTAATAGAATGTCGTTGCTTCTCAATCAATAATCATCAGCTTTTTGACTTCCGTTTTTGACTGATTCAGAACCTGAATAAAATAAGTACCCTTATCCAGTTTCAATTGAATCTTTCCGTAGACAGATGATTTTTGAAATACTTGAATCCCCTGAATGGTAAACACTTTAACATCAACAGGCTGAGCAATTTCAGTTAAATCGACGGTTACAAGCCCACTTGAAGGATTGGGGTAAATTCGATAAACATTTTGGTCGCGAACAGGAAATTTTAAACCTGTTTGCAAATCTTCGAAAAGAAACTCGTTCGAGATTGACTGGCAATCGTTATATGCAATGCATCTGAATTTTAGATTATTTGACAGATCGCTGGTATTTAATATTTTGAGCGTCGATGAAGCACTGTTTAGAAAGGCATTCCCCGTAATGCGTTCCCATCCGTTTCCTGTATTCATTTCCCATTTATAATTTACAGTATCGCCCGCCCAAATATGAAGGCTATACGTATTTTCATCTTGAGATGATGTTATGTCGCTCTCAAATTCAGGACAAAGCAGGGTTGAACCATTTAAAATTGATTGATCGATTTTAGTTGCTGTGGGTTTTCCCAGCCACTCAATTTCATCCGGACTCATTGCATAATTTCTGACCTGGATGCTACTCACGAAAACAGGATTCGTTTCCCCATCATTGTCGGAGAAAAGGTTTGAAGATTGCACGCCCCAGTTATTATTTAAACAGAAGCGGCCATTTTTGCTGTCAGTAAGTAAAATTGTCCCAACATATTTACCATCCAGATACTCATCCAGTTTGTCTTTGTATAAATCAAAGACCAGCGCCAACCGAACCCAGGTACTGTCGGCAAAACTGCCATTGTACTGTTCCTGAATACCAAAACTGTTATTCTCTCCTAGAAGAAAAAAATCGGCATCATCGCTATTGTTATTGCTGGTTTGCAGAATTGAGGTATATTGATTTTCTCCTGCTGGTTTTAAGATGTCGAAAATCAATGAATAAGTATTGTCGCAATCGAGCCCTCCGGGAATCCCTTCAGGAGCAATGTTCGAAAAAAAACGTAACGCATGCTCCGAATCGAAAGCAGGAATACGGGCAATATTTACCGTATTATTTTCAATCGAACTTAAATTAAAAGATTGAGTTGTCCCAAATTCAATTTGTTGATTGGCAACACTGTTATCTCCCATCAGCACCAATTTTGAACCTATGGTTCCAAATAAGTTTTGATTAAAATCCCATTGAGCAGTTATTCGCTTTTCGGGGAAATATCCACCTGACGAGTTGTTGCAAAAAACCTGATAAGCCTCCGAAGGCCTGTCAGTTTCCAAAGCATCAATTCCAAACTCTTTTAAAAACATAAAATAGGCCGGATCATTTACGGTATAGGCCCATAATTCAAGCTGATATGAATGAGCAACATCCCGCAACTGCTCAAATCTGTTGTTGTCTGAGTTGTAAATATAATCAGCTGGAATTTCAATGGCGATTACTCCGTTATCCTTCAGGAAGGTATAAAAAACCGGATCGTCGATAACTTCAGGAAGTGCGCCAAAATAGACCAGCGGAGTGTTCGGGAGAATCTCATGATACGTTGCTACTTTTGTAAAATCATCCGGATCAAGTAAAATAATATCATCAGCAACTCCAGCCTCTTTTAAAGTGCTGGCTATTAATTCAGGTGCAAATACCTTCATGTTCAAGTATAGCTTCTTGTGGTATTGGTTAGCCAGCAACAGAGCCTCCTTCAAGGTAGGAACGGGTGTCCCGGCATATTTGGGATCTTTCCAACTTCCGGCATCCAGTGTTCTCAGGTAATCTAAAGTCAGATTTTCTACATCACCGATTCCATTGGTGGTTCGGTCAATGTATGAATCGTGCATTAAAACCAGAGCGTTGTCCGCAGTAAAACGAACGTCAACCTCAGCAGCATAAATATCTTCAATAAAACCTTGCTCAAGAGAAACCAGGGTGTTTTCAGGATAATGGTAAGACGAGCCGCCCCGATGCCCAATTGGTTTAAACGAACATTGAGCCTGAATAGAAAAACCACTCAATATCAGAATAATGCTAATTAATATTTTACTGAAATCGAATGTACCCAACAATCTGTATTGCTCAAAATCAACACTTTGCTTATTCTCGCTGAAACCTCCAACATCGATATTAATCTTCATAATAAAAACCGCCAGATAAGTCGTAAATAATTAGGGATTAAAAATACGATTTTTTTTTCATCATTTTCTGAAACCAATAAAACTGATTTTATCAAGCTTACTTTCGCCGGAAGATTATTATTTGCATTCCTGTTATTTTACAATCCGGAATCCTTGTCTGATCGCGATTATACACGATTTTAAAGAAGATGCAAAAGAAACAATACAGCTTAATTAATACTTATAAACTTCAATTTTTCTACCCATATACTTTCCCTCCGGGAAATATAAACAGTCTCTTAACTTATTTCTTAATTTAGGAGGCATATTTACCTTCTAAAGCTTTTTATGGGCAATCAAAGGAATCTGGTACGGATGTTCGGTCTGGGCTACGTTATCATTTTTGTCGTTGCAAACATTATTGGGTCAGGAGTATATAAGAAAATAGCGCCCATGGCTGCAGAACTTCACTCATCTGTATGGATACTTATGGCATGGGTCGTAGGTGGAATTATCACGCTCTTTGGTGCTCTCAGTAATGCTGAAGTTGCCGGTTTACTGGCCGATACCGGCGGAGAGTTTGTCTACCTGAAAAAGATTTACAACCGCTTTTTTGCCTTTTTATATGGCTGGTCGCTGTTTACGATCATTCAAACTGCGACAATCTCGTCGCTGGCCTATGTTTTTGCTCAATCGCTTAACAGCATTGTTCCATTGCCTCAGATTTTTCACTCGCTTCAGGATTTCACTATAGGAGGAGTTTTTTATCCTTTTCAGGATTTTGGGGTGAAACTAACAGCTATTCTGTTGATTTTACTTTTGACATCGCTCAATATCTCCGGATTAAAAAGTGGCGCATGGGCAAGTAGAGCCATTTTACTGATGGTTTTAACGGGTTTGCTTGTGATCGTTTTCTTCGGATTGACAAGCATTTCTGTCAAACCTGAAAATTTCATGAATGTCAACGATTTGACCGATGGATCAGTTTCTCTTTCGTCATTTTACACAGCCATGCTGGCTGCTTTCTGGGCATATCAGGGATGGGTTTCCGTGGGATTTATAGGCGGAGAAGTTAAAGATCCGAAGCGAAACATTCCAAAAGGAATCGTGATGGGTGTCTTCATCATTATCGTTATTTATCTGTTGGTCAATGTAACCTACCTCTCTCTTCTCTCCATTCCGCAATTGGTTGGAATTAACGATGCCGGCAATCAGATTGCAGCAGTTGAGGCCGTCAGGAGTTTTTGGGGACCCGGAGGAGTACTGTTTATTTCATTACTTATACTGCTTACAACGCTGGGCTGCACCAATGCCAGTATTCTCACGGGAGCCCGTCCGTATTACGCCATGGCACGCGAACGACTCTTCTTTTCGGGTATCGGAAATCTGAACAAAAACAGCGTCCCTTCCAACTCTCTTTTGGCACAGGGAATCTGGGCATCGGTTCTGGTTTTATCCGGAACCTTCGATCAGTTAACAGACATGGTGATTTTTGCGGTCTTTATATTTTATGGTGCTACAACCTTGGGCGTTTTTATTTTGCGCCGGAAGATGCCCGATGCTCACCGTCCTTACAAAGTCTGGGGATACCCGTATGTACCTGCCATTTTCATTCTCTTTTGTATCGGCCTGTTTGTTAACACGATTGTAACACGTCCCCGCGAAGCTGCAATAGGTATGATTCTGATTTTTTCAGGTATTCCGGTGTATTATTTTCTGAAGCGACGGCACTCAAAAACCGATCAACACGAGTAAAAACAAAGAGGTCCCGTTTAGCTAAAACGAGCTTTAAAGCATTTTGAATGAGCCGAGCCCAAAAAGTTCGTTCAGAATGAATTCTTAAACAAGCGTATAAAAACATTCTCCAGTGTGGTGTCAACATTAAACTGTCTAAATCCAGTCACCCTGAACTTGTTTCAGGGTCTCATTAATGTAGCGATGCTGAAACCAGTTCAGTATGACGCTGCGACAATGGTTCGTTGAGGCATCACAAGGTTATTTAACTCCGGCAATATAAAAATCGCTTAACAAAAGAATATTGTTGAATTTATTGTTCTAATTTAGACGTGTACATCAACTGATTTCCCCCGAACCTTAGAAAGGTGAATATACACTGACAATTTGGGGGAATATGTTTAACTCTGTTGATGGATAAAACAGGAATAAATTCAGGTGAATATATACGGACGTTAGGCACAAGGTTAAAATGACACTCAAAACATAATGATTACACAAATTGAGATTATTGATTTTGAAAAAGTTTTCGAGGGTGAAAACAGTGAGGACTACCTCACAAAAATTGAAGATATCCCTAAAAGATTATTGGTCGAGGTTGCATCCTATTTTGTAAGTGCTAATCCAGATAATGAATTAGTTAAGGACTACAAACATTTTTTATCAAAGTTATTTGGGAAAGAAAACAATAAGCTCGCGAATGAAATCAATGATAAAACAGTCCAATACAAAAAGGAAAAATCAAAAACTGTTGGAATATTAAATCCTCGGACTAGTCTTAAACTATTTGAAACTGTTTTAACTCAAAATCAAGAAGATATAGAAATCAGCGACAAAGACCTTGAAATTCTGATATTTAAAATTTATTTGGCATTAAATACTCAACTGAATAAAAATGACAATTTAATTATCGAATCAACCAAAAAGTTTAGCCAATACCCTGATTTAATCTGCCTTGCCATCGGTAACTCTTTACCAATTTCAGATATCTCAAATTATAATTTAAAATCAGTATTTGTTGGTCAAATTCTAAAAGCAATATTCTTATTTGAGTTTTTAAGTACACAAGATTCATCGCAAACACTTTTAGAAAATTTTTATGCGAGATTTAGGGTCACAGATTATAAAGGTTTTCTTCAAAAAATATTTCCAATTGCATTCTTCGTAATTTCAGCTAAACATGAGGGGTCGATGACGTTGGAAGTAAAAAAAGATGAAAACTATGAATCAAACATTGACTTTCTTGACAACCTCGTAGTTTCTAAAATTGATTATGTGGATAATGACATCGACTATTTAACACTTCGAGCCAATCCCTTGTATAAATTAAGCGATACAAGTTATCGTGTAATATCTCCTCTATTTGCAATTGAAAAAATATTTAATGGGCTCTATTTCTTACTAAAGGAGATTAATGATGCATTCGATAAAACATCACAAATCAAGCTTCGACAATTAATCACTTTTGAATTTTCTGAAAAATATTTGCTGTATAAAATTATCGAGCGGACTTATGAAAAGAAATATTTCAAATTATCAGGAGAACAAATGAAAACTCCTGGAGCACCAGATTACTACATTCGAAATGGGAACAAAGTATTTCTTTTTGAATCAAAAGATATATTGATAAGAGCTGATATAAAAGAAAGCTATGACTTTGAACAATATGAAAAAGCCTTAAAGGAAAAACTATATTTTGAGACAAATGGAAAAAAGGAATCTCCGAAAGCGGTTCGTCAACTGACTAATTTTGCCAAAAGCCTTCTTAATGGTAATTTCAATGAAGACAAAAATTACAAACCGAATTCAATTAGAATCTATCCAATAATTTTACTTCATAATAGGCAACTTGACATTTTGGGATTAAATAACCTTATCAACATCTGGTTTGAATTAGAAAAAGACGAAATTGAGAAAACTGGATTATCAACCAAAAATCTTAGGAAACCCACAATCATACATATTGACACTTTATTAGTTATGCATGAGCAACTTGCTAGTGGAAAGTACCAATTGGATGAATTACTTGATGAATACCAAAACGTAATTAATGGTAATCAATTGAAAAAGAAAAAATTTAAAACGGAGCAAGAAATGATGCAGGCTGTACAAGACCAACTTGCTTCATTTAACATGTTTTTTGATATAAAATATGGATGGACATTACCATCATTATTTGAGGAAAAAGGAATTGAAATAGCAGAAAAACCCAGTGCCTAACAATGTACATATTGCAGGGCGGGGTTCGGTGGTACGCCAACTGCGGATTCTCGTTTCGCAGTTCCGTGTCCTTCGGACAGGAACGCTCCCCGAAATCCGCCCCGACAACATGTACCAACCGTTACCAACAAGCATAAATAAGAATCGCATATAATGAATGAACAGTCAACAAAAATCCTTAGATGTTATAATTGTGGAAATGAAACTAGACAAGTCCTTGTTCACCACTATGTTTCATACATTATGTATGACGAGATTATTATGGACGGGAAATTAGAAAAGGTGAATAATGATTTTCACTATTATAATTTCAAATGTTCAACGTGTTCGGGACTAAATATAATTGGTGGTTTCGACAATGAAATTGATATTGAATTAGATAAATATAAAAGACTTTACCCAATTGGTCCTAACCTAAGAATTCCAGACCATCAAATTTTGGAAAAACAACAACCTGTACCAGAAGAAATAATTAAGATTTATGAAGAAATCTGGTTTCTAAGAAAACAGGTTCCTAATGCGTTTGCAAATCAAATACGAAAATGCCTCGAGATGATTTGTAACGACAATGGAGCAAATGGCAGGACTTTAAATGACAAATTAAAAGACCTTAAAAATAAAGGCTTACTACCTGGAACAAATGAAGAACTCGTAAAAATTATAAGAGAAGTTGGGAATTTAGGTTCTCACGCTTCGGGTCATGAACTGGACATTTGGGATGTTGAGTTACTTGACGAATTTTTCAAAACTGTTATTGATTATATTTATGTTGTTCCTATGAAAATGAAAAGACTTAACCAAAGACTCAGCGCAAGATAAAATGAAAAAAATGACTCAATCATCATCAAAAACAAATTTTAGGTTTATATCTGAAGAAGACTATTACATCAAATTGAATTCTGGATTTACAAAGTGCCTTGTAAAAATGAAAGTGTTTAATGAATTGCAACAAACTGACCTTGAAAGGACAGTATTTTTTGAAATAGACAGCCAAGACATTGTGAAAATTGAGCAGTGTTTGACTGATATCAAAAACCTTAATTTTAACTGGGCAAAGTCTTTCCATGTTGAAAAGAACATTAAAGACTAAATGACTAAATAAATGCCAGTTGGTAACATTTTATAAATGTAACATTGGGTTCAGTGGTCTGCCAGCGGCGGATTCCCGCTCATTCTCTCGTCATTACCATGACAGAGAATCTCACGCAATCCACTGCTACACTTATAATTTTCCGTTGGCAACAATTTAACAAACAAACAAACAAACAAACAAAGAAAGAAAGATGCTCAAGACACGAAATATATTTATTGACACTCAAGCGTTTGTTGCAAATAACTTCTTTGAAAGTGAGAACTTAAAGAGATTAGCCGAATTTGGAAATAAAGGAATAATACAGATCTACCTTACCGAAATCACAATCAATGAGATAAAATCTAATATCAGAGAGGATTTATTAAATGCACAAGATGAAATAAATCGTTTTAAAAAAACTATTGCAGGAAAAAGCCGAATACTAAAAAACGTTGATGAATATAAACAATATATTGATTTACCTAAATTAGATTTGCAGGTTGACTTTAACAAATTAATTTTAGAGCTAGATGAATTTATTAAGTACGGTAAGATTCATATTATACCTTACAACAAGGCAAACCTCAAAGAGATAATTACAAAATACTTCAATAAGGAGAAACCCTTTGGCTTAGGGAAGAAAAAATATGAATTTCCTGATGCGATAGTACTTTCTGCGATTGAGAATTGGTGTATTAAGAATCAATGCCTAATATATGTACTAGGTAATGATATGGATATGAAAGAGTATGTCTCAGACAAGCTACTGCCTGTTAATAAATTAAGAAGCATACTTAACACATTGAATGAATTTGAAAATGCCAGAGCTAAGTGGTTAACAAAAATTTTCAAAGAATCTAAAGAGAGAATTCAAGTTGAAATAGAGAAACGTTTTAAAGACAAAATCGAAGACGAATGGTTCTCTAGAATAAAAGTAAATGAAATTGAGATTGAGGATTTCACTTTTTTTGATGATGAATCGATAGTAGTAGACAATATTGATAGTAATGAAACTATTTTTCAACTTGAACTTGACATCTATTTTTCTGCAACAATTGAATATGAACATATATATGAGAGTTCCCTCGATTATGATACAGGCAAAGACAAGTGGTCTTTTAATGAATCTAGAGAACGGTCAATCTCAATGTCTAAAACAATTGTCGCTGAAATAGCTTTCGAAACAGAATATAAACAGAACGTGAAAAATGATCAATCAGCCTACTCAATTTATTGTTCTTTTGTTACAATTCCCGACGAAGACGAATTTCTTGATGCAGTAAGGGATGAATAATATAAACTGTTGCTAATAAATGTATAAAAATAATAGCCGAAATAGTAGTAAATTCAAGGGTTGTAGCCCGCTTCAACTTTGTTGTAACTTGACAGGAAAGTACCATGCAATCGGCAACTATTCTTAAATGAACCGCTCTATACGAGCATAAACAAAGCCTATCGATACATCTAAATGACTTTTAGTCATGACTTTTGGATATTGCAATGACATGTTGTATCTTTGAAATAAAAATAATGTTTTCAAGAACACTCGAAAATACAATTAAAGAAAAAATAAATAGCGGAAAAGCTATTGTTCTTGTAGGAGCCAGGCAAGTCGGAAAAACAACACTTTTAAAAGCAATCCTAAAAGAGAAAGAATATTTATTTCTTGACGCTGACGACCCAACTACCAGAAGCCTGTTATCAAATCCAAATACAGAACAAATTCGAACTTTTATTGGTGATAGTAAATTCATTTTTCTTGACGAAGCACAAAGAATTCCGGGAATAGGTTTAACCTTAAAAATAATTACTGACCAATTTAAAGATGTTCAATTATTTGTAAGCGGCTCATCTTCTTTTGATTTAGGAAATGAACTAAATGAACCTTTAACCGGAAGAAAATGGGAATACGAAATGTTCCCAATTTCATGGGAAGAATACGAAAAAAAAATTGGCTTTCTAAAATCAGAACAACAATTGGAAAATCGTTTATTGTATGGCTTTTATCCTGAGGTAATAAATAATCAAGGGAAAGAGAGAGAAACATTAAAAAACCTTGTTAATAGCTATTTATACCGGGATATTTTAGCTTTCTCAGATATTAGAAGACCAGAAGTTCTTGAAAAATTATTGCAAGCACTTGCCCTGCAGATGGGAAGTGAAGTGAATTACAATGAATTATCTCAAATTGTTGGGATAAATAAAGTTACCGTTCAAAAATACATTGAAATATTAGAAAAGGGATATATCGTATTTAGACTGAATAGTTTTAGCCGAAATTTGAGAAACGAGATAAAACAAAACAGAAAAATATATTTCTACGATAACGGTATCAGAAATATGATTATTGGCAATTTTAGTCAATTGGATTTAAGGATTGACAAAGGGGCTTTATGGGAAAATTTTCTAATCTCCGAAAGACTTAAACAAAATACCTATAAAGACACATTCTCTAAAATGTATTTTTGGAGAACAAAACAGCAACAGGAAATTGATTTGGTTGAAGAAATAAATGGGGAAATCGTTGGATATGAGTTTAAATGGAAAAATAAAAAAATAAAAATCCCAGATAAATTTATCGAAACATACAAAGCAAAAGGTATTTTAATAGATAGAAACAATTTCCGGGAATTTGTTAAGATATAAAATGCCAGTGTAAAATAAAAGCTATATAATGTGGGGTTCACCACGATTTAGTAAATGGATTGAAGAACCAATAAAGCACATATCTCTAACAATGTGTAAATTTAAAAGCGGGCTCGGTGGTATGCCAGTATTGAGAAGCCGCTTATCTTCTAGCCCATATGCTGACATAAAATAACTTTGAGAATCCGCTATCAATATTCACCAATCGTTGGGTTAATGCAAAAAAATGAAGCGCTCTGCAACGAATAAGGCATTTATTTGACGCATGATATGCAACGATAAATTTTAAAATGACACGAACAGATTGCCAGATGCTCAAAAGATACCGCAATTTGGGATATTAATGATTTGATAGAGAAAAATATATTACAATAGGGAGAAGCCGGAAGAAGTACCAATTATGAATTGAAACAAATGCCAGCAGGAAACACGCGGTCATAGCCAAATGTTACCAACCATTCTGGAAAGATTAAATGATTTAGAAACTGTTAAAAATAGAATTAAAAGTGTTTAAACACAGAGAAATAGTATTAATCCATAGCAAATGCCAGGTTGAATTGAAGATTTCAAAAGTATTGTTTTTCATTTATAGAGAGAATACACAGAGTACACTGAGCTTAAAATCGCAAAGCGATTTTTTCTTCTCTGTGATCTCCGTGTTTTCTCAAATAGTACTTTTTATTGAAGTGCAATCTATAAAGCTGAACGACAAGTTCTTTAATCGAAATTAAAACTCTCTTTGTTAAATTTAAACAGTCACTTGGAATAAACTAAAATGTCACTTTAAAATATGATTACAAAGCTCATATTAATTTCAGGAATTGCTGGAGTCACTGTTTTTATAGGAGGAATATTAGCCAAATATTTTAACCATCACATCAAAGAGACCCCTGTGAAATATGAAATAACTCACACTCTAATGTCTTTTGGGGCCGGAATTATTTTATCTGCATTGGCTTTAGTTCTGATTCCGAAAGGAATGGAAGAGTTAGAATTGTTACCAATGGCTTTTTCTTTTTTAGTTGGTGCAATTGTATTTATGCTATTAGATCAATATTTGGCTAAAAAAGGTGGACAAACCGCTACTCTTTTGGTAATGATGATGGATTTTATACCTGAATCGATTGTATTGGGAGCAGTTATTGCCCTTGATCCAAATATGGCTACACTTTTAGCTGTATTTATTGGACTTCAAAATTTACCTGAAGTCTTTAACTCTTATCGAGATTTAGTACAGAGTGGTTTTACGGCAAAGAAAACGCTGATTATATTTTTCTTATTAAGTTTTTTCGGAATTATCGGAGCTTTGATAGGTCATTTTATTTTAAGCGAATATCATAACTTAACTGCACATTTAATGATATTTGCCAGTGGTGGAATTTTATATTTACTGATTCAGGATATTATTCCGAAAAGTAAATTTGAGAAAAACTATTTGACATCTTTAGGAGCAACTTTTGGATTTTTAGTTGGAATTATAGGTGAAAAATTAGTGTAAAAACTACTTGAAATAATGGCTGGTCTGAGTTTGACATTTGTTAGATAATCTTACCCTGTAGGGTTGTAAAGAAAAAACAGCCCGAAACTCTATGTTTAGAAGAGTTCCGGGCTGTCAGTTTATTCAGTGTGTATACAATTATCTTAACTGAACAGATTTATTGCCATTAAAATCATCATAAAGCACCTGTAGAGGAGTTATGTCTTCGGCGGTTTTATTAGCCACTGTGATGGCAAATATTTTAATATCTGCATTTTGCGGAAGGATTATACTTTTAGCTCCTTTGGGTATATTGATCTCGTACTTGTAAAGGTAACTATACTGATAAGCTTCGTTGGCTTTGGGCGAATGACAATGAGAGGCATACCAGGCAATATTATCGCGTTTAACGAATGCGTTGGTGATTTCTGTCACCTTGGTGTCATCATCCGTTAAAGTTCGTCCATAATGCTGTCCAATGAAACTAGTCCAGTCCTGAACGTCCAGATTGATTGTCTGGTTCCCGATTTTCAATTTGCCCTGTGTGTCTTTAGTGGCGGCGGCCAGAATATAAAGCTTATTGAATTCACCGGAAGGAAGCAAGATCTTCTGACCTTTTGCTGAAACTACGTTCTTGGCTCCATTAGCAGTATCCCCCATTTTAAAGCTGATGTCTTCACTGGTAATCTCGGATGGAACCAGTTCTGCAGACAGGCTTAATCCGTTTGCCATGTTTCCGTCAGTGCGGTTGCGGTCGAAACTGATCGCATCTTCGTTGTAAGGAATAACCAAACTTTTCTGATCAGGTAAAGAGAAGGCATGTGCCGGTTTTTCAAATTTAACGGCAAAACTTCGGATCAGAAATTTAGTCATGTCGAAGTTGAGTGTACCGTTGTCGAAATTAACTTCACTAATTCTCTGTTCCTGTCCGTTTACTTCATAGGCATCACTAATTTCACCAGGGAAACTGACAGAGACATCATCGGCTGATTTTCCATATAATTCGTTCACACGAACAATGTAATAATCGCTTTCTTCCGCTTTCTTAAAGGCCATTACGTCTACTTTGTCGGTATTTAGTTTAACCATTGAGAACTCTTTCCCGAAGCGGCCATCGTGTTTCGTTGTTTCGAAGCCAATGAGTGGTGCATTGACGAAGAAACCCTGCCATGGAGTTCCTGCATATTCCCAACCGCCTACATGGGGATAAATGGCGTAATTGAAATTATGAATTCCCCAATCCTGAGAGCCCTGGTAGACATAGTTATTTGCTTTTGGTGTGTACATCAGGGTCAGGCGCAGCGTGTTATTGTCGGGTTTGTCCGAACCGTATTTGCAATCTTCAAGAATAGAGACACCAAAGTTATTTGACCGGTTGGTCAGGTCAAACCATTGACGTGAGGGTACTTCGTATTTTACTTCATTGTTGGTAGAACGTTTAATTGCGGCGGTATTCAGACCATATGTTGCCTCTTCGTTGCTAATCGTAGTTGGAAATGCTGCTTTTAGACTGACCTCTTTGGATTGCCAATCAATTTTATTGCAGACTTCAATTCTTTTTCCTGCATCGCCTGCTGAAAGACTGATAATTTGTGTGATTTCAGAGTTCTGTCCTTTTTTGGTCACTTCGAGAGCAACACGTACCGGACCCTGCTCAACAATTTTAATGTTCACGTCTTTATTCATAAAATCGATCGGCAGATTTTTACGATCGTTCCAGTCCATGTTCCAAGCTGGCCATTCTGTTGGATTCTCTTTCAGGAATTCGAGTGAAGCTGGTTTTGAGAGAACTTCTTTTTGTGCTGTTTTGTCGAAGATGCTTGAGATGTCGCCATTCTCATCAATCGTCACCTTGAAATAGTCGTTTCCCAGGGTCTGGTTGGTAACCTCCAGGGTCGATTTGGAAACTTTACTATTTGTTTCACGAACATCAAAAACCGAAAGGCCTGCAGACGGAAGTTTGGCCAGGAAAATAAGACTTACTTTATTTCCTTTTGCAGCAATAATCTGGGAAGGAATAACGATGCCATTTTGATTGACTACTTCTAAATCAGCAGGAAGTTTGCTGTAGGTGAGATCTGCGGTTACTACATCCTGGCGGGCAATTGCTACCTGATTATAGACGACAACTGCTTTGCCTTCACCCTGGGTGTTTAACCCTTGAGCAATAGCACTTACCGAATTCTTCAATACTTCGGAAAACCCATTTAATGCAATGAATTCGTCATTCCATGCATACGTATAAGCTTTTGGGGTTGATGTGCCAGGAAGAATATCGTGGAATTGACTTCCCAGAACCAAATCCCAGGAGTTGTTTAGTTTTGTTACCGGATAGCTTGCAGCTCCCAGCCAATCCGCAATTGAAGCTAATTTTTCTGCTGATTTGGCCAGTTGTTCGTTCTTGCGGTTAGCCCGTTTCATAAACGATTGGGATGTCATTGATCCTGAGCTGTGTTCGGTAAGAAGCAAATCGCCTTTGTATGTTGGAAGTTTATCGCGCAGTTCAGGAGTGATGTCTTTAAACATCTGATCTGAAGAAGTTAATACCACTTTGAAATTGCTGTCATCGTGTTTAATACTATTCACGGCGTTATTCACATCCTTTTCTCTTGGAGCTCCGCCAATATCTCCTGTGCCGTAATAACGATAATCAAATGAAATGCCGTATTCGCGGATGTCGCTGTTTATCCGGTCTGTCCACGCCTTATCTTTATCGAGACGTTCCTCCACATGACCTCCATAATTGGTGGCATTTAGTGCGGCAAGCAAGCCTTTGCCATCAGGACCTTCCCATACACCTACATTAAATGGAACCCCATTTGCTGAATGCCAGGTTAGTTTTTGAGTGGAAAATCCAAGCAGACCTGCATGATTCCATACAGACGGCAAGGTGGCCACAAATCCGAAACAGTCAGGCAACATATAATCGTAACTCTGTTTATTAAACTCTCTTTTAAAAAAGAGATTTCCGTAGAGAACCTGTCGGAGAATTGATTCGGAGGAAGAAATGTTTACCTCTCCTTCATCAACCGAAGAACCCGATACGAACCAACGACCCTGCTTGATATATTCGCCTACTTTTTTGTAATCTTCCGGATAATACTCTTTCATCATGGTGTAGCGTCGCGATCCGGTAAAGTTGAATACATAGTCCGGATATTTTTCGAGGAGCTTAAAGTTGTCCTCCATCGTGTTTTTAATGTATTCATTAATGGTTTTGGGGTATTCCCAGTTCCATTCGGTATCGAGATGAGCATATCCAATGGTGTACAATACCTTATCTTGTGAGATATTGTATTTTTCTCTGTTATTCAGCGGCTGGGCTAACATGAAAACAGGCATAAGTAGAACTCCCATAAGGAGAAGATAAAAACGGTTTTTCATTGATAATTTTTAAATTGATTTAAGGTATTTAATGATAGTCGATTTATAATTAATGAATCAAAATCGTCTGGCTTTTAGCGATTATAATCGCTTGTGATTCATCGGGTAAAGTTGATTTGGTTTTTATATGAGTTTCTTATTTCTTCTCGTTCGAAAATGAATACGGGAAATCTTTTTCATCAGTTCCACGTTTCTTATTAGGAGTGGCATCCATCTTGAAATCAATCACAGCACCTTTCATCAACTCGGTATAGCTCAGCCAGTTTTTGGTGTAATCTTTTCCGTTGAATTTAGCTGATTGGATGTATTTATTATCAGCGCTGTTTTCAGGAGCATTAATCACAATTTCTTTACCGTTTTCGAGCTTAATGGTTATTTTTTTGAAAAGCGGCGCACCTAAAACATACTGTTCGCTGGCCGGAGTTACCGGATAAAATCCCATGGCAGAGAATACATACCAGGCCGAAGTTTGTCCGTTATCTTCGTCACCACAATAACCATCAGGCGTTGGTAAATACATCCGGTTCATTACTTCGCGAACCCATTTCTGTGTTTTCCAGGGCTCACCAGCATAATTGTATAAGTAAATCATGTGCTGAATGGGCTGATTACCATGCGCATAATTACCCATGTTCATAATCTGCATTTCCCTGATTTCATGAATCACACCACCGTAATACGAATCATCGAAAATTGGTGGTACCACGAAAACAGAATCGAGCATGCTGACAAATTCCTTTTTGCCACCCATCAAATCAATCAAACCCTGGACATCATGCAAAACCGACCAGGTGTAATGCCAGCTGTTTCCTTCGGTGAAAGCATCGCCCCATTTAAAGGGGTTGAATGGTTTCTGGAATGTTCCGTCCTCGTTTTTGCCCCGCATCAGCTTGGTTTCCGGATCGAATACATTCCGGTAGTTCTGGCAGCGTTTGGCAAACAAATTGATTTCTGCCAGAGGGCGTTTCAGTTCTTTAGCCAACTTATAAATGGTCCAGTCGGCAAAGGCATATTCGAGCGTACGGGCTACATTTTCATTAATGTTTACATCGTACGGCACATATCCCAGTTTATTGTAATAGTCAACTCCCTTGCGGCCAACCGAATTCAGAGGTCCTTCTGTCTTTGAATTTTTCAGAACGGCTTCGTAAAGGGTATTGATGTCGTATCCTCGGGCACCTTTCAGGTAAGCATCAGCAATAATGGTTGCCGAGTTCGATCCAATCATACAATCACGATGACCGGGGCTGGCCCACTCCGGAAGAAACCCGCTTTCCTTGTACGTATTTACCAGGCCTTCCTGAATCTGTGCGTTCAACGCAGGTTCCATCAGGTTGAAAAATGGGAAAACAGCACGGAAAGTGTCCCAGAAACCATTGTCGGTAAACATCGCTCCCGGTAAAACCTGTCCGTTGTATGGACTGTAATGAACCATCTTGCCGTCTTTGTCGAACTCGAAAAACTTGCGTGGAAACAACATGGTACGATACAAACACGAATAAAATGTCCGGGTTTGATCCGTGGTCCCGCCTTCAACCGCAATGCGCGACAATTGCTTGTTCCAGGTTTCTTTGCCCTTTTGGCACACCTGGTCGAAATTGTCTGCTCCAAGTTCTTTCAGGTTTAATTCGGCCTGATCGTAACTGATAAACGAAGAAGCTATCCGGGCATTGACTTTTTCGCCTTTCCTGGTTTTAAAGCGAATTGCAGCTCCGGCATGATTGGCTTTTAATTCTGAAATTCCGGCAACAACGGCTGTGTCGCTCCAAACCTGACTTTCGGCAAATGCTTTATCAAATGTAATTACAAAATAGTTTTTGAAATTCTCAGGAACGCCGCCACTGTTGCGGGTAGTGTAGCCTATTACTTTATTTTCCGAAGGAATGATTTTGATGTACGAACCCCGGTCGAAAGCATCGATCAGCACCCATGATTTTTCGTTTTCAGGAAAAGTAAACCGGAACATAGCAGCCCGTTCGGTTGGGGTAATTTCGGTAGTCAGATCGTAATCGGCCAGGTAAACGCTGTAATAATAGGGTTTTACCGTTTCGGCCTTGTGCGAAAACCAGCTGGCCCGTTTTTCTCCATCGATTTTCAATTCTCCGGTCATCGGGAAAAGCGAAAACTGTCCGTAATCGTTAATCCACGGACTAGGTTGATGCGTTTGTTTAAAACCCTGAATGTGGGTTGCATCGTAGGCATACACCCATCCATCGCCCATTTTGGCAGTTTGTGGCGTCCAGAAATTCATGCCCCACGGCATGGCAATGGCCGGATAGGTGTTCCCGTTCGACAAAGAATAATTGGAATCGGAACCCATCAGCGGATTGACAAAATCGACTGGTGAAGATTCTTGCCCAAATGAATACAAAGAAAAGAGCAAAAAGCTCAGCAATAAGGTTTTCATTTTATATTGGTTTAGATAAATATTAAAAAAATGAACGTAATGATTGGTTAAAAAACTTCAATGATGCCCATGCAAATTAAGTGCATTTTAATTGCTGCCTGTACCCGAAGGAGGTGCATCATTCACCGAACTTCCCCAGCTACGGTTAGCTCTCGGACCCATTTCAACGACCAGCTTGCCCCCATTCACCAGATCTTCGTGACTAAACCATGGTCTTTCCCAGGGTTTTCCGTTTAGAGTGGCCGACTGGATATACTTGTTCTCTGCAGAAGCATTCCTCGCTTCAAGTTCGAAAACATCTCCATTTTCCAGATGAATTTTAACATTTTTGAATATCGGACTTCCAATGTTATAAACCGGCATGCCGGGAGTCACCGGATAAAATCCCATGTACGAAAATACCACAAATGAGGTCATTCCGCCGCCATCTTCATCACCAGGTACTCCCATCAAATCGTTGCGAAACCACTGGTTAAGCAGGGAGCGAATCCGTTTCTGTGTTTTCCAGGGTTGGCCGGCATAATTGTACAGATAGGGAATATGCAATGATGGTTCGTTAGCCATTGTAAATTGCCCTACATTTCCGGTTTGATCGGGTAACTGGGTATAAAATTCTCTTTTCCCTCGTCCCATCGGAGTAGAAAATAAGGCATCCAGATTTTCTGCAAATTCAGATTTTCCTCCCATCAAATCAATTAAATCAGGAATATTGTGCTGAACATCCCAGCGATAAGTCCAGCCATTGTTTTCACCATAATAATCGCGTGCGCCAACGCCTCCTGAAAATCGATAATCGAATGGCTCGATAAACTTTCCGTATTTGTCTTTGGGATGGAAAAATTTAGTTTCCTTATTAAATAAATTGCGATAATTGAAGGAAGCCTTGCCGAAATAAACGGCATCATCTTTTTTGCCCAGTTCACCGGCCAGTTGGCCAAGGCACCATTCGTCGTAAGATGTACCCAACGTTACAGCTACCGGCTGGCGACGTTCAAAGCGGTTTACCTCGGGAATGGTTTCTTCCTCGCCTTCATGCAGCGCAGGAATATAACCGTGCTCTTTGTAAAATTGATCAAGCTCTCCGGCAGGCATTCCCGACCAGGGCGCCAATGTTTTTTCAGTAATTGCACCTTTGCAGGCTTCGTAAGCTTTCTCCAGATCAAATCCACGCAGTCCTTTCCGGTAAGCGTCGAGCACAGAAGCAACACCGTGATTGGAGTTCATCCGGCGGCTGTCGCCTGTAATTTCAGGAAAAGTTGGCCACCAATTGTGTTCCATCTGTCCGGCCATTTCTACAAACGAATGCAAGATCTGTTCTTCTTTCTTCGGATCAACCAGCACACGCAACGGGTGATGTGCCCGGTACGAATCCCAAATCCAATCGTCGGTAAAGAAAGGTATTCCGTTGTCGTTGTGAACGGTTCCGTCAAACGCGCTGTAATACCTGCCATCTTCCGAAATGCAGACCGGGCGTTCAAAGGTGCGGTAAAACGAGGTGTAGAAAATAGTTTTTTCATCTTCAGAACCGCCTGTTACCTCAATTTTTCCAAGCGATACGTTCCATATTTTTCGCCCGGTTTCCTGAAGTGATTTTAAATCATAATTCTGAATTTCACGGTTTAAATTTTTACGGGCCTGATCGGTATCAATGAACGAAATTCCGTAGCGTAAACGAACAGTTTTTGTTCCTTTACCATATTTCAGGACAACACAAGCATTTTTACCTGAAGCTTCCTTCCCGTTTACCAAGCCATTTTCTTTCAAAACAGAAACACCTTCCGGTGTTTGTTCTGGCTTCAGGTACAAATAAACACGCGTATGGCCATCGAGCGATTGAAATCCGGAAACTGCTTCCCCGTCCCACTTCAGTGAACCGTTTTGTGAGTTCAGGATAAGGTAAGCCGCACGGTCCTGTGAAAAGTTTAATTCGTACATGGCAGACTGGTGAGAAAGGCCAAACTGGACCTCTGTTTGCTGCTCATCGAGGTATACAGAATACGAATATGGAGTCAGCTTTTCCTGATCGTAACTGTAAGAAATAACGGGTTTTAGGTCATTTTCATCGCCCTGAAACGGACTCAGGTTAAAGGCCGAACTTCCACGGTGACTGGTCACCACCAAAGGCAAGCCATGCAGTAAATCGCCGGTAAAATCGCCCCGTTCGGGATAAACCCGCAAAAAACTGTTCGGAAGATGTATGGTTGGAAAGGTTGGCACCAGCAAATGACTGATATTTCCAATGTAAGGATTGACGTAATCGACCACCTGTTGTTGTGCCGAAAGTCCAGCTGCCAGGCATAAATGCACAAGCGCAAGTCCGATAATACGGAATGAAGGAATGATTTTCATCTGTCTATAATTTGTTTTTTAATTGTCAGATGCCTGTCCGACGCAGGCGGGGAACTCGCCATTTTAGAGTCATCCCTATGTGTGAGAAAAAATTTCTCATGGCTCGTTTCATTGTTTTCATTTTAGTTGCTATGACTCCACGATTCAACCATCAATATTGCTTTTCACAGAAACCCCACCTCTCATCTGAAAGTCACGGAACATCTGGGTTTGTTATCCAATTATCAGATAGTCAGAATGCAGGTCGGTAAAATTTTTTGCAATCTTGTGATTTCATCCTCTAATAGAACATCATTTTTGCGGAAGGTAATTAAAATATAATCATCTGGTATTTTTAGTCGTGTCTGTTATTTCAGCCAGTTCACAAAGTGAATATTTCTTCGGAAAATATTTTAGTTTCGTTGGTATTTTCTAAATGTTCAAATCAAAATAATAGCGCGAGATTAAATCATTTTTAAGCTCACTTAACAGAATGGGCTTATCCTGAAGTCGTAATCCTTTTTGGTTAATAAAAAGGGTACTCTTCTATCGGGTAACCCGATAAAAAGAGTACCCTTTAAAACTCTTTGTCTGGTTAGGACAAACCTATCCAGACTGTCAGACGAAGTCTAAACTTTTATACTTTTAAACAGTCAACAAACGAAAAGGGCTGTCCTTTTTCATTTTGGACAGCCTCTTTTGTATGTTACATCTTATTTACTTGCATATCCTGTATTCTGTATCAATTTCGGATTACGTTGTAATTCGCTTAATGAAATCGGGAATACTAAATCAGTTGCCTTAAAAGTAGCACCTGCCGCATTTTGTGTTCCGATCAAATTCACATACGATACCTTGCCTTTTTCTGTTGTTGAAATAACCGGAAATTTCATAGTACGGACGCAATCATCCCATATTTTGAACTCCAACGGGAATTCCCGGATTCTTTCTGTCCAGCAAGCCTCTATAAATTGCTGTTTTGATAAAGTCAATAAACTGGCTTTGATTTGTGCTACTGTTTCACCTTCGGTGTTAGCACGTACTTGTATTTGCGCCAGATAGCTGGCTGCTTCATCGGTCACACCATCTGTTTGAGCTATTGATTCAGCATAATCCAGATAGGCTTCTGCCAAACGATAAAAATTCCAATCTTTAGTTGCTTTACCAGTACTCAACAAAGCATCTTCATCATAGTAATACCAGCAGCCGGCCTGTCCTGCCGGAGCCGTCCAGGTTTTCCCGTTATCGGGATTTGTGTAATTCCAATGAAAAAACTGGTTAGGCTGGATACGAAGATCACCAGTTTCATAAACATTTAAGAATTGGTCAATTGGACCATATACTCTTTCGAAAATAGAGTATGTTCCAAAAACGGCTGTCGCCGACGATGAAAATGCATAGGTTGGCCACCAACTGCCATCGCGGATACTTGCATCATATTCCTGACAATAAATAACTTCATCCAGGTCGTCTGTAGAACGCAATTTATTGAATGCACTACTGCTTGACAAATCGGTATTTGTAACCAGAGCGTGCGGTGATTCTACTACCATTTTAGCATAGGTCTTAGCATTGCTATAGTCTCCCTGATGAAAATATACGTCTGCCAGAGCCATCGCAGCAACATACTTTGTAATACGGTGCCCGTTGGCTGAAAATGTTGCTGCCGGCAAAACAGCTATCGCTTCTTTCAAGTCCGACTCTATTTTTTCATAAACAGTCGAGGTAGCCGTTCTTTCAGGGTACAGATTCTCTAATGTCGAAGGTTCGAGTAATAACGGTACATCACCAAATGTTTTTATCAGGTAAAAATAGTTGAATGCCCTGAAAAACATAGCTTCTGCAGTCAGCTGGCTGGCAACGCCTGAATCCATGCTAATATTTGGGATACTAACTATAGCATTATTAGCCACATTAATAGCCTTGTAACAATTGTCCCATATATCATCGGAAGTATCAGATATTTCATTCGTGTGATCCTGACGAGTCAATAGACGGGAATATTTACATACAACTTCCTGCCCTTCGTAACTATTGCTGAAATAGCCAGTAAGCATTCCACCTATAGAGGCTTTAGGACCGATGTAAGCACTGGGTGCATTGGATATACGTCCTGGTGCCCCATTCCGATATAAATAATTTACATTAGCTGTGGCCTGGGCTTCCGTTTTATAATAATCGACATCTGTTATCGATGATTTTGGACTTTCCTCCAGAAACTTGTCACATGAGGTCAACCAAAGAAGGCCAACTGATAAGCATATTAATATCTTTTTCATGATAGTTTTCGTATTAAATTAGTTAAAATGTTACGTTTACTCCCATTGTCCATGTTCTGGCTCTTGGGTATGAGAAAAATGTCATGTTCTGTCCAAACTTATTGTTGCCGTCCTGAGATGTTGATTCAGGATCGTATCCGTTAAACTTACTTGAACAGATCAAAAATGCATTATTCACATTAGCATATAAACGTAGGTTTGCAAGACCGATTGATTTGCATGTTACTCCAGGAACGTTATAACCGAACTGAATCAGATTAGCTCTTAAATAAGAACCATCGGCAATCCAATTGGAATCTACTGTTGTATTTTGTCCCGCATGTCCGGAATTACTCAAGTAGATGGATTGCTCCATGGTATTGGGATTGGTTCCATCATAAGCGTCATATAAAATATTCGACAAACCATTGGTAATACCAAAACGGTCGTAAGTTGAATGGTAGAATTGTTGCATTGTTTCAACTCCCCATACGAATTGCATATCAATGGTTAAATCAAAATTCTTGTAAGCAAAGTTATTGATGAAACTACCAGTCCAGTCGGGCATCCCTTTACCTATGATTTCTTTTTCTGCAGTGCGATTAGGACGACCAATCTGGCTCTTTTCACAGGTTCCGGCCTCATAATCTTCTTGTGTAAAAATACCTAATCTTCTGTAACCATAGAAACTACTCAAATTCTCTCCTACGCGTAAAATACTTTCAGAACCTCCAACCCAGCCGTTCTGTTCAATGTCTTCGTCGTTATCTCCCAAATGAAGAATTTTATTTTTATTGTAGTTCAGATTTAACGTAGAGTTCCATGTGAAATTTCTTAGCCGAACTGGTGTCGCAGTAACCATTATATCAAGACCTTGATTTTCTACAGAACCGATATTTTTATAAATTGAACCATAACCAGAAGACGTTGGCAATGGAGTATTCAATAATAAATCTGTTGTTTTCTTGTGGTAATAAGAAACATCAAAGTTTAATTTATTTTTAAACAAACCTAAGTCGAACCCAAAATCCAACTGAGTCGTCTTCTCCCATTTTAAATCGGGATTTGCGATTGAGTTTATGTATGAATAAGCAGATCTTGAACCGTCAAGAAGCAATGTGCCTGATTCGACTGAAGCTAATGAGTTATATGGATTAATTTCAGAATTACCAGTTAAGCCATAACTTGTATGCAGTTTTAAATGACTGATCGTTTCGCTATTTTTCAAAAAGTTTTCCTGAGATACATTCCATGCTAAACCTGCTGACGGGAAAAATGCATATTTATTATTCTTTCCAAATTTGGAAGAGCCATCATAGCGGCCGGTCACAGTTGCAGAATATTTATCATTATAGGTATAGGCGAAACGTAAGAAGTAAGAATTCATCGACCAATTGTTATAGCTTGAGGTTGGAGATGATGGAATTGTACCCGCGCCCATATTGTTCCATTCGAAGAAGTCGTCACTGAATCCTTCGGTATAAGACTCATCAGTGTTATATGTCCGTTCCTGCCAGGAAAGTCCTGCCATTGCATTTAGACGATGCACACCAATCACTTTATTATAAGTCAGGAATGTTTCTTCCTGCCAATAGAGAGTATTGGTGTGCGATATATCTGCCCAACCGTTCGGCATGGATATATTATTCAGTGTAGTGGAAGAGTAACCCCTGTATGTTATATTATGATTATCAACACCTAGTTGTGTTTTAAGGTCAAGTCCATCTAACAAATGAAACGTTAAAGCTGCGTTCCCAAATATCTGAGTGTTGTAGTTCATTCGTTTTTGCAATTCCAGAATCGAAACAGGATTGGACATACCCTCAAATCCAAAAGTATCTGACAACGTAGAACTTGAAGAATTCGTATAGTTGCCATCTGCATCTCTGACTGGTAGCCATGGAAGCATTTCAATCATCGTACGCCGTGCGTCCTGACCTCCTCCAGTTTCCGGAGTGTAACGTCCCCATGAATGGTTTGCCATTAAATTAATCGAAGTTGATAACCATTTTGTAGGATCTGCATCAAAAGAAATCTTTGCATTCAAACGTTTGCTGAAAGTATTATTAACCACCCCTTCCTGATCCGTATAATTTATAAATGCGCCAGTTGAAGAAGTCGCTCCCGCCTGCTGAATGTTCAGCTGATGGTTCTGAGATAAAGCAGTTCTGGTAGCTTCTTTCTGCCAATTGGTATCGTACAAGGGATTACCTTCCGCATCAAAATAATTTCTATCTGTGAACCAATCAGTCTTATTAAGAGACCAATTATAATCCATGTTTTTATTTTCGTTTGCAAGTCCCTGCATAAAAGCATCAGTCCACTCCTGCGAATTAAGCAAATCCATATAACGAGCTACACTGCTTACGCCCACAGACCCCTGATAACTTACTGTTGTTCCTTCTCCATCTTTTTTTCCACGTTTTGTAGTTACGAGAATAACACCGTTAGCACCGCGGGCTCCATAAATAGCCGCAGAAGAAGCATCTTTTAATACTTCCATACTTTCGATATCATTAGGATTCATCAGACCAAAATCCTCCATAACCACACCATCAACTACATACAACGGATTTGAAGAAGAACTGATAGTAGACAAACCTCTGATAACCACACGGCTTTGATAGGCTCCGGGTTGTCCTGAATTCGAATAGATATTTACACCGGAAACCTTGCCTCTTAGATTATCCAATGCACTAAAATTCTGACTCTTAACCAAGTCAGAACCTTTGGCCTGTGAAATAGATCCTGTTACATCCTGTTTACGCATTGTACCGTAACCAATGGCCACCACTTCGTCAATGTTAACGGTTTCTTGCTGCAAAATAACATTGATCTGTTTTTGGTCGCCAACTAAGATTTCCTGTGGTTTCATACCTACAAACGAAAACATCAATGTTGCATCCGAAGGGACATTGGGAAGGTTGAAAATCCCGTAGGAGTCAGTAATCGTTCCGTTAGTAGTGCCTTTAATCACTACTGAAACTCCGGGAAGTGTAGATCCTGAAGAGTCGGTTACCTTTCCTGAAACAGGTTTTTGCTGTACGGAAAAATTCGACATCAGATCTGCCTGAAACAGCAAGATGTGTCGGTCGGTTATTGAATACGTCACATCTGTTCCTTCAAAAAGTACCGATAAAGTTTGTTCAATACTTTTACCTTTCACATCGACATTAACTTTACGGTTCATGTCAATGTACTCGGCACTGTAAGCAAAGCGAAATTCGCTCTGATTTTCAATGGCTTCCAGCACGTCTACCACGCGGGCATTTCGAAATTCAAGGCTGAGCTTGGTGTTTTGACTGTAGAGGCTGGCCGAAACCTGCATTAAGCCTGCAAAGAGAAATAGGAATGTTAGTCGCATAATTCTAAAACATTTTTTGTTCCAGATCGGAGGAATCATACCTCGGATACTCGAGTTTTTTTTCATAGTTTTGAATGATTTTGTTATTAAATAGTTTCATCATTAATTGATGGGCATTTGACCGGAAAGCGTTGCCGCGCCTTCCGGTTTTTATTTTCAGTTCATTAAGATTCTCTTTTTTGTATTATCTTATTTTTATTTTTGATTTGTTGTGCCTTAACTCAATCACATTTCCTTGCTGAATGGCATCTACAGGTGTGATTTGTTCCATTAAACTTAAGATATCACTCAGTTTTTCATTTTTGATGGTAAATGTGTAAGGAAGGTTTTTAATCGCATCATCCACCACAAATTGCTGGTTGTAACGTTTTTCAAGTTTGATAACTACTTCGCTGAGAGGCAGGTTATATATATTGATTATGCCATCTTTCCACGAAGTATATAATAAGGTATTGACACTGGATATGGCTAACTCCTTTTTCTTCTTGTTGAAACAGGCCAACTCTCCCGGCTTCATTTCCTGCCTGAAGGTTGAATGGGAGGTGGAAGTCAATTCAACTTTCCCTTTTTCGAGAACTACCTGAATTGTGCTTTCTTCAGGATAAGCTGAAACACTAAATTCGGTGCCTAAAACCTTTACGCGCAAATCGGAATTGCTTACAATCAAGGGCAAATTTTTATTTTTATGAACTTTGAAGAATGCTTCTCCTGTCAGTTCAATGTCGCGGTTGGCTGCTGAAAACTGGTTGTTGTACCGGATGCTTGACCCTGAATTTACCCAGATCACAGAACTGTCGGGTAAAACGACTTTCGAGATTTGACCGAAATCAGCAGATACAGTGGTATAAACGAGTTGTTGTCGCGGTAATTTGGATTGGGAAAAAAAGTAGAACAGTGATGGTAACACAATCAGGAAAATGAAAATAGCGGCATACCGGAAGAAATTCAGTGTGCGTTGATTTCGTTGCAAGTTTGCCTGCATTTGGACAAAAAGTTTATCCTGAATGTTATTCCATTCCTGCCTGAACTCTGCCTGTATTTCCTGATCTTGAATTTCATTTTTCCATTCGTTTTTAACCGATTGAAACTCAGTTAGGTTGTGATCCTTCCGCATCCAGTCAAGTAAGTTTTTTTGCTCATTCTCAGAGCTTTTTCCTGATAAATATTTTTTAATTGTCGATTTCATTGATTGTGTTGTTTCAGTATTAATACACTGTTTTGTGAAAAACCCTACCCTGAAGAAGTTGAATTTTATACGTTGCGGTGTGTTTCTGACTAAATAACATCGGCCAAATTTGATCTTTCCGAAAAATGGATTATCAAAATCGATGATTGAATATTACTGGCTGGCGTTTTATATTCAGTTGCAGAGTAGTGACTTAGGATGCTGTTTTTATTTCAGGATCATCGAAATAAGAACTGTTAACAGGGGAAATTTCATGAGCATTTCCTGGCGAATTTGTTCTTTAGCCAGATGAAGGTGTTTTTCAACAGCTTTGATAGAAATGCCCAGTTCGTCGGCCACTTCCTTATTTTTTTTGCCTTCAATTTTAGCTTTTGTGAAGACTAATTTTCGTTTTTCAGGCAACTTTTCAATCGATTGACGGATGGATTCAACCAGTTTTTCTTCCAGCGGCTTCTCTTCCCTTCCGCTGAAATCCAACTGATAAATATGTTGAAGTTCGTTTGGCTTCAATGAGTCGATGTCTTTTTCGTCACGGTGCAGCTTCTGATGGCGAAGGTAATTCAGACACCTGTTCCGGAGCATTACAAACAGCAAATTCTCAACTGATTGGGTTGTTTTAAGTGTAGTGCGTTTTTCCCAAAGTTTCACAAAACACTCCTGAACCAGATCGTTTGCCTGAGCCTGATCGTGAATAAAAAGCCTGCAATAGCCAAGCATTCTGGGAAATGTTTGTTTGAACAATTCCTCATAAGCAGAAGGATTTCCTTCTTTTAACCGGATATTTAGCTGTGAATTTTCCACTGGATGCAAAGGAAAATGAATTTTCAGTAATAAAGGAATAAAAAAACGCATACTTTCTGTTATCTACTCCAAAATTTTCAATATTTCCATTGCATACAATTATCCATTACCTGAACGTCAATAAGAATGACTCAATCAGTCGAATCGTAATGACCTGTGAATGGGTACGTCCGGCAAAATAATTTGGTTCTGAAATGATACCTGAAACTTCAGGTTTGGAAATCTTAATAAGTAATAGCTAAAGCTATTGTGAAACAGCATGTTTAACGAAACCGTAAAACATGTTTTTAGGTATAGATTATTAAAACCAAAACGAAAGGAGTACATTATGCCTGAAAGTGTTTATAAAATTATCGAATTGGTAGGAACCAGCAGTGAATCGTGGGAAAAAGCTGCTGCAAACGCAATCACCAAAGCTTCCGAATCTTTGCGCGAACTTCGAATTGCCGAAGTGAGTGCAATGGATTTGCACATCAAAGATGGCAAAATCGAAAGCTACCGCACTAAACTGAAGGTATCCTTCAAATTTGAGGGACACCATTAAACTCCATCATGGCTTTACCGAAACACACAAAGAGGACGAATCTATAATGGATTCGTCCTCTTTATGTATATCACCCAGGAAAAACTGAGTTATAAATTAAGCCAATCTTAAGACAAGACTAATCTTCCTTAAACCTCTGTTGCTTAATATTTGTAAATAAAAATTCGAAATTATGATTACAGCAACTCACCTCCATGCAATGATTATTCATTTTCCGATTGCCCTTTTGATGGCCGGGTTTCTGTCAGCAATTATTGCTCTGTTTGTTAAAAAAGATTTTTTTAGTAATACCGCATTTTATCTCTTGCTGCTTGGAGCCATGGGAGCCACTGCTGCTTATATTACCGGAAGTTATGCCGGCGAAGGGATTGAAGATGGTCCTCTGAAAATACCAATGGATCTGCACGAACAGGCCGCCACATTTACACTTTTATGAAAAGGCACTGGCGGCATTGGAAGGTAACAGTGTGAAATCGTTGCCCACTGTATATTATGTTTGTCCGGTCTGCGGAAATACATACGACACTACTGCCCCCAAACGTTTCGGAATTTCGATGACAGCAGGTGAAAAATTTATTAAGATCGCAAATCTCAATAGTTAAGTGAAGTTTGTTAAGTTTCAAGATTGGAAGCTCCGGAGAAATCCAGGGCTTTCTTCGTGTCTATACAAGCGCAATCTGGAAAAATTGTCCTCTGAAAAATTGGAATAGCATCAACCATACATTCAGATATTCTCTCCGTTTTTAACAACCATCAGTTACTTTCAATTCCTCTTGAAACGAGTGATATAATTCCGAAAATTATAATTCCTGATAATTTTGGGTTACCCATTAATGTACATTGAATTTGAAGGGAATAAGAAATTGAATTTGATGGTATCTCATTCTTTTTCATAACTTCAACATGAATTTATGAATAGAATTTAATTGGAATTTTCTAGTTATTATTCTTAGCTTTGAAAGCTTACATTTGTTTGTATAGGGTATTGAAATCACATAATGAAACAAAGATTATTTGTTTCATTATATAAAAAACATTAAGACTTCAGTCAATTCTATTGAGAGACTTTATAATACATTGTCAGTATTTTGGGGATAAGTATTAATGATTAGGGTTCAATCTATTACATTGAAATTAAAGATAACGGTTATCGATTACAATTGATACTGAAATCATGAAGAGAGGTAAACGGAAAAAGTTATTGCTTTATTATTTGTTTTCGATTCTGATTTTCGCCAATTCATTTGGACAATCAAACGAGATGGAATTCGACCAATTTACTACAAACGATGGTCTGTCGAATGGCTACATTATTTCAATTTTACAGGATAGTAAGGGTTTTATGTGGTTTGGTACTGCCAATGGTTTAAACCGTTTTGACGGAATTACTTTTAAAACCTATTTTTTCGACCCACAGGATACAAATTCTATTTCCAACCGTGCTGCAAATTTTTTAGTTGAAGATTCTTTGAGCCAAATTTGGGTTATGACTAATGAAGGCGTTTGTGTGTATGATCCAAAATTGGATCGCTTTTCGCGCAAGCAATTAATAATTAATGGTAACGAAATTAAACCCCCAAATTTTACTTCTGGTTTTATTGATAGTAAGGGTTTTTTGTGGGTAGGTTCATACACCGGGATTTTTAGGATTAAAATTTATAATAATCCCAGTATACCTGCCAGCAAAATCGATGCAGAAAAGTATCTGTTAAACGAAGCCGATTTGGATTTAATTAATTCGAATACGGTCAATTCTTTTATTGAGGATGAAGATGGCAAAATATGGGCAACCAGTTATAGTAACAAACTTTTTTATTTTGACCCTCAACTTAATAAATTTATACCTGAACCAATCAGACATCCTGAAGCTACTAGTTTTAGCTCTTGTGGAAAGTATATGCTAAAAGATAAGGATGGCGATATTTTCATAACAATAGAAAATAACGGATTGTTATTTTGGGACAAAAAAAACGATCAGTTCAGTTTGTATCATCCAGCCAAAAAGAATACAGGGCCAACCGGCGATATTTTATATGCATTGGCTGAAGATGAAAACGGGTTAATCTGGATTGGGGACAGAAATGATGGAGGCATAAGCATTTTCAATAAAAAAACAGGGAAATTTTCCCATGTCCAATCCGATGAATCGAATCCATATTCGCTAAATACCAATAAAATAAATTGTATTTACCGGGATAAATCAGGCACAATGTGGGTGGGTACCATTATGGGAATTGATAAATATAGCCCCAATAAGATAAAATTTAAGCGTTTCTATGCCAACACAAAACATACTGATCAACTAAGCTTTAATAATGTCCTTTGTTTTGCCGAAAACAAAAATGGGAATATCTGGATTGGTACTGATGGCGGAGGTTTAAATAAATTCAATCGGAGAACAGGCAATTTCACCCACTACTTACATGATCCTTCCAATCCGAATTCCATTAGCAGCAATGCTATTATTTCTGTTTGTGAAGATCATGAAGGAACTCTTTGGTTGGGCACCTTTAATGGTGGACTTGGCAAGATGAAAGACAACAAATTTTCCGCATATCTTACTGATCCTGCAAATCCTTATTCCATAGCACAAAATCATGTATGGGACGTATTTGAAGACAGTAAAAACAATTTATGGATTGCTACATTGACTTATGGCCTTGCGCTTTTTGACCGTAAAACAAACAGGTTTTATCAATATTTGAATGCAATTGGCGATTCTACCAGTATTTGCAGCAATGGCCTGATTCAATTTTTCGAAGACAGCGAGCATCAACTTTACATAACATCATATACTGGGGTAAGTACGATTGACCTGAATGCCATCGATTTTTCAAAAACGCCTCCCGATATTAAATTCAAGAATCTGTACCACGATGAAAACAAGAACAGCATAAGTAACAATAGTGTGTATTGTGTTACTGAAGATACAGATAAAAATTTATGGTTCGGAACCATGTCTACAGGCATGGATAAGTTGGAAAGGGCTACCGGGAAATTTACCAATTATTCCACCACAGAGGGATTACCTGGCAACGCTGTGAGTTCTATTTTGTTTGATGATAATAATGATTTATGGATCGCCACAGATAAAGGGCTGGCAAAGTTTAACCCGAAAACCAAGTCCATCCACATTTTTGATAGTTTCGATGGGCTTCAAAATGAAAATTTTAGTGGCAGGGCAATTCAAACCAAAGATGGTGAAATGTATTTTTGTGGTACGGAGGGTTTCAACTCTTTTTATCCGGAAAAAATCAGTTATAATAAATCTTTTCCTACCGTGGTTATCACTGATTTGAAAATTTTCAACCAATCGGTAAAAGTAGATGAGAAAGTGAATGACCGTATAATTTTAGCCAATAACATTTCAGAAACCAGTGAACTGGTGCTGACTTATCGTGAAAACTACTTTTCATTCGGGTTTATTGCCCTTGATTTTACAGCTCCTGAAAAGAATGACTATGCTTATATGATGGAAGGCTTTGACAAAGGGTGGGTTCAGTGCGGTACCAAACGCGAAGCCAATTACACCAACCTTGATCCGGGTGAATATACTTTTCGGGTAAAAGCTTCAAACAACGATGGAATTTGGAACGAAGTTGGAACTTCCATCAAAGTCATTATCCTGCCTCCATGGTGGCAAACCTGGTGGTTCAGGATAATTGCAGTTTTATCCATAATATCCATAATTGGGTACATTTTTTACTCGCGTATCCAACATTATAGAAACCAAAAGATTCTGCTTGAAAAGCTGGTTTCAGAAAAAACTTCTGAATTGCAGAAAATGAACACCAGCTTAATCAACCAGGCAGAAGAGCTTCGTCAAACCAATTCGTTGCTGGAAGAAGGACAGGAACAAATTGAAGAGCAAAGCGAAGAATTACTCGCACAAAAAGAATCGCTTATTAAGATGAATAACGATTTAAATGATCTTAATGCAACCAAGGATAAGTTCTTTTCGATCATCGCGCATGACATTAAAAATCCATTCAATGTTGTGCTTGGGTTTAGCGATTTACTTGAAGAAAATTTTAACGAATGGGACAATGAACAAAAGCTCGAAGTTGTCAGGCTTATCAATAAATCGGCCAACAACCTCTACCTGCTGCTTGAGAATCTACTGCAATGGTCGCGATCGCAAAGTGGTGTAATGAAATTTAATCCACAAATGATCGAGCTGAATGAAGCGTGTGCTAAAGCGATTAATTTATTTACGGAAACGGCAAACACCAAGAACATCGAACTAAAAACATCATCTGCTGAGGTAAACCTATTTGTTTATGCCGACGTTAACATGCTCGATGCAATACTGCGAAACCTGATAAGTAATGCACTTAAATTTACAGTTCCAGGAGGGAAAGTTCAGCTCTTTGCCGAAATGGGTGGTGATTATGCGATCATTAAGGTTAAAGACAATGGTGTTGGCATCAGCAAAGAAATTCAGGATCAGCTATTCCTAATTGATAAGCATACCAGCACTTTTGGCACACAAAACGAACTGGGAACCGGATTAGGGCTTATACTTGTTAAAGAATTTGTTTCGAAACAAGGTGGTGAAATTAGTGTGGAAAGCATCTTGGGTGAAGGAAGTACCTTTCGTTTCACTCTGCGGCTGGCAACGAATTAATTTTGCAGGCATATTATTTTTCTGAAAATTTAACAGAATCGAACCATACAATAAAAAACCGGATGACTGAAAAGTTCAGACCACCCGGCTTAAGTTGTTTCTTATCATCAAATTATTTTGTCAGAACCTGTATCTCATTTCCTCCAAGTCCGGCGGCTTTGGCCGTCAGCGAAATTGTTCCGGCAGTTCCTGATGGACGAAGTATAACCAGACATTTTCCTTTAAATGTTTTGCATTCCGGAGTCCGGAAGCTTTTCATATCATTCGGATTTCCGTTTTCAACCGCCGCCAATTCTCCGTCTCCTGAAATGGTGAAATTTATTTTCGAAGCTGCTTCAGGAACCAGATTTCCGGCTTCATCGGTTACTTCAACGGTTACATAAGAAAGGTCATTGCGGCTGGCTTTGATTTCAGAACGGTCGGCTGTTAAACGGATTTTAGCCGGTTTGCCGGTGGTTTTCAGAATCTTCGATTCCATTTCTTTCCCATCCTGAAGGGCGATGGCTTTTAATTCGCCGGCTTCGTATGGTACTTCAAAAGTTGCAGTCAGTTTGGTGTCGGCCGAAACCGGTTTTGTTCCAATCACTTTTTCATTTAACTCTAATCTGATTTCAGGATAGGACGAATACACATTTACCTGAAGTTTAGAGCCTTCGTTACCAGCCCAGTTCCAGCTTTGTTGCTCGTCGGGCCAGCCCCAGTAACTCACATTTTCAATCATTCCTGAAGGAGTAGGAGCGTGAACTGCCATTTCCAGATTACTGATTTTCCAAACCACATCGCGGAAATACGATTGAGGCTTTTTGAATCCGCAAATATCTATGTCGCCACAATACGCATTATACCAAGGCCATCCGGGCGCAAAAGTCTTCTTTTTATCTTTCCCGATCAACGCATTTCCGATTCCGGATTCTCCGAGGTAGTCCATCGCAGTCCAGACAAAATCGCCTATCACATACGGATGTTTTTCAACCATTTGCCAATTTTCAAATGCCTGTGTTGGGAACGATTCGGTTCCGACCATGATTCGCTCCGGAGCAATTTTGTGATCGTTTTCATATTCATCCAGTTTATAATTGTAACCGCATACATCGAGCTGTGCAAATGCAGGAATGGTCGTTTCCCATGTTTTGCCCGGGTGATCCCAGAAAAAGCAAATTGCTTCGGTAACCGGACGGGTAGTATCCATAGTTTTAATAATTGCACTCAAATTTTTCATGATTACCAATCCGGACGAATCAACCCGCTCATTGATTTCGTTGCCAATACTCCACATAATTATTGAAGGATGATTGCGGTCGCGCATTACCATCGCTTCCAGATCGCGCTGATGCCATTCGTCGAAATAAAGATTGTAGTCTTCAGGATTTTTAGGACGTTGCCACTGGTCAAAAGCTTCGTCGATCACTAAAACTCCAAGTCGGTCGCAAGCATCCAGAAATTGATGCGATGGCGGATTATGGCTGGTACGAATGGCGTTGAAACCGAATTTCTTCATCAGTTCAACACGGCGTTCTTCAGCACGGTCGATAGTGGCAGAACCCAACGGACCATTGTCGTGGTGCATACATCCACCTTTTAAAAGTACCGGTTCGCCATTCAGGAGAAAACCCTTTTCAGCACTGAATTCGATAGAACGAATGCCAAAAGTGGTGGTTTTCTGATCAACGACTGTACCATTTAAACTGATTTCAGTAACTGCACGATAAAGTGTAGGTGATTCGATTGACCAAAGGGATGGACTCTTCAGATCAAACGCTTGTTCGATGTCTGTTTTTTCTTCCTTAAACGGACTAACAGTTGTTTTTGCATCACTAACTGTTTTTCCGTCAGGAGAAAGGATTTGGGTAGTAACCATCAAATCAGCACTTTCTTTATCTTCATTGCTAACCTGGATTTTGAATTTAACGGTCGCCTTTTCGGTGCTTACTTCAGGAGTAGTTACAAAAATTCCCCACACCGGTATGTTTACCTTGCTGGTAATCTGCAAAACGACATGACGGTAAATGCCCGATCCACTGTACCAGCGACTGTTTTTGCCGGTGTTATTTACTTTTACCGCCAGTGAATTTGTTTCCCCTGAAGGTTTTAAGAAGGGAGTGAGATCGTAATTAAACGGCGTGTATCCATATGGATGAACACCCAGCGATTGCCCGTTAATCCAGACTTCCGAATTCATGTAAACTCCATCGAAGCAGACTTGTACCTTTTTACCTTCTGATGATTTATCCAGGGTAAAGTATTTCCGGTACCAACCGGTTCCACCCATCACATTCCCGGTTGCCCCCATGCCCGGACTATCTTCCGAGAATGGTCCGATTTGCATTTTCCCTTCAATAGTTGGTAAATCTTCGATGCTCCAATCGTGCGGAAGATCTAGTGATCGCCATTGCGAATCGTCAAAAGTTGCTGACTCTGCTCCGGAAATATCACCCAAATTAAACTTCCAGCCTGAATCAAAATTCTGTTCCCGATTCGTAAAATCAGGTTTTGTATTGTTGCAGGAAATGAAAATAATTGCCATTAACAAAATCAAAAAATTGATAGAATATCGGATTAGAATCCGCCGGAATTGCAATAGAATCAAATTGATTTTCATAGGTTAGTTTGATTTGTTTAAATAAGTTATTTAATAAATTTTTGTTCTCTCAGAAAATCGGTCATGCGTTGCATGGTTGGCAAAAAGTTTGGATTACTCACAGGCCAATCGCACGAATGATCAGCATCTTTAACCGGAATTAGTTCACACACATTTCCGGCTTCTTTCATTAATCTGGTAAACTTTTCAGCATACTGAAAAGGCGTTGTATTGTCCTTGGTCCCATTCGAAAAAATGGTTGGTGGCCATCCTTTTTTCACTTGCAGAATCGGTGAAAATTCAGGATGAACATCGAAAAACGATTTTCCAAAACCTTCGCCCAAGACCGGATTGTGCATCACAATAGCGTTTGGTTTAGAACTGATTTTCAGATCTTCGCCAGCAGCATCGCCACCATCCAGAAAAGTACAGGCAGCGAGATGGCCACCGGCCGAGCCACCGGCAGCAATAATCTTATTTGGATCAATACCCAATTCTTTGGCATGTGCCCGAACATACCGAATAGCCGATTTGGCATCCTGAATACATTCTATTGGTGTAGTTCCATGGCGCGATTTTACCCGGTAATCAGCTTCAATACCAATGATTCCGTGATCACGAAACCACGCAGGATTCGGTATCTGACCATACACATCTCCCTCAACCCAACCACCGCCAGTAAAATACACGATAGCTGGCAAAGCTTCATCCGACTTTTTCAACGGACGGAGCAAGTACAAATACATATCTTCCTGAGGTGTTTTCTTATACTGTATTTTTTCGGCCAATGCTGCAAGATTATGGCCGGTAAGTTTATAACTTTCTTTAACTGCGGACAGAGAAGTAGCCGAATCCGGTATTTCGTTTTCAAAGAAAGTCCGGGCCTGAAGAGTTCCGGAAAACAGGATGAGTAGAATGAAAAGTAATGGTTTCATTTTTAGTTGTTTATTGAAATTTTCCAGATTCATTTGACCCGGTATAATTATTTCAGTTCATGGTAAGGTCAGGACATGTCCTGACCGAATGATAAATTTTCATGTCAGGATAAATCCTTACCGAATGATAATAAGAAAAGGACAGGACATGTCCTGTCCGTACTACATTTTGTTTCAATAAAATCGTTCCTGTTGCACCGGAAAATCACTTTTGCTTCGATTAAAATTACCGGTCAACGCTGGTTCCGGTTAATCATTCAATCCCCGGATTAAAAATCCGGGGCTACCAATATTCCGTCCTGATGGGACTTTAATAGCAACCCGATGCGACAGCATTTTTATGGTAAGGTCAGGACATGTCCTGACCTTACCATAAAACCTTTCCTACCACTTATCAGTCCGGAACGGTGCCAAAGGCAAACCTTCAGTGCTAAATACATCGGGCATAGAGATGTCATCGAAACAGAAACGAACCGCAACCGGTTTTTTCACCTCTTTGTTTGAAAGAATCACCGTTTTGCCTTCGATTTTGGCTTTTGCAGGTACAAATTTTTGGTCGTCACCGGCAATCATAAATTTTTCAGGAGTTTTCCCGGCGCATTTCAAACTGGTTAGTACATTGTCAAAAGTCAGTCGAACTTTGCCTTTTTCAACCTGCATCGACTTGTATTCAGGACTTTTGTATGCACCGATATTTTGCTTGTATGTTTCTGCCAATGCATAGTTTGCCAGTCGTTTCCCAACATTAAGTTTGTCTTTTGGATGAATGTCCTTGATATTGTCAACCAAATCAGAAATAACCACCATTCCTGTATTTGGAATTATTTTAGCTGCAATATCCTGTTGTTCACGAAGATATTCGGAAGTTCCCTTGTCTCCATAGGTATAAGGAGCAATCTGTACAAAATAGAATGGAAAATCTTTTTTGAAATCGGCCCGCCAGTTTTCGATAAGGGTTTTCATTAACTCAGAATAAACCGGATAGTTTTCGCAGTTCGATTCGCCCTGATACCAGATAGCGCCAGCAATTCCATAAGGAATAAAAGGAGCTATCATGGAATTGTACAAAGTTCCCGGGCTGCCAGGCCATCCTTCTGAATTGTCGGTATGTTTCGATTTTTCCAATACCGGATTGTTCTCAATTCTGCTTTTTTCAATCCAGACCTCAGCAGGAGTTCCACCCCAGGCCGAAACGATTATGCCAACCGGTACATTCAGTTTTTGCTGCAATTCACGTGCAAAGAAATAGCCGGTGGCACTGGTTGCCCGCATGGTTTCGGGCGTGCACATTGTCCATGTTGCATTGCAGGTTTGCTGTGGATAATCCGCTCCAATTTTCTGGACATGAAAAATGCGGATATTTGGATTCTTTGCTTTGGCTGCTTCTTCTTCGCCGTTGATCAGCTTCCAGTTGACACTCATTTCCATGTTCGATTGACCACTGCACAGCCATACTTCACCCAACATCACATTGTTCAAAGTCAGGCCACTATCTCCAATGATTTGAATAGAATATGGGCCACCCGCTTCAATCGTTTTGATGGTGGTTTTCCATTCCGAAGAATTATCAGCTTTTACTTTTACCGTGTCTTTGCTGTTCCAGCTTGTTACTATTTTAACAGTTTCGCCCGGATTGGACCAGCCCCAGATAGCTACGTCTGAATTTTGCTGCAGCACCATGTTATCGGCAAAGACAGATGGCAGAACGATCTTTCCAAATATGGTAGAACTGAATACGGAAAGGATAATCAGGGTTAAAAAAATGTGTTTCATGGGAAATTGGTTGAATTTTATGTTTTTTACAAAAAGTAAAGGTAAAAGCTTCAAGTTAAAAGTCAACTAAAAGTTTCAGATTGGAACAAATAAAAATATCCGAATCAGGTAGCGGGGCAGATCACTGATTTTTACAGTTTTTATGTTACGCATCGCCATTTTCAGAATTCATAGGTTTCAGAACCATCTTCAAAAAGTACAATCTCCTCGCAGACAAGTGTGCCTTTACAATCAAAATCAGAATACTTTACCTTCTTTCTGATACTCGCGTTCGATACCGTTTCTAATCTGTTCAACTGTTATTTCGCGCGATTGATTGGCCAGCGATTCCAGACAGCAATATTGTACGACATTTACAATCCCGGCACCGGTGATTTCATATTTTTTGGCAATCGAAGCCAGTTCTGCTTCCGAAGGACGTTTCTGCCCGGCAGTTTCGGGCAAGGTTTTTTTCCAAAGCTGAAGCCGTTCCAGCGCGGATGGTAATGGGAAATAAATAACCGACTGAAACCGACGGATAAAAGCTTCGTCGATATTGATTTTAAAGTTGGAGGCCAGAATAATCAACCCATTGTGGTTTTCAATGCGCTGCAGCAAATAGGCGACTTCCTGATTGGCATATTTGTCGTGTGCATCGCGCACGTTGGTTCTTTTTCCGAAAAGCGCGTCGGCTTCGTCGAAAAACAGAATCCAGTCTTTGTTCTTGGCGCGGTCGAAAAGTTGCGAAAGGTTTTTTTCGGTTTCTCCAATAAATTTCGATACCACCATCGACAAGTCGATCCGGAAAACATCGCGGTTCGTTTTTTTTCCTACAATCAACGCGGTCAGTGTTTTCCCTGTTCCGGGAGGCCCATGAAACAGTGCGCGGTAGCCCGGTTTGACCCATCGCTTCATGTTCCATTCATTCATCATGGTATCCTGATGCTTTACCCAATTTTCGAGCTCGGTAATTTGCAGGTTGGTAACCGGTGGCAAAACCAGGTCGTTGCTGGTGAGTTCCGTCGTGATGTACTCGGCTGGAAAATCCATTGTAAACTTAGGATGTGATATTTTACCGGAAATAAACAATTCAATAAATTCAGGAGCAATGATGAGCCGGCCACTAAATTGCGGCTCTCCGGAAACAGCATCTTCGATGGAAAGAACCGTATGTGTAGAAAAGAGATGATCATTTTCGAACAAATACAAATACTCAAATCGTTTTTCAAGGTCATTCCCGGCAAGAATAAACAATACGGTTTCGGCAGTTGGCAAAAACCCACGGTGATTTTTTCCGCGAACTCCACCAAATTGCGGAAAGTCGCCCTGTACCGGAAGATGTTTCTGAATCAATTCATCAAAAAAAACCGGGTCGACATGAGGTGCGAAGGCCACCAATAGCATAATTATTTCAGAAGCCGAAAGTTGATTCCCCCTGATAAAAAGCGGCAATGGAGAATTATCCAATTGGTCAGCCGGTAGTTTGATTGATTCAACTTCAAGGTACGGTCCCTGCGAAAAATGTTCGGTAAGTCGTTCTTTGATTACCTGCTGCAGGTATTCAAGATATGCGCTGATCGATTTGCTGGTGTCCATGATCAAAAATAGCTAAATTTTTAGTTAATGGAAATAATGACCTGCACGACCCTCGACATTTGTAGTCCCGGCTTGATATAAATGTTGACCACTTGAATTGGTAAATGCCAATAGTTCGGTTCTCACCCTGGCATTGATTGTTGCTGCAGATAATCCTAAATCAGTCCGGATATTTGCCTCAGGTTTCGACATGGGAGCAGCAGCATTGATGGTAACTAAAACATTTGAATATCGTGCAGTATCATCTTTTGCCGCTGCCACCATTGACCAGTAAAACAACGGGCCGGAATGTGAATAAGATGATGCAGTACTGATATTGCCCACTGCAGTAAGATCAGCCAGAATCTGATCCATCATGTATTTCCCCTGTTCTTTGTATGCATGTGTTTCCAGCCTAAGTGAATCTATTTGTTGCCTGCCTACCGTGGCAAAATCATCGGCAGCATGCGTCAATTCATGAATTATCAATGCACGGGAATCTAACGCAAAAATATCCAGTGATGTCGGTACGTAAAGGGTGTCTGATTTTAATACGTTAGTATCGGTTGAATAAACATAAGCGGCATCGCCACCTCCAATAATCCTTTGGTAAACACTGGGTATCAATGCATCTACTTTTAATGCTCCTGACAATATTTGACTTGCCGTTGGATGATTTGCTTTTTGCGCCACGGCATAAACTGTACCAGCCATAACTTTGTCTCCAGATGTACTGTCGGAAGCACCATTCAACATTGCCATCAGAATATTGGACAAAGGAATCCGTGGTTCACTAAATTCTGCATTAATTACTAATTTTTGGGCCTGATCGGCAAACTGAGTTCCGGCATTCTGCATTATTTGGTGTTCAGCGGCGATACTTAATTCCTGTGCAACATCTTCAAATCTTTCGTTTGATATTCCTAATGTAGCAGCCAGAAGCCGGAGATTCAGCATTGCAATGTCAACAGGAAACTCTTCTCTTCCAAAATTGGTTAAATAATCCTGGTCTGCACGGCTAATTTGATTCATAGGAATAATTAAACTTCCGGTTCTGTGAGCCTGCATCAAAGTAACATTCACCGGATTTCGCATCGCTGCCATTAACAATAATTCAACATGCATAATGGTCCCGTTTCTTGCAATTGCATCGGTTCGTAAAGCAGTAATTTCCACATCATCTAAAGTGCCATCATCTACATTTCTTTTGACCCGATTAAAAAAGGAACTATTTAAACCGTCATGACCGGGATTAAAAATATAATTTCCCGTATAATTTCCTGCAGCATTTACTTCGGCATCCCGTCTGATCATTTTGATTTCACCCTGCTGCACCACATGTGTCAGTTCATGTGCCATCAATTTTTTACCTTCAGAAGTGTCTGTGTTTAACTGACCTTCATTAAATACAATATCATTCCCCACCGTATAAGCTTTTGCATTCAGTCCTTTTGCCGAATCGGCAGCTTCCTTGCCGTTATGCACTTTTACATCACTGAAATCATAGCCCATTCTGGAAGAAAAGAAAGCCTTGGCCTTGGCAGGTAGTGGATTACCCTTGCCGTGCAATGAACTTAAATAATTGCCCGAAGTGGATTGTGAAGAAGTCGCTGATTCTTTGCGTTGCAATTTCGGTTCCTCTTTTTTATTCTCCTCCTCCTTCTCTTCTTTCTTCATGACTTTCTCTTCGTCCTTTTTCTGCACTTTTTCTTCTTCCTCTGTTTTCCGGTTTACTTTTTTGTCTTCCTCTTTCTTATCGTCCATCCGATGTATTTGGGTGGTCTCGTTTATTGAATCGGAAGGCTTAAGCTGAACAACTGGTTCAGCTGTCGTTCCATTTGAAGCTTTGAAGAACGGATCGTGAGTAGACTCGCTAAAAAATGAATTTTCATTTTTCCTATCTTTATTATTCGATGCTGCTTCCCTGCTTGCAGGGTGGCGGCGTACACGGCGGTATATGGTTGGTCTCATCGTAAATAAAATATAGTTTCTTATTTTTTTTAATTTAAAACTCTGAACTCCCCTCTTCCTCTGTTCATTCTATTGCTTACTCTAATATGTATTTTTGCATAAGCTGCCTCTTTCCACATACGATGAACAGAAACATTTCTTTCATTTCTTAAAAAGTCCCTGATTTTCCCTTCTTGATTTCTTGTCGTTTCCACATAAGTTACAAATCTTCTAAAATCTGCCGAAGTAGTATTGATACTAAAAAGTTGCAAAACACTTCTTAAAGCATTTGTCGTACTTCCCGGAACTTGCAACAAGGTATTATAAGCTGCGGCCAAATTGCTGTTATTTTGGGAACTGGTTAATACTAAATTATCCACACTGTTGAGTCCTCCTGCAGTATGCTCTACAATATGTTCCCATTCATGATTGTTAGGATTTGTTTGTACTTCATGTTGAACTAAACCTCCTTTGGAGGTGGATTTCGCAGCATCATTGTTTTGTACAACAGAGCTGTTGTTATCTTTAGCCCATCATTTATAAAAATTAAAGATATGAAAAAAAACAAGATTCGGCATTTGATGTCCAGTTAGAAAGATTCCGGCAGCGCATGGTGGTCAACCATTTTTCGGTCAACACCATCAAGGGCTATATGGCTGCCATTAAGAGGTTGCATGCGTTTTACAGTCTTGCGCCCGAACAACTCACCGAAGACCAACTGGTAGCTTTTGTTTGCCACATTAAAGAAGGGCTCAAGCTTTCATCGGTGTCAATGCGTATTGCCGTTAGCGCCATCAAGTATTTTTACCGCCATATTTTGGGCATGACTGCCCTG
>DASRMB010000015.1:0-21210 GCA_035648135.1 Prolixibacteraceae bacterium
CAATACCACCCTGGTAGCCATTAACCGGAGTCGAACTGAAATCATCAGCTGTGGCGGCGATTGAAGCGGCTTCAACAGTTATGGTGACCGACGACACCGCACAATTGTCCGGACTAAAATTGTCGCAGATTTGATATTGCAAGGTATAGTTTCCGGCAGCAGTTCCGGCTGGGATGGTTATATTCCCGGTATCGTCAATTGTCGCACCGGTAATTCCACCGGAATCAATGAGTGAAATTGTTACAGCGCCGTCATCAACCGTATTTTCTTTATTTGTATCATTTGCTGTTACATCACCGGCAATGCCACCTTCGTAACCGTTTACTGGCGATCCGGAAAAATCATCGTTATTGGCAACAAGGACACCTTCATTTACATTTATTGTTACGTCGGCTGTTTCAGTAACTCCACCTACCGTAGTTACGGTATAGGAAAAAGTATCGGTTCCGCTAAAATTACTATTTGGTGTGTAGGTAATGGTATTATCAGTATTAATAATGACCGTTCCGTTTGCTCCCTGTGTTACATCTGATATTTCAGCATTTGGATCAGAAAAACTGTCATTGGCCAGTACATCAATGATCACTGATTCATCTTCATTGGTATTTTCTGAATCTGCCACAGCATCTGTTTCCGCACCGATCGTCAATGTAACAACCGCTTCGCTGCTATCGCCATTTCCATCTGTAATCAGATAACTAAAAGAGTCTGTTCCGTTAAAATCAGGATTTGGCGTGTAACTAATGACATCATCGGTTGGATCATTTGGAGTGCCATTACTAATGATCAGAACAGATCCATGCACCGGAGAATGGCTTCCCAATGTAATTGATCCGCTGTTGGGTCCATCGGCGCCGAAGTTATCGACACCATTACCGTTATCGTTTAGAACAGCTAACGACACATTTTCGCTGTCTTCAGCAATGGTGAAATTGTCATTTTCAGCAGAGGGAAGTCCGTTTTCTGGCTCAATGGTAAAATAAACTTTAGCAGCAGAACAAGCCCCCAAGTCATCACAAATCTGGTAAGTCAGACTGTCAGTACCAGTAAAACCAGTAGGTGGGGTGTAGGTGATGTTACCCGCATCAATACTTAATATTCCGTGAACTGGCGCCACCAATTCGGTTAGTGTTGCCGGGTTAATATTATTGTCGCAATCGGTGTCATTGCTCAAGGCATCGAAGTTTACCGGTGTATCAATGGAAGTTGTAACAGTATCATTTACGGCTACTGGCGGACTAGTAACCGTTACGGTTTGTTCGCAGGTCGCAGTGTTCCCACCGGCATCGGCAACAGTCCAGGTGACCATTGTGTTACCGACCAGAAATTTAACCGGGGCATTGTTATAAACCGTATCAACCCGGCAATTATCGGATGTAACGGGAGTACCCAAATCAGCAATCGTAGCTTCACATTCTCCCGTATCAACTACCGCCATGACAGCCGAAGGACATACAATGACGGGCGGTTCATTGTCGAGGCTGGCGCCGCGGGTGTCAATAAACACGCCATAAACCCGTACCTGATTAATGACACTAACATTGGGATCAACTGTGATTTTCAATTCATCGAATGGCAAGGTGGTTGTAAAACCAATATTGTAAACTCCGGATCCTGCTCCAACCCATTCAACAAGTACCGCAAAATCAACCAACGTTTCACCTGTTGCAGATTCCTGTTCCACACCATCCTTAAACGTTGTAATTGTCAAGTTTTCAAGAAGGTCAGCCTGTAACAGTTCATTTACGTCCTGAATGGAGAAACCGGCAACTGAGCCTGCCGGATATGTTGCCACAGCATCAAGCACAGCCAGGGATACACTACCAGCAGCACCTGCCGGAACCTGAATAAGGGCAAAGTTCGTATTATCGTTGTCAATTACATAACCCGGATCCTGAACCGAACAAGCTGCACATGAAAGGTCTGTAATTCCCGTGTTGGCGTTATCGATAACGACCGGGAAATCAGGATCGGTTAACCAATAAGTATTGGCACAATAGATTGATCCTTCGCAAAATTCTTCAAAAACAGTACCGTATATTTCTGTTGTCCCCAAGTCAACAGCCGCGGTCTGGGCAATTGAGATACTTACTTCATCGAAAGGTTGTGTTGTGATAAATCCAACGCGCTGGGCGCCTTCCCCCGTAAGTAAGATCGAATTGACAGATATCAACTGGTCAACTCCTGTTGCTGATTCAACAAGATTTCCATCCAAATAGGTTGTAATGTTTAAAACGTCCAGTAAATTAGTTCCCGCCAGATTGGGATTTACAATATCAAATCCGGCAAATGTTCCACTGTTATAATCTGTCAGTTGGTTTTTCACTGACAAAGAGCCCGTTACATCGGTACCCGCCGTTAGTACAATTTCAGCATAATTGGTTGTATTCGCATCAATTACATTATTGGCATTGAGAACAAAGCAACTTGCGCATACTGACCCGGTTATCCCGGTATGAGCCCCTTCGATACTTACCGGGTAGGTGGGTTCACTCATATTCGTAGAAGTATTGCACGCCAATGCCGGTCCTTCGCAATATTGTTTTATGATCGCATAATAAACAGAAGTATTCCCCACATCAAGCCCGATAGATTGGTTGATCGTGTAACGAATTTCGTCAAAAGGCACTGAAGTAATGAACCCGATTGTAGTTTTACTGGATGCTTCCATTAAAGGCACACTTAAGGAAAGATCACTTCCACTTTTTGTTTCCTGCTGAACGCCATTTAAAAAGGTGCTAATAGCCGAATTCTCCAGCAGTCCTAATCCCACTAACGATCCATTCCCAATCTCAAATCCGGCAAATATTCCGGCTTCATAATTGGTTAGCTGATCTTTAACACCGATGGTTCCGGTTGCATCAACGCCCACCGGTAACGAGATCGTGGCAAAATCATCGGTAGAAGGATTGACCAGATTTTCGGCATTGGTGATTGTTCCCAATGAAACTCCGGTTACTTCGGTAAAGCTCACTATTGCCGGAAAATCTGGCTGGATCAGGGCTGTGGGCATATTACAATCCGGAGTGGTACCAACACAATATTTTGTGATTACCGGATGATATATCTGGGCCGTAAACAAGGCACCAGCCAGCGATTCATAGGAAACTTGAACTTCATCAAAAGGGAGTGAAGTAACAAAACCAATGAGTGTAGTTCCATCCGCTGAAATTAAGTCTGAATTAATCGGAACCAGGGAGTTAATGGCCTCATGTGTTTCCTGAAGCGCACCATTGTTCCAGGTGGTAATAGTCACTGTTGCTGCAACACCGGCTCCCAGCAAATTAGAAGTGCCAATGCGGTAACCAACCCAGGTTTCTGCAGGGTAAGTATCGCCATCGGTATCGGTAACGCCGATAGTGGCATTACAGCCAATTCCCGTAATACTGATCTCGGTGAAATTTTCGGTGTCGGTATCAACCAAGTTGGTAATTCCGGTTACATTCCCAATACAAGCAGGAATGACGCTTGACACATTATCGACAATTTCGGCTGACAAACCGGTGTAGCTCCCATTTACCCATGGAGAAGCAGTATTGCAAGGAGTACCATTGATTTGGGCTAACGCTATAAACTGGTTAAACACTAAAACGACAAATAAAATGATCACTTTTTTTAACAACAGAATCCAAAAGGGCTGACATTTAATTTTCATAGTATAGTGTATTCGTAAATTAGCTTATCAAGATGTTAAACGATAGTCTCATCTGTTCATAAAATCTCACGATTAAGGATCGATCATAAACTATTTTTGCTGACTAAAACAATCCATAACGAACGGACTACCTTTGACCTGAAACATATAAAGCTGAATCTAAAACTATTTTGATCGTTTCTATAATTTGATTTATAAACACTTAACTAATATGATGACGTTAACTTTTTTAACTCTAATTCAAACATAGATCGGCTACACTATTTAAATGTCAAACCGCCGAGGGGTGGAAAATCACAGTCGCTCAACGGAGCAACCAAGACGCTAAACCGATTTAGTTATAACAAATGTTTACTTCCTATTATGAGGGAATGAGTTTTGCTTTAAAGAAAAGCGACATTCATTTTGAAACACAATCTCACTGAAATGCCATACTAAAACTGAAGTAATACTTTCATTTGACGAAAAGAAAAGGATTTTTCATTGCACATTGTTTTTATAATATTGGAACTATTTCTTAAACAAAATATCAGTTGTGAGTTAGGTTCGTAAAAGTTAAATAAAAAAGATAATAATCCATTTTTTTTTTTAGATTGGTTATCAATTTAATACAGATACTATAATCTTTCCGTATCATCATCTAAATCAATGGAGAATGTCACATAAAATCTTGTTCCCTGATCTTGTTCCGATTCCAGAGATATCATTCCGCCCAATAACTCAACAAACCCCTTGGTAATTGATAATCCAAGTCCGCTTCCTTCATGACTTCGTGAAACAGAGAAATTTTCTTGTACAAAATCTCCAAATATGCGTTCCTGCGAAACTTTGGCAACTCCTTTTCCAGTATCTTCCACAAAGAATTCGAATTCTGATTCCTTAAAGGCATAACCAATGATTATATGCCCATTGGTGGTGAATTTTATGGCATTATCGATTAAATGAACCACAATTTTACGAAACAACTCTTTATCCGTTTTTAGTGTAGAATTTGTATTCGTTTCAGGAATTTTCAGAATTAATTCCAGATTTTTAGCTGCACATTTGTCTTTGAAAGATTCATATTGAACTTTAAGGAACGAGAGAACATCAACCTTTGAATTTTTTACTTCTTGATTTCCAGAAACGATCAGGGAAATATCCATATAATTGGTTATTGTATTGAGAAGCCTTTCACTGCTTTCTTCCAACATTTTCAGATACTCTTGTTTTTCATCGAAAGGTAAATCCGGTTCTGCAATTATTTGAGAAAACCCAAGAATTCCATTCAATGGGGTTCGGACTTCATGTGAAATGTTATTGAGGAAAGCGGTTTTCAGGTGGTCGCTCGATTCCGCTTTAGTTTTTGCGATTTCAAGTTCAACGATTGTATTTTTCAACTCAACAGTCCGTTCCGTTACTTTTTCCTCAAGGATTACATTCTGGTTTTGAAGTTGAAGTTGAAGGTAACGTGTTTGAAGTAAGTTTCTTATTCTGACATCAACTTCCATCAGATCAAATGGTTTTGTCAGGAAATCTTTTGCACCGTTTTCAAGTGCACGAAGCTTTGATTCGGCTGTTACATCAGCTGTTAGTACCAATATGGGCAAATAAGCGCCTTCTGGTATTAGTGATATTAACTTTTCCATAATTTCAAATCCTGATAGATAAGGCATCATCAGGTCCAACAGAATGATGTCGGGATTTATTTCTTTGAATAGGTTCACGACTAAACGTGAATCGGTTGTTGTATAAATGTTTGTGTATTCTTTAAACTCAAGAAGGCCACTGAGAACATCAATATTAGCCTGTTCATCATCAACAATGAAAATTCGGGCACTTTTTAATGTTGGATCTTTCATGATTTTCTATTTTTAATAGTTAGTCTTAAGTCAACTAAATTCTATCTAATAACTTATTGAAGTTACTCAATTTCAAATTACACGTTGTCAACATTAAGAACATCATCCACCATCTTCAAAAACTCAGCAACATCTATGGGCTTTGTCAAATAATCTTTAGCTCCGGCATTAATCAACTTTTCCATTTGATTTACCATTGCATCAGCACTTATAACAACAACGGGAATTGTTGCTGCCATTGGATTTGCCTGTAGCATCTTCAGCACTTCGCTTCCATGAATATCAGGCAAATCGAGGTCGAGAAGAATTAAATCAGGAGCATAATCAATGGCACATTTAACTGCATTTGCTCCATGTATCTCAGCTATTAAATGAATTCCGGGACGTTGTTCTTGAATGATTTGTTCCACCAATTGTATGTTCGAGATATTATCTTCAATATACAAAATTGTTCCACTCAAAACAACTTTTTTCAATGCTGGGTTTATTTGATTAATTAGCCGTTCATGTCGGTCAATCTGGGTTTCATCTTGAAGCAGCTCAATCCAAAACTTACTCCCCACATCAACCTGACTTTCAGCACCAATAGATCCATGCATGGCTTCCATCAATCTTTTTGCAACTGCCAATCCAAGACCTGTACCTTCTATTCCTGTTTTTTCTGCTCCAATTCGTTCGAAAGGCATAAACAGCTTTTTAATATCTTCAGGCTGAATGCCCTTACCAGAATCAAATACATTGATCCGAAGGGTGGAATTCCGGGTTTGAGGAGTCTCTTTCAACTCACAGTTTATTTTCACAAGTCCATTTGTACGGTTATATTTTATGGCATTGTTTACCAGATTAAGTAAAACTTGTTTTAACCGCTGGCGGTCGGCTTTTACAAAATAGCGATCAACTAAGGCTGTTTCCAATGTTATATGATTGAGCGCAGTCAAGGGATTAACAATATCAATAATCTCCTGAATAAGAGGGCTTATTGCAATTGGTTCCAACGAAAGGGAAATGTGACCTGCCTCAATTTTTGAAATATCGAGAACTTCGTTGATTAAGTCAAGCAAATGTTTTCCATTTTTCAGAATATGATCCACGCCCTTTTTATGTGCAGATGAAAGTTCCCCCATATTCATCAACTGTGTAAACCCAAGAATTGAATTCATTGGCGTACGGAGTTCATGGCTCATTCGGGAGAGAAACCCACTTTTTGCCATGTTCGCTTGTTCAGCCTCCACCTTTGCCTGTTTTAATTCTTCTTCAATCTCTTTCCGAAGGGTAATGTCAGTTTTGACTGCCACATAATGTGTTATCTTACCATTTTTGGATACAATAGGAGATATGGATGCATTTTCCCAGTAGTAATCCCCGTTCTTCTTCCTATTATAGAAATCTCCTTTCCATACATTCCCCGAATTAATAGTTGCCCACAATTCTTTATAATAAGATGTCGGATAATAATCTGATTTCAATATCCGAAAATTTTTCCCTTTTGCTTCCTCTTGAGAATAACCTGTAATTTGGGTAAAAATAGGATTTGAATATTCAATATTTCCATCTTTATCGGTAATAACGACCATCGCTGAAGCTTGCTCAACTGCCTGAGATAATTTTTGCATTTCTTGCTCTATTTGCTCCCGTTCGTTAATTTCCAATGAAAGCGATTCATTTACCTTTTGTAATTCCAACGTACGTTCCTTTACACGAAATTCCAAGGTTTCATTGAGTTTCAAAATTTCTTCTTCTACCTGTTTGCGATCTGTGATATCACGAATGAAAGCAATAAACTTTTTTGGGGAAGACCAATACACTACACTTATTTCGACATCGATAATACCATCGTTTTTTGTTTTATGCCTGCTTTCAAACTGCTCAGTACCTTTCTTTATGATTTGCGGTAAGTGTAAGGTAAGAATTTTAGGATCATCTGATACTTCAAATTCGGTAACCGAAATATCCAGTAGTTCATCCCTTGTATAACCAGTCATCTGGCAATATTGATCATTCACATCAATAAGCTTTCCATGCTCGTCAATAAGCCAGTATCCAAACAATTTAGTGGTTTTTATCAGATCATACTGTTCAGCATATCCTTTAATTTTTTCTTCTGATTGTTTGCGCCTTGTAATATCTTCAACAGTTCCATCGTAATAAAGAACATTTTTTTCTTTATCCTTCACCGCTCTTGTACTTTCGCTGACAGAAATGATTGAGCCATCCTTACGATACCATTCTGATTCAAATCCTATTAATTCATTATTATTTTCAAAATGTTTTCTGAACTCATTTTTACTTGAAATGTCAACATAACTATTTATTTCGATATTCCTTTTTGCCAATTCCTCAAAGGAATTAAAGCCAAGCATCTTAATCACAGCAGGATTTGCTAACAGAATTTGCCCCTTTGGTGTTGTTCTATATATTCCCAATGTAGAGTTTTCGTATAAGCTGCGATAACGTTCTTCTTTTTCTTCAAGTAGTTTACGCCCCCAGTAAAAGAATACCGTTAGTCCAATTATTATTGCCAAAGACATGAACGTGAAAATGATGGCAATAAATTGAATATGATTGAAGGACTGGTAGGCTTCCGTTTTATCAATTTTTGTCGCAATTCCGAATCCATATTTATCGTCCCATATCCATTTCCCAACTACAGGAACGCCCCTATAGTCAAGGTAACCGTCCAAATTTATCCCTGATTTACGGGCAGTTAAACTTTCAGCCATTCTTGTTAGATGGGATCTCTCTCTTGCCGTATGCTTTTTTTCATGTTTCAACAGATTTACTCCCGGATCTGTAAGTGGCAGGTTAAGAATTTCGGAGTCTCCCTGTGTAATTAATCCTAATTCATCTAATTGATTGTAAAACCGGGAAATGCTCGCCATTCGGCCTTGTTTGTCAACACAATAAGTTTCGCCTGTAGATCCAATTTGCGCTTTTCTGAATATGGAGGCAAATTCCTTTTCAGGATTGATGCGAAGCGTAAAAATGGCTATTATTTTTCCGGTTTCGTCTTTTACAGGTGTTCCTACAAACATCGTAGCCCTTTTACTTTGTAACTTGCCATTTTTATCAGGAAGGGGCACGTCAGAATATAGAGGCAAACTCACAATCGTTTCGCCCGCCCAGATCCTTTCCAGAATATTCTCTTGTGAAGCTAAAAGATTTACAATACCAAGATTTTCGTCACGTGAAGATGCCAAATTTATGTTCCCTGGACCGATGATAAAAAAACCCTCAAAATCGCCACCTGTATAAAGTGGCCTAAGCAGGGTTCTGATTTTTTCCTGAGCAGGAGAATGGAGAAGTTTTTTTAGCGTTGGAGGCTCCTTTAAAAGCTCTTTAGTATAAGGCAGGGTTTCATGCGCCCATATTTTTGAATTTGCATTATGTCTTTCTGCCCAGGTATAAAAACCCTGATGCGCGGTTCCAAGAATAGCGGAGAGGTACCCTGAAATTTCATTTTTAGTCACTTCCCTAATCTTACTGATTTCAATCCATGAACCGATAATGATTATGAATATAGGAAGAACCAACACGAACCAGATGCTTTTTTTAAACTTTCTCATAGATAATTTTATACGATTACAGAAAATAATGTTTAACAATTCAAAATTCGTACTTGATTACAAGTATCATATCGTCTGTTGTAAATTCAACTCAAATAGTTATCCACTACTTTCAAAAACTCCACCACATCTATCGGCTTGGTTAAATAATCTTTGACCCCGGCTTTCTTCAGTTTTCCGATTTGTTTTATCATGGCATCGGCGCTAATTATTATAACCGGAATAGCCGATGTTTTTGGTTCGGACTGAAGAAGACTGAACACTTTACTGCCGTGAATGTCGGGTAAATCGAGATCAAGAAGTATTAAATCAGGAACATATTCTTTTGCAAAATGAACAGCATTTTTTCCATACATTTCAGTAATCAAACGGACACCTGGACGATGTACCTCTAAAATTTGTTCGACCAATTGTATGTTCGATACATTATCTTCGATATACAAAACTGTTCCGGTTAAAGCAGCCTTTTCTGGTTCTGGTTTTGTTTGATCGTTTAACCGGCCATGGCGGTCAACCTGGCTTTCAGTTTGCGGCAGTTCAATCCAAAAGGTACTTCCTGAACCTAATTCACTTTCCACTCCAATCGTTCCGTTCATGGCTTCCACCAATTTTTTGGCGACTGCCAATCCAAGCCCCGTTCCTTCGGTTTCGGTTTTCTCCGCCCCGATGCGTTCGAAAGGATTAAAGAGTTTAATAATATCTTCAGGTAAGATACCTGCTCCTGAGTCAGAGATGCTGATTCGAATGGTGGAATTATGTTCTTTGGAAGCCGCTGTGGCTTCGCAGTTTATTCTTACAAATCCGTTTGTCCGGTTATATTTAATGGCATTGCCAGTGAGGTTGATCAAAACCTGTTTTAAGCGCTGGCGGTCGGCTACTACAAAAATATCGTTTCGTGGGGCTGCCTCCATTGTTAATTTTTTCGCGGCTGCCATAGGGCCTACGACATCTTGTATCTCCCTGACAAGAGGGCAGATGTGGATTGGTTCCAACGAAAGTGAAATATGCCCTGCTTCAATTTTTGAAATATCCAGTACTTCATTAATTAACGCAAGTAAATGCTTTCCACTTTTCAAGATATGATCTACACCTTTTTTATGGGTCGGCGAGAGTTCTCCCATGCCCATTAACTGGGCAAATCCCAGAATTGAATTCATGGGTGTACGCAGCTCATGGCTCATGCGTGAGAGAAATTCACTCTTTGCCATATTGGCTTGTTCTGCCTCCATTTGTGCATGTCTGATTTTATCTTCGGCCAACTTTCGATTTGTAATGTCGATAATGTTTGTAAGTACCATCATTTCACCATCAATTTCAATTGGAGTCAAACCTATTTCAACAGGAAATAGCAAACCATTTTTTTTCAAGGCAAACATTTCACTTTCAACTCCCATTTGAAGTTTTTGAGGATTTTCACAAAATTTACTGATTTGGGCTGTATGATTCATACCTTCTGCCTTTTGCACCAACTTGTCTATATCTGACCCGATCAATTGGCTGATTTCATACCCGAAATATTCTTTCGTTGTATCGTTCGCCAAACGGATTGTCCCTTTTGAATCAACCAAAATAATTGAATAGGGAGATGCTTCGTAGACTAAACGTATCCGATTCTCTGCCTGATTACGTTCTTCAACTTTTCTCTGTAGGATTAGATTTGTTTCCGCAAGTTCGTTCGTTCGTTCTTCTACTTTCTCTTCCAATTCCAAATTTATCCTACGGATTTCTTGTTCGGCATGCTGACGATTGTAATTGGTTTCAATAAATTCAATACCAAAAGAGATATTCAATACCAAATCATCAAGCAGTTTCACCTCGTTTTCATCGAAGAATGACACTTCTTTTGAATAGAGCAGGAATACTCCAATTGATTTTCCCAAAACGTTAATGGGAAAAGCAGCGGACGATTTATAACCCAGTTTTAATGCACTCTCTCTCCACTGTATCATGTCAGAATTATTGGCAATATTGTTTGCTAAATAATGAACTCCGGTGTTTAAGACCTGCACGATCGGACTTTTATTTAGTTTTTCATCCTTCAAACTGACATTTACATTTTGTATATAATCTTCTGAAAAACCGCAAGAAGCAACAGGAATAACCTTTTTGGTCTGCTGATCAACTATCCCGATCCAGGCCATCCTAAATTTTCCGACTTCGACGGCAATCCGGCACACTTCCTCGAAAAGCACCTGCTTATCTTCTTTTTTCTGAACACGAATAATTGCCTGATTGATATTACTTAAAACAGCATAGACACGGTTTGCCTTTTTGATTTCGCCCTCAACTTGTTTGCGTTTGGTAATATCATAGAATCCGGATAGTAACAGTTGTTCATCCCCCAGCGTAATGGTTTGAAATGAAGCCAGGGACCAGAATAATGCGCCATCAGCTTTTTTAAATTGAATTTCATGATTATTCGACAAAACATTACCGGCCAAAGTTCTTAAATCTTCTTTTTTCTCGTCAGGATTCACATAATAATTGAATAGATTTCTCCCAATGGCTTCTCCTGGTAGAATATTGAAGAGTTCGTCAAGGAGCTTGTTGGTGAGAATAATAGCTCCATCAGATGCCCTTGCTAATAATAAAGGTACAGGAGAAGCCTCAAAAATGGTCTGAAATCGTTTTTCGCTCTCCGTTAACGCTGATGTTAACCGTATTGCCTTTTGCTGTGCTTTTCTTTCAATATTGATAAAAATCTTGGCAAGAAGAAACAGCAAGAAACTGATAAATATTCCAGATAAAAGTGCTAGCCATGCACTGATATAATCGACAAACACGTTTCCAGCCTTTTGAATAAATTCTAAAGTCCATTTGTGTCCGTTAAAATCAATCGGAACATGCCTGGAAAATCGAATATTCCCAGAAATATCTTTTAAATCAGTAGATTTAAATTCGAATAACAATGACTCTGGAATGCATTCCGATCCATCGAAAATACGAAGTAATATCTTCTCATTAACCGGCAATTCCCAGCTTTCCAAAATGCCTGACATAAGGTCATCCATCCTGTGGGGACTAGAAACCCATCCCAATATCGAATGGCGACGTTGTTCTATAGTATTTATTTCTTCCCCTTTACGGTAAACCGGAACATACATAAAATTGCCAGCGACCAGATCAATTCCTCTTTCCGCGGCCAACATTACTTTTCCGGAAAGGGCTGCAACATTTTTATCTCGTGCACGCTCCATCGCTTCCTTTAGCACCGGCTCCGTGTACATATCTGAACCAAAAGCCTGCAAATTGTGGCCCAAAAAAGGTTCAATAAAAACAATGGAAGTATAGATTTCACGTTTGCCCAATGGTTTTATGGTATATTCAGAAAACCCTTCATTCCTGACCATTTGAATATGATGTTGTAAATCCTTCTTGTGAATTATTAAGTTGAATCCAATGCCCTCCATTCCCGGCAAATTAAGATGGATCTTTGATCCCTCAACAAAAGTTTTCCATTGTGATCTTGTTACAGAATCAGAAAGGCTAAAAATTGCGGCTGTACTTCGAAGAACCTGTGCATGGACAGATAAACGCACCATTATTTTTCTACTTAACTCATTATATGAATGAGTAAATACCGTTTTAGCCAGATCATCAACATTATTCCTAATGTAACGGGTGGTATAGAATGTAAAAAATAAACCTGTAAACAATAACAACCATGCCACCCACATTCTCTTATGCTTCATAGCAATCATCCCAAAATAAGTAAATTCTTCAATCTTAATTCCGCAAATTATTCTACACAATTGTGAATTTAAAATAAATTTTTGTGATTGTCTAATTTTGTACAAAAAAAGTATTGATTTACACCATTATATAGACTCTTTTATTTATAAATTCACTGGCTCTCCGATTCATTATAAGTCAAAAAAGGTTCTATCGCATTATTCGGTTCTGTCGCATTATTTCAACTTGATTTTTAAAATCACACATTATCAAAAATTAAGCAGCTAAAGAACTGAATGTTTTAAACGTTGTAGATTTTGAATCTTTAATCTGATTCTTTCTAATGATATTTACTATTTCTATTCCTGCCAGAGTTCGCTGTGCAGATTCAAAGTCTTTAAAGCCTGTGTTGATTGCTATTCTCCTTTTAACATTGCGATGATCCTGCTCTACAATGTTATTCAAATACTTGCACTGCCGCCATTTCACATTCTTGAAATTTCGCTTGTTAAATGTTTTAATCCCTTCTTTATTTGCGCCACTCTTATCGATGTTTATAATCCGAGGGTTACCATTGTTGCCAATAGCTTTATTTAAAAACTTCTGTGCTGATCCTTTCATCCTTCGCCTGGTCAACAAAAAATCTATGGTATCTCCATATTTGTTTACAGCTCTATATAGGTAACGATCTTTACCTCCAACTTTGATGCAAGTCTCGTCCATTCTCCAACTATTACAGACTTGCCGCTTCCTTCGATGCATGTTCGCTTCAATCATTGGAGTAAATTTATAAACCCATCTTTGAATAGTAGAATGATCAACTTTTATTCCTCTTATTGAAAGCAGTTCTTCAACATCCCTATAACTTAAAGTAAATCTTAATTTGAAATAAACTGCTTGAAGAATTACGGATTTCGGATATCGGTGGTACTTGAACATTTAATCTAAGTTTTGGTTGAAAGGTAAAATTAGTAATTATTAAATTCTTGATTAATTAATGCGACAGAACCTTCAGCGGACTACCAACCGCAATTTCGCATTTGTGAAATGGTTGCCCGTGCGGCGGGTTTAGTTTTGGCGGAGTTCCAATTGCATTTGCAACTGTTGGAGCGGTTGGACTAGAAGGATTATTTGCCTGAGGGGTGTTCTGGCGTGCTGCATTCTCCAAAGTCGGTGCTCCTCCTGTTCTGATAATTGTTGCAGAAGCTGCTGGTATTGCAATTGTTTGCGGCTGTTGGTTTTGTTGTTGAACTTGTACTGGTTTTGACTCCTTTTTCGCTGGCGTGCAGGAAACCATTGTAATCAAACCAACTGCCACAAATAATAAAATATATTTTTTCACTAAGTACATGACAAAAATTTGAATATATCAATATCATCATGAAAGAAAGCGTTTAACAACACAGTAGCAATATAGGTTAGTCCATGTTTGAATAGACTTTTAGCTTTATTTCCATGCTTCTTGATTGGTATTGGTTTGATGTATTTGTGCAAATAATCTCCCACCAGATATGCCCAGGTAAAAGCGACTATCACCAATGCAAACAGTTTTTCAATTCTTACAATTTCAGTCAGCTGTGTATCTTCTATATTAAAACCACTTGTTTTTAAAGCTCTAAAAGCTGTTTCAATCTGCCATCGTTCTTTGTAAATCTCGAGTGCCTCTTCGGGTTTGTTGAACGAGATAATAATCTGTAATTCAGGTTTTCCCTCTTTGTCCTTTCCTTTTGATGCAGAGAGATAACATAGTTGATTGTTCAGATACACAATCCGGTGATTCACCCGGCAGCCATTTAATGGCAAATTTGAAAACAGCCAACTGGCTTTTACTCTTTTGCCATTGTGAGGTTGCAGTACCCAAAAGTTTTCGCGGATGCGTATATAATACCGAATCCGCTGATCATTCAGGTATTTGATCCACTTTTCTCCAACAAACTCGCGATCGGCTGTCAAACAATCCAATGCATCTGAACCAAAAAGTTGGATAAATCGCTCAATCAGTTCAATACGCTCGTTGGTGTTGGAATTGCCGAATTTGGGCAATAGTTTAAACAACAACAATGGGAATGCAACTCCTTGATAAATTACTGCGATCACCAAAACATTGATATTCTGCTGTCCAAACTTCCAATTCGTTCGGTCCATTGCCAGACGAAAAGGTGGTTTGTGCGGTAATAAACTGAAAATCAACTTAGCTATCAATTCAGTATCAAGTAGATATGTAGCCATGAACCGTTGAATTCTACACAGAGAAGAACTGGTATCTGCACAGCAGTCAAAAGCTGTAGCTAACTTCTCGAAACCAACAGTTTGCACTTTGCATAGTGCCCTGATAATTAAAACAAAGAACTTTACTCGTGCCAAATTCCAACCAGATTGCTTATGGAAAATGGTAACTAATTCACTACTTTTAGACTCTACTCTGGGTGTCATTATTCTTACTTCGAAGTGTGGTAGTTTCTCGTAAGATACTTATATTCAGAGTTTTATCCAAATATTTTAATGCTTATTTCGCTGATAACCAGCTATTTGTATTTTTGTCATGTACTAAGCTTTTTTTTTAATATCCTGGTTTTTTGTACAATTTTTCAATGTTAGGACGGATTTCTGTTTTATATACCTTTTCCATCCATTCATTTTCTGCTACCTCTTCAATAGCAACAGAAACGGCACCTTCCGGTTTATTTATGATGTTCATGATAGATTTTGTTATTTCTTCGCTTAGTTTGCTTTTTTGTTCTTCCGAACTTCCTGGATACATTTTTATAACTACATGTGGCATAATTTGAGTTTTTAAAGTTTTTAACTGTTGAATGACTATTTTAAATTACAACTAATGATAGGATTCATTATCATTTGGAAAATCTGCTGCCTTTATGTCTTTAATATAATTAGAAACAGCATCAAGAATGATTGTGTGTAAATCCGCATACCGTCTTAAAAATTTAGGTGAAAATCCCTTGGTTATGCCCAACATATCGTGCATAACCAAAACCTGTCCGTCAACATTTTGACCTGCTCCAATTCCAATCGTTGGGATTGTTAATTTCGATGTTATTTCACCAGCTAATTTTGCTGGTATTTTTTCAAAAGTTATAGCATAACACCCAACTTTCTCTAACAGTAAAGCATCATTGATCAACTTTTCGGCTTCTGCTTGTTCTTTTGCTCTTACTGTATATGTACCATATTTGTTTATTGATTGTGGCATTAATCCTAAGTGACCCATAACAGGTATGCCTGCATCAATGATCATTTTAATGTCGATAATGATCTCTTCACCTCCTTCAATCTTTAATGTGTCAGCTCCGGTTTCCCTCATTATTCGAATTGCAGCCTCCAACGATTTATATGGGTTCCCCGAACAGGTTCCGAATGGCATATCAACAACTACCAGAGCATGTTTGACCGCTTTCATTACTGAACACCCATGATAAATGATCTGATCAAGTGTCATGGGAAGGGTGGTTGTGTTCCCCGCCATCACATTTGATGCAGAATCACCAACCAATATGACATCCATGCCAGCCTGGTCTATAATCGATGCCATAGAATAGTCATAGGCCGTGAGCATTGATATTTTTTCTCCACGCTCCTTCATTTCTTTTAAGCGATACGTGGTAACTTTTCTTTTTTTATCTTCTACAATTGCAGACATATCTATACGTTTTTAATAATAACAGAATTACAGCATTCCTAAAAAGTCCAGGAAGGCTGCTATTCTTGATTAATTCTAATAACAACTTTCCCGTTAGCCTTATTGCTTTCCATTAGTCGATGGGCATGTCCTATTTCATCTAAGGAGAATACTTTGGCAATAGATGGATGCAAGTTATGATTTTTAATGCGATTAAAAATGTCGTCCATAATTTCTTGAGTAGGAAAATTACTCGAAAAACCGGACAGGTAAACTCCTGTAGGAATATCCTTGATGGGATAGAAATTGTCAATTGTCCCCTTCTTTCCTAGGATTCCGGTTACACAAACAATTCCGTGGTGACGGAGAAGGTTAGCCGATTCCAACAATGTAGCCGGACCGATCAGTTCGAGAATCTTATTTACCCCTTGAGGGTAAATTCTCAGCAACTGATTTTTTAAGGTACCATCATCAATCAGCACCTGATCAGCACCTTGTGAAGTCAAAAAATTGCGCTTGTTTTCTTTTCGGGTTGAAGCCAGTACTGTTGCACCAATGCTTTTTGCCAACTGAATGGCTGCCAGACCTGCCGCACTTGTCCCTCCACGGACAAGTAAAACGTCTTCAGGAACCAGTTGCAGGCAATTAAAAAGTGAACCGTAGGCTGTAAAATAGGTTTCGGGAATAGCTGCCAGTTCGTCCCAATCGAGATTGGTTTCTATATAGAATACATTTTTGGTGGGGACTAAAGTATATTCGGCATAACTGCCATCGAAACTGCGGCCCATGCCGCCCATCAGAGCAACTACCCGCTGACCTTTTCTGAATGAGCTATCTGAACAATCGGCGATTTCTCCCACGCATTCAATTCCAAGGATTCGCGGTAGCTGAATATACGGTGCATTTGCTTCGTATTCCCGCATTATCAGTTCCGAGCGGTTCAATCCAAAAGCTTTTACTTTAATGAGCACCCATCCCGGTTTTACCTGTGGATTGGGTACTTCACTAACAGTAAGTTCTTGTGGAGTGCAGGATTTGTATAATACTACAGCCTTCATTTTCAAATTATCTCATTTTCAAATTTTCAAATCAACTCACTTGTTTCCAGCACTGAGGATCGGTTCCGTAAAAGTTACCGGTATATCCATATGTTACAGCAGGGCAGCCTCTGCAAAAGCGTTTTAATTCACATTTACTGCATTTCTCAAATTTATCGTAATCGCGGTATTGGTTGATGTTGTCACCGGTAAAAATTTCGAATAATTTTTCTTTGAAAACATTGCCAACATTGCTTTCGAACCGGCGGCAGGCATAGACTTCGCCTTTGGGTAAAATCGTGAGGTGACAATTGGCACAGTTGCACCCGTCGTAAATCATTTCCTCATTTAAATTTTCAGGAATGGTGAAAAGACCTTTTTCGTAAAGGAAAAGTGTCCAAAGGTGATCTTTCAGGTTGAAACTGGTGCCGCTATCTTTATAATGTTCAAACTTTTGCCAGCAGATTTCGAGCAATTCTTTATATTGTTCGGGCGACAAATGAGTGCTTTTCTCTGAACTTGTCGGGCAATACCGTGCAAATGCAAAAGTGTCGGCTTTGTATTCCACCACCAGATCAATGATGCCAGGTATTTCGTCAATATTGGTACCCGAAACAGTAGTCATTATAACACATCGGATGCCTGCATCGCGAATACATTTTATTTTTTCAAGAGTCGTATCAAATGAACCCGGTTTACGAATGATATCGTGTGTTTCACGCAGTCCATCAATGGAAAGCTGATATCGTTCGCATCCGCACTCTTTCAATCTTTGACAAACCTGTTCGTTCAAATGAAATGGATTACCCAATATGGTAAAAGCAATCTGATGTGATTTGAACAGTTCCATCAATTCCCAGAAATGACTGTGCAAAATCGGGTCGCCACCGGTGATGTAGAAGTATGGAATACGGTTTGCCTTTTGGCACATGTCCAAACAATTTTCGAAAACCGATTCAATTTCGGGCCACGACATCTCTTTCAGCTTGATGTGATTGTTCTCTGAAAAGATATAGCAGTGCTGGCAGCGTTGGTCGCAACTGTCGGTAATATGCCATTGAAAAGCAAAATATTCCATGAATTCTATTTAGGTGATTGAATTAAAAGTCCCGGTCTGAAAACATTACAGGCAGGGACTTTTTTGAATGATTACTTGTCGTCACTTCCGCAAGATGAACCACAGGCCGATGGTTTTGGCTGTGGATCGTCGCCGGCACCGCAAGCTGATGGTTTAGGCTGATCTCCATCACCCGCTCCACAGGCTGACGGTTTTGCATCGCCATCAGTTGAACCGCAAGCAGAACCAACACCCGATGTAGCAAGTAACACCAGGTTAGCGTTTAAATAACCTTGTGCACTTCGGGGGGCAAAATATTCTTTTATACCTGCCCAGTTGTTTAATAAATTTAATTTGTTCATTTTCTGTTGATTTTTAAGTTTATTAGTCAAATTTAGGTAACTTTTAAACATTGTGCAATCAGGTTTGTAACGAACCTAATAGGTTAGAATTATTGATTACAAGCAATTTACTTACGTAATTATTTTTAATTTTAATGCAAGTATTTATCGGGAGTAATATTTCATATAGAGTGTTACTCTCTTTTAGAGATTAATTGTATTTTTGAAAGAAAAATATGAGAGAACTGGATTTGCATTACCCAAGCTGCCCGATCAGAAATGTACTGAACCGGTTTAGTGACAAATGGTCACTTTTGATATTGGCAAACTTGCAGGGAAAAGAGAAGATGAGGTATAAGGAACTGATGGCTGCTATTCCCGACATTTCGCAGAAAATGCTTTCGAGTACATTAAAGCAGTTGGAAGCTGATCATTTTTTGATCCGTGAGGCTTATGCTGAAATTCCCCCACGAGTAGAATATTCGTTGACAGAAATGGCTAAAAGCTTAATTCCGGTATTAAATTCGATGATCGATTGGTCGTTGGTTCATTTTCAGGATGTTACCAAATAATCCCATCGTTTACATATAATTTAAAGCATTGAAATAGGAGTATGACTAGTTCGATATTTTCTAATATTTACCCATACTTTTCATCGATTATTCGCCGCAAGATGGCTATCTGTTGATTCAAAAACTTGGTCTTTTCAACCTTCCTCTGCTGAATATCGAGACGGTAATGATAAATATCTTCCCTTATCTCAACACTGAAGATTTGCTCAAAGGTATACTACTCCCCATTGTTGAGACAATAAATGCAGCGAGTTAAGATATTTCGATGCTGCAAATTGTGTCGGATAAAATGGTGTTTTGGTTAAGGTGGCATAAATCAAATTACGTTCGACTACCACTCCTTATGGCAAATTACCTTTGGCATATATTACATAAGGGTAATCTTTCTTGATTTGGCGATGCATAAATATGTTGTGTCGCGGAGAATAGGAGGAAAAGTTCCCAGATTCTGTGCCAATACAGAAGAACTTGCAATGTGGAATTGCAACAAAAAAGAGGACACTTTTCTAAGACCTATACTTCTATTTTAGTTTATTGATATTTAATTTCGAATTCATATGGTGTTAAGTACCTTAACAAAGAATGTAATATTTGTCTGTAGTACCATATTTCAACATACTCAAATACAGACAGTTTATCTTCGTTTATAATGTTGTATTTTTGATGATAAACAAATTCTGTTTTTGAGGGTTTAAAGAAGCTCTCTGCAACTCTATACACTGGTTATGATTGGCACTTCTAACCAGTCTTTTTCTTTTTAATTTTTCCTAAAATAATTTTAATTACTTAGTTTAAAGTAGATTATAAAACTATTAAAAGAGGATTAATCATTTCATTTTCAGATTTATTTTCTGTGTTCTAGCATTCATAAACTTCATCACAGCCTCATAATCATCAAGCAAAAAGTTCGACATTTCTCCGGTTGGGTGCACTTAAGTAGAAGTCAAATCATATTAAAAGCGCTTAAATTCAACGATTTAAGCGCTTTTATTTTTGGCTGAAAAATCAAAAAACTTCACATCTGGTCAGGTTTACCGAGTCAAAATCGAGACCACGATTTTTGATCCTTCCTATGGTCTCGGCAAACTCTGCAATTAATTGAAAACAAACATTTTATTTGATTCACCTTGACTCATTTTGGCTCTTTTTTAAAAGCCTTTAATGAGGTATTTTTAATCGGTTGCTGAGACCATTTTTCAATTATTGCAAAACAGATAAGTTATGAAGATTGTGATTAATTTCTCGTTAAGAAGCAGCAGGGAGACCGCTGATGGAAAATCACCCATTTATGTGAGATTTACTTTCAAAAATAAAAGAGTAGATCTCTCAACAGGTATTTTTGTCCCCCTAGAGCAATGGGATGAAACTAAACAACATGTAAAAGGAAAATTCCATGGAGCAAGAGTTCTGAATGAAAGGCTGGATAAAATGAAAACTGAAATTCAAGATATTTTTAATCAGTTAAGGTCCTCGGGTAAAGAATTTGATGCAGCTACAATCAAAAACAAATTACTTAGTGTAGAAGAATCAAAAGGAGTTTTGTTTGTTTTTGACTATTATCTGAATAGCATCCTTGCCAAACTGAACAAGGGATATTCAATGGAAACATATAAACACTACAAATCCTCCCGAAAACGGTTAGCAGAATTCATAAATACTCAATTGAAAAAACAGAAATTCCTATTCAATCCATTAACTAGATAAAACGGTCGAAGTTGTGCCACCCATTTCGGTTCATGTTGTGCCAGGCGTTTCGGTCGAAGTTGTGCCACTTTATAGTAGCATTTAGGGTTTTGTTTCGGTCGAAGCTGTGCCAGATGTTTCGGTGCAAATTG
>DASRMB010000016.1:0-50352 GCA_035648135.1 Prolixibacteraceae bacterium
TTAGCAGCCATAAAAGATAGTCTTGTGAACCTAAAAGGTGAAAGGTTCTTTGTTTGTTTTGTCACTGCTAAGGTACTCATTATCAATTTAATAAGCAAGCTATCTTTTATTTTAGTATACTCAAATCGCTCAATTTAGGTTAAAGTCATCCGCTGAGTAAATCTAATCTCTTTGGGGTTAGTTCCCTGAAGCTCTGCTTCGTAAACTTGGTTATTTTGTTATATGAATGAATTTAACCATAAAAGTCATAAGGTGTCGGTATTACTTTATCATTTTGTTTGTCCGGCCAATTATCGTCGAGTAGTTTTCATAGAAACTGTTGACTATAGCTTGAAAGAAATTTGCCTTGAATTGTCGAAACGATTTGAAATCGTCTTCATTGAAATTGGTACAGTTAAAGATCACGTTCATTTTTTGATTCAAAGCATTCCAATGTATAGTCCCACGAGAATAATCCAGACAATAAAAAGTATCACTGCCAAAGAAATTTTCAGACTTCATCCTGAAGTAAAGAAGAAACTTTGGGGAGGTGAGTTTTGGACAAAAGGATTTTATGTAAGTACAGTTGGTCTTCATGGGGATGAAAATACAATACAAGAATATGTAAAGAATCAAGTCACTGAAAAAGATTATAAAAGTATACATCATCAGCAACTAGTGTTGTTTTGATACTTCGTAGCTCTGCTGCGAGGTAGTTCATTTTAACGCCATATCTGCATTTCGAGCGAATTGTCTTTAGATATGACTGGAAAATTCAATTCATTGGAGAATGTACAGGATGACCAAAAGTATTGGTATATTCTGAATTGCAGCCAACTACATCCCAATGCTTACCCAATGTGAAGTGCAACTCAACCGCTAATCTCTAAATCGACTGGAAATCTATGATCTTTGCCGCTTTCCCTGAAAATAGTTCTATTTTTGAATCCGAATATTTATGTCAATGTAATCCTAGTTAGTTTGAAGTATGAAATCAACCGATCTCAAATCGAATAATCTTCAGGAAGTATGGAGAAATTTCAAAGGTGGCGATTTTGCCTCTCTTGGAATTCTGTTTGAGACTCATTATAAGGAGCTTTTTTACTACGGAATTAAGATTGCTGGCATGCCGGAGTTAGTGAAAGATACCATTCAGGATTTGTTTGCTAATGTGTGGGAACGTCGTAATAAAATGGCCCAGGTTGAAAATTTTAAGGCTTATTTGATTATTTCTCTCCGGCGGGAATTAATTCGGAGAATAAACAAAACCAGAAATGAATCGTCAGTCTATCAGTTTGCAGAACCTCAATTTTCATTTTCGGTTGAAGATTTTCTGATCAGTGATGAAGAAAACCTAAAACATTCCAAAATACTTGCGCATAGTATGGAGGGACTGACCGAAAGACAACGTGAAGTCATTTTGCTTCGTTTTTATCACGATCTCGAATTTCCTGAGATCAGCCTTGTCCTCGAAATGAATATTCAAAGTGTCCGAAATCTGTTGTTTCGTGCTCTGGATCACATCCGGAAGGATCTATCCGGACATGGTCTTACAGGTGCAGGAAATATTGAAATGTTCCTCTGGACTCTGTTTGGAATTAAAAAATAAAAAAGATCATTCCGAACTGAGTATAAAAGTCGCTTATTTACTCTTTGTATTAAAAGGAAGAGTAATGAGAGAATGGGATCAGACAATATTTGAAGAATTAATTTCCAATACCCGCTTCGTTGCCTGGGTCAAAGGAGAAGATGATTCGAAATCGGAGTATTGGAACGCGTGGAAAACGAATCATCCTTTATCTGTCATCGAATTTCAGGAAGCAGTCAGGATCACTCAAGAACTTCGCTTCCGGGGAACGGATGTTAAGAAGACAGATATTCAGTATCTATGGATAAAAACGACTGAAAAAATTAATCAGTTAAAGCCAATATCCGGATTCAGAAATTTTATTTTTCAGGCAACCAGGGTAGCTGCTATATTGCTTTTACCGGTGATGTTGGTTTCTGTCTGGTTATTTTATGGACAGCATAATTTGGCGCAAAAATATGCGCAGCTGCTTCAGGATAAATACGAACAAAATATTACCGTAGTCGCTCCAATCGGAGCCCGGATTACTGTCGATTTGCCCGATGGCTCTAAAGCCTGGTTAAATTCAGGTTCCGAAATCTCCTATCCTGTTGTTTTTAATACAAGCGAAAGGCGGGTAAACTTAAGCGGTGAAGCTTATTTTAAAATTCAAAAGAGTGAAACCCCTTTTTTTGTTTCCAATCTGGGACCTGAAATTAAAGTTTATGGTACCGAGTTTAATGTCAATTCGTATGCTGATGAAGATTTGGTTACTGTTGCTTTAACCGAAGGTAAGGTTTCACTTGATCTGAATGGAGAAGAAGAATTCCTGGTTCCGGGACAGGTGTCGGTCTTTGATAAACAAAGAAAGAATATCACAATCGAAAACACAGATGTGAATACCTATAGCAGCTGGAGAGAAGGGAAATATATTTTCAGGGAAACACCACTTTCAGCTATCCTGCGTATTCTGCAGCGCCAACACAATGTAAACATTCAGTTGATGAATCCTGAGTTGGGTAATTACCGGTACAATGCGACAATTAACAACGAAAGTCTGGAACAGATTCTTCAGTTGTTGTCTTTGTCCGCACCAATTAAGTATAACTACATACACAGAGAGTTAAGCCCGGATGGTAGCTGGAAGCCGGATAAGATTGAAATTAGTGCAGATAAAACAAGAATTATTAAAAATTAAAATACCTACTGCCTATGAATGAAAAAAATGCAGGTAATGCTCGAACATTACCCGCATCTGCAATTAAAATTTAATTAATCGTACAAATTAATCTTTACAAAACTATGAAAAAAATTGCACCTAAGGGTTCGTCGCTTAGCGCAGACCTGAAAAAACTTTTATTAATTATGAAACTAGCTATCTTTCTGATGGTGCTTACCGTTCTACAGTCCATGGCCGGAACGGTATTCTCTCAAAATTCAGGTTTAACACTGAATGCCACACAAACTAAAGTGGAGGAAATATTGCTTCAGATCGAAAATCAAAGCAATTATGTTTTTCTCTATAACAAAGATCTGATTGACGTGGAAAAAATGATCAGTATCAATGTGAAAAGTGCTTCTGTTGATAAAGTACTGGACATGTTGTTTGAAGGCTCCAACATCAATTACAAATTAATTGGCCGCCAAATTGTACTTTCTCCTTCATTTGCCATGCAGCAAAAAAAAGTAACCGGAAAGGTTACTGATCTCAATGGAGAATCACTCCCAGGTGTTTCCATTACGATTAAGGGAACGACGAATGGCACCATTACAAATATTGAAGGAACCTATGAACTGTCACAAGTTGAGGAAAATTCAATTCTGGTGTACTCATTTGTCGGGATGAGGTCACAGGAAGTTTCTGTTCAGGGGAAACAAATAATTAATGTTGTGTTGGAAGAAGACAAACTGGCATTGGACGAGGTAATTGTTGTTGGTTATGGTACCGCAAGACGCCAGGATTTTACCGGTTCGGTCAGTTCTGTGAATATGGAAAACTCACCGGTAGCCTTGATGCCGAATATGAACGCCCTCGAATCATTAAAGGGAAATGTTTCCGGTTTAAATATTGGCGCTACTAATTCCGCAGGGGGCGAACCAAGCATGATCATCCGTGGGCAGAACTCAGTATACGGTGACAACAATCCATTGATTATTCTGGATGGAGTTATTTATATGGGAAGTCTCAATGACATCAACCCGAACGATATTGCCAGTGTTGACGTTTTGAAAGATGCCGTTTCTGCTTCGGTTTACGGATCACGGTCGGCCAACGGTGTGATTGCCATTACAACCAAAAAAGGGCATTCAGCTAAACCCGTAATAACTTTTAATGTTTCGTCAGGTGTTCAATCATGGCAAAATCGTCCGAATATCATGAAAGGCGACCAGTGGATTACAGTTGTAAATGCACGGAATCAATATACCGCTGGATCGACTGACTGGATGAAATCAGGCGAATTAGCCAATCTGGCTGCCGGAAAAGAAACCAAATGGCTTGATGAAGTAATTCAAGCAGGTATCATTCAGGATTACCAGGTTGCCATTTCGGGTGTAGGAAAAGGTGTTAACTATTATTTGTCTACTTCATACAATAACAACAAAGGCGTTGTGGTTGGTGATGAATTTAATCGTATTTCGATTTTAGGTAAAATTAATACCGACATTACCAATTGGTTGAAAGTTGGTGTGGATGCCAGCTATTCAAACCGCGATTATTCCGGTTTCGCAGCAAGTATTTCATCGGCACAAACCATGTCGCCATATGGTGTTGAATTCCGCGATGATCAGGGGAATTTGGAAAAGTACCCTTACACCCAGTCTGCAGTCAACCCGTTATGGGGCATTAACGACGGCACACGTGAGAATATGGACAAACGCAAAAACTTCAGGTTAAGCAATTATGCTGTCTCAGCGTGCCATGGATTAAAGGTTTAAGTTACCGTTTGAATTACCTGATGAATCTGGATAAAAACAGCTCGGGGAATTTTTACTACGAAGACTACTACGTAAAAGAAGGTGAAGGTTTGGTACGTTATGAATCTGCAACAATTACAGGCTTTTTGGCAAGTGCAAATGGAAACCTTGATAACAACACAACATATAGCTATGTATTTGATAACATCCTGAGTTACAAAAATCAGTTTGGAAAACACAGTGTTGAAGCTACTGCAGTTGCAACGCGTGACTCACGCAAATATGAAGATATCAATTCGACTGCCAATGATTTCGGGGCAAACGGAAATACACTGCTTGGAATGTGGGGATTACATACCGGTACAATACAGCATGTTCTATTAAATGCGGACCTTCGCAGAAACATTGGATATCTCGGACGATTAAATTATTCGTATAACGACAAATACTATTTCACCAGTTCTTTCCGTCGTGACGGTGCTTCCGTTTTCGGAGCTTATACAAAGTGGGCTAATTTTGGAGCTGCCGGACTGGCCTGGAAGATTTCAGGAGAAGAATTCATGAAATCAATTAAACCTCTCAATAATTTGAAATTGAAACTTTCGTGGGGCCAGAATGGTAACCAGGGAATTGGACCTTATGCCACCTTATCAAAAGTTGCCAGTGGTTCTTCAGGCGGATACCGTTACGAATTTGCTGATGCACAGGGGAAAATCAATTATGGCTTGGTGCAAACAACACTCGGCAACTACGGATTAGGATGGGAGAAAACTGAATCGTGGAACACAGGTTTTGAATCTTCATGGCTGGAAAACCGCTTGTTTGTTGATGTGGATGCCTATTTCTCAAAAACAACCGATCAGATTTTCACACGTCAGATTCCGGTAATGACTGGATTTAAGACCATTACCACTTCTCTTGGACAGGTAAATAATACCGGAGTTGAGCTAACTGTTCGCTCGGTAAATATTCAAACTAAAGACCTTACATGGAATACCTCGGTTACTTACTGGAAAAACAACAACAAACTGGTTAAACTCTACGGAGAAGATAAGGACGGTGATGGCAAGGAAGATGATGATATTGCTACCAGCTTATTCATTGGGAAATCGCTAGGTGCTATTTATGGATTTAAACAGGATGGAATTGTTCAGACAGATGACACTGAGTATATTGCCTTAACACAGGCAGCACCCGGTGCCCCCAAATATGTTGACACTGATAACGTTTCCGGAATTACGGCAGCCGACCGTACGATCCTTGGATATACCAAAGAAAACTTCAGATTGAACATGATCAACAATGTGAGCTACAAAAATTTTGAATTTTACATACTTATTTCAGGAATTTTTGGAGGAAACGGATATTATATGCAAAGCAACACGCCAGCATACATGACTTCAGGAACAGGTAGATTTAACGACAACATGACTTATAAACCATATTGGACAGCGGAAAATCCGAGCAATGTATACCCATCTGCGACATTCTCCGGCGACAGTCGTTTTCTTGGTCTGCAATCCCGGGGATTTGTCCGTATACAGGATATATCACTTTCGTACACCTTTAAGGAACATTGGGTAAAAGCTGCGAACATTAACTCACTCAAAGTATTTTTTGCTGCCAAAAACGTTGCAACTTTTACGAATTGGAACGGTGGAGATCCTGAAACCGGAGCAACCTATCTTTCTGACACATTCCCGGTTGTTTCAACCTTTTCACTTGGGGCAAACATCAGTTTCTAACATTTAAACAGATTAAGATTATGAAAAAGTTACAATATATTTTAGGCATCATGTTCTTACTGCTCACACTGAGCATAGTAAGTTGTGACGACAAGCAATTTCTGGAAGAAAAACCTACGACCTTCTATACTGTCGACAATGCATTTTCAACTTCGTCACAGGTCGATCAGGTTTTGGTTTCAATATATTCTCACCTGAGAGATTTATGGGCAAATCCGACTGAACAAACATGGATTTTCAATTTCAGGGGAAAAGGAACTGATATGTACGACGTTCCAATCATTCGCAGAGGCAATACATTTGCTGATTACGGAACAATTAACCCGAACCACGATACATTTTATCAGGTTTACACTACTTGGTATTATGTGATTCAGAGATCAAATATGGCTCTGTATGCTGCTGAATTACCCAATATCACATGGTCATCAGCTACAGAAAAAGCTTATGTACTTGCACAGGCACGCTTTTTCAGGGCATTCGCTTATAAAAATCTGGCCGAACTTTTCGGCGGAGTTCCACTTGTTAAAGAAATTGTTACCCTTCCTCAGTACGATTTTGTTCGTGCAACCAGAGTTGAAACTTACCAGTTTGCCATCGACGAAATGGAAGCCATAATTAATGATGTTCCGGAAGCAACTTCGTCAGGAGGACGACTTGTAAAAGGTGCAGTTCAGCACAATCTTGCAGAATTGTATCTGGCCCTTGGCACACAACTGAATTCCGATGGAAATGCCAGTGGAGCACAGGCTGCTTTCACAAAATCAATCAGTTCTGCAAACGCTGTGATTGATGGTGGAAAATACGCCTTAATGAATGCACGTTTCGGAACGCGAAAAAGTGTTTCGAAAATTGTATTTAACGTTTATCAGGGTGGTACTGCCAGTACTCCGGTTGATACCATGCAACAAACAGCCAATTATTACTGGGATCTGTTTCAGGAAGGAAACGTGAATTATCAGGATGGAAATACAGAATGTATCTGGGCGATGCAAATTGATTATGCCGCATATAAAGCCGAAGATGGCAAATCAAAACTTCCTTATTCGCGTACTTATGGACCCGTTTTTCGCGATGTGGCAAAAACCTGGCTGACCGGAACTTTGGAAGATGTTGGTGGACGTGGTATTTCGCAGACAAATCTTACCATGTATTCCCGTGATCTGGTTTATGAAGGCAAATGGGCTGGTGATATGCGTAATTCAGATGTTGTTTTACGCAGAAGATTTAAAGGTAATGTAGAAGGCTCGCCATATTTTAAGTTGGATGTGCCCTGGGAGATCATGTATGACGGAAACGTTGATGCAAATACGAATTTTAATAACCGAAGTGAAGTTTTCCCGGTTTCGTGTAAAATTGCCACCGATAAATATACCGGTTTGGCCGATGGTGAAAATATGAGTAATCTTTTCCGCGACGATTATTTTATCCGTCTTCCGGAAACAATCCTCTTACGCGCTGAAGCCAAACAACGAAGCGGCGACAAAGCCGGAGCAGCAGCTGATGTTAATAAACTGAGAAGCCGTGCTAATTGCAGTTATCTGGTTACAGCTGCCGATATGGATGATAGTTTCAATACTATCATGGATGAACGCTCACGCGAGTTAATTTATGAAGAATGTCGCTGGAATACGCTACTGCGCATGGGCGGAACTATTGCTACAGACCGGATTAAGGAATATGCTTACTGGCCTGAAACAAAAGCAACTTTGACCTTTAATTATAATTTGTGGCCAATTCCACAAAACGTAATTGATTCGAATACCGATGTAATTCTGGAACAAAATCCAGGATGGACCGATAGATAATATTTGTTTTTGATTTACAGAACAGGGACACTTTTAGCTAAAGTTGTCCCTGTTCTTTTACCAATTGTTTCCGTAGTTTTGTAATTAAATACAGACCAGCATGATAAAATCAATTGCTTTAATACTTATTCTGCTTTCCACTTTGATGGTTTCAGGACAATCTGAGAAAAATTCCCTTTTAACTGATCGTACGGTAAGTTATAAACAACTCGAAACTGGGTTTTCATATCCGCCTGCCGAATCGCGATTGCGCTGTTACTGGTGGTGGCTCAACAGTATGGCGACCAAAGAATCGATTACCCGCGATTTGGAAGAAATGAAAGACAAAGGTTACGGGGGAGCTTCGCTGGTTGATGCCGGAAGTTCCAATTACCTTGTGGCGGCAAAAACGCCCGCAGGTCCGGTTTTTATGAGTCCCGAATGGATGGAATTATATCAGCATGCCGTTCAAGAAGCCGATCGGGTTGGAATTCAATTAAGCGTAAACATGGGAAGCGGCTGGAATCCCGGCGGTCCTTCGATTACTCCTGAGTTTGCCCTGAAAAAAATCGTTTGGTCAGAAGTCGATGTAGTTGGTGGAAAGATGATCAGCAATGAACTTCCTCAACCCGAAAAGAATCTGTATTATCAGGATATTTGTGTTCAGGCCATTCCCAATAAGGAAGGCGCACCGGTTCAGAATGAAGCCATCGAAAACTGGAAGAAAAAATCGTTCAACGAAAAAATAGGTTGGAAAGGTGTTTATCCGCTTTACGAATTGAGGGAAGATTTTGACGGCGATGGCAAAATGATGGCGGTTCAGAAAGATGAAATTATTGATCTCACAGGAAATTTTAAAAACGGAAAACTGGAATGGAATGCTCCCAAAGGAGACTGGACGATTATTCGGTACGGATATACTTGTACTGGAGCCCGCACTTCGACCAATAGTGACGGCTGGGAAGGTTTGTCGGTCGATCACCTGAGTCCGGAAGCATTTGAATTATTCAGTCAAACTGTTATTACGCCATTGATTGAAGCAGCCCAGTCGGCAGGCAAAAGCGTTAAGTTTCTGCAAACCGATAGTTGGGAAATGGATCTGGTTAGCTGGACCAAGGATTTTCCGGCTGAATTTAAAAAGTATCGTGGTTACGACATTCAGAAATATATGCCGGCTCTGGCAGGAAGGGTTGTTGAAAACAGGGATGAAACGAATCGGTTTCTACACGATTTCAGAAAAACAGTTGGTGATTGTGTGGCCGAAAATCATTACAGGCTTTTTTATGAACTTGCTCACAAATACGGAATGGGGATTCATCCTGAATCTGGAGGCCCGCATTCGGCACCTGTTGATGCATTGCGTGTCATGGGGATCAGCGATTTTCCGCAGGGTGAATTCTGGGCCATGGCCAATACACATCGCATAAAAGACGACGAGCGGCTGTCGGTTCGGCAAAGTGCCTGCGTGGCGCACACCAACGGCAAACGTTTTGTAGCTGCCGAAGGTCCAACCAGCATTGGTCCGCAATGGGAGCGTTCGCCAATGGATTTAAAAGGTAACATCGACCGCGTGTTTTGTTCAGGAGTAAACCGGATTGTATGGCATACCTTTACCTCATCACCCAAAGAATTTGGACTTCCGGGAAATGAATATTTTGCCGGAACTCACCTGAATCCGAACGTGACCTGGTGGAAGCAATCCAAAGATTTTATCAGCTATCTCGATCGGAGCATGTACATGCTTCAGCAGGGATTATTTGTTGCCGATGTCCTGAGTTATTATGGCGATGATGTACCGAATTTTGTATTCCTGAAAGAAGATCTTCCGGACTTGAATTTTGGCTACGATTGGGATAAATGTTCCAAAGACGTTATCCTGAACAGGGTTTCGTTCGACGGAGAAAAAATTGTATTGCCCGACGGAATGAGTTATCGGGTGATGATGATCCCCAATGAGAAGGCGATCGACCTGAATGTTCTGAAGAAATTGGAACATCTGGTCAAACAGGGCATGACTTTGATCGGGCCGAAGCCTGAAGAAGCCACCGGATTGAGTGGATTTCCGCAAAGTGACAAGGAGCTTAAAGAGATTTCAGACCGGATGTGGGGAAAGACTTCTGATACAACTAAAACGGAAAACCAGTATGGCAAAGGCCGGATAATCTGGGGGCAAAATGTAAATCAGGTTTTAGCGGACCTGAAAGTCATGCCTGATTTTCAATTTAAAGGAACTCATCCGAAAACCTCACTCGACTACATTCATCGAACGACCAATGATCAGGAGATTTATTTAGTTTCCAATCGTTTCAGTCAAATGGCATACAATGATTTTGAATACCGATATCTGCCTACTTTGCCTGACAGGTATGAGCAGGTTGAATGCAGTTTTAGAGTAAGTGGCAAAGTGCCTGAAGTCTGGAATGCGATTACGGGAGAAACGGAAAAAATCCTGGTCTATCGCGAAGAAAACGGACGAATCATTGTTCCGCTGCTTTTTGAGCCGGAAGGATCAAAATTTATCGTTTTCAGAAATGGAGAGCAAAAACCTCACATCATCCAAATTAGCAGGGATAATCAATCTGTTTTTCCTGAATTCAGTTTCCAGACCCAAAAATGGCCATCTATTCAATTCCGGAGAATTGATTCGGGAGTTGTGGCTGAAATAAATGAACCTGGGACATACGATGTGATCTGGTCTGACGGGCGTAAAGATCAGTTTAAATCGAAAGATACAAATGAAACCCTTGAGCTTTCCGGAGAATGGAATATTCAGTTTGATCCGAAATGGGGTGGACCGGCAAATGTAAAAACTGACCAATTGAAATCATGGACTGATTTTGAGGATCCCGGAATTAAATATTACTCAGGAACTGCCACTTATCACAAAACCTTCAAATTATCTCCTGCTGATTTGAAGCAAAATCGCCTGATCCTGGATTTGGGAAATGTGAAGGAAATGGCTTCCGTAAAACTCAATGGACATCAAATGCAGGTCTTGTGGTGTGCACCATTCCGGTTCGACATTACTCCGTTTGTGAAATCAGGAACAAATGAGTTAGAGGTTGAAGTAGTTAACATGTGGCCAAACAGACTGATTGGAGATGGTAAATTGCCCGAAAGCCAACGGCTGACCAAAACGAATATCAATAAATTTAACGGACCAGATGCCGCTCAGTATTTACGTGTTTCAGGTTTGATGGGGCCAGTGAAAATTAGTGTGGTTAAGGAATGTGAGTTGAAATAGTTCGTGTGCTTTCTTCATCCGACGACTCTTTGCATCAATTCTGAGATCTGATTTTCAGTACCTCAAATAATAAACCCGAATCCGTCATCAGAATATTTCTGATGATGAATTCGGGTCATGAAAACAGAGCTAAAAATTTGGTTCTATACCGACTTATCAACTGGTATTATAAACCCTCTGACCGGATATTCCACCCGGTCGGAGGTGTTAAATTCGACAATCTGTTCGAGTGCATTTTCTGCTTTTTCGCGGTCAGTAAAACTTAAAAAGGAAACCGAACAAAATTCACGATCGCTATCACTGGTAAACCAATTATCAGTTAATTCAGCCATATAACCACAATTCACACCGGTCGTTTCCGAAAAAATAAAAACGGGAATTTGTGCCTTTTTCAGAATGTTCGATACATCTTCTTTGAATTCCATCAATGAAGTAACAATCAATAGTTTCATAGTTCGAATAGTTAATTGGTTATTTAATCGGATATTTTTTACGCATCATCCTGTAATAGAGTAGGGGAACAACAATTAATGTCAGGAACGTTGAAGTAATGGTTCCTCCAATCAGTGAAATGGCCAGACCCTGAAAAATCGGATCGAACAGGATGATAACTGCTCCAAGGACTACAGCTCCTGCTGTCAGTAAAATTGGAGTTGTTCGTACCGCACCAGCTTCAAGAATCGATTGCTGGAGTGGAATACCATCTTTTAGCCTGATGTTGATAAAGTCAATCAGCAAGACCGAATTTCGAACCATTACTCCTGCCAGGGCAATAAAGCCGATCATGGATGTTGCACTGAAGAAAGTTCCCATAATCCAGTGGCCGGCAATAATGCCGATCAACGAAAGCGGAATCGCCGATAGCATCACCAACGGAACGGTAAAGCTTTGGAACCAACCTACTATTAACATGTAAATTAAAACAATCACCAACAGAAAGGCAATTCCAAGGTCGCGGAAAACTTCGTAGGTAATTTGCCATTCACCATCCCATTTCAGGCTGAAGTTCTCATCCGATTGAGGCGCATGGCTATACTCTTCGCCCAGGCTGTATCCGGAAGGCAGATTAAATGTCTTTATTTTGTCCGACATCCGGTTCATGGCATAAAACGGACTTTCAAGTTTCCCGGCCATATCGGCCACCACATACACCACTCGTTGCTGGTTTTTACGTTGAATCGATTTGGGACTGATCGTTTCTACAATATTCACCAGATCTCCAACCGGAACTGTGTTGCCCATTTGCCCCACCACGTTGATGTTTCGTAAATCACGAAGGGTGGACTTATCCGCATCAGCCAATTGCAGGTTGATGCTGACCGGACTAAACGAAGCAGGATCGTGCAACATTCCAACATTCTGTCCGGATAATGCTGCGTGCATATTTCCAACGATCTGTGATGGAGCTATTCCTGCCAGCATGGCTTTCTCTTTATCGACCTCGAAGCGGTATTCAGTCTGATTATCTTCAACCGACCAATCCACATCAACCACATCTTCAGTTGACTCAAACATGGTTTTGACTTGCCGGGCCACTTCGATTTGTTTCGCGTAATCGGGGCCGTATATTTCGGCAACCAGGGTCGAACGAACCGGAGGCCCTGGCGGTACCTCAACTAACTTCACATTGGCATTGTACTTCCGGCCAATGGTTTGTATTCCGGCTCTCATACCTTTGGCTATATCATGGCTTTGAAGGCTGCGTTCTTCCTTGTCAATCAGGTTTACCTGAATATCTGCCACATTTCCACCCCGACGCATATCGTAATGCCGGACCAGTCCGTTAAAGCTCATTGGTGCTGATGTTCCAACGTATCCCTGGTAAGATGTGATCATTGGTTGTTGGGCGATGTAGCTTGCAATTTCATTGGTTACAGCCGATGTTCGTTCAAGGCTTGTTCCTTCCGGCATATCAATCACTACCTGAAATTCATTTTTATTATCGAAAGGTAACATTTTTACCGGAACCGAACGAGTCACAAAAAGTGACATTGAAATCAGCAGAATAAAGATAATCGTGAGCATAAAGATCCAACGTAAACGCCGTTTTTCAATCATTGGCGATATGGTACGTGAATACAGCCTGTATATCAGACCTTCACTTAATGCGGTATGCTTTTGTTTTTTGTCTGATTTTTTATTTCCGCGCAAAAACAGATATCCCAAATATGGAGTCAGTGTCAGTGCAATAATCAGCGAAATAAGCATGGCAATTGAAGCTCCTATCGGCATCGGGCTCATGTAAGGTCCCATCATTCCCGATACGAATGCCATGGGTAAAATGGCTGCAATTACTGTGAACGTAGCCAGAATTGTCGGGTTTCCCACTTCGTTTATGGCATAAATAGCGGCTTGCATCGGCGGGCGTTTTTTCATCTTAAAATGCCGGTGCATGTTTTCTGCAATAATAATGGAGTCGTCAACCACAATACCAGTTACAAAAACCAGGGCGAAAAGTGTGATCCGGTTAAGCGTATACCCCATGAAATAATACGCGAATAAGGTCAGCGCAAAGGTTACCGGAACCGAGAGAAAGACGACCAATCCTCCTCTCCATCCCATGGCCAGCATAACAAACAGAGTTACTACTACAATGGATACAAAAAGATGGAGTAACAATTCAGATACTTTTTGAGAAGCAGATTCGCCATAATTACGCGTGGTAGTTACCTGAACATCATCCGGAATGAGTTCTTTTTTCAGGTGTTCAACCTTACTCAATATTTTTGCTGACAGGTGCATGGCATCTGCTCCTTTTTTCTTGGCAACGGCCAGTGTAATTGCCGGATAGTTGGCTCCGGGAGGGATCTTCGATTCGTTAGCAGCCTGTCCGTAACCGAAGAAAACATATTGACGAGGAGTTTCCGGCCCGTCTTCTATCCTGGCAATCTGGTGCAGATAAACCGGTTGACCTTCATTCAAGCCAACAATCAGGTTGGCCACATCTTCAGCACTGGTCAGGAAGCTACTGGTTTCAACCGTGTAGGCTGAGTCATTCTTCAGTAAGGTTCCTGAACTCATTTCTGCATTGCTGGCCTGCATTTGCCTGCTGATGGTCATAAAATCAAGACCACTTTCGGCCATTTTATCCTTGTCGATTACTACTTTTATTTCACGGCTTCGCCCGCCCAACAAAGTAACTTTGGCAACATCCGGTATTTTTTTTATTTCTCCGGAAATCACTTCAGACAGTTGCTTTAAACTGTAATCGCCTGACTTTTCACTCCATAAGGTTAGTGCAAGCACAGGTACATCGTCGATCGCCCGCGTTTTGATCATTGGCAGTGAAACCCCCTGAGGTAGGCGATCCATATTCTTCATGATTTCACTGTATAGTTTCACCAGCGATCGTTCAACATCTTCGCCTACAAAAAACTGCACAATCACCATGGCCTGTCCCTGCAAGCTCGATGAATACACATATTCAACTCCTTTGACGTTTGAAATTATTTTTTCAAGCGGAGCTGCCACCTTGGTTTCAACTTCCTGGGGACTGGCTCCCGGGAAACTAATCAGCACATCGGCCATCGGAACCTCAATCTGTGGTTCTTCTTCCCGTGGAATCAGGTACGTGCTGTAAACGCCCAGCATAATAAAGGCCAGCATGAGCAGGATCGTCAATTTTGATTGTATAAAAGCGTTGGCTATTTTGCCTGAAAGTCCTTCTTGCATCAGTATATCTCTATTAATTCGTTTCTCAGTTGGTTCTTAGTTGAACAGGGGCGCCGTTGTATAATTTGCTTTCAGCTGAAACAATAAACGGCTCAGCTGCTGTAAGGCCAGAAACGATTTCAACTCGTTTCCCATCCGTTTTCCCGGTCCGCACCCAATGCAAAGCCGCCGTATTATTCTCATTTACTGTGTATAATCCGGTAAGTTGCTCGCGCCGGATCAAACTTTCTTCAGGAACCCAAACGGATGAAGTACTTTCGCTGGTCACCGAATCTTCAAGTGGAATAAAAACAGTTGTGTACATGCCGGCAAACAATCCTTTTGCTGCCTGATCCGGGACGCTTATTTTTACTTCATACTGCCCTCCGGAAAACTGCGATGAACGGCTGATTTGTATGACTTCTCCCTGAAATTTCCGGTTTACAGATTTGACTTCAACATCAGCAATGGCCCCCAGGCGTGTTTTACTGATTTCTGATTCCGGAATTGATGCGCTGATTTGGAGTTCTCCGTCCTGTTCTATTGTCAGGATAGGCATGCCGGGATTAGCCATACTTCCTTCATCGGCCATTTTTTGGGTTACAGTTCCGGAGAAAGGCGCCAGAATTCGGGAGTAAGCAAGCATTGCATTCACTTCATTCAGCATTTGCGCGGCAGCTTCCGCTCCCGATTTGGCAGCTTCGAAATGCAGGTTGATGTTTTCCAGTTCTTTGGCTGATGCACTTTCCTGTTGAAACAAGGTTGTATAACGGTCATGATCTTTTTCAGCTACTTTCAGTGCCGCATTTGCACTATTCACAGAGGCTTCGGCCTGAGCTTTTTTTGCCCGGACATCTTGATCACTGATCGTTACTAGCAATTGTCCTTTTTGAACCCGATCGCCAACTTTGACCTGTATTTTAGTGATGTACCCCATGATCCGGGTGCTGATTTGAGCTGTACGTTCAGATTCGATCGTTCCGCTGGCAGAAATGCCATTATTTGCATCGGTCTCCGGATTGGCTACAATCACTTGTATGGCTTGAACGGCTTGCTTGTCTTCCTTTTTCTGGTGCGACGAACAGCCAGCTGCCAGTAGCAAACTTGCTGAAATAAAGACCCATGCGCTATTTTTTACTGATCTATTCATTGTTTATCTTGTTTTCTGTTAATCTATTGAGTTACGGATGTTGTGAAATGGAGATAGGCTGTATTTAACCGAACGGCAAATATCGATTGGGCATAGCTCATTTTTTGCTGAGCCAGCAGGGTTTCTGCGGTCAACACATCGGTTGTAGTTGCCAGTCCCTGCTCGTATCTGTTTTGCAACATGCGCAGTGCTTCACCAGCCTGTTCGACTGCCGTTTTTTGCTGCCGTACCATAAAGTTGGCCTCATCGATGTCGCGCAGTGCTTTATTCAGCTCCAGTTGTCCTTGTTCTTTTTGGGATGCCAGTTCTGTTTCGAGCTTTTCTGTTTCGAGCATCCGGCTTTTTAATTTAAACCTGCGTGTATTTCCATCAAATATATTCCATGAAAGCTGTATTCCAGCCAGATAGGAATCGGAACCGAAGCCAGCCAGCTTTTTATCGTGGAACTGGTAACTCCCAAAGGCATTCAGTTTGGGTAAATAACTCATTTGGCTGGCTTTTATCATCTGGTCGCTGGCTTCTATTGCTTTCTGCATGGCCATGAAGTCTGCCCGGGAATCGGGAACTGTCTTTGCTGCGTTAACCGGTAATAATGCATCGCTCATTTCGTCTACCGTATAAACGATTCCTGAAGGTTGTCCCATCAGAAAATTCAGATAATCCGAAACATTGAGGATTGCATTTCCTGTTTGCGCTTGCCGGCTTTTCATGCCCAATTCATGAACTTGTACCAGTAATAAATCAGATTTTTTAATCAGACCCTGCTCATTCAGATGCGTGGTGGTACTTAATATCCGCTGGGCGGTTTCAAGAGATTCTTTCGCGACCCGGTCTGCTTCATAGGCTAGCTGTAATTGCAAATAGGCCTTTTCGGTTTCAAACCCGATGTATTCTTTTGTCCGGAGCGATTTGTACTTATACAGTTCTTTTTGCGTCAAGGCTCCTTGTCGTTCGAAGTACATATCCGGATTAAGCAGGGGTTGCCTGATGTCCACACTGGTAGCCACATCATTCAGTGACGAAGGGTCATTGAGACGTGCAGGGTCGAAATCCTGCTGGGTGATCGTTTGCTGCTGAAGTTTAAATCCAAACGCATTCATCGGATTGTTGGTTCGCATAGCCGTATAGGAAAAACCTATCTGCGGAAGAAATATCGCGTCGGTTTGCCGGAAATTAGCTTCTGCAATTTTCTGTTCCAGATTAGCAGTTTCAAGTGACTTATTCTGTTCCATTACCGTTTTTACCGCATCTTCAAGCGACAGATATTGCAAACTATCGGGTTGAGCCATAAGGACTCCCCTGGATAGTAAAAAGGTAATTAAAAGATAGGCCGTACGTACAAAACTACTGGCCAGACTCATCTTTTGTCTCATTTCGGTTTCAGTTTTACATTGAAGTACGAAGGTAGAGCACTGAGAATTGCTGGTCAGCTACTTTTGTTACACAAGGACGCGCTGTGAGTTAAGCTTTCGTTAACCTAATGATAAGAAATGATCAGGATGAATGTCTGGAAGTGATATTTTGCGTTGAAGGTAAGGTGATTGTCTCTGTTTTTTTTTGACTGGATGAAAATGTTTTGGTGAAGGTTCAGTTTGGAGCATTAAACTCAGCGACTAAAAAGCAATACAGCTCTTTGTTTTGTGTGACTGGATATTACTTTCAACAAGGAATGGATTCCCCGATCAAAGTAATCTTGTTGCGTCCCAGTATCACCAGCTTTTCTTCTTGCATTTGTTTGAGCAGACGGGAAACAACAACACGGGAGGTACCCAGTTCGTTGGATAGTTGTTCATGGGTGACCAATAAAATATTGCTGTCGGTTAATTTGCATTTTTTACGGAGGAGTATTAACAGCCGTTCATCCATTTTACGGAAAGCAATCGCATTAATCACATCAAGAAGTTCGATGAAACGTTCGTGATAAATTCTGAAGATATATTTCATCCATTCCGGATGCTCCCGCTGCAACATTACCATTTTATGTGCCGGAACAAACAATATTTCAGTTTTCTCTTCAGCAATTGCTTTAACCTTACTGGCTTCCTGATGAATTCCGCCAAGTATCGACATAATGCAGCTTTCACCAGTCCCCAGATAATACAACAGGATTTCCCGCCCGTCTTCCTCGGTGCGCATCACTCTTAAACTCCCGTTCATTACAATTGGAATGAACTGAATGTAAGCCTCTTCTTCGAGAATAACCTCGCCTTCATTAAACGTTTTGCGAATACTATATTCTTTTAGGCTTTCCCAAATTCCCGGAGAATATTTAAACTCTTCGATATGATCTATTAAATTCTCCATGTTGACCTATTTTGCGGCAAGATAACAAATCTGGAAATTTCAACGGCCAAATTCGGTCATTATAGCAGAATATAAACAGATTTGGATAATTTCAGGCAGAAAAATCAAATAGCAAATGCGAATGTAAAATAGATAATCAAACGGTTTTAGTCACCAGAATCTGATATTTTTCCTATTTTGCACTTCGCTAAAAAATTAAGCAATTTCTGACGAGTCTTAAAAATGATAAAACCAATGAACCTTAAAAAGATTATTCTGATTGTTACAATAGGCCTTTGTGGTCTATTCTCCGGAACAGTTTCTGCTCAGGTCAGAAACCCGATTCTTCCAGGATTTTATCCCGATCCGAGTATTTGCCGGGTTGACAGTGATTATTATCTGGTCAATTCCTCATTTTCCTTTTATCCGGGAGTTCCGATTTTTCATAGCCGCGATTTGGTTCACTGGAAACAAATCGGGAATGTTTTAAATCGTCCTTCACAGCTGAATTTGACGAATCAGCGCATTTCAGGTGGAATATATGCACCTGCAATCCGCTATAACAATGGGATTTTTTACATGGTAACCACTTTTGTTAACGGCATCGGCAACTTTTTTGTAACGGCAACAAATCCGGCAGGACCGTGGTCTGATCCTGTCTTACTTTCCGGAATCGGTGGCATCGATCCATCTTTCTTTTTCGACGAAAACGGGAAAGCCTACATCGTTAATAACGACAATGCTCCGGATAATAAACCATTGTATAATGGTCACTGCACGATTCGCCTACAGGAGTTTGATTTGGAAACCCAAAAGTTGATTGGTGAACGTAAGATTATCGTCAACGGAGGAACTGATCTGGCAAAAAAACCAATCTGGATTGAAGGCCCGCATCTTTTTAAAAAGGATGGTTATTATTTCCTGATGGCCGCTCAAGGTGGAACAGAAATTAACCATTCGGAAGTCATTTTCAGGAGTAAATCGGTTTGGGGACCCTACGAAAGTTTTTCCGGAAATCCAATTCTGACTCAGCGTGATTTACCGGCTGATCGACCAAATCCAATCACTTGTTCCGGTCATGCCGATATGGTACAGACACAAAATGGCGATTGGGTGGCCGTATTTTTAGCTTGCCAGCCGTATTCTGAAAACTATTTCAATACTGGCCGCCAGACTTTCTTTAATAAAGTTGACTGGAGTGGTGAGTGGCCGATAATTCTCGAAAAGGGAAAAGTAATTCCGGCTGAAGTAAAGTCTCCGTTAAAAGCAGCTTCCGGCGAAATTACCTTTGCTGATTATTCGGCCTACTGGCGCGATGACTTTGATGGGCAGGAATTAAAACTGGAATGGAATTTTATTCGAACACCCAAAGAAAAGTGGTATGAATTAAAGGACAATCACTTGTTGATGCAAGCCAGAAATGTGAGCATCACTGAAAAAGGAAATCCTTCATTTATAGGCCGTCGGCTGCAACATTCTTATGCAGAAATCATCACCGCGGTGAAACTTGAGAAAGGAAAAGACATGGAGGCTGGTTGGGTTGCATTTCAAAATGAAGAAAACCAATACAAGTTTGTTGTTGAATGTTTGAAAGGTAAAATCTATCTCGTAGAATCTACACCTTCCAAAACAGATATCGTTGCCTGGAGCTATAATGAGTTAACTGAATACAACTCCACTGATTTTATATTTCTTAAAATTAAAATCGAAGGCAAACAGTTTGAATGTTTCTATAGCCTGAATAATAAAGACTGGACTTCTGCTGCAGGTAAAAAAGATGCAACCAAATTAACCACCCAGGTTGCCGGTGGATTTGTTGGTGCTTATTTAGGATTGTATTCCTATGCCAAAGAACCTGCTATTGCAACATTCGACTGGGTAACTTATCAAAAAAACGAACAAGCAAATTAATTTCAATAATCATGATTAAATATTTGACTCTCATCTTCCTCTTTTTTTCTCTGGCTTCTTCTGCACAGAAAGAGGTTTACCTGTTTTCGTATTTTGTCGGTAACGGTCAGGACGGATTGCATTTGGCTTACAGTACCGATGGTTTAAAATGGACACCACTGAATGATGGTGAATCATATCTGGCACCAAAAGTCGGACCGGACAAACTAATGCGCGACCCGTTTATCCTTCAGGGGAAAGATGGATTGTTTCATCTGGTATGGACAAGCGGCTGGTGGGATAAACAAATTGGATATGCTTCGTCTCCCGATTTGGTTCATTGGTCAGAACAGAAAGGGATTCCGGTGATGGAACACGAACCAACGGCTAAAAACAGTTGGGCTCCTGAAATGGTCTATGATCCGGCTAACAAAAATTACATTATTTTTTGGGCAACAACAATTCCTGGTCGCCATTCTGACGTGTCTTCTTCTGAAAGTGAAAAGGGATTGAATCATCGGATGTACTGCACCAAAACCTCTGATTTTGTTTCTTTCAGTCCGACTGAAATGTTCTTTAATCCTGATTTCAGTACCATCGACGCGACCATACTTCCAAAGAATAATCAATTTTACATGTTCCTTAAGAATGAAAACCCGAATCCCCCGGAGAAAAATATCCGGATTACAATCTCCGATAAAGCTTCCGGGCCTTATCCTACTATAGTTTCGGCTCCAATTACAGGAAAATATTGGGCAGAAGGACCAACCGCGCTGGAGGTTGGTGAGTTTGTGTATATCTACTTCGATAAATACCGCGACCATCAGTACGGTGCCATCCGATCTAAAAACATGGTGGAATGGGAAGATGTCTCTGATCAGGTTTTATTTCCGGAAGAAGCAAGGCATGGTTCCGTCTTTAAGGTTAAGGAAGATATTTTACTGAATTTGATGAAAAGAGATTAATTTGTTGTTGTTTGAATTAATCGTTTAAGAATTTACACCATGTGTTTTATCGGGTGCTAATCCACAGGCGAATGCCGTTCGTAAGTGCTGAAAGATCCGGTAATGCTGCTGGAATTGATGATGCGACTACAAAGCTTGACGGTCCAAAAAATATTGCTACCCGTTTGTGGTTTGCTTCGGGTGGTTCAATCTTTTAACAGAAAAGCTTTCTTTTTAGATCGATTTGATAGAGGCTTTACTCATTAGGAGTCAGCCTCTATCTTTTTTTAGCCCTGCTTAGGTTTAGCCTTTTTGTGATTTTATATTCATAATATTCCTGGTTTAGCTCATGTATTCAATTCGGATGCATTTTCCACAAGTTTATTTTTTGTGGTTTTAAGTTTATGGCGGTTTTGTAACGATTCTGATATTGTTCGGTTGAATCGCTGAAATCTACCGAATGAAAATTAGAACTGAGCTCAGTGATGAAAAAGTGTTTGCGCACACATTTTTTCACTCAAAGCTGTTCTTTCAGGCTCAAGATGCCTATATTTACAACGTTTGTAACGTAACCCTCCTGCATAATAAATCGAGAATGAGAAAAATAGCTCTATCTTTCCTGATGTGTTTCAGTATCTTAACTTCTGTTACGTCACAGGAACTGGGTATTCATCCGCAATCAAAAAAGTACGAATGGCCAACCGATGCAAAAGTGTTGAGTAAACTGGATCAATGGCAGGATCTCAAATTTGGAATGATCATCCATTGGGGATTGTATGCCGTGCCCGGAATTATAGAATCCTGGGAACTTTGTTCCGAAGATTGGATTAATCGCCCTGATAGCTTAAGCTATAATCAATATAAAGAATGGTACTGGGGATTAAAAAATAAATTTAATCCGGTAAATTTTAATCCGGATCAGTGGGCAACAGCAGCTTCCGATGCCGGTATGAAATACGTGGTGTTTACCACCAAGCATCACGATGGTTTCAATATGTTCGATACACAACAAACCGATTTTAAAATAACCAACGGACCATTTGCTGCAAATCCGAAAGCCAACGTTGCCAAATATGTTTTTGAAGCGTTTCGGCAAAAAGATTTTCTGATTGGTGCTTACTTTTCGAAACCCGACTGGCACTCACAATATTTTTGGTGGGATAAATATGCGACTCCAAATCGCAATGTGAATTATGACATCCGTAAATTTCCAAATCGCTGGAATAACTTTAAAAGCTTTACTTATAATCAGATTAGCGAGTTGATGCACGATTATGGTCAGGTTGATATTCTCTGGCTTGATGGTGGGTGGGTTCGGCCGCGTGAAACTGTTAATGAGGAAGTGTTGTCGTGGGGAGCGCCAATTCCGGAATGGGATCAGCAGGTTGATATGCCAAAGATTGCAGCCATGGCGCGTGAAGCGCAACCGGGATTACTCATTGTTGACCGGACAGTGCATGGTCCGTACGAAAATTACCAGACACCTGAACGTAGTATTCCTGAAACGCAACTTCCATATCCATGGGAAAGTTGCATTACTTTGGGAAATAGCTGGGGATTTATCCAGAATGAACACTATAAAACTTCAATAAAAGTGATTCATGATTTGGTTGAAATTGTTGCCAAAGGCGGAAGTTTACTACTGGGCATTGGCCCAAAACCCGACGGCACTCTTGATCCGGAGGCTGTACGCCTGATGAAAGAAATTGGTGACTGGCTTGACGAAAATGGCGAAGCCATTTATAACACCCGAATCACCGCTTTTTTTAATGATAAGGATGTATTCTTCACTTCAGGAAAAGATGGAAAGATTTATGCCATTGCCCGTTTGGACGAGAATTCAACAATTCCATCAACAATCAGTTGGAAAGGAAATTTGCCCGAAAAAGGAACGGATATCGTTTTGCTTTCAGCCAATCAGAACGTAAAATGGAAAATTGAAAACAATGAAGTTGTTGTCTCAATTCCAAAATCATTCCGTTCCAAACATACCAAATACCCGGCTGTCAGTTTCGAACTGACACCGGTAAAATAAAGTTAAACCTATTAAAAGCTCTAAACCAATGAAAAAGTCAGATTTCAGTAAATTAAGTATTTTCATTTTAATCCTGATTGCTACAGCGTGTCAAACGACCAAGGTTGCACCTCCTGCTGCCATTGGCCCGGTTCCGAGCCAAAAACAATTAGATTGGCATAACATGGAGATGAACGCATTTATCCATTTCACCATGAACACATTTACCGATAAGGAATGGGGTTTCGGTGATGAATCGCCGGAGCTCTTTAATCCTACCGATTTTGATGCAGACCAATGGGTTTCTGTGCTGAAGGAAACCGGATTTCAAGGCGTGATTTTGACTTGCAAACACCATGATGGTTTTTGTCTTTGGCCAACAAAGTATTCTGATCACAACATTTCAAAAAGTCCGTTTCAAGGCGGCAAAGGCGATATTGTAAAAGCGGTTTCGGATGCCTGCAAAAAACACGGTCTTAAATTTGGAGTTTACCTTTCGCCATGGGACCGCAACCGCGCTGACTACGGCGAGGCTTCATACATTGAATACTACCGCAACCAGTTGAAGGAATTGTTCACCAATTATGGTCCGGTGTTCGAAATGTGGTTTGATGGAGCAAATGGCGGTGACGGTTATTACGGCGGTGCCAACGAAATGCGAAAAATCGATCGTTCAACTTATTACGATTGGCCAACAACTCTAAATTTGGTTCGCGAAATTCAGCCTGAAGTTTTGTTTTTTAGCGATGCGGGGCCTGACTTGCGTTGGGTTGGAAATGAAGAAGGACATGTTAATACAACAAATTGGAACACGATTTCAACCGATAGCATTTATGCAGGTAAATCCGGCATTGAAGAATTACTGGGTACTGGTTCCGAAGATGGGAAATCATGGGTTCCTGCTGAGGTAAATACTTCCATTCGTCCGGGTTGGTTCTGGCACGAATCGGAAAACGATAAAGTGAAATCACCCGAGACCTTATTTAAACTCTACATGGAATCTGTTGGTCGGGGTTCAACCATGTTGCTGAATGTTCCACCGGATAAACGCGGATTGTTTCATGAAAACGACATCGCTGCATTAAGAGGAATGAAAAAGCTGATCGATGAATGTTTTTCAACTGACCTTGCCTTGGGTTCAACGGTTAATGCCACTGAAGTTCGTGGCGATGCAGCCGAATTTGGAGCGGGTAATGTAGTGGATGCCAATCCTGAAACTTATTGGGCAACCAACGACAGCACCAAAACCGGAAGTCTGGAAATTGATCTTAAAGTTCAAAAAGAGATTTATTTTGTTCAGATTGAAGAATACATTCAATTGGGCCAGCGGGTCAAATCATTCAAGGTCGAAGCCATGGAAAACAACGAATGGAAAGAGATAGCTAACGGTACTACAATCGGTAAAAAACGCATCCTTGAAATTGATCCGCTAACAACTTCGCAAGTGAAAATTACCATCACCGATGCCAAAGCTTGTCCGGTAATTTCAACTGTAAGTATCTTTTAATAAGACTAAATGTTAACTATGAACATGATACGAAAAACATTTCAGCTTGTAATTTTACTGATAAGCTTGATTCCTTTGAGCAGTTCCGCGCAGTCGAAAGGTTTTTCTATTTCCGGCGGAGAATTCCGTCAGGATGGGAAAGCCATTAAAATACATTCCGGAGAAATGCATTACGAGCGTGTTCCTAAATTATATTGGCGTCATCGGCTGCAAATGATTAAAGCCATGGGGCTGAATACGGTAGCTACTTATGTCTTTTGGAATTATCATGAGCCGGAACCGGGTGTTTGGAATTTTGAGACCGGCAATAAAGATTTGGCGGAGTTTATCCGCACAGCGCAAAGCGAAGGATTGTATGTGATTCTCCGACCGGGGCCATATGTCTGCGCCGAGTGGGAGTTTGGCGGTTACCCCTGGTGGCTGCAGAATAATCCTGACCTGGTTATTCGTGGAAACAACGAAGCTTTTCTGGATTCATGTAAAACCTATCTGCAACATCTTCATGCTGAAGTCGATGGGCTGTTTGCGAATCAGGGTGGCCCAATTATTATGGTTCAGGCTGAAAATGAGTTTGGTTCGTATGTGGCACAGCGAAAAGATATTCCGGCAGAAGAGCACAAAGCCTATAAAATGGCGATATTTAATTTGCTGAAGGAAACCGGATTCCCGGAGCCATTTTTCACTTCGGATGGCAGTTGGTTGTTTGACGGGGGAACTATTGAAGGTGTTTTACCCACAGCCAACGGCGAAAATAACGTGGACAATCTGAAGAAAGCTGTCGATCAGTATCATGGGAATAAAGGCCCGTACATGGTCGCCGAATTTTATCCCGGCTGGCTCGATCACTGGGCCGAAGCATTTGTGAAAATCGGTGCTGAAGAGATTGCCGGTCAAACAAAAAAATACCTGGAAGCAGGGGTGAGCTTTAATGTTTATATGGTTCACGGCGGAACAAATTTCGGTTTTACCTCGGGCGCCAATTATAATGAAGAACATGATATTCAGCCCGATATTACCAGTTACGATTACGATGCACCAATCAGTGAAGCTGGCTGGGCAACGCCCAAATTCCTGGCAATTCGCGAAGTGATGCAGCAATTCTCGGAAAAGAGTTTGCCAGCTATTCCTGAACAAATCCCAGTAAAGGCTTTCGAAAGTCAGTCCATAAAAGCTAGCATGGATGTGCTGACCTGGTTGAAAAAACAAAAACCTGTTGTGAATGATCGTCCAATGACATTTGAAGAACTGGGACAGGGACATGGTTACGTATTGTACCGGAAGCGTTTTACGCAACCTGTTTCCGGTACTCTGAAAATTGCCGGACTGCGCGATTACGCTGTGATTTATGTGAACGGAACTAAAGTTGGCGAACTAAACCGGGTTTTCAATCAATACGAGTTGCCGGTGACCATTCCATTTAGTGGCATGCTCGAAATTCTGGTTGAAAATATGGGTCGGATCAACTACGGAGCAGAAATCATTCACAATACAAAAGGAATTATTTCGCCTGTTTCCCTGAATGATTTTGAAATAAGCGGCAATTGGGAAATGTATAAAATGCCCATGAACGAAGCTCCTGCTGTTAAAAATGAAACCGTAAAAACAGATCGTCCGCTTGTCTACGAATCCGTTTTTTCCATTGAAAAACCGGCAGATACTTTTCTGGATATGTCGGGTTGGGGAAAAGGAATCGTGTTTGTCAACGGTCATAATATAGGTCGGTACTGGAAAGTTGGACCGCAGCAAACGCTTTATCTTCCCGGTTGCTGGCTTAATTCCGGCGAAAACCGGGTGGTTATTTTGGAACAACTCAACGAAAAACCACAAACTCAGATTACGTTTACAGATCATCCTATATTGGAAGATCTCAATTTGCCTGAAAACTAAAAGATAGATAAGATGAAGATAAAGGCTGTTTTTTTTACTTGTTGTTTGTTGTTTTTGTTCCACAATTTATGGGCTCAAAATCCATGGAAAGGATATGAGCATCTGTTTGCTCCGGTTCAAAACTATGTAGTTTATCAAACATCTACGCCAGTACGAATCGATGGTAAAGCTGATGAACCGGATTGGCAACAAGCAGAATGGACCGCTGATTTTGCAGATATTGAAGGCGACAAAAATCCAAAACCATTGTTCCGTACGCGAATGAAAATGTTGTGGAACGAAGACAATCTTTACTTATTGGCCGAATTGGAAGATCCCAATATCTGGGCTTATTACGATACGCATGATCAGATTGTATATCACGAAAATGATATTGAAGTTTTTATCGATCCTGATGGCGATACGCATGATTATTACGAATATGAAGTGAATGCCCGGAATACCTTGTTCGATTTGTTTATGCCAAAACCTTATCGAAATGGTGGAAACGCACTGGTTACCTGGGATTCCGAAGGTTTTAAAAGTGCTGTTTCCATCGACGGAACGCTAAATGATCCGTCGGATACAGATCAGAAATGGACCGTGGAAATGAAAATTCCTTTTGCTGATTTGCGCAAAGGAGAGCTGGTACAGGTTCCGTATGATGGTCAAATCTGGAAAATAAACTTCTCCCGCGTTCAGTGGCAGACCAAAGCTATCGACGGCAAATATCAAAAAATCGCAGATCCTTCTACCGGACGTGCTTATCCTGAATACAATTGGGTTTGGAGCCCACCAGGGCTTATTAATATGCACTATCCTGAACGCTGGGGTATGATTCAGTTTTCGAAAACTAAGGTCGGGAGTGAACCTGTTGATTTTAATATGCCCGAGAATGATTCAATCACTAAATATTTATGGTTGGTATATTATAAACAGCAGGATTTCAGGAACAAGAATGACCGGTATGCCAACAATTTGGAAGAACTTGAAATTTCTCAGGATATCGAATCTGCAGATAGAGATGTAATTCAGATAAGTCTGCAGGCAACACAACTTCAGTTTACGGTGCAAATAACCACCGCTGATTATACGGTTCTTTCGTTAAATGAAACAGGATTATTTAGTACAAGTCAAAAATAATTAGAGATGAAACGTCCATGTCAAAGCAATTTTGGCATACAGGCGGATGTTTATTGGGTACAAACCTGGAATTTGCTTTTTTTAAGCCTCCCTTTCGGGGGAGGTTTGGAGGGGGCTTCAAAAATAAGAACAGATGAAGAAAAGAGATTTTATCAAGTCATCACTTCTGGCGGGGATGGGGTTGGCAGGTTTTCAGAATTCATTCGGAACGGAGAAAACTGAAAAGCCAAAATCTACTGCACTGAAACATTGGGTGTGGGAAAATCCAAATTTGCAGGATGATGAGAAATTTCTGAAAGCGAAATACAAACGCTACTTCGGGGCAGGAATTCGTGGAATGTTCTTTGAAAACGACAGTGAAAAGCATTTCCGCATCGCCAAAAAGGCTGGATTGGAAACGCATCGCTGGATGTGGACGATGAACCGGGGAGAGGAAGAATTGCTCGAAAATCATCCGGATTGGTATGCTGTTAGCCAAAATGGTGATTCGTGCGCCACAAAACCTCCTTACGTGAATTATTACCGCTGGCTTTGTCCTTCAAAACCTGAAGTGCTGGCTTATCTGGAAGATCAGGTGAAACAAATTCTGGAGAAGGATTATGTCGATGGAATTCACCTCGACTATGTGCGTTACTGTGATGTGATTTTACCAGTTAACCTGTGGCAGAATTATAACATTGTTCAACAAAAGGAATTGCCTGAATACGATTTTTGCTATTGTGAAACCTGTCGTTCAAACTATAAGGAAATGCATGGTGTTGATCCGCTTGAACTCGAATATCCTGATCAAAGTTTATCCTGGCGGCAATACCGGTACGACCGGATTACCAAGGTGGTTAATCAGTTGGCCAAGCTTGCACACGAACACGGCAAACGCATTACTGCGGCTGTTTTCCCAACTCCTGAAGTTGCCCGTCGGATTGTTCGTCAGGATTGGACAAACTGGAATCTGGATGGCGTTTGTCCGATGATCTATCATGGTTTTTACAGGGAACAAGCCCAATGGATCGGGACTGCAGTTGCAGAAGGAATTCACTTTCTGTGCGGCCGGTTCCCAATTTTTGCCGGAATTTATCTTCCTGATTTTAAGTCGGAAGAAGAATTGGAAATTGGGATCAAAGCGGCTTTGCAAAACGGAGCTTCCGGTATTTCGTTTTTTGGTGATGTGGATGAAAAAACTTTGCTGGTATTGCAAAAAGCATCAATTCCCGGTTCATAATAACATTGAAAAATAAGTTGTTCCGGTATTCAGAATGCATTAATTATTTCAGGAAATATGGAGGGATTTAAGAACATTCGAATAAAGGATATCGCTGAAATGGCGGGAGTTTCGGTTGCAACAGTCGACCGGGTTCTGCACCGGAGAGGCAAGATCTCGGAGAAAGCACTTAGCAAAGTGATGGATGCATTGGAGCAAACCGGTTTTAAGCCAAATTTGATTGCCAGCACCTTAGGCTCCAATAAAACATTCCGGATTGCTGCGCTTTTACCCGATCCGGCACTCGATGATTACTGGAGATTGTCTGCTGAGGGAATTATTAAAGCCAAAGAAGACTGGGGTCAGTATAATGTGCATATTGAGTCTTTTTATTTCAATTTGTACGAAAAAACTTCGTTCAAAGAAGTTGCTGACCGGGTTCTTGATTTTCAGCCCGACGGTGTTTTAGTTGCACCTATTTTTCACAGGGAATCGCTGGTGTTTTTTGATATTCTTCATTTCAAAGGAATACCCTACATCCTTTTTAATACAAATATTCCTGAAGCCAAACCTATCAGTTTCATTGGTCAGGATTTGTATCAAAGCGGGCGGGTAGGGGCCGAAATGCTTTCGGGGAAAGTCGTCAACCCCGGAAATATTGCTGTGATGCACATCTACGAAGAAATTCAGAATGCAGTCCATCTGAAAGAAAAAGAACGTGGATTCCGGGATTTTTTTGCCGATAATAAACTGAGCAATTTTACTGTTTCCAGTTATGATTTTGGCAACTGCGATGAATCGGAATTCGATCGCAATCTGTTGGATGTTATTACCCGGGATGATATTACCGGGATTTTTGTGACAACCTCAAAAGGTTCGCATCTGACTGCTTCAGTATTGGATCAATCCGGGAAAAAGAATATTGTTTTGGTTGGTTATGACTTATTACAAGATAACATCCATTACATGTATAATGGGGTTATAAATTTCCTGATCAACCAGAATCCCCAAAAACAAGCTTTTCTGGGTATCAGCTATCTGGTTAATTTTTTAGTATTCAAAAAACAGCCTCCTGCATCCGATTTATTTCCGTTGGAAATAATTACAAAAGAGAATATCAAGTCTTATTTATATTCAGGGGTTCATTAATTTTTTTAGCTATGTTTCAAAAAATTATCTTTCGGTTTATTTTTTTAGTTATCCTGCTGGTTGCCAGCTCCATAGGAGTGTTGGCTCAAACCATTAATTTCCGCAATACGGAATTAAAGCAATTTTCGAAAGTTCGGATTGACTCCGGAAAAAGTAAGGTCGTCGATTTCTCAATTCCGGTTTCCGATTTGTCAAAATGGGATGAGCCGAACAATAAATGGAAGCTTTATCCGGGAGAATATACTGTTTTTGTTGGAGGTGATTCCTCGCAGGCCAGACTAAGTGCATCATTTAAATTGAAATAACTAAACATTCAACAGAAAACTAAAATAAATCAATCATGGAACGCAGAAATTTCATCAGATACAATTCTTTGGCAGTTGCCGGAGTACTTTCCGGCTCGGTGCTGAACAGCGCTTTTGCAGCCAATACTTTTGTGAGCAAACGTCCGCCTTTGGGCAAACGTAACTTTACCAGCAAAGCGGTTGAAGAAACTATTTTGAAGGTGAAGGAAGCCATTTCGAATCCTGAATTAGCCTGGATGTTCGAAAACTGTTTCCCCAATACACTGGATACCACCGTTGACTTTTCAACAGCAAATGGATTAGCAGATACTTTTGTGATCACTGGCGACATTGATGCTATGTGGTTGAGGGATTCCACGGCGCAGGTTTGGCCATATTTAAGTTTGGTTAAAGAAGATGATCAGCTTGATCATTTATTTCAGGGAGTACTCAGCCGTCAGGCCAAATGTATTATGATTGACCCTTATGCCAATGCTTTCAATAAAGAAGCTACCGGCAGCGAATGGGAATCAGATGATACGGATATGAAGCCCGAATTGCATGAGCGTAAGTGGGAAATTGATTCGTTGTGTTACCCGGTTCGATTGCTCTATAACTATTGGAAAACTTCTGGTAACAATGCTTGTTTTTCAGAAGAATGGCATAATGTATTTCGTTCCATCCTGACCACTTTTAAAAAGCAGCAACGTAAAGAAAATAATGGGGACTATCATTTTACACGCGTCACCCATAAACCCACCGATACCTTATGTTGCGGGGGTTTTGGAAATCCGGTCAACCCGGTTGGACTGATTGTTTCAGCATTCCGTCCGTCGGATGATGCCACAATTTTACCGTTCCTGATTCCGTCGAATTATTTTGCAGTGACTTCGCTGAACCAGATTGCTGAAATGGCTGCCGATCGGTACAATAATCAGGAGTTGGCAGCTGAAGCTAAACAATTGGCTGACGAAGTAGCTGCAGCGATTGAAAAATACGCGATTACCGGGCATGCTGATTTTGGAAAAGTGATTGCTTTTGAGGTGGATGGATTTGGCAACCGTCTTTTTATGGACGATGCAAATATTCCAAGTCTGCTGGCACTTCCATATTTGGGCGCGATGGAAATCAATGAACCGCTTTACCAAAGTACTCGTAAGTTTGTTTTAAGTCCTGCAAACCCGTGGTTTTTTAAAGGAAAAGCCGGCGAAGGAATTGGTGGTCCGCACGTAGGCGCCGACATGATCTGGCCAATGAGCATTACCATGCGGGCAATGACATCAACCGATGATGATGAAATTATCGCCAGCATTCGTACTTTACTGAAGACTCATTCCGGAACCGGATTTATGCACGAAACATTCCATAAAGACAATCCTGAGAATTTCACCCGGTCATGGTTTGCCTGGGCTAACACCTTGTTTGGCGAGCTGATCCTGAAATTGTATCACAGTAATCCCGAATTGCTAAAAAAGATTTAGGCTTTTGTGGAAGTAGTGAGCGGGTGACTCCAAGTCACCCGCTCACTATAAGAAAAACCGAATATAAATGAAGCATTTAAAATTGAAAACTTCAGGAGTAATTTTGCTCCTCTGCCTGTTGGTCTTGACGAATAGTTGGGCCGGACCAATAAAAGAACTCAACTCCAATTGGAAATGTGCTCCAATTGCTCAGGTAAAATCTTCGGGCGAGCAAATTTCGAAACACGGCTTTAGTCTCAGTAAATGGCAGCCAGCTGTTGTGCCCGGAACTGTGCTGACAACTATGCTGGAAAATAAGGAAGTTCCTGATCCATTTTATGGATTGAACAACCTGAAGATAAAAGACATCTATGAAACAGGCCGCGACCATTATACGTATTGGTTTGTCAACGACTTTCAACAAAAGAAACTGACAGGAGAACAGGTTTGGCTTAACTTTCGCGGTGTTAATTACAGTTGCGATGTTTTCCTTAATGGTAAAAAAGTAAATGATGTACGTCATTACGGGATGTTTTTGCGCCAGGTTTATAACATCACCAATCTACTGTCAACTAATGGTGAAAACCGGTTGGCTGTGATTGTTTACCCGATTGATCCAGTGGGTAATCCGAACGGAGGTCAGGGTGGCGATGGCGAAATTGCACGAAACGTTGCACTCCAGTATGTGGCTGGATGGGACTGGATTCAGCCCATTCGTGATCGCAACACTGGCATCTGGGACAAGGTGACCATCGAAACAACTCAAGCCGTCAGGCTGCAAAACCCGCATGTGGTAACCCGTGTTCCTGGTGTTCGCCTTCCGGGAGAAAAACAGGAACCGGCAATTTTGGAAACTTCAGCTGAATTGGTAAATGCCAGTGCTGAACCGGTAACCGGAAAACTGATTGTTGAAATTGGTGACGAAAAGATTGAAAAAGAAATCACCTTGCCAGCGAATTCAGCCCGTAAAGTGAATTTGCCTGAACTGATTTTTAACAATCCGAAACTTTGGTGGCCTTCAGGTTACGGCGAACAAAACCTGTATTCCATGACCATGAAGTTTGTGGTTGACGGACAAGTTTCAGATGAAGAGCAGATCACTGTCGGAATTCGTAAAATACAGCGAAAATGGAACGATCACACCCGAAGTATGCAAATAGCAGTGAACGGGCAGAAAATATTTATAAAAGGTGGAAACTGGATAATTTCAGATGCCATGTTGCGCTTTTCTCCTGAACGTTACGATGCTGAAATTCGCTACCACCGCGACATGAATCTGAATCTGATTCGTATCTGGGGTGGAGCTCTGCCTGAGCGTCCGGAGTTCTATGACGCGTGTAATAAATACGGAATGCTGGTATTGCAGGACTTCTGGATGTCGGGCGATTGCAACGGCCGCTGGCTTGATCCGATGAAAAAGGATGACCAGTGGACACGCCGGCAGTATCCTGATGATCACAATCTGTTTTTGGAATCAGCTGCCGATATGGTGAAAATGATTCGCAACAATCCTTCACTGGCCATGTGGTGTGGTGGTAACGAAATTGCCCCGCCGCAGGATATTCTTGAAGTTTTGTGCGATTCCATCCTCATCAAGCTGGATGGTACGCGTTGGTTTATAGAGTACTCTAACTCCGATAGCATGTCATGTAACTTTTTAGGGGGAAATGGTGATGGCCCTTATGGTATTCAGCCGGATTCCATTTTCTGGCAACACCGTACCTGGCCGTTCAACTCAGAAGTGGGTTCTGTTGGTGTTGGAGATGCTGTTTCGTTGCGCCGTTTTCTGCCAAAAGAGAATGAAGTTATACCGGTAGAAAAAAAAGGTTCCGAAGCAGTCACTGACGACGTATGGACTTACCATAAATACATTGGCTACGGAAAATCGATCGAAGCTTATGGTGCAGCAACCGATATGGAAGACTTTGCACGAAAAGCTCAACTGGTTAATTACAACCAGTACCGGGCTCTAATGGAAGGTTTTAGTTCGCACATGTGGGATTGGTACACGGGAAGCATTATCTGGAAAACGCAAAACCCGTGGACAGCTTTGCGCGGGCAGATGTACGATTATTACCTCGATCCGAATGCCTGCCTGTATGGCTTGCGCAGTGGAAGTGAGATGCTGCATGTGATGTGCAATCCTGTGACTAAAATGGTAAGTGTGATAAATAATGGCTTTACCGAACAAAACGATTTGATGCTGGTAGCTAAAGCTTACGACATGGCCGGAAATGAGAAGCCGATAACGCAGGTGATTGTCTACATCAATCCGTCGGCTACGAAGCCCGTTATGTCCGTTGCTCCATATCTGAAACAAATTGGTGGCGATAAAGATGGTTCATTTCTGCTGCTTCAATTGAAAAGCCAGAAACAGGAAGTGCTTTCGGAAAACCTGTACTGGTTCCCGAATGCGGAAGGTCAATATAGCGGACTGCAAACCATGCCCGATTCAAAATTACAGGTGACAGCTAAAAAGTCGGGAAACAACAAAGTGTTGGTCACCCTGAAAAATCCGGAAGGTGCGCCAGTTGCTTTTTTCAATCGGTTGGCTGTGGTTGATGTAAAAACCAACGAGCGCGTGTTACCGGTTTTCGCCAGCGATAATTATGTGTCGGTAGTTCCGGGCACTGAAAAAATAATTGAGTTGGATTGTCCGCAGGCTAAAAATACAAACTGGAAAATTTCAGTTGAAGGCTGGAACTTTGCCCTTCAATATTTTCCGCTGAAATAATTGATCTTGATTTTCATCCTTCATCCTTCGTCGTTAGTCCGGTTCGGAGTCGAAGGGTGCAGTCACTTTCAGATAGGTTCTCAAAAAAGACCAAAAAAAACAGCTTGTTTCAAGATTTCCTTGAAACAAGCTGTTAAATAATATATTTTCAGAATAAGGCTTCAGAATTAATCAGTTAGCTGTTTCAGAAAATTCCTTACTTCCCTGTAATCTGCCAGATGATATTTGGCTCCTGTTTTACCTGCTCCAACTTTAATTGAAACCGCATCAGAAGGAAGGACTCCAAATAAATATTCATCAGTCCAGTCATCGCCAATGCCAACAATAAAATCGTACTGGTTCCCCTGCATGAATTGAAGCGCTGCCTGTCCTTTGTTGACCCCTCTGGTTTTAATTTCAATGACTTTATTTCCTTCCATGATTTCAAGGTCGTCGTTAGATGTTAAGTCCGATAATTCATCTTTCAACTCAATGGCCCGCATTTGACCCAGTTCGGAGTCTGCTTTACGATAGTGCCATACCAGCGAATAGTTTTTTTCTTCGATAAAACTTCCCGGCGTGCGGTCGACATAGTATTCAAGTGTTGGGGCTATTTTCGATTTCCATTCGCTGTTTAGCTGAACAAGACATTCCCATTCACCTGCAATTTTTCTCAGCCAAACTCCATGTTCAGTTATTAAATGGAAGTTTTTATTTTGAAACCATTTGTCGAATGTGTTGCGGTCGCGTCCACTAATAATGACCAGTTCAGCGTTGTCGTTTTTAGAAATTTTATCCAGCAAATCATACAACTGCTGATCGGGTTTGGCTTTTTGCGGATCGTCTTTAAATCCTGTCAGCGTGCCGTCATAGTCGAGTAAGAAAAGTGCCTTTTTGCTGGTTTTGTAGCTCGAAGTGATTGTCTTTCCAATTTCTTCAGTCAGATCAATTCCAAACGATATGACCCGGTTTTTACTGGCTTCCCGCAAGCTGTCTACAAAGTTATTGGCCCATTTGTTTACATCGTACCTTTTTAACCGGCTTTGAAGGGCTTTGTTACGTTGAATTTGTTCGTCTTCAGGCATTTCAAGTGCCATTTTAATGGCTTCGGCAATCTCCCGTTTATCGTTTGGATTAATGATGAGTGCTTCGTTCATTTCCTTTGCAGCACCTGCCATTTCACTTAAAATCAACACTCCTTTTTTGTCGATTTTAGAAGCGACGTATTCTTTGGCAACCAGGTTCATTCCATCACGTACCGGAGTAATCAGAGCTACTGCACTTGCACCGTATAATTCAATGATAGACTCAATCGGCAATGACCGGTAAAAATACCAGATGGGAGTCCAGTTTATCGAGGCATGTTTTCCGTTGATTTTGCCAACAAGTTCGTCCACGTCTTTTTTTAGCAGTTGGTAAGAATCAACACTGTCGCGGGTAGGAGTTGCTACCATAACAAGTGTGACTTTGCCAGCGTATTCAGGATTGGTGTCGAGGAAATATTCGAAGGCTTCAAGTCGGTTTGGAATTCCTTTGGTGTAATCGAGCCGATCAATTGAAACAATCAGCTTTCGCTCGGGTGCCATCAGAAAGTATTTGTCAATTTCATTCTGGATCTCGGTTTTGTCATTTTTTGTCTTCGATAAATTGGCCTTTGCTTTTTTCTGAAACCAGTCAAAGTCAATGCCCAACGGGAAATTATCCGAAACGACATTGCGTTTGTTTAATTTAATCTGGTTAAACGAAGTCTCATGTCCAAGCAAACGTCTGACGCAACTGTTAAAATGTCGTTGGTAATCGTAGGTATGGAATCCAATCAGGTCAGCACCCAGCAGGCCTTCGATTATTTCATTACGCCAGGGTAGAAGTCTGAAAACCTCGTACGAAGGGAATGGAATATGCAAAAAGAAGCCTATGGTAAGTTTGGGAAATTTTTTCCTGATCAATTGTGGAAGAAGCATTAACTGGTAATCGTGTATCCATAAAATATCGTCTTCCTGAATATGTTCTGAGATAACTTCTGCAAACTGTTCGTTGACTTTTTTGTAAGCAAGCCAGTGATCCTCATTGTATTCGGTGAACTGCATGAAATAATGGAAAAGAGGCCATACCGTTTTATTACTGAATCCGTAATAATAATCGTCAAATACAGCTGTATCAATATTCACCGGGATGTAATTGTTCTTTTTGAGTTCGCTGCTGATTTTCGTCTGAATTTCTTTTGAATAATCTTCAGGATTAATCCCAGGCCAGCCAATCCAGTGGCTATCGTATTTTTCGTGAATCGGACGGAGACCGGTAGCAAGGCCGCCCACACTAGGGTTAATTGTTATATTTTTTTTGTCAGTTTGAATATTAACTGGCAATCGGTTGGATACTATCAGAAATCTTTGCATCTTTTGAATAATTTTATTGAATCAACAATTTAATCAGTTTTATTGAATAAGCAAATTTTTGAATGTTAATGAATAAATAATAATGAATGGATAACTTGAATTACGGTATTATCGGGAATTGCAGGAGCGGAGCGTTGGTCTCAGAGAAGGGGAATATTGAATGGTGTTGTCTACCTGATTTTAACTCTTCAAGCGTGTTTGCCAGTATTCTGGATGCTAATAAAGGGGGGAGTTTCTCCATCATTCCTGAAGAAGGTACAGAAATATCGCAAAGGTACGTGGCAAAGACGAATATTTTAAAGACCCGATTCCGTAAAGGCGAAAATGTTTTTGATGTGTTTGATTTTATGCCCCGTTACATAAACGGAGGCGGGCGGCATTATAATCCGCCTGATGTTATTCGTTATTTTCAGTTGGTGAGCGGAATTCCAAAATTTCGGGTAAAATACGATCCACGTCTTGAATATGGCCTGACCGAAACAAAGCATAAAAATAATGATGATTTGATTCATAGTTCCACCAGTACCGGAGCTTATGATTCACTTTATTTATATACTAATTTCGACAAACAGGATATATTGGATGGTTGTGAACTGGAATTATCTGACGATGCTTATTTTTTGCTGAGTTACAACCAAAAGCTGCTGGAACAAAATATTGAACGAACAATACTTAAATTTGAACGCACCAAAGTATACTGGTTAAATTGGTCAGAACATACCAGAAAGTTTTCGAAATTCAATGAGGAAATAACCCGCAGCGCGCTGGTATTGAAACTTCTAAGCTTCGATAAATCGGGTGCTGTTCTTGCAGCCTTAACAACATCTATCCCTGAAAGTATAGGGGAGATTCGCAACTGGGACTACCGTTTCTGCTGGATAAGGGATGCATCAATGATGATTAAGGTGATGACTACCCTTGGGCATTTAAATGTAGCTTCCCGTTACCTGAAATTCATCATCCAGATTATTCCGGATAAGAATGAGAAAATTCAGATCATGTATGGGATTAACGGCGAAAAAAAATTAAAAGAAAAAGTGCTTGATCATTTCGAAGGTTATGAAAAATCGGCACCTGTCCGGGTTGGAAATGCTGCCTATAAGCAGAAACAAAATGATATTTACGGGATCTTAATGGACGTAATTTATCAGCAGTTCCAAATATATAAAATCTCTCTGGCAATGAGTGAGGAACTTTGGACGATTGTACGGTCGGTTGTGAAAATAGTTGAAAGGAATTGGAAAAAGCCTGACCGCGGAATCTGGGAATTACGCAACGAACCAAAACATTTTACCTTTTCGAAAGTACTTTGCTGGGTTGCCATTGACCGGGCAGTGAAAATTGCAAAACTGGTCAAGATGGAAGCTTATGCGGTTAAATGGAAGACTTTGCGCGATGAAATTAAAAACGATATCATGAAGAATGCGTGGAACGAAAAATTACAATCGTTTACCCAGTCTTACGGTAGTTCCGAATTGGACGCTTCGAATTTGCTGATTGAAAGCTACGGTTTACTTCCGGCATCCGATGAACGGTATGTGAAAACGGTCATGGCTACCAAAGAACACTTGATGTATAATGGATTAATGTACCGCTATAAAAATAAAGATGATTTTGGTTTGCCAACATCCTCCTTTACCATTTGCACGTTCTGGATGATAAACAGTTTATTCAAAATTGGACAAAAAGCAGAAGCCAGGGACCTGTTTGGCAAACTTCTCTCATACAGCAACCATCTGGGATTATTTAGTGAAGATATTGATTTTGAAAGTAAGCGCCTTTTAGGCAATTTCCCTCAGGCGTATTCACATTTGGCATTGATTGAAACAGCAATCAACTTATCGTATTACGAGATTAACTCTGACCAGGAATTGCTGGATGAAATTCAGTAGAAACTTGTAGTCAATCGATTTTTTTGGCTGCATTTTCATCAAGAAACCAACTGATATTTCCTGAAAAAGGGGAGATATGAGAGGCCGGGAGATTTCCGGTTTCTTTCGTTTGATTACTGATCTGGAAAATTCGGTCAGCTTTATTTTTCCCGGTAATCAGGAAAATAATACGGTTGGAATTATTTAAAACGTTACCTGTAAGTGTAATGCGTTTTTGCCCGGATTGCGGATGTGTAGCCACTTCGCAGATCCGGTCGGAGTGCAGCAGTTCCATCTGATTTGGGAAAATCGAAGCAGTATGCCCGTCGTCGCCCATTCCCAGCAAAATTAAATCAAATACCGGCCAGTGATTCTTAAAGGTCAGCATATTCTGAATTTGCCCGGAATAGGAGAGGACTTCTGTTTCCGGAGCATTTTCACCTTTGATCCGGTGGATGTTTTCTTCCGGAAGGATGATTTTTGAAAAAAGAAATTTTTGAGCTACTCCGAAATTACTTTCCGGATTCTCAGGCGAAACCATTCGTTCGTCAACCCACCAGAAATGAATCTTTTGCCAAAGTACCGAATCCGGATAGTTTTCAGCTAGAACTGAAAATAGCAGATCAGGTGTTTTTCCTCCGGAAATAGCCATGTGAAAACTCTCTCCGGAATGTTTTTCCACCAAACTCATCAGTTTCCCGGCAAATTCGTTCGCCAATTCTTCAGGAGTTTTATAAATATGGATGTTGTTTCTCATGTGTTTATATTTTTCACTCAAAGGTTTCTTTTTTTTTTGTTACGAGTTTCGGGTTACGGGTTTCGATATCGCGTAACTCGCAACCCGAAACGCTTATATAGTCATCCTCTTGTTTGTCAAAATTTTGGTCTTGTCATGGATGTTTCATGTGTCTATGTGGTTTTTATTATTCTTTCTTCACAGTTCACAATATTCTCCGTCGTGGGCCAGATTTTTACATGGATAGCGCCACATGTCATTTTCAATCAATTCATCAACAACTTCAGGCCCCCATGTTCCGGCAGGATAACCATAAATCGGGATATCCGGGTTGTTTTGCCAGGCATTGAGGATTGGCTGCACAAATTCCCAGGCCTTTTCGACTGCATCGCCACGGGCATACAAAGTGGCATCGCCCTGCATACAATCGAGCAACAATCGTCCGTAAGCCGAGGGAAGGTAAACGTCCGACAGCTCATTGTAATGAAAATCCATATTTACAGTCTGAACACGAAATCCGGCACCCGGCACTTTCATCCCAATTTTTAGCAGGATTCCCTCGTCAGGCTGAATGCGAAGTACCAACTGGTTTTTTACAGCATCGGTACTTGATTGATTTCCAAATAAATGGTGAGGAGTATCTTTGAAATGGATAACGACTTCGGTTACCCGTGCCGGTAGTTTTTTGCCTGTCCGGATGTAAAACGGAACCCCGGCCCATCTAAAATTATCGATAAAAAATTTAAGCGCGATGAACGTTTCTGTGCGCGATTGTTCGTCAACCCCATGTTCTTCACGGTAACCTTTGACAAGCTCTTTACCAATATGCGATTGCGTATATTGACCACGAATGACATGACTGGCTACTTCTTCTTCCTTGATTGGACGCAAGGATTGAAAGACCTTCAGCATTTCATTGCGGATCGCATTTGCCTCGATGACAACTGGCGGTTCCATGGCAACCAGTCCGACCAGTTGCATGAGGTGATTCTGAACCATATCGCGCATGGCTCCCGAATGATCGTAATAGCCACCACGGTCTTCCACTCCAAGTGTTTCTGCTGAAGTAATTTCCACATGATCGATAAAATTATGGTTCCAGATGGGTTCGAAAATTCCGTTCGAAAAGCGGGTCACCAACATGTTTTGAACGGATTCTTTCCCCAGATAATGATCAATTCGATACAGCTGATCTTCGTGAAAAAAGTTGAGCAGATTCTTATTGAGATCTTTCGCACTGTTTAGATCAGTCCCAAATGGTTTTTCAATAATTAACCGTTTAAATCCGTTGGAAGAGTCGTTCAGCCCAACTCCTGCCAGACTTTGAGGAATGATTTGATATAAACTTGGTGGAGTCGACAAGTAATAAATGTAATTTTCAGGAATCGACAATGAATTTCCAAGTGATTTGAGTCTTGATTTCAGAATGGGATAGTCTACCGAATCAGCGGTTGAAAGCGGCTGGTAATAAAGATGTTCCATAAACTCATCAATGTCTTTCTGATTGTGTGGCTGCTGAGGTAAAAACTCTTTCATTTTTTCCCTGAACTCCAAATCTGAAAGTTCGGTCCTTGAAACTCCGAGTACGGCAAATTGTTCAGGCAGATATTGCTGGGTGTGCAATTCGTACAATGCCGGTATTAATTTTCGTTTGGTCAGATCGCCCGATGCACCGAAGATGACCAGAATATGAGATTCAGTCTGTTTCATGAGATACTTTTGTTGTCATTTAGAACTGTATTAAACGTTTAATTTACGAATTTGATCATGAAACGAACATTTTGTTTGCATTAATTTTAAGTGTGGAATCACAAAAAGAGAATCACAATGGTTTCCCGGATCCGATTTATTGGAGTGTTTCCCCGGTGAGCCAAACCAGACAATGATCGGAGAATGTTTGAAAATGAAGCTGATAGATCGAATCCCTGTTTGTTGATTTAAATCTGGCAGAAAAGGTATCTTCCAGTTCAGAATTAAATGGTGAAATGAGAATTTGATGTTTGAATTCGACCCCTTCGTCAGGAACCAGTTTGAAAATGGCTTCTTTGGCGCACCAGTACAGGCATTGAAGTCTGGGATTTTCACCCACCTGTTCTAATTCATTTTCAGAAAGATATCTTTTTTTGACCGCAGTGAAATTTCTGGTTATGTTTTCAACATCAAGTCCAACATCGAATTGTTCGTGGATGAAAATGGTCACGAAATCGCGTGAGTGGCTGATTGAAAGATGCTTGAATTGTGCGTGATTCAGCATTGGTTTCCCGGATTCTGAATACGAAATGGTAAAATCTGAACCGATTAGCTGTTTGATTAAAACACGTATTGCCAGCCATTCTATTTTTCGTTTTTCGAAGGTGTATTTCTGAAAGTTGGGATCTGAAAGTTCTTCCGGAGTGAAAAAAGCAAGAAGATCGTCAGATGATTCGGTAAGCTGCCAGACTCCGATCAATCCTCCAGGTATAGTTATGGTTTTATATTGAGGCATTTAGTGTGTCCATTCAGTGGTTTCAATTAAACGGATCACATCAGGAGTAAGAAATTCAATCACCGGCCGCAGGGAATCGATGTTTGGAACTTCGCGGATGTATAATGCACCGCGAAGGAAATGATGTGTGCTGTCAGTCAGGTAAAACTGTAGAGGTGATGCTGAATTACCATCAATGAGATAGATCGTTCCGTATACTTTTTTTTCAGGATTTACGAAAATACGTTCGTTGATTGCATCAGCCTTAATGGAATGTTTGTACGCCAAAGTGCGGGAATCTTCCATGAGTTTTGAAAGGTTGTTGCCTACTTCTTTATAGCTCAGATTTAACTCAGCCTTGTGTGCCGGAACTTTTAGGTTTACCCAGTAAGGTTCGGCAAGCCGATCGTTGTCGGGAACAATTTTGCTGTAATCGGGTATGTCGAACCGGTATGGAAGAGCCGCTGAGTCGAAATTATGGTAGGATTTTTCCTGAAAGCTGATGCGGAAGTACCCACGAGGTTTAGGGATATACTCCTGTTGGCACGAAAGAGTCAGTAAAAAAAAAAGTATGGATAAAACAGAAAGGTATTTTCGCATTGGATTTATTGTTCCATTTTTTTTATTTCAACTTTTATCTGTTTGATGCGTCGGTTGTCAACAGCTTCAATGGAGAAAACGTAATTTTTGCAGTTTATGATATCATTTTTAACCGGAAATTCTCCTTTTAGCTCCAGAATCAGTCCGGCCAGGGTATCCGCATCTCCTTTTACATCATCGAATATGGTGTCTTCCGCATCGGTTATCTTGTAAAAATCGTTGAGCATGGTTTTCCCATCAAAGATGTATTTGTTTTCGTTGATTTTGGTGAAAAATTTTGATTCTTCATCAAATTCGTCGCTTATTTCCCCTACAATTTCTTCCAGTATATCTTCCAGTGTTACAATGCCTGAAGAGCCACCATACTCATCGACAACAATAGCCATGTGTACCTTGTTTTTCTGAAATTCTTCCAGCAGATCGTCGATTTTCTTTGTTTCAGGAACATAAAAAGGTGGTCGTATGATGCTTTGCCAGTTGAATGATGATCCTTCCAATACATGAGGAAGCAAATCCTTGATATAAAGAATTCCTTTGATATGGTCGAAAGTTTCTGAAAAAACAGGTATTCTGGAGAAGCCGGTTTCCGTAATCATGGTCACGATTTTGCTGTAGCTGTCAGTAATATCAGCAGCAACAACATCAACCCTTGAACGCATAATTTCAGCAACACTTTTGTTTCCGAATTTCACAATACCTTTTAATATTTCATTGTCTTCTTTCATTTCAATTTGTGATGTGAGTTCGAGTGCCTGAGATAATTCATCAACCGAGAGATGCTTGTTGTACGCGTGAATGCGGTTGTTTATAAACGAGGTTGAGTAAATGAGAACCGAATTAAACGGTTTGAGAAATCGCATTAGATAATTCATTGGTATGGCAACAAAACGGGCAAATTTTAATGCATGATGTGTGGTATAAACCTTTGGAATAATTTCGCCGAAAAGCAGGATTACAAAAGAAATGACGAAAACCTGAACGATAAAACCCAGAATTGGTTCAGCCGAAAAATCGACAATTGAGTGAACTGTGAAGCTGGAAAGTATTACGATTCCTACATTAACAAAATTGTTGGCTACCAGTATGGTAGCCAACAAATGTTCTGGAGACTCCAGATTTTTAGAAGTATACGAGTTTCTTTTTGTTGATTTTATGTTGATTTTATGTTTCTCGGAGGGGCTTAGTGAAAAATAGGCCACTTCCGATCCGGAAATCAAAGCTGAAAATACCAGCAAAATCATGATAACCAGCAAGCTGATCGCAATCCCTAATGTAAATGGGTGAAATTGAATATTCCAGGAAATTGCGGTAAGCATGGGTAATGGTTCTAGTTCCAATTAACTAATATTTAAGTTATTAAAATGGTAAATCGTCTTCTTCCGGTTGACTGAAATCCGGTTCATTCACACTTTGAGCCGATTCGGTTTGCGCAGGCTGACCAGCCATTTCATGTTGTCCTTCACGCTTGCCAAGCATCTGCAAAGTGTCAGCATAAATCTCGGTTGTGTAACGTTTGATGCCATCCTTGTCATCCCAGGTACGGGTTCTGATGCGTCCTTCGACGTAAAGCTGGCTTCCTTTTTTTACATACTTTTCAACTACTTCGGCCAACCCTCTCCAGGCTACGATGTTGTGCCATTCTGTTGTGCTTACTTTTTCTCCCGTTTTTGCGGTGTAGGTTTCGGTTGTTGCCATCGAAAAATTTGCAACTGAAACACCTTTGTCCAGATGTCTGGTTTCAGGATCCCGACCTACGTTTCCTACCAAAATTACTTTGTTTACTGACATATGTGTTAAAATTAAAAGTTAGATTAAACTAAATTTACAATAAATTCTGCAAGCTTTTTTGGTTTCGGCACACAAATTTCAAAAATACCCAAAAATTAGAATAAACACTGACTATTTCTAGATGAATAATGTATGCTGACCATTTTCATTTAAATAGATTTCCAGTAACTTCGGTACCGCAAAGTTAAAAATATCTTCCTTATACACCCTGATTAAATCGTGTGGCACCTTAATTTCGTCAGCCAATCGAATTCTGATGAACCGGTAGTGAATTCGCTGGTGGGTTAGGATGTGAATTTTCCAGTTGCTGACAGTTTCGATAACAGCCTGATCTGTTAGTCCTAATTTTCGAAAATCGTCCTGTCCGACAAGTATTTCAATATTTATTTCTTCAGTGGTTTCGATCAACGGAAATTCGAACAGATTTTTCCAGATATCTTTTCCGACCCGTTTTCGCATCCAGGTGTGGTTTTTTCCGGCAAGGACGAGGTAATTAAAATACCGGTCACGTTGTTTGGTCTTGTTTTGTTTTACAGGTAGTTCACTGATTTTTTTATTCGTATGGGCAAAACAACTTTCGTTTAACGGACATTGCAGGCAGTCTGGGTTTTTGGGTGTGCATTGCAACGCACCGAATTCCATTAATGCCTGATTATGCATTCCCGGATCAGTGCCTTTAATCAGTTCTTTGGCCAGATTGTTGAATGTTTTTTTCCCGGCACTCGTATCGATAGGTTCAGGAATACCGAAATACCGGGATAATACTCTGTAAACATTTCCGTCTACCGCGGGATATTCCAGATTAAACGAAATAGAGGCAATGGCTGCAGCCGTGTAATCGCCAATACCTTTTAATGAACGAATTGAATCGTAATCGGCAGGGAATTTCCCCTGATAATTTTCGTGGATGTATTTTGCCGTAAAGTGCAGGTTTCTGGCACGGGAATAGTATCCCAAACTTTGCCAAAGTTTCAGAATCTGATCTTCAGAGGCACTTGCCAGTTCTGAAATTGTCTGAAATTCATCGGTAAACCTTAAATAATAGGCTAATCCCTGATCAATTCGGGTCTGTTGAAGTATGATTTCAGAGAGCCAGATGTGATAAGGGTTATGTGTATTTCTCCATGGCAGATCACGCTTGTATAACGAATACCAGGAATGAATTGGTGAGTTGAAAAAGTCCATGTTTTACCTAACTGCTTAAAAATCTTTCGAAATTGTAAAAATAATTGAATAATAGTGTCCCGAATTTTTAAATAATTTTTATTTTTGCACACCAAATGTTTCAGAAATATAAATTGTTGAAAATTAAATACTTTAAGAAATGACAAAAGCAGATATTGTAAACGAGGTAAGTAAAAACACAGGAATCGAAAAGGTGACTGTTCAGAAAGCTGTTGAAGCTTTCATGGAAACTGTAAAAGATTCGTTAACTGAAGGAAGAAATGTGTACCTTCGCGGATTCGGTAGTTTTATAGTGAAGAAAAGAGCAGAGAAGACTGCACGTAATATTTCAAAAAATACTACAATTATTATTCCTGAACATTTTATTCCTTCATTTAAACCAGCGAAAACATTTGTAGCACAAGTTAAAGAACAAGTAAAATAAATTATTATGCCAAGCGGAAAAAAGAGAAAACGACACAAAATGGCTACGCACAAGCGTAAGAAGAGACTAAGGAAAAACAGACACAAAAAGAAAAAATAGTCTTTGCTTTTTAAGCATTCGCTTTTAAAGAATTTGTAACGATTAAACCTAAAGTGCTTTTGTACTTTAGGTTTAATCTGTTTTTAAGTCTGTGAGTTTTAATTTGTAAAAAAAACATGAAACGTAGTGAGTAGCGATGTAATTGTAGATGTCTCTCCCTCAGAAGTCGTAATCGCTTTATTGGAAGATAAAGGGTTAGTTGAACTTAACAGGGAAATGACAGGGGCCAAATTTGCAGTCGGAGATATTTATCTTGGACGTGTGAAAAAAATAATGCCCAGTCTGAACGCTGCATTCATTGACGTAGGATACGAAAAAGATGCTTTTCTGCATTACCTCGATATGGGTCCCCAATTTTCAACACTGAATAAATTTTTGAAAATTGCCACATCGAAAAACAACAAAATCACCTCCATTTCAAAAATTCAGTCAGAACCTGACATTAATAAGGAGGGGAAAATCTCAGATATTCTTAAAACCGGTCAAAACATCCTGGTTCAGGTAGCCAAAGAGCCTATCTCGACAAAGGGACCCCGGTTAACTTCTGAACTGTCGATCGCCGGTCGTAATATGGTGTTGATGCCATTCAGCGAAAAAGTAAGCATTTCGCAAAAAATTGTTTCCAACGAAGAAAAGAACAGGCTTAAAAAGCTTATTCAGAGCATCAAACCCCGGAAATACGGTGTAATCGTTCGTACAGCAGCTGAAGAAAAACGTGTTGCCGAACTTGATCAGGAGCTAAAACGACTGGTCGCTAAATTTGAAACAACATTTCAGAAGTTAAGAAAGGCGAATGCTCCTTGTCTGATCGTTGGCGAATTGGGGAGAACAACCGCTTTGTTAAGGGATATTTATAATCCAAACTTCAACAGCATCATTGTAAACGATGCTGTTGTCTGTGACGAAATTGCTGAATATCTGGGATCTATTGCCCCTGAGAAGAAAAAATCAGTGAAGCTCTATAAGGGCAACCAGCCGATTTTTGAATACTATGGGATTGATAAACAATTAAAAGCATCATTTGGGAAAACCGTATCCTGTAAGAATGGAGCATATCTGATCGTCGAACACACTGAAGCATTTCATGTGATTGATGTGAACAGTGGAAACCGTTCTAAAGCTGGGATTGACCAGGAAACTAATGCTCTTGAAGTTAATCTGACGGCTGCCGATGAAATTGCACGTCAACTGAGGTTGAGAGATATGGGAGGCATTATTGTAGTCGATTTTATCGACATGCATCAAGCCGAAAATCGCCATAAAGTTTATGAGCGAATGAAATCAGCAATGGCTGTTGACCGTACCAAACACAATATTTTGCCATTGAGTAAATTCTGCCTTTTGCAGATTACCCGTCAGCGTGTTCGTCCTGAAGAGCATGTTGATACTGCTGAGGTTTGTCCCTCATGCAAAGGAACAGGAAAAATTACCCCAACAATCTTGTTGGTTGATGAATTGGAAAGTAAGGTCAAGTACATTTTTAAGGAGCTCAATAAGCGAAAGGTAGTTATTAAAACACATCCTTATTTGACTGCTTTTCTGAATAAAGGTATTTGGTCTGTAACCTGTCAATGGGCTTTCAAATTTTTTAAACGCATTAAAGTTCAGGAAATGAGCTCATACTCCCTCACCGAGTATCATTTCTTTGATGAAAATCAGGAAGAGATTGTATTTTAATCTCCATAAAAAATCCCGGTATACTTCATACCGGGATTTTTTATGCCCTGTTCGATATAGATTATCGAATAGTTATTCGAGTATTTCAATGATCATTTTAGCCGAAAGATAAAATTCAATGTGTATTTTTGGTTCTGTTTTTTAATTTAAATTCAATCCATGAAACGGATTTTTCTTTTTCTAAGTTTTTTAGTTTTTGTAGGATATCAGTTATCTGCTCAGATTGTTGAACCTGTAAAATGGACTTTTGACTCGAAACAGGATGGATCAGAAGCTACCCTTGTTTTTACCGCTGTTATTGATGATGGCTGGCATTTGTATGATACCCGGCTGCCAGAAGGTGGTCCGGTTCAAACATCCATTAATTATGTCGACTCCAGCTTGTTCGAGTTTGTTGGTGAACTAAGTAAAAATCCTCTGCCAACTGAAGTTTTTGAAAAAACGTTTAACATGACATTGGGGTATTTCAGCAAACAAGTTGTGCTGAGCCAAAAGATTAAATTAAAAAGTTCTGATCCGGTTGAAGTAAAAGGGTTCATTGAATTTATGTCGTGCAACGACGAAACCTGCACCCCCCCGAATGAAGCAGACTTTGGATTTAAACTGAATTCACAGGTAACAAAAACAGAAGTTGCTGCACCCGTAATTCCTCCTGTTCCTTCTGAAGATTCTGCTCAGCAGACTGATTCAGGAAACCTGCTTCTCTTTCTGTTCTTCTCGTTTCTTGCGGGTTTGGCTGCCATTTTAACTCCATGTGTATTCCCAATGATCCCGATGACGGTTTCATTCTTTATGAATAGCGGAAAATCGAAACTTAGTTCCAGACTGCATGCAGCCTTTTATGGTTTTTCCATTATTGCGATTTATACGGTAATCGGCACGCTGGTGTCCATTGTTTTTGGACCTGGTGCCGCAAACTGGCTGAGTACACACTGGCTGCCCAACCTGATTTTCTTTGCCGTTTTTATGCTGTTTGCTTTCTCTTTCTTCGGAATGTTCGAAATTGTTCTGCCAAGCTGGATGGTTAATAAATCGGATAAACAAGTTGACCGGGGAGGATTCCTTGGATCATTCTTTATGGCACTTACGCTTGTATTGGTTTCCTTTTCATGTACTGGTCCCATTGTTGGTGCAATCCTGGTTCAATCAGCCGGAGGGCAGGTATTAAAGCCAATTGTGGGTATGTTTGGATTCTCTCTGGCCTTCGCTTTGCCATTCACTCTTTTTGCCTTATTTCCAGCATGGTTAACTAATCTGCCCAAATCCGGCGGATGGCTTAATTCGGTTAAAGTGGTTCTCGGATTTCTTGAGCTTGCTTTAGGACTTAAGTTTTTAAGTATTGCCGATCAGACTTACCACTGGGGAATTCTCGACCGCGAAATTTATCTGGCTATCTGGATCGTAATTTTTGTTCTTCTGGGATTTTATTTATTGGGTAAACTGAAGTTTTCGCACGACAGCGATGTTAAATTTGTTTCTGTTCCGCGGTTAATGATGGCTATTCTTACATTCACATTTGTGGTTTACCTGATTCCCGGAATGTTTGGCGCTCCTTTAAAGGGGATTTCCGGATATTTACCACCTCAGGCAACTCATGATTTTGATTTGCACCAAATTATCAGGGATGAAATAAAGCTTGCAACTCCTCATGGAGGCACGACCTTTACAGCTTCTCCAGAAAACGAACTCTGCGAAAAACCTAAATTTGGCGAATTCCTTCATTTGCCTCACGGGCTGGAAGGCTACTTTGATTACGAACAGGGTCTGGCTTGTGCCCGAAAACTGAATAAACCGGTGTTCATTGATTTTACCGGACATGGATGTGTCAATTGCAGGGAGATGGAGGCAAGCGTTTGGTCCGATACACGCGTGCTCGAACGCTTGCGAAATGATTTTGTTATTATTGCTTTGTATGTCGACGATAAATCGACCTTGCCCGAAAGTGAATGGATCACTTCGACCTATGATGGGAAAGTGAAAAAAACATTGGGAAAAAAATATGCTGATTTTCAGATTTCAAGATACGGAGTTAACGCTCAACCATACTATGTTTTACTTGATGGGAACGAGCATTTGCTTGTTCAACCCAGAGCCTATGATTTAGATCCTGACCGGTTTGTTGAATTTTTAGATTCAGCATTGGCCGAATTTAAAAATAGAAAATAGGATAGTTTATATATATTTGACCAGATTTTATTGGGAACAGGAGAGTTGCCGGAGTGGTCGATCGGGGCAGACTCGAAATCTGTTGTACCCTTCGGGGTACCGGGGGTTCGAATCCCTCACTCTCCGCAAATAGTATTTATAATCAGAGTATTGCAAGTAAAACACCCAATTATACACCCTGAAATGTGAAATTGGGTGTTTTTTTAATAACACCTATTTGACAGCCCATCTGATCTATTCAGCTTAATTATTCTTTCTTAGATTACATTCCTTAAGTGATATTTACTCTATGACACGAATTATTATAAATAAAAGAAACTGCTTATCTGCTTTAAACAAGTTGATTCTCTTTCACTATTTCTTTTAATGGCATCGGTGGGGTTGTCACTGCTTGTTGCATTAGCCGATAAAACAACTTCCCCCTGTAGGTCGAAAGTTTCCTATTGAACCGAAAGG
>DASRMB010000017.1:0-164827 GCA_035648135.1 Prolixibacteraceae bacterium
AACTGCTTATCTGCTTCGCACAAGTAGAGAAATTATTTAACTTTGCCTATGGCTATTGTCGAACACTATCCTAAAGATTTCCAGGAATTTCTCAATCAATTCAAAAGTGAAGAGGATTGCTGGAACTACATATTTGAACTGAGATGGCCAAATGGATATACTTGTCCAAGATGCTACAGTAACAAATACTGGTTAACTGAGAAAAGATTGATTCATTGTTCCTCATGTGAAAATCAAACATCAATTACAGGAGGCACAATATTTCAAGGGACAAGAAAACCTCTATTACTTTGGTTCCACATTATCTGGTGGGTTGTAGCGCAAAAAACTGGGGCAAGTGCTTCTAATTTGAAAGATTTTATGGGTTTTGGTTCATACGAAACAGCATGGGTTTGGCTACACAAACTTCGCAGAGCAATGGTACGTCCAGATAGAGACAAACTTGTTGGATCAGTTGAGGTTGATGAAACCTATATTGGAGGAAAGGAAATTGGCAAAGGCAAACAAGGAAGGGGTGCAGAAACTAAAACCTTAGTGGTTGTAGCTGCTGAATGTAAAGGGAAGCAAATAGGTCGTGTGCGATTTAGTTGTATATCAGATGCATCCGGAGAAAATCTCCTGAGATTTATTGAGGATAATATTGAACCAGGCAGTACAATTATCACAGATGGCTGGAGAGGCTACAGTTCTTTATCTCAATCAAAGAAATATAAGCATGAATCAAAAATTATTTCTGGTAGTGGCCAAGAAGCCCATGAATTATTACCTCATGTACACATGGTTGATTCGCTTGTAAAGCGATGGATTAATGGAACACATCAGGGAAATGTTTCGCCAAAACATCTGTCCTATTATCTTGATGAATTTGCCTTTCGGTTCAATAGGAAACTTTCGACCTACAGGGGGAAGTTGTTTTATCGGCTAATGCAACAAGCAGTGACAACCCCACCGATGCCATTAAAAGAAATAGTGAAAGAGAATCAACTTGTTTAAAGCAGATAAGCAGTATAATTCATTGTCATTGAAAATGAATGACTCCCCTTTTAATTCATTTAATCGACGAATCAAAGTCTCTGTTTTAATCTGGAAATCCATGTAGTACAGATTAGAATGAAAGAGATCAAAAATATAATCTTGCATTATCATCAACTCACTGTAGATTTTCCTTTGCTCTGGGAATCTTGTTGATTGCTTTGTTATCTCGCTTACATAAATTGCAATTATAATAGTTACAAGTAACGATAAAAATCCAACAAGAAAGGAACCTACAGCATACCAATGTTCAGGGTTTAATGAAAATCCACCACGGAATCTTGTAAAATATAACACAATTAAACTAATCAATCCGATAATATTAATCGAAATTACGGTCACTAAAATATTCTTCAAAATTTTCATGATACGGTGCATTTTCATTGCTGCCAACGATATAATTATCAAGTAAATACCTCTATATTGTCCTGTTCTAATATGAATATATCCTTCCAAAATGGAGTAATCTATCTCACTTTCCGTAAACAGTCTTTAAAAATAACAAAATATTATTCCGGGAGAATACTGAAATAAAAATATCTCTCCACTCTATTGCACTGGGCCGATCCAAAGCACCGAATTATTGGTGTTGTATTCGTTTCCTTCGTAGAGTTTATTGGCAGGGTCGAGAATCCAGTTGCCATCGACAATAAATTTATAGGTGTATTTCCCCGGCTTCAGGTAAATCGGGAAGATCCATTTTCCACCTTCCTTTTTCATACGGTATTCCTGCCTGTTCCAGCCATTAAAACTTCCGGTAACAATAACCGCCCTGGCATCGGGATTGGCATTGAGTTCGAAAATATGATTGGCTTTTAAAGCGATAAACGAATTCTCGTAATTTCCTGTTCCGGTTGAGAATGGATTTGCGGGGTCGGTCATCCATTTTCCGTCGGCAATAAATTTGTATTCATAATTTCCGGCGCCAACTACATACGGAAGTTGCCATCCTTTGGCGGTTTTATCCATAACGAGTTCTGTTTCGTTCCAACCGTTAAAACTTCCGGTAAGCACCACCTTATGTGCCGTTGAAAATCCATCTAATCTGAATAAATACGGTTCGCCAATACTCAGAAATGAGTTTTCGTTTCCACTGGCATCTTTACGAACCATTGGATTTCCCGGGTCAGTCAGCCATTCATTATCGACCAGAAATTTGTACGAATAAGTTCCGTCCCGAAGATAAAGCGGCAATGACCATCCGGTTGAAGTTTGATTCATGGCTAGCCCGCGTTTGTTCCAGTCATAAAAATTACCGGTAACCACCACTTTTCGGGCATTTTTATATCCGTTCAGTTCGAACAGCTGATTGGTACAATAAACGACTGAGTTGTAGGATCCGGCATCACCCATTTCGCGCTGCTTGTTGCTGGGGTCAGTTGTCCACCGGCCATCAACAATAAATTTATAGGCATATTTCCCCGGCTCCAGTTTCAAATCGACAAGCCAGCCATTACCCATAAACTTCATTGGTGTTTGTGCCGTGCTCCAATTATTGAAAGTGCCGGAAATGTAAACCTTATGCGCCGAATTACTTCCAGGCAAATAAAACATTGCTGTACCACTGCTGTATACAAATGCATTGGAAATTTCAAAATTGTTAAATCCATAAATCACTGCTTCTTCCGTCGCATTTCCGGCAAAATTCATCCAGTCGTCAATCACCAGAAACAGGTCGTCAAAATTGATGTTTTTATCGGTTTTCGACTGCACTAATTTTGAAAGTTCAATCCAATTTGCCTGCAGCTTCTTAACCTTCCAGTTTTCGTTGCCAATGGTAATAGCCAATTTCCCGTTGTATACCTGGGCTATCAAAGCGCTATCCAGATCGAAAAGTTCTGCAACTTCTTTCTTTTCCTGTTCTGTCCATTTCAGGTTGAGCGTAAAAATAAGCTGTCCGTTATCGACCCTGCAAACTTTATCCGGATCGAACTGCGCTCTGGTGCTCAGCGAACCAAACATGAATGCAAGAAACAGAAGCATATAACACACGATTATTTTCATTTGTCGTCTCCTTTCCAAAAACGGATACCAAACTGTTTTTTTACAAAATTCACGCATATCGTCCCATGCTCCAGAAAACTATAGCCCAACATGCCGTCAATGTGTGTTCCGTACACATCACTTAACGCCGCCAGATTGGTAATTATCGTTTCCATGTTCAGTATCTGCCGGGGTCCGATTGTGAAATCGTTCATTCGCCCGAACAGCACTTCCCTGCCCGACGCCCCTGCTCCTTTTAGCGTCATACGCCGTGTAATGGTGATGGTACTCATGATTTTTTTGTTCGAAAAACTACTTATTGCATTGGTTTCTGCTCCCGAGTCGAAGCCAAAATTCAGCATTTTCCCACCAATCATACCTTTCAGAAAAAGAATATTACCATTTCCTTCAATTTTCTGATTGTAATCAGATTTGAATTCAGGCGACTGGCTGTTAAGTCTTTTTCCTGTTTTATCTATCCTGAAAAGTTTAAGTTCGTTGTTTTTACTATCAAGAACAATTTCAAAATTCCTCATCATTCCAAAACCGACCAATCCCAATATCTTTACACCTCTTCGGTTTTCGATATGCCCCAGACTAACTAAATCGGCCCATAAATTTTTATACGAGAGTTTCGCGAACTCAAGTTTCCCAACCGAGATTTTTTCTACTAACCCAACCGCTCCGTTAATTCCACTGGAATTCTTCGTTTCTGTTTTTATATAATTTCTGAAATAGGTACTATTAAGCACCAATCCGCTGGCGCCCGTATCAAAAATTAGGTTACCTTCTTCGTTATCAACCTTTGCTTCGATCAAAAACAATCTTCCGGCTCGTTTCAGCGGAATAACAAAAGAATCAATCTTGAGATCGAATTCAGGCTCATAAACCTCGGTGTGAAATACGCGAATGGAATTATAGATTGGAATTGGTGGAGCATCAGTAAGGGCTGAAGTATAGAACCCGGGCGAAAACGAGCTAAGAAATACAGCAACTACAACCATTAGGAGGCAGAATAATGTACTGTATTTCATTCGTTCTGATTTCATTTTCGAAAATTTGATCCAAAGTAACCATTTGATTTAAGATAACCAATACGGTAATTTCACGGGCACTGAACATGAAGACTAAATCGTGCCTTTATTACCTATTATACAACGACTTAGTCTTGATGTTTTTCCGAAATTCAGTAATGAAACATGAAATTTAAACAAATAGTAGCAGAATCATAAGACCATCCCAAACTTTATGTCCGTAAAAAAACACCACACTTCGAAAGTCATCATTTCTGCGAATATACTGATGGACCAAAAGAAACTGCCATCAGCAACAGCAAAATAAATGAATTGAATTAAAAAACGGAAGTCAGCAGAATAATAGCCAATATCACTCCCGCGCGAATAAGAATCTCAAAAATTATATCCATTTTTGTCTTATAGATATTTTTGTCCTTTAAATTGATTGACATTCCGGATTCATTCAAATGCGTGAGACATTTCAAACGAGCTTTTAAATACAACTAAATCAACAAATTAGATTAAAATCATGATTGCCTTAATTTCCATTTTCGCCACAATAACCGGAACCCTGGTTTTACACAGAAATTATAGATCAAAACAATCCGGACTTTTGTTTCTGCGCAGTAAAAAAGGGAATACTTCCCCGATAAGCATTTTTCTGTCAAACAAGATTCTCGGATTTATTATTATTGGACTGATCCCTGGGATTATTGTTTTTGCTACATTACCATCAGGCACTTCAATGCCCGGACTTTCATTTGAATACAACTGGGATTACTGGTATTTACTCGGATTGCCGGTACTCATCACCGGAATAAATTATTTTCTGGCCAAAAACCCGAATATCATGAAATCTTATCCTGAAATGCGGTTTGCAGAGTGGAATAAAACAAGACTTGCAGTATTGGTTTTGGGATGGACTATTTACCTTTCCGCTTATGAATTTCTATTCCGCGGAATATTGTTTTTTTCAATTTATCAGTCCTCAGGACTTTTAGTTTCATTAATCGTCAATGTTGTTGTCTATTCCGCAACACATTACGCGAAAGGGAAGGCAGAAATGGCAGGTGCAATTCCTTTTGGCATTTTACTATGCTACGCATCGCTGCTCACCGGATCATTTATTCTTCCTTTTCTGATTCATTTGTCGCTGGCACTATCAACTGCATTTTTCTCAATCCACAATAATCCTGAAATGAAAATAGTTCGATTATGAATAAAACAGCATTAGTAACCGGTGCGGCATCCGGATTGGGATCTGAGTTTTCAAATCTTCTGGCTAACGATTCCTATGATTTAATACTAATCGACATCAATGAAAATAGCTTAATCGAAACCAAACAAAAAATAGAAAAAAAATATCCTGTAAAAGTCAGTATTTTAACCTACGATCTGTGCAAACCTAAGGTAGCGGATCTTATTTATCAAGAACTGAAAAATAAAAAAATTGATGTCCTGATCAACAATGCAGGATTCGGTTTGTTTGGTTTTTTTTCAGAAACAGAATGGGAAATTGAAGAATCAATGATCCTGTTGCATGTACTGACACTAACTCATTTAACGAAGCTAATCCTGAAAGACATGGTTCTGAATGGCAGTGGGAAAATATTGAATGTGTCTTCTCTGGCTGCATTTCAACCTGGCCCTATGATGTCGGTGTATTATGCTACCAAGGCCTACATTCTTTCCTTCTCTGAAGCTCTTGCCAATGAAGTGAAAGGAACCGGAGTAACCGTAACGGTACTTTGTCCGGGGCAAACCAAAACAAATTTCGAAAATATCGCTGCTGTAAATTCAAAATCAAAAGTGAGCAAAATTAAAATGTTCACTGCTGATGCCGAAGCTGTCGCACGTTATGGATACAATTCGATGAAAGAGGGTAAAACAACCGCTATTCCAGGAACTGTGAATAAGTTCACCATATTAATATCCAGGCATATTCCACGGAAAACGACCGCTTTTTTCATTCGGAAAATTCAAACAAGAATTAGAAAATAAACCAGGGAAGATTAAAAATTTAGATTAAAAACCAAATTACCAATACATGAAATGTTTTGTGACAGGTGCAAATGGATTTATCGGGTCAAGACTAGTTGAAAAGCTTGCAGAAAAAGGATACGAGGTCAATTGTCTCGTCCGTTCACCTGATAAATTTGCTGCGCTGCAAAGAGAAAATACTCATCCGGTTTATGGTGATCTGAATAATTCTGAGGCCTTATTGCTGGGAAGCAAAGACTGTGATGTCGTTTATCATCTTGCTGGCTATGCAAAACCATGGTCAAAAGATGCTAACTTACCCTACCAGATTAATGTTCAGGGTACAATTAACCTCCTGGAGGCCTGCCTGAAAAACAAGGTGAAAAGATTTATTTTCACCTCATCCGCAGCGGTTTTCGGCCCTTCAGCTGAAAATCATATCATTGACGAGCAAGTAATTCGCGATACTCCGTTCTTTAATGATTATGAATCGACGAAAGCAATGGCTGAGGATTCAGCACTTGAATTTATAAAAAGAGGACTGCCGGTGGTTATTGTAAATCCAACCCGCGTTTATGGTCCGGGAACCCTCAGCGCAAGCAATTCGATGACCAAAATTATTAAAATGTATCAAAACGGACTATGGCGTATTCTTCCCGGAAACGGAACGAAAATCGGGAACTACGTGTACATCGATGACGTTATTGAAGGGCATCTGCTTGCTGCAGAAAAAGGCATTTCCGGAGAACATTATATTCTTGGAGGTGAGAATCTTACTTTTAACGGGTTTTTCCAAACCTTAGCAGAAATCACAGGAAAACAAAGAATATTGATTCATTTCCCCATTGGGCTTATGCTATTTCTGGCCAAAATTATGGAATTTCAGACGCAGCTTACAGGAATTCCTCCCACGATAACTCCTCCATGGGTCAAAAAATATCTGAATCACTGGAACCTGTCAAGTGCGAAAGCAGTCAGTCAACTTGGCTATAAAATCACCTCATTAACCGATGGAGTCAGAAGCACAGTAAGCTGGATAAACAATAAAGGATAAAAACCGATGGATAAAAACAATCAGTATTACACCCTAATTACCGGTGCAAGTTCGGGAATTGGGAAAGCGATGGCAGAAGAATTCGCTCTGAGAAAAAGAAATCTTTTACTTATCGCTCTGCCGGAAACAGGACTTGAAAGTCAGTGCAAAAATCTGATTTCAAAATACAATATCCACAGCCGTTTCCTCGAAATTGACATGAGAGAGAACGACGCTCCCGAACTAATTCAAAGTTTTGTTCAAGCTGAAAATTTAAAAATAAACATATTAGTCAATAACATTGGCGTTGGACATGAAGGAAACGTTGGAGATTTAGCGGTTGAAAAAATAGACGATATGATCATGCTAAATATACGGGCAGCAACACATCTCACCAATATATTTATTAACGCACTTAAATCATGTCCAGAATCGTATATCTTAAACATGGGTAGCTTTGGAGGATTTCTCCCTGCTCCACATAAGAGTATCTATATGGCTTCAAAAGCCTATATCTATTATTTCTCCTGCGGATTGGGCTTTGAGCTTGAAAACTCGTCGGTGAAAGTGAGCGTGGCCATGCCCGGACCGGTAAAATCGAATAAAAAGATGATTGAAAGGATTCAGAATGACGGTGCAATTTCCAAATCAATGGCCCTGACCCCAAACGAAGTTGCAAAATATATTATTCACAGAATGCTGCTTGGAGAAAAAATAATTATTCCGGGAAAGATGACCCGGTTAACCTATCTACTGGGATTGATACTTCCATACGGAATTGTTTTATACTTCATGAAAAAGGTATTCCTGGCTAAAAATTAACATTTCAAAATTTACTTTTTAAGTTGATATATAGTTATCAGCCTTCTACAAAAAATTCTTATCCAGGTATTCCTGAAATTTGTCTTTGTACTGATCGCTTACAGGGATGTAGATTTTACCAAAAATGATGCGACTGCGCTCAATGGTGTCAATCTTGTCGAGGTTAACGATAAACGACCGGTGAACCCTCATGAATTTGTCTTCGGGCAATTTTTGCTCGAGCAATTTCAAGGAATTGAGTGATAAAACCGGTTTGTCCTCTCCCGTCGTATACACCTTGATGTAGTCTTTCAATCCTTCGATGTACAAAATATCGTTAAAGTTGATTCGCCTGATTTTATATTCCGATTTCAGAAACAGAAACTGATTATTGGCTTCAATCGATGGCAATGCATTGGTTTCTAGCTCAGTCTGTTTACGAGCTTTTTGTGCTGCTTTGAGGAATTCCTCGTAGCTGAATGGTTTTAACAGATAATCAATGGCATTCAGTTTAAAACCTTCGATGGCATATTTTTCATAGGCTGTGGTGAATATTATTTTGGGAGCATTTTCCAAACTTCGTGTAAACTCAATTCCGTTCAGGTCAGGCATCTGAATGTCGACAAAAATCAGATCAGCGGTCTGCGTTGAAAGAAAATCAATGGCATCCAGCGGATTATCAAACGCTCCAACCAACTCCAGGAATGGTGTTTTGCTGATGTAATCGCTCACCAACCGTAGAGCAAGAGGTTCATCATCGATGGCAATGGTTTTTAATTTCATACCGGTAGTTTTACTTTTTGGATGAAAAGATCAACTCGAAAAACAGTCTCATCCTGCTCTATTTTCAGCTCATGTTTTCCTGCGAACAATAGTCCGAGACGTTTGCGTACATTTTCAAGACCAATGCCCGAATGTTGCAGATCTTCAGGCTGACTGCTTTTTCCAACACTGTTTTCAGAATGAAAATGAATCTGATCATCCTCAATTTCCATTCGAATAGTAATGAATGAACGGTCGCGGTAACTCACCCCATGCTTAAATGCATTCTCGACAAATGGGACAAATAGCAATGGCGCAATAGAGAAATCAGCAAAGTCTTTTGGAAATTCAATCTGCAATTCCACTCTGGAACTCAGCCTAAGTTTCATCAGGTCGATGTAATTGCTCATAAAGTCAATTTCGTGACTCATGAGCGTTTCGCCATGTTCCGATTCGTAAAGCAGGTATCGCATCAATTTCGAAAGTTTCAGCACCGATTCCTGTGCCGTTGGTCCGTCAATGCCAATAAGCGAGTAAATATTATTCAGGGTATTGAAGAAAAAGTGCGGACTAACCTGATTTTTCAGGAATGCCAGTTCCGAGTTCAGTTTTTCTTTTTCAAGCTCTTTTTGTTTGACCTCATTTTGTTTCAGCTTTTCCATGACCCCCAATCCCATCGCGAAACCTGAAATCAAAACAGAAGCCAGAACATGATTGAAGAATCCAAATACCTTGAAGGGTGGCATTTTAGTTACTCCTGTCACCTTTTTATAATTTTCTACAAATTTTGCGTCTCTAACCGGATCAGACAGAAAATTCTCGGTAATGAAACTACTTAAAAAATAAGTTGCCAGAATAAAACCAAACAAAACAAGCAGATAAACAGCTTTTTTATCCTGAAGAAAATACCTGGGAACCAGCCACAAATAACCAAGATAAAAGATTGCAACTGCAGAGAAAGTATGTACATAAAACTCATATATCCGATGATTATTTCCACCGCCAAATACACTATTGAGGTAGAGTGGAATAATAATAACGATAATCCAGGCAATGGCATGAAGTGTTAATTTGATCCATTTGTCCGGTATTGATTGTAATTTGGTCATTTGATGTCTTTTTTTTCAAAGATAATTATTTCAGAGCCTTTTTATCAAACTAAAACAGGATCCGGATTCTTCCGGGTTTTGAATTTTAAAATTGACTGCCTGAAAATGTTTGTGCGCAACAAAAAGCCAATCACTAGAATGATAAAGTATGGAATCCAGTCTCCCTGATCAAGAAGAGCAACATGCAAAACAGCCAGGATCCCTGCCAGATAAGCAAACCGGTGAAGTTTCTTCCAGTTTTTTCGCAGAAATTTCATTGATCGTTTATTTGAAGTGACGGCTAATGCAAGCATAATTAATGTTGCTATCAATCCAAGAACAGATCCAACTTCTTTAAATGTCTCCATCAGACCTTTGTCGATAATAAAAAACAACAGGTGCAAAAAAGCATAAACAAATGCAGTTATTCCAGCAGCCTGTCTTACCGACAAGGATGGTTTTTTACCCGTCAGAATTGAAAATGGGGTTAGACTCAGAATAATAACAATCCAACGGATAGCCCATTCTCCAGTTTCTTTAACCGCCATTTGAGCTCCTGAAACTTCCCGGGACAACTCTCCGGGGGCTCTGCCCTGTACCGTAAACGAATCCATCGTAAACCATGTTTCAGCCGATCCCGAGAAATCCAGACTGATCATTTGGAGAATACCAATTAACGGAAGAAATCCAATGAGGATCACAATAATCCATCCCCAATTATGTTTTAACCAGTTCATAATAGTATAATTTAATCGTGTTAATTATTCATATCGAATGGCATCAATCGGATTCAAATTCGCAGCTTTTCGGGCAGGATACCATCCGAAAAATAATCCAATACCAACACATACAGAGAAAGATAACACAACTGAATAAGGCCGAACAAGCGCCTCAACTCCTAACATACTACCGGCAAATGTTGCAAGTAAATATCCGATAAGAATCCCGATAATTCCGCCAAGCACACTAAGCACAGCGGCTTCAATCAGAAATTGCATCAGAATATCATTACCACGTCCACCAACAGACATACGGAGTCCAATTTCACGGGTTCTTTCAGTAACTGAAACAAACATGATATTCATAATACCAATACCTCCCACTAACAAAGAAATTCCAGCAATTGCCCCAAGTAAATATTTAAGGGCATCAATCACTGTTGAAACAGTACTAATCATCTCTGATTGAGACATGATATTAAAATCATCATCGTCTCCTTCTTTAATTTTATGTTCTCTTCTCAAAATTTGTTTAAATTCTGCAACAGCAGCTTCTGAATCTTTATCATCTGTCACAGACAAATTAATTCCTTGAATATAATCAATGGACAATAGTCTTCTTTGGACAGTCGTGTAGGGTGCAATAATAACATCATTTTGATCTTGTCCCATAGATGCTGTTCCTTTATCCGGTAACACCCCGATCACTTTAAAAGGAGTATTTTTTACCCGGATTGTTTTTCCCAATGGATCTTCACCCTGCGTAAACAACTCTGTTGCTACTTTTTGCCCAATAATGCACACTTTTTCGAGAGCATGAAGCTCCTTTTCTGTAAAAACCCGACCGGAACCAATTACAAGGTTTTTTATTGGGAGATATTCTTGTGTTACACCATAAATTGAAGTTGACCAGTTATTATTCCCATAAACTACCTGAGCACTGGACTGTACTAAAGGGGATATTGCAGCAACATATTGATTTCTGGCTATGGCTTCCAGATCACTCATCTCTAACTTTGAAGTACCCGAACTTCGTACGGGTCCATGGGCCTCTGCTCCCGGCATAATCATCACTAAATTGGTTCCCAAACCTGACATCTGATTTTTGATATATGACTTTGATCCTTCACCCATTGCCAACATCGCAATAACTGATGCAACTCCAATGATAATGCCCAACATTGTGAGGAATGCCCGAAGCTTATTTCTTCTTATAGCTGTAAGCGCTATTTTAAATGTATTTAAGTAATTCATTTTGCAAAAATTTAAAAGTCCTCTTCAACTGGTAATTCGGCCAGCATTTTGGCTGCTGAAAGCCTGTCTTTAACCAAGTCCTTACTAATCACATGCCCATCTCTAAAAATAACCTGACGGCTTGTAAACCTTGCAATATCAGGCTCATGAGTGACAAATACGATCGTTTTGCCTTCTTCATTCAATTTTTGAAATAAGGACATAATCTCGTAGGAAGTTCTCGTATCCAGGTTCCCTGTTGCTTCATCAGCCAGGATCACCACAGGATCATTGACTAACGACCGGGCAATAGCAACACGTTGTTGTTGTCCTCCGGATAATTGATTGGGCATATGGTGCATCCTGTCAGCTAAACCAACTGCTTCCAATGCTGCTATTGCTCTTTCTCTACGTTCTTTCGCTCTTATCTTCGGATTATAAAAGAGCGGAAGTTCAACATTTTCAAGGGCAGTAGTTCGTGACAACAAGTTGTAAGACTGAAAAACAAATCCAAGTTTGGTGTTGCGCAACCCTGCCAATTCATTCTTATTCAAATCATTCATTGGGACACCATCGATGATGTATTCTCCGGAGCTTGGTCTGTCAAGACATCCAAGTATATTAAGCATGGTTGACTTTCCTGATCCACTTGTTCCCATGATCGCTACGAACTCCCCTTCTTTGATCTGCAGGTTAATACCTCTCAAGGCATGAACCTTTACCTCTCCCAGATCATATTCTTTTTTGAGGTTCTTAACTTCTATAATTATTTTCTTTTCAGACATTTTTGCTTCCTTCCATTTTAAGTTTTAATAAGACTATCTGGGGCCTGGTCCAAAAACAGATTTTTTACTTTCCGATTTTTCCGGCTCAAAAGTAGTCAGCACTTCATCGCCTTCGTTAAGTCCGGATAAGAGCTCATAGTTTGCTTCGTCAGTATTTCCAACTACAACTTTTCTCTGTGAGATCGTATTCCCATTCTTAATCCAAACTAATCTTTCTTTCTCTGAATTAGTCTTCAAGGTAGCTTCTTCAATCGTCACTTCAGGATTACTTTTTGCATAAATCTTTATTTCATTCTGATCAATTGATACATTTAAAGCCCTTGCCGGAAGGATTAATGTTTTATCCTTTTCTGCAGGATAAAATGAAACACTTGCAGTCATACCTGGCATTAAATTCTTGTCCGGATTCGGAGCCGTAACGACAACAGTGTAAGTAATCACATTTGAAGTTTCAACAGGTTGTAAGCGGATTTGTGAAACTTTACCTTTAAATACTAAGTCAGGATATGCATCAACAGTAAAATCAACACGTTGTCCTTTATACACCTTACCTATATCAGCCTCATCAACATCAGCCTCAACCTGCATCTGTGTCAGGTCGTTTGCAATGACAAACATGGTTGGTGTATTAAAGCTCGCCGCTACAGTTTGCCCTTCATCTACCGATCTTTCAAGTATAATCCCATCAATAGGCGAAGTTATTGTAGCATAATCCAGGTTGATTTTATTCTTGTCGTAGTTTGACTGGGCTTGGTTTAACGCAGCAACAGCATTATTGTAATTGTATTCCTGAAGATCAAAATCAGACTGGGCAATTAATTTTTTACCGATTAGTGTTTTGTATCGCTCATAGGTTGCTTTCTGGTATTTCATTTGCGCTTCAGCCTGATCGACGGTGGCCTTACTTTGATCTAATTGTGCTCTAAGAGGTGTTTCGTCCAGTTGAGCTAATAATTGTCCTTTTTTTACCTGTGAATTATAATCAACATAAATTTTCCGAATAACACCAGAAACCTGTGTCCCTACCTCAACTGTTTCTACTGCTTCCAATGCACCGGTTGCAGTAGTTATATTACTTACATTTCCACGGGATATCTTTGCTGTTTCAAGCTTTATCATTTCTGCGTTACCAGATGATAAGCCAAGTATTAATCCTCCTGCGACTATTACAACAGCTGCTCCGATATATAAAGTTTTCCTTTTCATTTGTCCTGGATATTAAAGTGTTAATGATATTCCTTTGTAAAAATCAAGTATTTTGTAACTGAAAATGACATTAAATCTGGATTGGAGCAACTTGCTTTCCGAAGTAATCAGGTTGGTTTTTTGCACCAGAAAGTCGACTGAATTGAGCAGTCCTACTTTATATTTCTCCGTCACTACATCGTACGATTCCTGACTGGACTGATTTTGCTCGAGGCTGGCCGCATATTGTGTTTTTGCTGAAACCACATCCACACAAGCCTGTTCAATCTCTTTCCGAAGTTGATTTTTGGTATTGATCTCATCGAGTTCAGCATCAGATACCGAGATGTTTGCAATGGCCACATTCGTTTTAATCTGTTTCTTCTGGAAAATCGGAATAGAAAGAGAAAGTCCAACGGCAGGATTTATTTTATCCTTTAGCTGACTGGTATATCCTGAACCTGTTGTCAGACTCGAATAACCGCTCGACAAACCGGCATCCATCGACAAACTGGGCAGATAATCAGCTTTTGCGATTTGAACATCCAGCATGGTGCTTTCCCTGGTCAGTTCAGCATACTTTATTTCCGGCTTGATTCCCAACGCAAGGTTGTAAATTCCCTGCGCATCCGGCTGATCGGATTCGATCAGCAAACTGTCGAGATTCGGAGAACTGATTGCGAAATTCGGGTCAACCGGCAATTCCATCAATTGCATCAGTGTCACCTTATTAATCGACAACTGACTTTGAGCAGTTGCCAAAGTTGATTTTTCGCTGGCCAGCTCCGATTTGATCTGCAAATAGTCTGACATTGAAATCACACCCAAATCCATCCGTTCCTTGGCCAAATCCAGCTGTTCAGTGGTCGATTCAATTTGTTTTTCAGCATTGCTAACATTTTCAATAGCATACAAAACCTGCAAATAGGCATTCAAAATGTTCAATTCCACCGATTCCTTAACCGATTCGGAATAAAAATAACTGCTCTGCAAATCGAGTTCAGCTTGCTTGATTTTGTTGGTGAGCTTATCACCATTAAACAATGAAACACTCGAGCTAATTGAATAGCTGGTACTGTTCGAACCACTGCTGTTTCCGTAACCACCTGTTGATGAATCAAATCCTTTATACCAATTAAAATCCTGGCGGACCGATGCACTCATTGAAGGTAAACGGTTGGCTTGTGCCTGATCGGAATAAAGCTGGTTTCTGTCACTTGACAGATCTGCTTTCTGGATCTGGATATTTTTGCTCAACGCATAGTTGATACATTCTTCCAGCGTCCAGTTTTTTTCCTGAGCCCGAACTGAGAGTCCGGTTGTCAGCAGGAAAATGCTAATCAATAAACTTGTTAAGATTGTCTTCATGGCTTCTGTTGCTATTTTGAACCGAAACTACACCTGATTTAGTTCCTGCTAAAATGCAATAGACGTTTGGGGTGATTTTACCGACGGAAGGAACGATTTTAGGTTTGGTAAAAAAAGTAATCCGGTGAAAGAAAAAGTATTGTAGTAATAATTCTTTGAATTCTATTATTTTTGTATGTAAATTGCCGTTGTGAAAATATTTCGGCATATAATTAAATAATCGTTGGCAAGAATTTAATAAGATTTTATTCTTATGTAAATCCTATCTACTAATTATGAATGGCCTTTTAAATATTATCAGAAAGAGTAAAGGAATCAATCTGGTTTTATCTGGAATGATCTGGCGCAGTAGTTTTTGCATTCGGGTGCAGAAATTATCGCTCTGTATCTTTTTATTTCTTTTATCGTTTCAGGCATTCCCCATCGACAAAAATATACTGGTCATTCATTCCTACCATCAGGGTCTGGAATGGACAGACTCCATTTCCTCCGGAATTTTGTTGGCATTAAATAATCAGCCCGATATTCGTTTGTATTTCGAGTATATGGATACTAAACGGAACACCTCAAAAGCCTATTATGATAATTTAATAGAACTGTATCGCTCCAGATCAAGTAAAATACAGTATGATGCAGTTATAGTTGTCGATAATGCTGCCTACGATTTTATGGTAGGATATCGCGATGAATTTTTCCCCGGGGTACCTGTATTTTTTTGTGGGGTGAACTTTCTCGATACTACGAAGTTGCAGTCACACAAGGATTTTCATGGTTTTGCCGAGATGGCTGATCATGTTGGGACACTTGACTTAATCAAAAAGCTTTTTCCTGAGCGGAAAAAGGTACTCATTGTAAACGATTATACCCTCACCGGAATAGCTATAAGAGAAGAATTAGAACAGGTTCTACCAAAGTACAAAGATGAACTTGAGTTCGAGATAATCGATACATTTAGTACTGAAGAGCTTCAGGAAAGAGTTGCCAGGCTGACAAATGAATATACTATCTATATTTTGGTAGTCAATATGGATAGAAAAGGAAATTACATTTCCTATAACCAAGGGATTAAACTCATTCGGGAACGTACATCTGTCCCTATTTTGGGGTCATGGGATTTTTATCTGGGCAAAGGAATTATTGGTGGAGATATTATTCGCGGAGTTGAGCAAGGGAAGGAGGTTGGTAATCTCACTTATGATTTCATTACCAAAAGGAATACAAATCCGCCCAAATGGCAGTCTGGAAGTACAAATTTTTGGTTTGATGATAAGTTGTTGGAACAGTATAGTATTCGAAAACAAAATTTGCCTGAAGGTGCCAGAATTATTAATCTACCGAAACTGGCCAACTGGCAGATATTTTGGCTTAAAGTGTTAATTATTATTATTTTACTTTTGGCTCTAGGGTTTTATGTCTATAATCGTAGGGAACAGGCCATTAAGCTAAAAAAACTTGTCGAACTTCGTACACAAGAGTTAAAAGATATAAATACAGAACTCGAAATTATTAACCAAAGCAAGAATGAGATTTTAAGCATTGTAGCACACGACTTGCGCAACCCTATTGGAAACGTAAACGGATTTGCCCAATTAATTTTGGAAAATGATGAAGAGGAAAAGGTTTTAAATTTGCCAAATCAAACGTATATTACTCAAATTCGAGATTTGAGCAATTATATGCTTCGACTTGTGAATAATTTGCTTGACATTTCCGTCATTGAATCGGGGGTGTTAAAACTGGAAATCGTTGATGCTGATTATGTTGACTTTATAAAAGAAGAAGTATTGAACAACAGAGCTCTGGCCGATCAGTATAATATTGCTATTGATTATCAGTGTCCTGAAGAGAAGATAATGGTTTGCTTCGACCGGATGAAAATGCAACAGGCGGTAAATAATCTAATATCTAATGCACTGAAGTTTTCAAAAGAGGGCGATTCTATTTTGATTTCTGTTAAAATGGAAGCAAAGAAAGTGATAACCAGCGTAATAGATTCGGGTTGTGGAATCCCGAAGGACAAATTCGATATGATTTTTAAAAAATACACGCAGATAAAATCAACTTCCCAGATTCAGAAAAAAGGCACCGGACTCGGGCTTTCGATTGTGAAAGGAATTATCGATGCTCACAAAGGTCGTATTTATTTGAAAAGCATTGTAAACGAAGGCACCGAATTTATTTTTGAATTACCGGTATCGGCCACTTAACAACGCAAAAATTACTGCCACTTAAATACAATTGTGGTTCATCATAGAAATGCGTACCTGTACATCTGAAATGATAGATTTTAAGCATGAAACAGAGGACATTCAATTATAGGTTTTCCCATTTCATAACTTTTTAATCATCATCTTATGTGTAGTTCATTTTCAATAAATAACAAAAATCAAGAGTCGGGTACCCATTATTGTGATGACCCTTAAATATCAGATCATGCAACTTTCCCCTATACACGCCGGAAACTTTAGCTGCGACGGAGGTTCACTTTTTAGTGTCATTCCCAAAGCCATGTGGAGCAAAGTTTATCCGGCCGATGAAAATAATATCACCAGACTAACCATGCGCTGCTTGCTGGTTGATTTGGGCGAGCTCAAAATCCTGATCGAAGCTGGTGTGGGTAATCATTATCCGGAGAAAGTGCAGCGAAACAACGGCCACGAAGAAACAGATGCCATTGAAAAATCGCTTGCCGAAAAAGGATATTCTGCTGAAGATATCACCGATGTATTTTTTACCCATCTGCATTGGGACCATTGCAACGGAGCAGTAATCAACGAAAACGGGCAAATGAAACTTCAGTTTCCGAATGCAACACATTGGTGCAGCAAAGTGCAATGGGAGCATTCCAAAATCTCGAATATCCGAGAGCGGGCTGCCTATTATCCTGGAATTCTGGAATTCCTGAAAACTGAAGGAAACATGCAATTAGTAGAAGAAGATTGTGAATTGTTTCCCGGAATTTCAGTCCGAATGTACGACGGACACACACCCGGACAGATGATTCCTTTCATCGATTCAGGAGAAAAAACATACGTTTACATGTCGGATCTGATTCCAACAGCGGCCAATATTCCGGTTGTGTGGCTGGCTTCATACGATTTATATCCGGTAACAGCCATGGAAGAAAAAGAAGCTTTCCTGAATGAAGCGGCTGAAAAGAAGTACATCCTGTTTTTTGAACACGACTATTACACCGAATGTGCTACAGTTGAATGGGGTGAAAAAGGTCCGAAAGTGAAAGATAAATTTAGGTTTTAAGCTATTCACGGGGTGACTTGGAGTCACCCCGTGAATAGAAATCATATCAACCCCAGCCTGCCTGCATATTGTACAGCTTCCACCGTATTACTGACATTCAGTTTTTCGATGATCCGCTGCCGGTGCGTATTTACGGTATTTACGCTGATGAATAATTTATCGGCAATTTGTTTACTGATGTGGCCTTTGGCAAGCAACTGCAAAATTTCCTGTTCACGGAAACTCAATTTGTGTTCGGCCATAATTTCAGAAGAAGGGAAATTATACAATTCTCCGGTCAGGGTATTAATGAGCCGGTAGCGGCACATCGAATTCATATCCTGATCGGGTGATAAGTCCAAAATACTCATCGACAACCATACATTTCCATATTTGTCGAGTTCGAGTAATTTGTGTTGCTCTATAACCCGCACATAATTCCCATCTCTCCCAAGTGTCCGGTAATCCATGATCATCTTAATGAATTTCATCTGTTCACTCCAGACCGGATCGACCTTCAGAATCAATTCAAAAAATTGCCAGGAAACATGGTTCAGGTGTGCTAAATCATCCGGATGCATTCGTTGATTAATGTAATCATTATCAGGAGATACTATTTTTTCCTGATCCCAACCCAGCAGTTCGGAATAATTCGGCGAAAGGTAAACATGCTCCATTTCGGACAGGTCAAAGATGGAAACAACACTATTCTGAAGCACACTCAGACTCTCAAGAAAGCTGATATGCTGGTTTAATATCTAATAATCGAGTTCCTCTTTTTTGAAAAGCTGACCGATCTGACTGCTTATATCGTTGTCTTCACTCATAAATTACTGATTTATCAGTATTGCCTGAACTGAATTGTTCCTGCATTTTTGTATCAGATAATTGGCTAACGGTAATGCATGAAACAATGAACAGAACTCAAATCTTCATTTTGATGAGTCTCCTTATTTTTACCTTCTCCGGATTTGCTCACCAGAATGGCCAGGTAATAAAAGGTAAAATTGTTGATGCTGTGAGCCAGACTCCTCTTCCGGGAGCTTCAGTTGTAATTTCTGAAAGTAGTCCAATATTAGGAACCATCACCGATGCGGAAGGAAACTTCAAACTTTGGAATATAAAGCCCGGTCGCTACAACGTTTTGGTGAGTTTTATAGGTTACGAGAATTTTATATTCCGCGAAGTTTTAGTTGGAACAGGTAAAGAAGTGGTTTTAAATGCCGGATTAAAAGAGTTGCCCGAAACAATAGATGAGATAAAAGTGACTGCACAAACTTCAAAAGAACAGGCCACAAATCCAATGGCAACCATTAGTGCCAGGCAGTTGAGTGTTGAAGAATCGAGCCGGCATGCTGGCGGATACGACGATCCGGCAAGGTTGGCTGGTTCGTTTGCCGGTGTTGCCTCCGAAATGGGAAACAATGGAATCGTCATCCGCGGAAACTCGTCGCGTTATATGCTTTGGAAACTGGAAGGAGTAGAAATCTCCAATCCAACCCATTTTGCCGATGTGATTGCCTTTGGTGCTGGAGGCATCACGGCATTGAGCAGTCAGATGCTGGCCAACAGCGATTTTTTCACCGGTGCTTTTCCTGCGGAATATGGCAATGCACTTTCCGGAGTATTTGATGTAAAATTGCGTACCGGGAACGCATAAAAAACGCGAATCGGTGGAATTGGCATCGATTTTTCTTCGGAAGGACCACTTCAGAAAGGTGGCAAATCGTCGTATTTATTCAATTACCGTTATTCAACACTGGCTTTGCTGAAACCACTCATTCCTCCTGAAGCCGGGATTATCAAATACCAGGATTTGTCATTCAAATTTAATTTTCCGACAAAAAAACCGGCACTTTTGTGCTTTGGGGAATCGGTGCGCTGGATGCTCAAAGCCGCGATGCGATTACCGATCCTGAAAAATGGGAAAACAAAGCGGACAGTGAATCCTTCAATCTTGATCTTTCGAATGGCGCAATTGGGCTTACCAACAAACCGATTGTCAATTCAAAGACCTATTTACACACCTCTTTGGCAGCATCAGGAAACAGCATTTCAACCCAAATTAAAGAACTCGATAGTCAAATCCAACTTCATGCCCGCGAAAGTGTCTTTAACAACACATGGAAATTCACAGCCTCAAGCACCCTTAGCCACAAGTTTGGAGCAAAGCATTTTAACAAAAGCGGAATTGTTTTTAACCGGCATTTCTACAATGTCGATAACCGGGAAGCACAGGTTTTGGGAGAACCGCTGCAGATTTATGCTTTGGAAGATGGGAGTACCGTATCATTGCAAGCTTTTAGCCAGTCAAACGTTCAACTGAACAGAAATATTGAAATGGTTGCCGGGCTTTTTGCCCACTATTTCGGCCTGAACAATGAACTAAGCCTTGAACCACGTATTGCGTTGAAATGGAAAGCAGCGCCCAAACATACCATAGGTTTGGCTTACGGATTGAACAGCCGGATTGAAATGATCGGCTTCTATCTGGCCCGGCAGCAAACCAATTCAGGGATTATTCAGCCAAAAAGAACCTGAAAATGTCGAAAGCCCATCACTTCGGGTTGGCCTGGGATTGGAGTATCAATCCGGATCTTCGCCTGAAAATCGAACCTTATTTTCAGTATTTATATGATATCCCGGTCGTTCCAAACAGTTATTTTTCGCTTCAGAACCTCGAAATGGATTGGTTTTTCAACGAAACGCTTCCTGAAAAATGATTTTTATTACCTGTTCACCACTTCTATATTCGATTCGAAGTATAAAGGAGGCGACAACATTGAGCGGAATGGCTTATACAACAAACATTTCATTTTCAATTTGCCTGGAGGAAAAGAGTGGAAAGTTGGCAAATCAAAAAGCAATATTCTGGGGACAAATGGCAGGTTAACTTATATGGGAGGAGATCGTCTGACTCCAATGCTTGAAGCAGAATCTATTCAGGAAGGTGAAATAGTTTACGACTACAGTAAAGCTTACACTGAAAAGGAAAAGAATGCAGCCATCCTTTCATTCAGCGTGACCTACAGAATCAACAAGTCAAATCATGCCGGAATCTGGTCGTTTCACCTCATAAATGCTTTGGGAAATAAAGAGTTTCGGGGATATAAAATCAATGATAAAACCGGCCTTCCTGAGAAGAAATTTGACCGTATCATGGTTCCGAACCTGAGTTATAAGATCGAGTTTTAAAATACTGAAGGGGCGACTCTGCTGCTATTGACGGGGTGACTTCGTCGGACTCGCAATGACGATAATGGCAACGTCATTGCGAACGGAGTGAAGCAATCTGTTAAAAGTTGTGGGTTCTTCGATTTTACCTCTGCTCTTCAGGATATGTAAAAGTTCACAACCTCTAGTGCCGATTTGCAATCAGCACTTTTAGCAAGGGATTTGTAATCCATTAAATAAAGTAATCATCCATTCAGCAACTGCTGATACAACTCATAGTTTTCGTGATCGAAGCAGACAAAATAAACCTGTTTGAACGCCTCGTTTTCCGACAAGAATTGGGAGACTGTGCTGATGGCAATTTCAACAGCTTTTCCCTTCGGAAATCCATAAACTCCGGTACTTATATTCGGGAAAGCGATGGTTTCAATACCATTTTCCAGGGCTAATTTTAGCGAATTCAGATATGCATTTGCGAGTAATCCAACTTCATTGCTCTTACCTCCATGCCAAACCGGGCCAACGGTGTGAATTACAAATTTTGCCGGAAGATTTCCTCCGCTTGTGAGAACTGCCTGACCGGTTCCGCAAGATCCCTGACGGGCAACGATTTCGCGGCATTCATCCAGAATAGCTGATCCGCCTGCACGATGAACAGCACCATCAACACCGCCACCGCCCATCAGTGAAGAGTTGGCAGCATTTACAATGGCATCAACTTCGATTTTGGTGATGTCACCTTGAATTAAGCTTATCCGACTGGAGATTGGATTCATGATCAAAAATTTAATAGTTCCAATTCATATTCATTCCGGTTAAAACACAGCTAAAATTACGATTTTTAAACCTGCAATAATCCGCTAAACCAGAAAAGGCCATCCGTATCCAGATAGCCTTTCTTTTAATTTATGATTCCTAAGCCTCTAAATTAAAGCAGGTCATTTATAGAATTTGGTTGAATTCCAACCGTTCACCATCAGGCCCTAAAATGTTGAAATATTTACACCCGTTTTTCCAGAATGGCAGAAAAACCGGATGTTCTTCAATAAGATTAAACCGAGCTTCTTTTAAGCTTGAAAAAGCTTCTTCGATATCGCTTACATCAAACGAAATATGATCAATGTGTCCGTCATTCCGGTTCCTGATTTCGTCCAGATCATTTTCAGGAAATTGATACAATTCGATAAGTATTGTATTCAATTGCATCATCATCATTTTCCCTTTACCGCCATTGTGGTCGAATGCAGAACTGGTTGCCGCTTTAAAACCCAGTTCCCGGTAAAAAGCTTCCGAAACCAAAATATTAGTAACAGGAATCCCTATATGCTGAAGATGATTGATTTTTAGTTCCATTTGCCCGGTTTATTATTTGGCCATTTTCATGGCTTCGGTTGTTGTGTAGTATTTGGTAATCATGTTTGGAACTTCCCATTCAGGTAATTTACCCCATTTCAGGTAACGCAGGTATTTTTCGGTTACTTCGCCAAAATGTGCTTCGTGCCCCAATTTGTATTGTTCAGGAATTTCAACGGTCCAAAGCTTATCGCTTAGTTTGACCAGTTTCAAGCCAGGGTATTTGGTTGCAATGTCCTGATCAACGGCTTTTTTCAAACCGCCTTCAAATGTCGATAAACCATCAGTGATATTGGCTTCGATAAAAACAGTTGGTTTGTAAGCTTCCTCTTTACCTTGTTTGATAATTACATTACAAAGATTTCCTCGCATGATGCTGTAATGTGTATCACCAGCACCATCAGTACCTTCAAAATCCCAGATAACAGTAACCTTAGCTACTTTACCTTTTAGCTTATATACAATTTCGCCGTTTGCATAATCTTTCAGCTTATTGTCTGAAACATCTTTTTTCAGAAACTCCGGAAATTCTTTTAAGCCGGTAACCTTTTCAAATTGATCCGGACTCAGATCCGTAGACCAACGTTTTGCCGAAATCAATTCGACATCCGATTTGTTCAGGATAATTTCGGGGAAAGCGCTCCATTGTACCAGGTCAACCAGATGAGTGCCGACATCTGCAATTCCTTCTCCTTGTTGAGCAGTATCGAAGAACCATGCCGGACGTTTAAGTGCAGCTCCTGAAACAATCTTCGAAAAACAATGTACGCTTTGCTGTTCGATGGCAGGCAATTCTGGTGTGCCTTCCACCAATCCGCCAAAAACATCAGGAATCTTTGACAATTCGCGCTGAATAATGGTAGTAATCTCATGACGTTCAGTCATAATATCATACAATAAAACACCCTTTTCTTCAGCAGTTGTGAATGTTTGCTCCAGAATTGGAAAAGCTTCAGGAGTAATGACCATCGGCTTATCGGCAAAAACATTAATATCAGCGTCAATCGCTTTCTGAATGTATTCGGTTTTTTTTGCATTATTACCCGCAACCATCATCACGTTCCCGGGTTTTTCGGTCAACATTTTTTCGAGATAATCATCACCGGTATAAACTTTCTCGATCCAGCTCGTTGGATTTTCCGCGCGGGTATTAAATCCTTCAATTCGTGCCAGATGGTCAGTAACATCAGTGCCTTCAGGAGCAAACACATAAACGGTTGGATCGATCTGATCGTACATGGATTTCTGAATCAGCGCAGCATGGAAATGACCAGGATCGAGGGTCATCAACTTCACTTCACCTTTGGCTCCTGAAAATTTACTCGTGGCATTTTCCTTTTCGGCTGTTTTCTGGCCACCACCGGCACAGGCCGATAGCAGTGTGGCAACAGCAACGATGGGTAAAAGATTTTTGTTCATGTTGGAATATTTGGGTTATCAGATTTATCGTAAACAAAAATAATATTTTCTAAGGAAGAAACGAACCTATCGTTGAAATCTATGTGAATGCAGCCAGACACATTCCGCCTGTATGATTTGATCCCATGCCTCAGTATACTTGAGGCTGTCAAGAAAAAGACTCATGAATCAACTGAAAAATCCCAACGGAAGTGAAATAATCCAGGGAACAGGATGAGATGCAAATCTCTATTCATAATAAATCTAAATAATAAATACAAAAAACAGACTACCACCTAATCAACTCGCAGTCAACACCTGAATACAACAAAATATAATTTAAATTCTATCTTATTATGAAAATAATTTATTATATTTATTTGTTTGATTTTTTAACAAAGCATAAAATTTCGTTTACTGGTGTGGATAGCATCGATTCTTCAGGGTGTGGAATTTCCGTAAAGCTTTAACTCGAATTGCACCAATCTACTCTAGTATGACTCATCTGAGGGGAAGAGAACGCCGTTAATAACGGCGTTCACGAAAGTCAAATAATCAATGGTTTTACTGATGTATTGAGATCTTAGGGACAGGAGTAAATCTGTCGGCTGAGTATTCAGCCTGATAATGATTATCTCCACTTCACCTAAACCTCATGAACTTGTGTATTGATTGGATATGCAATAGATATGCCTGATTACCAAAGAATAAACGCATGGATACAATTCCTTGTTATTTCTATGACTACATTGGAAATAACCACTCAACGTGAAAGAAGTGAAAGCTCTCTTACAGGGAGATACTTCTCATCATCTCCCCGTATTTTGCTTATAATATTACTATTGTTTGCTTTCTCCAGCCAGGTAAATGCTCAGTCGTCACAAACCTTCAATACTGCGGGTACCTATACATTCACTCCTCCGGCAGGGGTTACCAGCGTTACCGCTGAATGCTGGGGAGGAGGAAAGGGTGCACAACAAGGAACAATTGGAGGTGGCGGAGGCGGAGGTGGCAGTGCTTATTCCAGAAGTATAATCAGTGTAATACCCGGTGATTCATACCCGGTGACTGTTGGGTCAGGTAGTACAACAACTGCCGCCGGGGGTGATTCGTGGTTTATTAATCATACAACACTACTGGCAAAAGGAGGAAACACTGTACCTGACAATGAACCAACCGGAGCAACTGGCGGCGCAATGGGTATTGGTGATGTACTGTTCAGTGGTGGCAACGGAGCACCCGGTACCGGATCAAATAGTGGTGGTGGTGGGTCCTCTGCCGGGACAGCTGCCAATGGCAACACTGCGACCAACGAAAATGGAGCAACAGCTCCAACTAGTGGCGGAAGCGGTGGAAATGGAAGATCAGACAATGATGAAGCTGGTGATGCTGGCAGTTGTCCCGGTGGTGGAGGTGGCGGGGCTTACCGGACGAATCCGGGAATAAGCAATGGAGGATTCGGTGCTGATGGACAGGTTATCATTTCATGGACTTGCACAAGCTATCAGATTTCGGGAATAAGCACTCCTGCTGTTTGCAGCGGGAATACAGCCACCACAACTCTGACATCAACAGAATCCGAGCTTCCGGTTGGCGCATATACAGTTACCTACAACCTAAGTACACCCAATGCATCCACCGCAAATACAGCAACTTTAACAGTATCACCAGCAGGCACAGGTACTTTCCAAACTGTTTCATTAACCAATGCGGGAAACACTACGATTACAATTACCAAACTTGAATCAGGTTCTGGTTCGCAAATATGTAGCAATCCCATAAATTCAAATCAGACCATTGAAGTTATTCAAATGCCATCCATCACGACCCAACCCAAAAATGTGCTTGATTGTGAAGACCGGTCAGTTAATTTCGAGGTCGTTGTTTCAGGAACAGTCAGCTCATACATCTGGCAACGAAAGAGGCCAGCAGAAAGCAGCTTTTCTGACATTCCTGAAGGGGAAACAGGAATTTCATATCCGGCAGCCGGAAAAATCAAAGTATCAAATGTTGGAGGAAACTCGAATCCGGATGGAGCCCAATACCGGACTGTTGTGACCAATGCCATTTGCAGTGTCACCTCAGATGAAGCGACCCTTTTTGTTAATGAAATTACAGCGCTTTCCGGAGGGACCGATGTGACCCAATGTTCCGGAAGTAATTATTCCTATACAGTTACCACATCCTATACTGCAAAAACATATCAATGGAAAAAATCGGTTACATCAGGGATTTGGGTAGATATTAGTGACGACATACATTATTCGGGGACAAACTCCAACCGCCTGACCATTTCAAGAGGGACTCCCGATGAATCCGGTGAATATCGGGTTTACATGACATTCGAGGCTACAGGAGCCGACTGTAATGTAAACAGCACCGGCCGAAAAAGAAAACTGACCTTCCTTCCTGCACTTTCGGTTGATGTAACCCCAGAGATGCAGTCCATTTGCTACAACACCTTCCCGGCTCAACTGACAGCAACTGCAACAGGAGGTTCAGGCTCCTTCTCCTACCAATGGCAAAGTAGTCCTGACAATTCAGCATGGACTCCGATTAGCGGTGCGAACTCGCCCACTTATCAGCCGCCGGTATTGATCCTCACAATCTGTTACCGGATCGTTACAACTGACACAGGTTCGTATTCATGTGGTACTGCAACCAGTGCGAGTGTTTGGATTACCGTTAATCCTTTGCCAATAACATCTTTAATCTATCACAATTAATATTCACTATTAAAACGAAAACAAAATGAAATCAAAAAACCAAAATTCAAAAAGAATCGCTTTGTTGTTTGTGCTTGTAGTAATTTCAATTGGAGCAATGGCTCAGGTAGGGCCTTACCCTGAAGGAGCAATTTTACAAATGGTCAATTTTGACTCCAACGAACCCTATGGAGTAATTAATGATCCGTCTTCTACCTATACATGGACTATTACTCCGATTGACGGAGGTACAATCACTGGGAACTCCAATACGATTAGTGTTCATTGGACAAGCGCTGGAACCTATACGGTTCAGGTTATTGAAAAAAACTCACTCCTTTGTGATGGTGATCCTATTACAATGACTGTAACTGTATTGCCTGAATTAACAGCAGGAACAGCGGCTGCAAATCAGACGATTTGCTACAATACGATACCTGCAGCGCTCACCTCTGTTGATCCATCGGGAGGAACCGGTACTTATACCTATCAGTGGCAATCTTCGCCTGACAATTCGACTTTTACCGACATCAGCGGGGCGACTTCTTCCGGTTATGCTCCTGAAGTTTTAACCGCAACAACCTATTACCGTTTGCAACAGACATCAGGTACCAGCGGAGCGGTGGCAACAAATGTGGTGACGATAACCGTATTGCCGAATCTTCTGGCCGGAACGGCATCGGCTGATGAGTCCATCTGTTATAACTCAAATCCTGCTGCAATTACGGCAACAGCTCCTACGGGTGGAAATGGGAGTTATACTTACCAATGGGAGTCTTCAGCAGATAATTTGTCTTTTGCCGACATCAGTGGAGCAACTAACTTGACCTACGCCCCAGATGCTTTAACTGCAACAACTTACTTCCGCCTGAAGCAGACTTCCGGTGCGGATTGCGGAACGGTGACAACAAACACGATCACAAAGACTGTCAATCCTTTACCTGTGGTATCAATTAACGGACCTACCCAAATTTGTGCAACTACATCAGGCCATGTTTATACAACAGAAACCGGAATGTCCGACTATGTATGGACAATCAGTGCGGGAGGTACAATTACTGCGGGAGGTACAGCAACAGATCATACAGTTACCGTGACCTGGATGAGTTCAGGAACACAAACGGTATCTGCAAATTACACCAACGGAACCAATTGTTCGGCCACCAATCCGACGATACAGAACGTCACCGTTGATCCGCTACCAGCAACTTCAGCGATCTATCACAACTAATCCAAACACTTAATAAGCATGAAATTGATACTTAAAGCTCCTCCGGTCAAAACCAAATTGAGCTTCTAATCGCAGTATGGATTCATAAAAACTCAGGAAATAATTGCTCCAGTATGTTTAAACGGTTTCGACATATATTCGCGTTGGTCACGCTGCTGGCCGGTTCCCTTCAGGCGCTGGCCCAGCTCGCTCTGCCCGACCGGGTATGTGTCGGAACCAGACATACTTACTGGGTGGAAGGTTTCGAAGGATCTGCTTTTACCTGGAAAATCGACGGACAGGTGCAACGATCGACGACCAATATTCTGGAAATCAACTGGAATGCCATCGGTACGTTCAATCTGGAAGTTCAGGAACATCAGGCGAAATGCGATGGTGATATACAATCAGGATTGGTTACGGTAGTCGAAATACCCAATTTAGACAGTCAGCAAGACGTGAAATCCTGTGGTCGTTATACTTTGCCTGAAATTTCAGGAATAAACATGAGTGGTAACGAAGCCTATTACGACAACAGCCAGGCTGCTGGAGGTTCCAGGATATTTGGTCCAATAACAGAAAGTCAGACCATCTGGATATACGACGAAACAGGTACTGAACCCAACTGCTTCGATCAAGTCAGCTTCGAAGTAGTGATAAACAAACTGAAAATTTCAGCAAGTGCGACGGACGCAAAATGTTTCGGCGAAAACGGCAGCATCAGCTTTGAATTTTCCAATGTAACGGATGGCGTCTATTCGATTGATTATGATGGCGGTCAGTTCAGTAATGTCAATATAATAAGCAACAAAGCCACAATTGATGTTTTAGCTGGGACTTATAACAACATAACCATTGAAGCCGGCGGATGTATCTCGGGTGAAGATGTGAATATCACCATTACTCAACCTAACCAAATTATAATCGCCGAATCAATTTCTGAAATTGACCTGAAACTGCAACGAAAAGGCTCCATCAGCCTAAATGTCAGTGGTGGATCGGGAACATACAGTTATAGCTGGAATAATGGAGCAACTACAAGCGAAATTAAAAACCTGTCGGATGGAACTTACACCGTTTGGGTTACCGATGAAAACAACTGTTCTATTCAAAAAACAATCATCCTATCAGCACCAAACTTTCCGCCGGTTACTGATGATGACGAGTTCATTGCAGGCTGTTTCACCTCCAGCGGCAATCTGCTTGAAAATGATTCCGATCCGGAAGGCGATCTGTTCTTTATCGATCTGATTCCGGTTGTCAGCCCTAAACATGGGTGCCTGACCATCTTCCCTGATGGTTCATTCGAATATCAGAATACTTCCGGATATTTCGGAACAGATGTGTTTCGTTATGCTATTTATGATGCCAAACATGATCTGGGTGATACAGCGAATGTATTCATTTCAATCATTCCGGATATGGATTGTGATGGAGTTCCGGATGATACTGATCAGGATGCCGATGGAGATGGAATTCTGAATGCTGATGAAGGAGGAATGACCACAGACACCGACGGAGACGGTAATCCGAACTACCTTGACATTGATGCGGACAACGATGGTATTCCGGATTATTTTGAAGCACAACCGGGTAAAAAATACAAACCTCAGCTAAATATGGATACGGATGGTAACGGAGTGGATGATGCTTTCGATATTCATCAGGGCGGCGTAGTCATTATCCCGGTTGATACCGATGCAGATGGAGTTCCGGACTTTCTGGATGCCGATTCGGATGGTGATTTTGTTCCGGATTATATCGAAGGACAGGATGAGTTTGCTGATGGAAAGGCTGATCAGACTCTTACCGGGAAGGATTCGGATAAGGATGGACTGGATGACGCATTTGATACTATTAACCGGTATCTCTCGTCGGACAATATGACCGGCACCAATGCAGCCATGCAGGATTTCGATGGAGATGGTATTCCGGATTGGCGCGACAACAATGACGACGATGACATCTACCTGACCCGTTTTGAAGATATGAATGCGGATGGAAATTTCAGCAACGATGATCTGGATCTGGACGGACATCCTGAATACCTTGATTTTGGCCGCGATTGCGATCTGTTTGTCCCGGAGACATTTTCTCCGAATAACGATCAGATTCACGATTATTTTCAGATCTACTGCATCTACCATTATCCAAATTCCAGGATATATATCTTCGACAGGATGGGTAATAAAGTCTATGAAAAAGATCATTACGGAAATATTGAATTCTGGGGAAGCGCTGATCGTGCCTGGTGGAACGGGGAAACGGACAACCGCTTAGTTGCTGCTGACCGGGGGATGGTTCCCTCCGGAATTTACTATTATGTCCTTCGATTGGGCAATGGTGAAGTCAAAAAGAGTTATGTATTGGTCTCATATTCATTGGAATAGAGACCTTCCGGCCAAAACAAAACAGGCAGTAAATAACAAGTTTAAAAAGAACTGATGATTAAGAAATTCATACCTATCATTCTTCTGATACTGATTATTCTTCTCTTCGCCGTGAGACAGGCCTCCGGACAAGAATTCCCCTGGTTGTTGCAGTACACTACCAATATGAATTCCATCAATCCAGCTTATGCAGGCATTTGGGATAAGTCAGGACTTATGGTTTCCACGCGGACTGACTGGGTAGGCTTTGGCGGAGCTCCTTTAAAGCAGCAGGTATCTTATTACACACCTGTAAAAAACCAGCGAAGTGGAGTTAACCTGAACATTCAGAAGACGAACACAGGAAGAGAGAAACGATTATTTCTTACAGGCGACTATTCGTATCAGATTCAGCTGGACCTGAATCATTATTTGCGCTTCGGACTTCGTGCAGGAATTATTAATTACGATAACAATCTGACGGACTACCAGGCTTATCCCGACTATATTCCTGACCCGGAATACTCGGCCGATGTTCGTTTGTATTACATGTCCGTTTTTGGAATAGGTGCGATGTATTTTAACAACGATTATTTCATCAGCCTTTCTCTACCTCAGGTGATAAATAATACGTTCAAGGTCAACCGCGATATCTATTCCTCCTCGCAGGAGTTTAATAGCATATACTTATCCGGAGGGTATATATTCCATTTAGCTCAAAACGTGCATCTGCGTCCGAATTTACTGATTATTGAAACAGCTGGCAAATCTGTTTACATTGATGCAGCGATGATGATATTTTTCCCTCGCAACCTTCAGTTGGGCGTCAATTTCAGCAGCAACGGGGGAGTCTGTTTCTCCGGTCAGTACAGCTTAAAAAACAACATAAAGATTGGTTATGCTGCCGATTATGCCATCACTCAGGATATTCGTAAATACCAGCTTGGGACGTATGAATTTGTTGTTGGGTATAGCTTTAGCCCGAACAAAAAGAAGTACATCAAGCCAAATTATTTCTGACTTCCCTTATTTCCGCTCCGAATTCCCCAACACAAGCCGTCCTCCTTCTGCTGACGTTCGACTATGCTCAGGCAACTTCCATATTATGAAAGACTTGAAAAGAATCAGAAAATCGAAATCATTGTTTTATGTATCAATTAACTTCAGAAACAACCCTATCTCAAATGTTCTGGAACGGTTATTTTTCCACCCACAAATCTAACAATACAATCATATATTTGATAAAACTAATTATTTCTTAATCAATACTCTATTTATATTCATTCTAAATAACACACTGAAAACTGAAGTTTGATTAACAACACCAACAATCTCACTCCTATACACGTAATGCATAAACGAATAGAATCAATGATCCAATGATTTTCCTCAAACACAGTTCATTATAACTATTTCATGACTAGTTCATCTGTTTTTCAAAATCCTCTAAAGTGTTTAAATTGGTGAATATTATTCCATGTATCGATTTTTTTTTATAGCTTTAGAACGTATTGCACCAATCTACACTAATACGACTCGTAAGAAGGGAAAGGGAAAGCCGGTCAAACGGTCTGCGGGAAAGTCAGATTATCAATGATTTAGTTGATGTTTTGAAAGTTTAGGGATTTGAGAGAATCTATCGGTTGTTCATTCAGCCCGATATTGACTTACGTCATGTTGCCTAAGCGTTGGATTTTTGTACGGATTGGATATGCAATAGAGATGATTGATTACAGAGAGATAATTGCCTGGATTCTATTCCTTGTTATTTCTGTGGCTGCATGGGTCAGCACATATCAGAGCCAGGGAAGTGATCGCATTTCTGCGTTCCCATCCATCTTGGTCCTTCTTTGGAACCATCCCTCTTTTATTTTAAATAGCTGCAAATCCTTTTTCATCCAATCAGGCACAAACTTACTTCATTTAACTTTTAACCGGCGCATCTTGCTGGGAGCAATGGCATTGATTGCCTGCATTGGAAATTCAAATGGGCAAACACAAACCTTTGAAACGAGCGGCACATTTACACTTCCTGCCGGAATTACGAGCCTAACGGTTGATGCGTGGGGAGGAGGAGCAGGAGGTTCTTCAAGATCTGGTGCAGCCGGAGGTGGTGGCGGTGGTGCCTATACGAAAGGAACACTAACCGGATTAACTCCAGGCTCGACGATTACAATTACTGTTGGAACTGGTGGAGCAGCTGGGGCTGCGGGACTTGCATCTTCTGTTGCAGGCATAGTTGCAAATGGAGGCAGTTCAACGAATTCAAGAGATGGAGGTATTGGTGGAATTAGTTCTCCAATAAGCGGATTTGTCACCGCTTCTTTTGCCGGGGGTAACGGAGGAAATGCACGGGGGAATACTGGTGGTGGTACTGATAATGAAGGTGGTGGTGGTGGTGGCGGTTCTGCAACCACAAGTGCTGCGGGTACCAGTGGAGGAAATGCGACTTCAACAGGTGGCACAGGTGGCGCCGGAACCGGAACCGGTGGCCGGGGAGCCGATGGCGACGGCAGTCCTGATGCTGTTGCGGGTTCTGTCCCAGGTGGTGGTGGTGGTGGCAGAGGCGAAGGGTCATCCACTTCGAAAGCCGGAGTGCATGGGCGGGTCATCATTTCATGGACTTGCTTACCCTATTCCATAACAGGCACAAGTGCTGCAAATCCAATATGCAGCGGAAGCACTTCGCAGGTAACACTTTCCTCTTCAGCAGCTGGATTACCGGTTGGCGTATATGTAGTTATCTACGACCTGAGCGCGCCAAATGCTGCAACCGGAAATACAGCAACCTTAACCGTTTCGCCTGCAGGCACGGGCACTTTTACCACTTCTACCCTGACAAATACGGGGGAGACAACAATTACAATTACCAATCTGACTTCCGGTTCAGCACCCCAGATTTGTACCAGCGCATTATCCGGCGTGGGCCGGACAGCAACGATTACGGTAAATCCACGTCCTGTTGTCACCACACAACCACAAGCACTGACTCTTTGTGAAAGCAGTTCGGGTTCTTTTACAATCGAAACTTCAGCCTCTGCTCCAACCTATCAATGGCAATATTCAGCTGATCAGGTCAATTGGGTGAACACCGATGGATTACCAAATGTATCCGGTTACACATCCAATACCTTATTATTGACGGATACACCAACGGCATATGGTAATTTTTATGTTCGTTGCGTGGTGACCGAAAATGCCTGCCCGATGAACTCCAATTCGGTATTACTCACCGTGAATCCATTACCCGCTGCTGCCGGAATACTGACAGGAGTTGCCGCCGTTTGTCAGGGACAAAACGGTCTTGTTTATTCGGTACCCGCTATAGCCAATGCGACCGGTTATTCCTGGACTTTACCTTCAGGTGCCACGATCGTCGGGGGAGCAAACACCAATTCAATAACGGTTAATTACTCCATCAGTGCAACTTCAGGAGATATTACGGTAATGGGAACAAACGGATGTGGCGACGGAACGGTATCGGCCAGTTACGCAGTCATCGTAAATCCGTTACCCGATACTGCCGGAATCCCGACAGGAACAGCCACTGTTTGCCAGGCACAAAACGGAATTGTTTATTCGGTACCCGAAATAACAAATGCCACTGGCTATGATTGGACTTTACCGACAGGAGCTACAATAATCGGTGGAGCAAATACAAATTCCATAACAGTTAATTATTCATCAGGCGCTACTTCAGGAAACATCACCGTTTCGGGTTCAAATTCCTGCGGAAATGGAATTGTATCTGATAATTTGGCAGTTACAGTCAATCCTTTGACAGGAGCTCCCATTTTTACGACAGGAGAAACATCAGTTTGTACGAATGCCTTGGACGAAACGTATTCGGCAACCGCTGCAAACAGCACGTCAATGGACTATTCGGTATCGCCCGGAACAGCCGGGATAATGAACTCCACTTCCGGAGTAATGAACTGGGATGATGCTTTTGTCGGAACCGCAACGATTACGGCAACGGCAACCGGTCTGTGCGGAACAACGAGTACCGACCGCCTGGTTACAGTAAATCCAACAACTGGGCCATGCAGTTTTACGGCCGGAGCGACCGCCGTCTGTCAGAATGCCACAGACGAAACGTATGCCGCAACAGCTGCAAACAGCACTTCAATCAACTATTCGGTATCGCCCGGAACAGCCGGAATTATAAATCCCACTTCCGGAGTGATGAACTGGGATGCTGCGTTTAGCGGAACCGCGACGATTACTGCAACAGCAACAGGACTTTGCGGGACAACAAGCGCTACCCAAACAGTAAATGTAACTCAGGCACCAACAGCTATAGCACCTTCGAACCAAACGTATTGCATGGGCGAAATAACAGCAGTGATCCCCCTGAGTGGCACGCCTTCCGGAGTTGTTTTTGATATTAGTGGCGGTGCAACGATTGGATTGACTAACAAAACCGGAGTTACCCAAATTCCTTCATATACAGCAACGACAGGGACCGCAACGGTAACGATTACCCCAAGAGCAAATGGCTGCAACGGAACACCAGTCAGTTTTAGCATCACGGTTAATCCCAGACCCAATATTCATCTTTCAGCCAGTGCTCAAACCATTTGTTCAGGGAGCAGTACCAATATCACGATAAGCAGTTCAACCAGTGGTGCCACGTTTAGCTGGATTGTGTACAGCATCAGCGGAACAATTACCGGGGCAAGCGATGGAACCGGGAATCTGCTAAATCAGACTTTACAGAACAATACGGCGACCACAGGTACGGTAATGTATCAGCTTACCGCCTCGGCACTTGGATGCGAAGGAGCCACAGTTAATTTTACAGTAACGGTACACCCCGAGGTTAGCGCAAACATTTCAGGAACGACAACGGTTTGCCAAAATGATCCAACACCAGTCATTACCTTCACAGCCAGCGGAGGATCAGCTCCGTACACTTTTACGTACAATATAAACAGCGGAACAGATCAACAACTAACCGCCAGTTCAGGAAATTCTGCAAGCTTAAATGCGCCAACCGAAGTTAGCGGAACTTTTGACTACAACCTGGTGAGTGTTTCCGGTTCAACGAGTTGTGCTTATCCCCAGACAGGAACGGCTACCATCACCGTTGACCCCATGCCAGTTTTAAGCAGTTCGTTAACGCCTCCGGGAATTTGCAGTAACGATGTGTTTAATTATGTCCCAACCAGCGATATTCCGGGAACAAGCTTTTCCTGGGACCGGGCTATAGTAGCAGGGATAAGCAATCTTAATAACTCAGGAACTAACAATCCTGCAGAATTACTGAACAATACAACAAGTGATCCGATTGCAGTAACTTATGTCTACACCCTGCTTAGTCCCGCTGGTTGCTCCAACATTCAGAATGTAATTGTAATGGTCACACCCATGCCTCACCTGACCAGTGCAACAAGTGGCCTTTCTATTTGCAGTGGGACAGCATTTACCTATACCCCAACCAGTGATGTCCCCGGAACCGATTTCCCATGGACCAGAGCAGCAGTTGCAGGAATCAGCAACCCGGCTGCATCAGGAACGGGAAACATCAGTGAAGTATTGATCAATACCACCAACAGCCTGATCGAAGTGATATACATTTATACACTTCGATCAAATGATTGTGAAAACCCGGTAACTTATTCGGTTGCCGTTGATGTGCTACCGGCACCTGTTGTTACCGCCAATACCTCACCCGGATCCATTTGCCCGGGAGGAACTGTCAACCTCACTTCATCTTCTGTTCCGGCAACTGCAGTCAATATTTTATGGACCTCCAACACCTCCGGCTGGACATCTACCGAAGCCAATCCAACTAATGTTTCACCAACCGAAACCACCACCTACACAGCAACTTATACCGATACAAATACAGGCTGCGATGGAAGTGCCACAACTACGGTTACAGTTTTCCCTGCACCCGATGCAACTATTTCTGCCAATTACTGCGCGAATGCGCCTAAAATCAGATTAACGACCGGATCATTTGCAAGCTATAACTGGCAACCACTACCTTATGGCGAAACAAACGGAAATCAATACATTGACATTGATATTGCCGGCATTTATACCGTAAATGTAATTGACGCCAATGGTTGCGCCGGAACAGCATCGATCAATGTTTCCAATGAATATGTCACCAACGGGAGTTTTACCAGCGGGAATACAGGATTTACAACACCTCCCAGTGGTGCTAACCAATACACTTATGTAGTAGACAACCCCGGTCTGACAAACGAATTGAATCCGGAAGGATTATATGGAATCGGACCCAATGCCCAGAATTACCACAACAACTTCTGGGGAGTTGACCACACCTCAGGAACCGGAAATTTCATGATTGTCAATGGATTCCCTGGTTCTCCGCAACCCATTGTCTGGCAGGAAACAATTCTCAATCTGATTCCAAACACAGTCTACTATTTTTCGGCCTGGGCCATCAGCTTAAACAGTGCCGGGAACGATGCACAGCTGCAGTTCAGTATCAACGGAACCCAGCTTGGTTCAGTTGCCGACCTTACCGCATACCCAGGAGTAAGTAACAGCACAAATCCCTGGCATCCGGAAGGACGTTTCTATGGTACATGGAATTCCGGGAGCAATACAAGCGCAATCCTTTCGATTGTTGATTTACAGACCGCTGCCGGCGGTAACGACTTTGGTATCGATGATATCTCGTTCGGAATACTTGACCCTTCACCTGCCCTGATCGCACCCACAAAAAGTAATGACATTTGTAGCGGTGGAACCATCGAATTGCATGCGAATGTAACGGATGGCAAAGAACCAATCACCTTTAGCTGGACAGGACCGAACGGTTTTTTCTCGTATGTCGAGAACCCCATAATCCCCAATGCCGGAGAAGAGTATGAAGGATCTTACATTTTAACCGTGACCGACTGGTATGGCTGCGGCATTGCTCCGGAAACAGTTGATGTCATTGTTTATCCACAGGCAACAGTTGATGCCGGTGACGATCAGCTTCGCGGTTGTTCCGCCGATATTACATTCTTATTGGATGGATCAGTTGGCGGTGGAGCGACTAACGGCACATGGTCAACCAGCGGTACCGGCTCCTTTGACAATGCCTCTTCACTAACAGCAGTATACACGACCAGCGCAGCAGATATTGCAGCAGGAAGTGTAAGCCTGACCCTGACAACCGATGATCCAACAGGACCATGCTCTATAGCCAGCGACAACATGGTCATCACCATCAATAATTCGCCGGAATTGACCGTTGATGTAAATATCCCGCTTTGTTTTGGCTACAGCGATGGTTCTGCCACCGCTTCAGTGACCAGTGGAACCGCTCCTTATGACTATGTGTGGAGCGACGGACAAACAACAGCTACTGCCACAGGGCTGGCCAACGGAACCTATACGGTAACAGTTACCGATGCAAACGGCTGTTCGGATGCAAAAACGACAGATGTGGTGGAACCAAGCGCACTGGTAGTTTATCCTGCTTCATTTGTATCTCCAACCTGTTATGGGGGAAGCGATGGAATAGCCTATGTGAATGCAGAGGGAGGAACACTTCCTTACATTTACCAGTGGGATGCCGCTGCCGGAAACCAAACGACCCAGTCGGCCACCGGATTATCAATCGGAACCTATTTATTTACAGTTACCGATGCCAACGGTTGCAATATAACATCCGACTTCGTACTGGTTACACAGCCTGATCCGCCTATACTGTCCTGTCCACCCGACCCGGAACCGGTAGAGGCTCCAATTGGAGAAACCTCAGCAGAAGTACTTACAGACGACCCGGGTTATGATCCAGTTTGCCAGATACTAAGCTGGACCATGACCGGTGCCACAATCGTTTCAACTCCCGTCAGCGGCATCGTTCCTTCACCTTATAACTTTAACGTGGGAACCACTACTGTAGAATACAGAACGGTAAATATAGCAGGAGATGTTTTAACGTGTACGTTCGAGGTAGTAGTTACCCCTGCACCTGTATTGACCTGTCCGGATAATATTTTTCAGTATACCGATCCTGGTTTGTGTTCCGCAGCAATTACAATTATCCAGGCTACAGCAACAAGTAGCAGTGTGACCATCACCGGACTGCGCAGCGATGGCCTCCCTCTGACCGATCCTTATCCTGCTGGTATCACAACCATTACCTGGACGGCTTCCAACGCTTCGGGCTCGGTAAGCTGTAATCAAACAGTTACTGTTACCGACAATGAACCACCCACATTTGATGTGCCACTGCCAATAAGCGAATGCGTTGAAAGCATATTTACCGCAATATATGACCCTGCGACCATCGATATAAATCCAGACCGGCCTGAATATTTCATTTTCAGTAATGGAAGCACTGCCCTCAACCTGACCGGACTGACAGATAATTGTTGCGCCGTGATTGACCTGATGATCAACTGGCGAATCGACTTCTTCGGAGGAAGTCCTGCCTCTATTACCGGAACAGGGCAACCTTCTCTCTATGGTGAAATTCAGTTTCCGGGCGATCTGCCTCCTTATGACGACAATCTGATTCACACCATTACCTACTGGGTAGAGGATTGCAACGGCAATGTATCGGATGAGCAAATGGTAAATATTACGATCAAACCAAGGCCAAACCTGATCAAAACAACAATGAGTCCTTAATCCTGATTTCAGAAGAAAAACGATAAAATAGATACTTAAAAAAAGATCCTTATGAAAACACAAACGGACATCGAAACAAAGGCAAAATGCCAAAACCGATTGAAAATCAAGGATGCTTTCACCGGAAGTACTCAAACAAGTCTTTGGCAAAATCCAAAACAAGAACTTTTAAGATCTATCTGCTCAACCGACAAACCCTGGTTTTCACTTCCATCGGAAGGAAAACAAAATGGAGGATTCAATTTCGGGAACGATCCGCCTGGACGCTCACGCAGTCCGGACCAGGCTTGTGGCCTGAACCCGGAAAAACGTTTTGTTGCTCTCCAGAGTTGTAAAACGAATTCAAAATTAAATTTTAACTGTTTTAAAAATTTTACAATGATTTAAATTTTACGATCATGAAAAAGCAAATTTTATTTCTCGTGTTTTTAGTACTGGCAGTATTTGCCGGCGTAGACAGTTCTTCTGGACAATCAGTCGCAGGAACTGCACCAAGACCATTAGTTTGTGATAATGACGCCTTGCATCCAATTGCAGGTAAGGCATATACCTATACCGTTGCAGCTACCCCCCTGGGTGGGCAATACACATGGTGGGCAACAAAAGATGAAAATTTCATTGTTGCAGGTGATCACTCTGCCAATTTAGCAACTCAACTGACCACGGCTTCTGATCTGAACGCAACAAGTGCAAACTATGGTGCTGCTAATGCTGCTACTGATGTAAGCATAACCTGGTCAACAAGTATTTTGTCAGCTACAACATTTCAGGGTGATGGAGTATCTCCAAATGGCACCCCAACATTTGTGGCCGTTCATTATGCCGCACCAGTTGCTGGTTGTACCGATAACTTCAAGGTTTTTGAACTTGACCCAAAAAATGGTTTTACTGTTGATATTCTGAATATGGATTACACAGCCATAACCCCGCTTGGTTTTGACGTAGCTGAAACACAATGTTTTGCACCTGTATCTTCTGCCACTTATGTTGCAGGCGACATGTCTTATTTGTATGGAGTTAATATCATGTATTTTGAAGTAGTTGCAGCGAATTTTTCTGGTTCATGGACTCCTACTTTCCAGTTAACCGGATTAACGGGAACACAAACAGCAGTCATTGAGTGGGATTATACGACTGGATTTGCTGCACCGAAAACCGAAATATCAGGAACTCAAAGTACAACTCCGGTCGCTACAACTGTTACTGACACATCAAATGGAGTATCCATTTATGTGCGGGTTACGATAACAAATAATTCATTTGAAGGACTGGCACAAACCCCAATAACCCTGGCTGTTGACGGCGAAAATGCAGCCGGCGAGTTAGATGTAATCAACACCACTTGTGTTGAACCAGCAGCTGCTGACTTTGCTGATCTGGCTATACAAACACTGGATGAACGTCCAACAGTTATCGAAGGAACATCTTCTATTCTTGGCACAAGCGTTGGTATTATTCCTAAAAACCCATAACATATGAAGTAATCGTTTTTGCTTTTTCATGAAACCCTATACTTTTTCCGGTCGGCTGCAAGGCTGGCCGGAGGAAGCCCGGGAGGGAAAAGCAAGAATTCTTGAAGGAGAGTAGTATTAAAATCCTTTCGGGGTTTCAAACCTCCGAAAGATTATCCGGGAAGTTTCCCCTTCGGTAGTTGAAAACCGCGAAGGAGGTTCGAAAAGGGTAAAAAATAAAAAAAGGAGAAATGAGTATGAATAAAGGTCAGATGCCGGAGACTCAATTTGCATATCCATTGAATCATCAGGACGAAAGACCAATAAAGAAAACCTCCCCCGTTCCAAGAGGAGCGAAAGAATGCTTCGAGGGAGAAGGTTCGGGTTTAGAAGCAACGATCAACTACGCATCATCGCGAACGTCCGTATGGAGTGTTGCAATCTCAACTGGTGAACAGATTGCATCGTGCCTCGCAATGACGGGAATAACATCATTTCACCGGATGTAGAGTCCTTGTATTGGCTGATTAATAACTGATTACAACGCGACATCCATTCAGATCATCAATCATGAATAATCAATGAAAGATGATTAAAAAAGAATACAGACCGAATGTCGGATTTTTCGAAACATTCCATCAATTGACGGACGAATCTGACAATCCGGACATCGGGAGATACAATGGGGGCAGAGCTCCTTCGGGAATACTCCATGTCCTTGAACTAACCGGCACGATAAAGCTTGAATGGGAAAAGAATGTCTTTTTAGAAATGAAAATGAACACGAATGAATAAACAATAACAAACATCCAAAGCGAAAGTCGGACTTCAGGGAAAACCCGGAAGCTTTGGACTTAAATTTTTAAACTGTCGTGAAGCAACTTTTGTACATCGTACGTTTAGCAAGGATAGCGCTGCTACCTCTGCTGCTGGCTTTGGCTCCTGCCAAGGCACAGAACGTCGTGTACCAGGGCGAAACCTCAACCCTGGATGTTCAACAAAAACCAGGCGATAGCTATGAATGGGAACTGTACGAAGACGGAACGGTCAACTTTGCTCTTGTTGCAGGTAATTGTCCTGCTGCATCCGCTTTTTTTGTGGGAAGCAGTTCCGGAGCCAGCGTGAATGTAAAGTGGATGAATCCTGGCATCTACTTTTTTAAGGTAACGGCCCGCGATGCCGCCGGTTGTACCAACAACTTAAAAATAGGAATAATCGAAGTAAAAGAAGGATTGTCAACAGCAGTTATAATATCCCCAAATCCGGTTTGCGCAGGTGAAACCGCGTCGCTCCAGCTTACGATCACCGGAACCGGTCCGTGGGAGATCACTTATACCGATGGAATAAATAGTTGGACAGAAACGGGCATTTCAGATTCAGGTCATACCTTAAAAGTTAGCCCGGATATGACCACCCTGTATTGGATTACATCAGTAAAGAATCAATACAGAACGAATAACGTACCATCTGAAAAAGTGCTGCTCGAAATATATCCAAAACCAGTAAGTTCAAAAATATATCAGTACGAACCGTAAAAAAAAAATAAAACAAATTAGAAATGAAGACGATGAAATCGTGGTCAGTTACAATTCAGAACGATTTCGTCAACAGATCAACGTTTTTAAACCAAATTGCAAATTTTAAACATTGTATGATTAAGCTCAAACACATATTCCTGATGACATTTCTGATCGTTGCTTTACAGGCAGCCGGTCAATCGTATGTTATTGATCAGGTATGTGTGAATTCTGAAAGACAATACAGGATTGAAGGAGAGCAAAATTCGACCTACCTCTGGTTGTTAACCAATTCTTCAGGCACACCTGTAACCCTGAGCAATCCAGCAGGTCTCAAATTTAACGGAACAAATGCGATCACCGGACTTCCTTTAGAAGGGAGTGAAATCACGATTCAATGGACACAGACAGGAACCTTTAAGCTGGCTGCCGTTCAGTATTCGGTATTTGGTTGCGACACCCTTGAACAGGGTGTTATTGAAGTTGTTGAAGATACCGCTGCTCCTGTAAGCGGAGGCGACCTGACGGCCTGCGAAACGATACCTGCAGTTCTGCTTGATGCCCGGAATGCTATCATTCCGGTTTCAGGAACCACAGTTACCTGGTACGATGCACCTTCCGGAGGAACCCTGGTTGACTCTCCTACCCTTCAGACGCCGGGCAACAAAATCTTTTATGCGCAAGCCAACAATGGCACTTGTCTGAATTCCGTAAGAACTCCTGTTTCTTTAACTGTTTATCAGGTTCCTGCTACTCCTGAAGCAAATGTAATTATTCATCCAACATGCAATGATCCGAACGGGACAATTGAAGTGACCACACCAACAGGTGCAGAATACACCTACAGCATTGACAATGTTGCTTATCAGGCATCTGTAATTTTCCAGAACCTGAAAACTAATATTTATACCATTCGGGTACGAAATATCGTCAGTGGTTGCGAGTCTGTTGCCCAGGTGAATGTTCCTTCGCTACCTCCGGTGCCTACCCTGACGATTGTAGAAACAGAAGACTGCATCTGTTATGGAGGAAATGGCAGCATCAGCTTTGAGTTTTCCAATGTAGCAGATGGCATCTATCCGATTACATATGATGGTGGTCAGTTTGCCAATGTAAATGTCTCCAATAATCAGGCAACGGTTATTGTTCCTGCCGGAATCTACAACAACATGACTATTGAAGCTAATGGATGTGTTTCGGAGGAAAAGCTGAGCGTCACCATTCATCAACCGGATCCAATTTTAATCACGGAATTAATTACTGAGATTGACTTGAAATCGCAGAGAAAAGGCAGTATAAGTCTGACCGTAAGTGGCGGTTCAGGACCCTATCTCTACCAATGGAGCAACGAGGCAACAACAAGTGATATCAAAGATCTTTTTAATGGAACTTACACCGTTATAGTTACTGACAGATATGGTTGTGTGGTGTTCAAAACAATCGTTATTCCCATCCCCAACTCACCGCCAACGGCTATCGATGATGAGTTCGATGCAGGCTGCTCAGCAGCCAACGGTGACCTTTTGAAAAATGATTTTGATAATGATAATGATGATATCTATATTGAGCAGACACCTGTTCAAACTCCCGACCACGGAACCTTAACATTAAATGCGGATGGAACGTTTGAATATCTGGCGGAGGCTGGATTTACCGGCGATGATGCATTCCAGTATGCCATCTTCGACGTGAATCATTATCAGGGTGATACTGCCCGTGTAGTTATTCACATTATTTCGGATTTCGATTGTGATGGTATTCCAGACACCTCAGACGATGATGCTGATGGTGATGGAATCACGAATACTGATGAAGGGGAGACAACCACTGACACGGACGAAGATGGTCATCCGAACTGGCTGGATATTGATGCCGATAACGATGGAATTGTAGATTTATATGAGTCACAACCAACGACATCCAACTCTATTCTCTTGCCAAAGGGCTTGGATAGCGACCATGACGGTATCGATGACACTTTCGATCCGGATCAGGGCGGAACGAGAATCATTCCGGTCGATACAGATAGGGATGAGATTCCTGACTTCCTGGATGCCGATTCGGATAATGATTTCGTTCCTGATTACATTGAAGGTCATGATAAAAATGCAGACGGTAAACCAGATTATTCGATGATCGGGAAGGATACCGATAATGATGGTCTGGATGATGCCTATGATATAGTAGACAGATACCAATCACCAATTGAAAATATGACCGGAAGTAATGCGCCGATGCAGGATTTCGATGGTGATGGCATGAAAGATTGGCGGGATGAAAACGATGACAACGACGAATTTCTGACTCGTTTCGAAGATCTGAATGCTGATGGTGACTTTAGCAATGATGATACAGATTTCGACGGACATCCTGAATATCTTGATTTTGGACGTGACTGCGACCTGTTGATCCCGGAAGCGTTCTCTCCAAATGGCGATAACATTCACGACTATTTCCAGATCTATTGCATCGATCATTTTCCAAATGCCATAATGTACATATTCGATCAGTTGGGGAATAAAATATTTCAAAAGGATCACTACGGAAATCTTAAGTTCTGGGATAGTGCTGAACGGGCATGGTGGGATGGAAGAACAGACAACCGTTCGGCATCTGGAAGTGGAGAGATGGCTGCTCCGGGAACTTACTACTACGTCCTCAAGCTGGGCAATGGTGAAGTCAAAAAGAGTTATGTTTTTGTATCTTATTAATTGAAAGTTAGTAAAGAAGGAAGATTGTTTTAAATGATTCGAAGATTCATCCATATTAGTATTTTGATGCTGCTGCTTCTGTTTTTTGCAGAAAAACAGGCTATAGGGCAGGATTTTCCCTGGTCGTTGCAGTACATTACCAATATGCATATCCTCAATCCGGCTTATGTAGGAATGTGGGATAAATCCGGGTTTATGCTTTCAACAAGAAAAGACTACGCATCAATTGGGGGATCAGCTTTCTATCAGCAATTTTCCTATCACAAGCCTGTCAAAGACGAGAAAAGAGGTCTGGGCTTTAACATTCAGCGAAGGAGTGTCGGACGGGAAAAGAAGCTTTTCTTTACAGGCGATTATTCGTATCAGGTACGACTTGATATGTATAATTATTTGCGTTTAGGCCTTCGGGCAGGCATTGTAAATTACGACAACAACACAACTGACTACCAGCTATATCCAGACCAGATACCCGATCCGGAGTTTTTAACAGACATTCATATGTACTTCATGACCGTTTTTGGTTTTGGAGCGGTGTTTTTTAACGATCATTTATACGTTAGTTTGTCTGTTCCGCAGGTCATAAACAACACGTTCAAGGTGAACCGCGTTGGATATTCCTCCCTTCATGAATTTTCGACCGCATATTTATCAGCAGGATATGTTTTTAAACTGCCCCAGGATTTGCATCTCCGTCCCAATTTGCTGATTGTCGGAAGCGTTGGGGAACCAGTATACTTTGATGCTGCTGCTGTTCTTTATTTGCCCAATAATCTTCAGCTTGGACTAAATCTCCGTAGTACAGGATCCGCTTGTTTCTCCGCTCAATATACCTTCGGAAACAATTTACGAATTGGTTTTGCAGCTGATTATTCCATCTTTCAGGATATTAGCAAATTCCAGCTTGGAACCTATGAATTTCTTGTTGGTTATGAGTTAAACCTCAGTAAGCGGAAATTCGCCAAACCAAATTATTTCTAATTTCCCATTTCGGAAATAAAAAGTATTCGCATTAGCCGTATTTCCTCTTCGGTGTATTCATTTTCACCCAGCTCTTTGAGTGCGGAATCAATGTCATCGTCGTCTGCTTCCCTGAAATATTCAAAGACTTCTTCCTGGCGATCTTCATCAAGTACCTCGTTCACAAAATAATCAATATTTATTTTTGTACCTGAATTTACGATGGTCTCAATTTCAGCGATTAACTCCTTCATTCCGATGCCTATCGAAGCAGCAATGTCTTCCAGCGAAATCTTGCGATCGATACTTTGAATGATTCCCACTTTAATTTTCGATTTATTGGCTACGCTTTTAACAACCAGATCCTGAGGGCGGTCTATTTCGTTTTCTTCAACATACGATTTGATTAATTTGACAAATTCCTTACCGTATCGTTTTGCTTTGCCTTCACCAACACCTTGAATATATTTCAGCTCATCAACAGTAATTGGATATTGCAAAGCCATGTCAGCCAGCGACGGGTCCTGAAAAATCACAAACGGAGGCAGGTTCAGTTTATGCGAGATCTCCTTTCGAAGTGATTTCAACATGGCAAACAATTCCGGATCACCAGCTTCACTGGCGTGTGCTGCAGCCACATTAGCTTCTTCTTCAATCGCATCGTAGTCGTGGTTGCGCACCAACATAAAAGTAGATGGCTTTTTCAGAAAATCATACCCTCTCTGTGTCATTTTGAGCAAGCCGTAGTTCTCAATGTCTTTGGTCACAAAACCTGCAATAATACTTTGCCTGAACACCGCATTCCAGAATTTTTCACCATGATCGTTACCCGATTCAAATGCTTTGAGTTCATCATGACGGAATGATTTAACGGCAGCCGATTTTTTCCCGATGAGAATATCAGCTAAATGTTCTGCTTTGTAGTTTTCCTTGACTTCGACGATAGCTTTCAGACCACGGCAAATTTCATCTTTAGCTTCAATCTGTTCTTTGGGGTTTATACAATTGTCACAGTTTCCGCAAGGTTCTTCCAGCTTTTCGCCAAAATAATTCAGGAGAATAATCCGACGGCAAATAGCCGATTCAGCATACGAAGCGGTATCAAGCAGCAACTGCCGTCCGATTTCCTGTTCGGCAACCGGTTTGCCCTGCATGAATTTCTCAAGTTTCTGAATGTCTTTGGCCGAATAAAGTGTAATACATTTCCCTTCACCACCATCCCTGCCCGCACGACCGGTTTCCTGATAGTAACCTTCGAGGCTCTTGGGAATATCATAATGGATCACAAAACGCACATCGGGTTTGTCGATACCCATTCCGAAAGCAATGGTAGCAACAATCACATCCACTTCTTCCATCAGAAATTTATCCTGATTACCCGACCGGGTAGACGAATCCATCCCTGCATGATAAGGTAGCGCTTTAATATTGTTCACCACAAGCGCTTCGGTCAGTGCTTCAACTTTTTTCCGGCTTAAACAGTAAATAATACCCGATTTCCCCTCATTTTCTTTGATAAACTTGATGATCTGGGATTCGGGATTGGACTTAGGCCTTACCTCGTAGTAAAGATTCGGACGGTTGAAAGATGCTTTGAATACATTGGCATCAAGCATCCCAAGCGTTTTTTGTATGTCGTGTTGTACTTTTGCTGTAGCTGTGGCAGTCAACGCAATAAGCGGAGCTTCTCCGATTTCGGATACGATAGGTTTAATACGACGGTATTCAGGTCTGAAATCATGACCCCACTCCGAAATACAGTGTGCCTCGTCAATGGCGTAGAAAGATATTTTGATGTTTTTTAAAAAATCAATATTATCTTCCTTCGTCAAACTTTCCGGAGCAACAAAAAGCAATTTGGTTTTTCCGCTGGTCACGTCATCACGAACTCTCTGCGCTGCAGCCTTTGTGAGCGACGAGTTTAAAAAGTGAGCAACGCCATCTTCGGTTCCGAAACTTCTGATCGAATCAACCTGGTTTTTCATTAAAGCAATCAATGGAGAAATAATAATGGCTGTACCCTCCATGATCAGAGCCGGTAATTGGTAACACAATGATTTTCCTCCCCCCGTTGGCATTAATACAAAAGTATCATTACCATTCAACACACTTTTTATGACTTCTTCCTGTTGGCCTTTAAATCGATCAAATCCAAAATATTTCTGAAGTTGTTCAGTTAATTTATAATCTATTTCCATATAAAAAAGACCCTCTGCAGATCAAAAAATTAAATCCTAATTTGTATTAGCAACCCGAAGGTATATAAAATATCACTTAAAATACAATTAGGCGGAATGAAATTAAACGCTTTGGGCTCTCTTTTAAGTAAAATTAAGAGACAACCATCCACTTGAGTAAGGAATATAAACTATATTTGTGCGAATTTTTTTTAACCAATCAGATCTATTATTTCCTGAATCATGGCTGAAGAGACCAACAGAGAAGAACTAATAAACAAAAAGAAAAACAAGAAAACAGAGAAACCTGAAATGTCATTTCTTGATCATCTGGAAGCTTTGAGGTGGCATATCATCCGATCAGCAATTGCCATTTGTGTTTTCTCCATTATTGCCTTTATTGAGAAGGATTTCATTTTTAATTCCATCATTTTTGCTCCCAAAAACCCGGAGTTCTGGACCAACCGGATGCTTGCACTTTTAGCTGATCAGGTAGGTATTGATTCATTAAAAATCAATACGCACGAATTGAATCTGATCAGCATCAGTATGTCAGGGCAGTTTATGGTGCATATATGGACAGCTATCGTTGCTGGTTTAATTATTGCCTCTCCTTATGTCATTTATCAATTTTGGAGTTTCATTAGTCCTGCACTGTATGAAGAAGAACGCAAATACGCTTCCGGTGCCGTTTTTTATATGTCTCTTTTATTTTTTCTAGGAATTTTGTTCGGCTATTTTCTGATTGTACCGCTTTCGGTCGATTTCCTTGGCACATACAGTATCAGCGATGTGGTCATTAACCAGATTAATGTACTTTCATACATCAGCACAGTTACTTCCATTGTCATTGCAGGAGGTGTAGTTTTTGAATTGCCGATCGTTGCATTTTTTCTGAGCAAGGTTGGAATACTGACTCCGGCTTTTATGAAAAAATACAGGAAACATTCCTATGTAGTTTTGCTTATCCTTTCAGCAATCATCACTCCCCCCGACATATTTAGTCAAATCATGGTATGCATCCCATTGGCAATTCTTTATGAAGTGAGTATCGTTATATCATCCCGCGTTCAGAAAGCAAATCAAAGGAAGATCGATGAAATCTAATCATTACCGGCAAATATCCGCATATGAAACTACGAGCTGAAAATATTGTCAAGAAATACAGGAAACGTACCGTTGTCAAAGGGGTTTCGTTTGAAGTTAACCAAGGGGAAATCGTTGGTTTGCTGGGACCGAACGGAGCCGGAAAAACAACTTCATTTTACATGATTGTCGGCTTAGTCAAACCTCTTTCAGGAAATATATTTCTAGATGACGATGAGATTACTTCACTGCCTGTTTACAAAAGGGCGCAAAAGGGAATCGGTTATTTGTCACAGGAGCCATCCGTCTTCCGGCAAATGAGTGTTGAAGACAACATACTTTCGATCCTCGAAATGACCAAACTTCCTAAAGACCTCCAATATCAGAAGGTCGAAACTCTTTTGACTGAATTTGGGCTTCAACACATTCGTAAAAGCAATGGATACCAGCTTTCCGGAGGTGAGAGAAGACGTACTGAAATTGCACGTGCCCTGGCCATCGATCCCAAATTCATCCTTCTTGATGAACCATTTGCTGGTGTCGACCCGATTGCTGTTGAGGATATTCAGCAAATTGTAAAGACACTGCGCGACAAAAACATTGGAGTATTGATAACCGATCACAACGTACACGAAACCCTCACCATTACCGACCGTTCGTACCTATTGTACGAAGGCTCTATCATTAAGGCCGGAACAGCCGAAGAACTGGCATCAGACGAAGAAGTTCGCCGCGTTTATCTGGGTCAGAATTTCGAGTTAAGATAATCTGTCTCCTTATTAAAGAATACAATTAAAAAAGATTTGGGTGTCATGTTGTATGTATTAAAAAAATGACATACATTTGCACCGCAATTTAGCGGGCGTGGCGGAATTGGTAGACGTGCCAGACTTAGGATCTGGTGCCTTACGGCGTGGGGGTTCGAGTCCCTTCGCCCGCACAACAAAAGAACCGTCTTGCTTTACCTTGATAAAAGGATGAGCAAGCGGTTTTTATTAATTTAAAGCAACAGGTTTAGGATCCGGAGCTTTCTGAAAGTTCTTCTTCCTTACTGATTCCCAATAACTTTAAGTGGAAAACTATGAACATTACCAGAGAAAATATCGACGAGTTGAATGCAATTCTCACCATCTCGATTGAGAAGAATGATTACGAGACCACTGTTAACGATGTTCTGAAGAACTATCGTAAAAAAGCCAATATGCCGGGATTTCGTCCGGGGATGGTTCCTGCCGGATTAATAAAGAAAATGTACGGAAAATCGGCTCTTGCCGAAGAAGTAAACAAAATTATTTCAAAAAGCCTGAACGACTATATTCAAGCTGAAGAACTGAATCTATTGGGAGAACCTCTTCCCGACGAAGAAAAACAAAAAGCCATTGACTGGGATAACCAAACGGACTACAGCTTTGCATTTGATATCGCTGTTGCTCCTGAAATTGAAGTTAAACTCAGCAAGGATACCAAAATGCCTTTTTACGCCATATTAGCCGATGAGGAAGTTGTAAACAAACAGCTGGATGCTTATGCCGGTCGTTTAGGCGAAAACAAAGTGATTGACAGTATTGAAGAGAAATCAACTGTTCGCGGAAACTTTCTCCAGCTTGATGCAGAAGGAAATGAACTTCAGGGTGGAATTTCAGCTGAACAGATTGTTATTGCTATCGACCTGATGAAAGATGAAGAAGTTAAAGCTTCATTCATTGGAAAAAAAGCTGGTGATGTCGTTATTTTTGACCCTGTCAAAACCTACGAGAACAAACACGAAGTCGGGCACATGCTCAACATCTCGCACGAAGAGGCTGAAAATCTTACGGGTAATTTCAGCTTTACAATCCTCGAAGCACTACATTTTGAAAATGCAGAAATAAACCAGGATTTATTCACAAAAATATACGGTGATAATTCAGGTATCACTACCGAAGAAGAATTTAAAGCTAAAATAAAAGCTGAGATTGAAGAGAACTTCGTTCATTCAAGCAACTATAAATTTACAATCGACAGCCGTGATGCGCTGCTCAAACAGATTCCATTCGATTTGCCTGAAGCCTTCCTGAAACGTTGGATCAAAGTAACCAACGCAAAACTGACTGACGAGCAAATCGAGTCTGATTTTGATCATTTTATGACTGACCTGAGATGGCAGTTGATTAAAGCTAAAATTGTAAAGGACAACGAACTGAAGATTACTGAAGAAGATGTCCTTGCTCTGGCCAAAGAAATGGCTGCCGTTCAATTCCGGCAGTACGGCTTAAGCAATGTTTCTGAAGAACATTTGGATAGTTACGCCAATCACATGCTGCAAAACGAAGAAGAACGTACTAAACTGGTTACTAAAAAACAGGAAGACGTGATTATTGCAACGATTAAAGATAAGGTTACACTCGACTTCAAAGAAGTAAGTTACGACGAGTTTAACAAGATGCTGGAAAATTAATAGATTGGCTGTATAGCCAATAGCTTATTTTTTTAACTTTGTGAAAATCTGATTTTATCTTTCCAGTAAAAGGTAGATTTGATTCTCACAAAGTTTTTTTTAACAGGAAACCATATATTATGAACGACGGAAAAGAATTTAATAAATACGCGAAGAACCATCTGGGTATCAGCAGCCTGAATTTAAATCGTTTTGATTCGATTTTCACCAACAGTCTGACTCCTTATATCATTGAAGAACGGCAGTTAAACGTTGCGTCCATGGACGTGTTTTCAAGACTGATGATGGACAGAATTATCTTTCTGGGCACACCTATCGATGATTACATCGCCAACATTGTTCAGGCACAGCTGCTTTTCTTAGAGTCTGCTGACCCGAAAAAAGATATTCAGATTTATTTCAATACCCCCGGAGGCTCAGTTCATGCCGGATTAGGTATTTACGATACAATGCAGTATATTTCATCGGATATTGCCACCATTTGTACCGGGATGGCTGCCTCAATGGGTGCCGTTTTGCTTACTGCCGGAACTCATGGAAAACGCTCAGCCTTGCAGCATTCACGCGTGATGATACATCAGCCCATGGGTGGCGCATCAGGTCAGGCATCTGATATCGAAATTACTGCCCGTGAAATCATGAAGCTGAAAAAAGAATTGTATGATATCATAGCCACACACAGCGGGAAATCTTTCAAACAGGTTGAGAAAGATTCCGATCGCGATTATTGGATGACTTCAACAGAAGCCAAAGAATACGGAATGATTGACGAAGTACTCATCAGAAATAAATAAAACTACTGGTTGAAAAAAAATACAGATACCTTAAAGATGAAAATGGATAAATGTTCGTTTTGCGGACGTGAAAAAAAAGAAGTGAACCTGTTGATTGCCGGTATGGAAGGTCATATCTGTGACAACTGTGTAGAACAAGCCCATGCCATTGTTGAGGAAGAGTTCAAAAAGGACGAAGGCTTTAGTACAAAAGGAATAAAACTGATGAAGCCGATGGAAATTAAAAGTTTCCTTGACCAGTATGTGATTGGTCAGAATCAGGCTAAGAAAATTCTTTCGGTTGCCGTATATAACCACTACAAGCGCCTAAATCAGACTATTTCAGCGGATGAAACTGAGATCGAAAAATCAAATATCCTGCTGGTAGGAGAAACAGGTACCGGAAAGACACTTTTGGCTCGAACCATTGCCAAAATGCTGCATGTACCATTTACCATCGTTGATGCGACGGTATTGACAGAAGCCGGTTATGTGGGAGAAGATATCGAAAGTTTACTCACACGCCTGCTTCAGGCCGCTGATTATAACGTGGAAGCTGCCGAGCGTGGAATTGTTTTTATCGACGAATTGGATAAAATTGCTCGTAAGGGCGATAATCCTTCCATCACACGCGATGTTTCCGGCGAAGGAGTTCAGCAAGGACTTCTCAAATTGCTTGAGGGCGCCGTTGTGAATGTTCCGCCACAAGGAGGAAGAAAACATCCGGAACAAAAAATGATTGCCGTCAACACCAAAAATATATTATTCATTTGTGGAGGTGCATTCGATGGTATCGAGCGGAAAATTGCTCACCGGTTGAATACTAAAATTGTGGGTTATGGTGCGCAGAAAAACGCAGATCACCTTGACCGGGACAACATGATGCAATATATTTCACCCCAGGATTTAAAGTCATTTGGCTTAATTCCTGAAATTATTGGTCGAATCCCTGTCTTGACTTACCTGGAACCACTCGACAGAAAAGCATTGCGCAGTATCCTGACCGAACCTCGCAACTCGCTGATCAAGCAATACGTTAAATTATTTGAACTTGACGATATTGTTTTGAGTTTCGATGAAGATGCATTGGAATTCATTGTTGAGAAGGCTGTTGAATTTAAACTGGGTGCCCGCGGACTAAGGGCCATTTGTGAAAACATCATGGGCGACGCTATGTTTGATAGTCCATCGGCCGATGTAAACGAGATGAAGATCAGCCTCGAATATGCACATGAAAAATTAGATGGTGCCAGTGCTGTTCGTTTAAAAGCAAGCTAATTTGTTCGGATAATAAAATAGAAATGCATTCAGGAATGGATGCATTTTTTTTAGCTAAAATAATTTTACGCAAAACTGAATTGTTATGGATGATGAGTTGCCATTTTTAAAAGGTGATTTCGTACGCGTCGACGGAATAAATGCAGTGGTAATTGGAAATGAGGAAGATGAAGATATCCCTGAAGGTTACATTGCCGTTTTTTTTGGTTCCGGAATGGACAAACGTGAGTCGGAAGGTGGCGAAGGAAATGACCGCCCCGAAGTTTGGATAATTCCGATCGATGTCTGCGAAGATGGACTCGTGCCACAATTTCACGAAGAAGATTAACGGGTTTTGATCTTTTTTTCTGTCTCATAAGGATTTCATCTCCCTTTCCCGAAAAATGGAATCCTTAACTTTTAAATGTCTTACCTGGAATATAAATTATTCCATCAATTTTTCCGCGGGCAATTCTTTCGTGGTTTTAGCTCCCAGTTTCCGGATGGTTTCAGCACGTTTAACCAGATTCCCGGTTCCGGTATACAACTTGTTTGCTGCCTGATCGTATGTCTTCCGGGTACTTTCCAGACTTTTTCCAATCGTTTCCATATCGGCAATAAAGGCTACGAATTTGTCGTATAAAGCGCCGCTTTGACGGGCAATTTCCAATGCATTGCGGGTTTGGTTTTCCTGTTGCCAAATGGAGGCGATTGTACGCAGGGTTGCCAGCAAAGTCGACGGACTGACAATAACCACTTTGTTGTCCCAGGCATACGAAAATAAATCTTGATCTTCCTGAACCGCAATACTGAACGACGATTCAATAGGAACAAACAACAAGACAAAATCGGGACTGTTGAACCCTTGAGAATGTTGATAATGTTTTTCGCTCAGAATCTTGATGTGACTTCTCATACTTTGCAGATGCTCTTTCACGAATAACGACCGGTCCTTTTCGTTTTCAGAATTCACCAGTCTTTCGTAAGCAACCAGCGAAACTTTTGAATCAACCACAATATGCTTTTGATCAGGTAAATGAATCACAACATCGGGCTGAAACCGTTGCCCGTTTTCTGAAAGCACACTTTCCTGCTTCTCATATTCACGACCTGCAGTTAATCCCGATCGTTCCAGAATACGCTCCAGGATGACTTCACCCCAGTTGCCTTGTTTTTTCACGTCACCTTTCAGCGCTTTAGTCAGGTTGTTGGCCTCATCGCTAATTTTCATATTCAGATCGTGTAGCTTTTTGAGTTCAGCTTTCAGATCGGTTTGGTCTTTTAGTCCTTTTTCATAAGTGTCTTCTACCTTTTTTTCAAAAACCTGTATTTTATCTTTCAACGGAGAAAGTAATTCGGTAATACTTTTCTGATTGGCAACCGAAAAATCTGCCGTATTCTGCTTCAGTATTTTGGCCGCAATATTTTCAAATTCGGTTGTAAATTTTTCCTGAAGGTTTTCCATCTCCTTTTTTTGCGATCCCAGTTTTTCCTGAAGATTGCTGAAATCGGCTTCGGCCCTGGCCTGTTGCTGGCTTTGGATTCCATTTTCAGTCCGAAGTTGCTGGATTTGCTGAAGCAATTCGTCTTTTTGACGCAGCAAAGATTGATTTCGATCCTCAAATACTGATTTTTCCTTTTCAAGTTCGAATTTCTCCTGAATAACTTGTTGGTCAGATAACTGCTTTTCAAGATTAAAATCAGTTTGTTGTTTCTGAAGTTTTGACTTCAGAAAAAGAAATGCCAGTACAAACCCGATACAGATACCAATAAAAAGGAATAGAATATTCATAATTTAAATTTGGACTAAAAATACCAAAATAATTCACCACCGGTTACACCGAAAAGCACAGACAAGGAATTAAAAACCCGGGAGCATCTCTCCTCCCTGATTTTGTGTCCCTTAAAACATAGAATGGTATATTTATAATTTCAACAAAAAATCATGATCAGTGTATTGAACTTTTTCACCTTGCAAAAGTTCAACTCCTGATTTGCCTGGAAAACATCAGCAATCTGTTTTTTTATTTTCCCGGAAGAAAGCTTCGCTCAAATTGCTGACTATTTCCCGAATTATTGGCAACTTTGTTTCTGTAACCGAAATCAAAAAAAAATCATGGATGTTCGAATGGAAGAAAGCTGGGGAAAGCAGCTTCAGGAAGAATTTGAAAAACCTTACTTTAAACAACTGACCGAATTTGTACGGTCGGAATATGCCAGCCAAACGATTTACCCACCGGCAAAACTGATCTTTAATGCGTTTGATCAATGTCCGTTCGATCAGCTAAAAGTGGTGATTATCGGACAGGATCCGTATCATGGGCCGGGGCAGGCTCACGGACTGTGTTTCTCGGTTAGTGATGGTGTTGATTTCCCGCCCAGCTTACGAAATATTTTCAAAGAAATTCAGAATGATACCGGTGCAGCAATTCCTACCAACGGCAATCTGGAACGCTGGGCCAAACAAGGCGTACTTCTCCTGAATGCCACCTTAACCGTTCGCGCCCATGAAGCCGGATCGCACCAGAAAAAAGGATGGGAGCAGTTTACCGATGCAGTAATCCATCTGGTAGCCGAAAAAAAGGAAAATGTAGTTTTTATCCTTTGGGGGAATTACGCCATCAGTAAAGGTGGATTTATCGATCCTCAAAAACATTTGGTTCTGAAATCAGTCCATCCGTCACCACTATCAGCCAGTCGTGGATTTTTCGGGAACAAACAATTTTCTACAACCAACACGTATTTAATTGATCATGGAAAAGAAGCCGTGAAGTGGTAATTTCTGTATGTAAAAATAACTGATCCGATGACTCAATGTCATCGGATCAGTTATTTTTACAGTATAATTTTCTGTTCGCCTATTATTCTAAAATTTATAGACAATCGAATTAATGTTCATTCCTGCACCAATCGAGCACAAAACGATGTTATCTCCGGGATTGAGAACCTGTCCTTCCATCCGGCCTTTCAGAATGATATCGAGCAAAGTTGGGACAGTTGCAGTTGATGAGTTTCCGAGTTTTTCGATGCTCATCGGCATTATTCCCACAGGGATCTCCTTCTCCTGATACAGTTTGAATACATTTTTCAGGATTGCCTCATCCATTTTCTCGTTGGCCTGGTGAATCAAAACTTTTTTGATGTCGCTCAACTGCAAACCGGCTTTTTCGATGCTGTCTTTCACCACTCCCGGAACATAGGTCAGAGCATACACATATAATTTATGACCGGCCATCTTAATAAACTGGTCATTCCCGTTCAGTTCAGGATTAAAGGATTTCCCGTTAACAAGTAGATTCCAGTATTGAACAGAATCGGACCGGCTTGAATGCGACAATATTCCGGTTGGTTCTTCGCTTTCAACAGTTTCAACAATTGTTGCTCCCGCTCCGTCGGCATAAATCAACGTATCCCGGTCATGCGGATCCGATATTCGGGACAGAACGTCTGTTCCCACAACAACTCCTCTTTTTGACATTCCGCTGCGGATGTAAGCATTGGCAGTAATCATTCCCTGTGTCCAGCCCGGACAGCCTGAAATAATGTCGTGACAAAAACAAGCAGGATTTTTGATACCCATTTTGTCTTTCACCTTGTTTGCAAGGCTGGGCAGAATATCAACCCTGGTTGAATCAATATCAACATCCCCAAAATTATGCGCAACAACAATAAAATCAAGCGTCTCAGGATCAATGTTGGCCGACTCGCAGGCATCTTTAACGGCCATGGCAGCCATATCCGAATTGTGCATGTCGTCGCTAATCCAGCGGCGCTCACTAATGTTGGTTATTTCTTTAAATTTCTGAATAATCTCAGCGTTACTTTTTTCGAATGGCTGTTTTGTTGCCGGGTCAAAAAAAGTATATTCATTGAAATAATCATTTCCAATGATACGATTAGGAAGAAAACTTCCTGTCCCTACAATTTTAGTATATATCTGCTTTGTCATAATTTAATTTTCAGTGGCCTTGCGCACCTTGATAATTATATTGTTTCAGTTCAAACTTATTTCCGTCAAAAACTCCGTATGAAAAATAGTGAATCCAGTCCCCCAGATTGATGTACCGGCTGCTCTCTCCAATCGGCCTGTCAATCAAGACATGCCGATGTCCAAAGATAAAATAATCAACCTTTTCTTCGCGGAGGATTGATTCTGCAAAAATATACATTCCTTCGTTAGTTGTCCCCTTAAATTCGTCACCAAATATTCCATTCGAGATTCGTGAATGTTTTGACCACCGATATCCGAGTGAAAGTGCCAAATTCGGATGAATCCTGGCAAACATCCATTGAAGAATTTTACTTGTAAACATCTTTTTTAGAAATAGATATCCTTTGTCAGACAAATCAAGACCATCACCATGAGCCAGAAAAAATTTCTTTCCGGAAATCTCAGTTCTGAATTCGTTACGGTGCAAAATCACCCCCAATTCTGTTGGCAGATAGTCGAAAACCCAAACATCGTGGTTACCAGTAAAGAAGTGAACCTCAACTCCGGAATCGGCGATCTCGGCAATTTTACCCAGTGTACGGGTGAATCCCCGCGGAACAACCGTTTTATATTCGAACCAAAAATCAAAAATATCCCCCATCAGGAACAGATGCGAGGCATCTTGTTTGATCTCATTCAGCAAGCTGACAAAGGCCTGTTCACGATCCCTATTGTTCTTTAAAGCCGGAGCTCCTAAATGAACATCGGATACAAAATACACTTTTTTGTCTTGATTATGCAAAACGGCAGAAGATTGGTTCGAAAACTAAATTACAAATATACGTTTAAAATAAAATCGTCAGCAGAATTGATCCATGTAAGGCCTTTCAAATCATATTTGCTTAAGATAAGCATTATTTGGTAAATTTTGCAATAGCCTGATTAAGGGCAGGCCCCTTCAGGTTTTTAGCAACAATACTTCTGTCTTTGTCGAGAATATAATTGGATGGAATGGTGTGTATATTGAACTGATTGAACGCATTAACACTTCCCTTCATGTCTCCAACATTTATCCAGCTTAGTTTGTCATCCTCAATGGCAGTTAACCAGGCATTCCGGGATGTGTCAGCACTCACCTGATAGATTTCAAGTCCTTTTGATTTGTATTTACGATAAAGCTCAACCAGTGCCTCATTCTGAATACGCGAGTCCCTGTTGAAAGCCGACCAGAACTGTAACAGAACCACTTTACCTTCCAGTGAAGAAAGTGCAACGTCGCGGCCATTGATATCAGGAAGTATAATGTCAGGAGAATTCTGGCCATTTTCAGCAATAAAATTCTGGAGTCTGCTGCTCTTCTCCTGCGCCATTAAGCTCTGAGTATTCGCATATAAAGCTTTGACGTGCTCTGATTTGGGGAAAATGGAATTCAGAGCCGAAGCAGCCACTTTTAATGATTGCAGATCCTGAATGACATAATTTGAATCATCAAATTTCTGATACAACGCCAGTACTGAGGCCATTGAAAACGGATGTTTCAAAATAAAGTCGGTTGAATAGTTAATTTGGCTTTGTTTAATATCGGCCAGTTCCTGATCCCATTTAACTTTGGCTCCGCTGTAATCTTTGCGATTTCGAAACGCATTAACCCGGCCACGGATGGAATCAAGTTTATGTTTGGTTTTTGTCAGTCGGTTATTTAGTTCCTGCACCAGAATCGAACCCGGAGATCCTTCAACAAGATAGTCACGCGAAAAATTGGCTGCATCACCATAAACCGTGATTTTTTCAGTAGTATCTACCAACAGGGTTATAAAATTCTTTTCATTCAATCGAAGCAGGTAAAAATTTGGATTGCCGATCTTGCCTTTAAATATGAACGAACCATCTTTTTTTAGTTTTACCGAATCGACCGGGAAACTGGAGGCAACCCTGAGTTCATCCAAATACAAATATTTATCTTCAGCATTAGTTATTTTTCCGCTGATAACAAATCCATTAGGTTTGTTACATGCGAAAGTAAAAGTTGCCAGCACGATCACTATCGAAAGTATTTTTTTCACAATAACTTTTTTTATTAGTCAATTAAAGGGCATAAAAATAATAATTTCGCCTTCATAAAACACCCGATTGATCAATTTTTGAAATATACCTTTTATTTTGGTGTCTTTTAAATGATCCATCCACGTTGAAATAATTAATTTTGAAACCGAATTCAAACACAAATACAGGTGAAGATACACAGAAATCTGAATAATTTTAATGCGCAAAACCCGGTATTAACCATCGGCACCTTCGACGGTGTCCATTTGGGGCATCGCAAAATCATTGCGCGGTTGCATGATCTGGCAAAGGGAATTAACGGAGAATCTGTCATTTTTACTTTTGATCCACACCCCCGCAAAATCGTGGCTCCCGGTGAAAACAGTCTGCGTTTACTAACCACTATGGAAGAGAAGATCGAACTGTTTGAGCAATCGGGCATCGACCACCTGATTATTTACCCGTTCACTGCTGAATTTGCCCAATTGACCTATGTGGAATTTGTAGAGAAGATTCTTGTCGGCCAGATTCATACCAAATCATTGGTTGTTGGATATGACCATAAATTCGGGAAAGACAGGCAGGGCGGCTTTGAATTTTTGAAGAATTGCGCCGACCGGCTGGGTTTTCAGATCGAAAAGCTGGATGTTTTGCTGATGAATGAATCCCATATCAGTTCGACCAAAATACGTGAGGCCATTCAGCTTGGTGACTTTGAAACTGCAAATGCTTATTTGGGATATCGGTTTACTCTTCACGGAACTGTTGTTGAAGGGCAAAAGCTTGGACGAAAGATTCAGTTTCCTACCGCAAACGTTGAGGCTTCTGATCCGGATAAAATAATTCCGGGCTTTGGTGTGTATGCTGTGAAAGTAACTATTCACAATCAAACCTATCAGGGAATGCTGAATATCGGAAGCCGGCCAACAGTTAACAACAATGCCGATCACCGCAGTATTGAAGTTCATCTGTTTGATTTTGATTCGGACGTTTACGGTGAGCCGATAGAGCTTGTCTTCTACTCAAAGCTTCGGGAAGAACATAAATTTGACTCCATCAAAGCACTGAAGAATCAACTTGCAATAGATAAAACCAATACGATTGCATGGTTTCAGGAAAATCAGGACTAAATCAAACTGTTCATTAACTTAACTGTTCATTAACCAACATTAGTGAATTACATCTATTCATTTGATTATCTTTACCATCAAATCATAAATTTCAAAAATGACAACAAAAACACTGGAACAATTAGCCTACAAAGTTGCCGATATATCATTAGCAGAATTCGGGCGAAAAGAAATTGAAATCGCCGAAATGGAAATGCCCGGATTAATGTCCATCAGGAAAAAATATGCAGCAGCTAAACCGCTGAAAGGTTCCCGCATTATGGGATCGCTCCACATGACCATTCAAACTGCCGTATTGATTGAAACATTAGTGGAACTCGGTGCTGATGTGCGCTGGGCAAGCTGTAATATTTTCAGTACACAGGATCATGCTGCTGCTGCCATTGCCGCCAGCGGAGTTCCTGTCTTTGCATGGAAAGGCGAAACACTGGCCGAATACTGGTGGTGTACAGAACATGCACTGGATTTCGGAAACGGCCTCGGGCCAACCTTGCTGGTTGACGATGGTGGTGATGCAACCATGATGATTCATCAGGGTTACGAAGCCGAGAAAAATCCATCCATTCTGGATAAAGTAGCTGAAGCGGAAGACGAACGTGAATTGAATAATGCCTTGAAAATAGTTTTAGCTACCGATCCACAGCGTTGGACCCGTCAGGTACCACACATCAAAGGTGTTTCGGAAGAAACAACTACCGGCGTACACCGTTTATACCAGATGATGAACGAAGGAAAACTTCTGTTTCCTGCTTTCAACGTGAACGATTCGGTAACCAAATCGAAATTTGATAACCTTTATGGCTGCCGCGAATCGCTGGCCGACGGAATCAAACGCGCAACTGATGTGATGATTGCCGGTAAAGTAGTCGTAGTTGCCGGTTATGGCGATGTTGGTAAAGGTTGCTCGCATTCGATGCGCAGTTATGGTGCACGTGTGATTGTGACTGAAATCGATCCGATCTGCGCCCTTCAGGCTGCCATGGAAGGATTCGAAGTAAAAACGATGGAAGATGCTGTTTCAGAAGGAAATATTTTTGTGACCACTACAGGAAACAAGGACATCATTACCGGTGAACACCTGGCTGCGATGAAAGATCAGGCTATTGTTTGTAACATTGGTCATTTTGATAACGAAATTCAGGTGGCCCGACTCGAAGCATGGTCCGGAATTCGAAAAATAAACATCAAACCACAGGTTGATAAATTTATCTATCCCGATGGTCATTCCATTTACCTGCTTGCTGAAGGTCGTTTGGTGAATCTGGGTTGTGCAACAGGTCATCCTTCGTTTGTCATGTCGAACTCGTTTACCAATCAGACTCTGGCGCAAATAGAACTTTGGGAAAAAGACTACGCTGTCGATGTATATCGTTTGCCAAAATACCTGGACGAAGAAGTAGCCCGGTTGCACCTGGAACAACTTGGTGTGAAACTGACTGTTTTATCTCCTGAACAAGCAGAATACCTTGGAATATCGGCCGAAGGCCCATACAAACCGGAACATTACAGATACTAGATTCCGATTCAACGGTGTCACGAGACCCGTAATTTTACAGATACAAAATACAAAAAGGAGCCGAATGTGCTCCTTTTTGTATTTTGTATCTTCTATAATCTTGTCAGATAAAACTCCATAAAACCATAAATTTCATATATTTGAAATTCCTTTCCGGATTAAAAACCGATAACGATGAGTCTGAATCAAGATACGCAAATCACTGAAGAGGAGCATATGATAGAACTCTTCCGAAATGAATATACTGACTTTCCAAAGGGGAAATTGATTAAAACTGAATCGCCCGATTTCATCCTGAAAGAATCCCGCAAAACGACAATAGGCATCGAACTCACAAAACTGCACGGACCCGTAGTCAAGAAAGAAAATGTACCTATTGCCATCAAGTATAATGGCTATCAACCGCCTGAAATTACCAGGGAGAACATTGAATACACAATCAATGCAAAAGGTGAAAAGCTCCACATCTATCAGCAAAAAGAGCTGAATCAAATCTGGTTACTGATCACTGCCGACCTCAGCAACAGTCCTGCTTCGTTCAATCTGATTAATAAACTGGGAAACTGGAATTTCTTTTCAGGATTTCATAAAGTATTTCTGCTTGAACTAAAAACCCGAAAAGTATTTGAATTGAATCTTTCAGATTAATTTCTGACAATGATGCGGCCTCCGATAAATGAAGTCCGGTATTGTTTCAAAGGTTCAGTAGCCGGCCCTTTAGTCGGACTTCCATTGCCCCCAAAAAGAATGTATTGAGAACCACAGCAAGGACATGTGGCTAAACTTCCATCAGAGACAACCCTGCAGGTGGTCGAAACTTCATAGGTACAACAAGCATCGAAGGCCAGATAAGGATTTGAACTATCACTAGCATCACGAAAAATAATGATTCCTCCATAGCCAAATTTCTCAAAAGTGACAGAAACTCCCGGAGAGTTCAAAATGTAGTTGGTTGGGTTAAAATTCATGTCAACAGGAACATACGGAACAACCGATACGTAATCATCTTTGCACCCATTGCTACCGATGAGTAGAAAAAAACAAAGCAAAACTGTTTGAACTATTTTTCGGGAAAACTGAACCATTTTATCTATCTTTAATCTTTAATAGAACAAAGTAAAGAACAATTTATTTTATTCAAGCCATAAAACTTTTACGATGGACGATTATATCTTTATTATCATAGCTGTTGTTATCTCGATTTTTGCTGCCATTAAAAAGAACAAGAAAAAGACGGACGAGGAGAATCCTGCCGTTGAGGAAGCAGAAAGGCCAAGAAATTTCTTCATGGATCAGTTGTTGGGTGAAGATTTTCTGGAAGTGCCGGAAGAGGAAGTTGATTCTCAGGCCAGGGCTCAGGCAATAACAGAAAAGGTCAATGAGATTAGATCCCCGGAGCTTAATCCGTATGGCAAACATCAAATGGGCTTTAAAAGTACATTACCCGAAATTCAGAAAAGGAATATTCAGTTTAGGTTAAAGAACCAAATAGCAGACGAAATTAAAGCAGGTTCTGATGCCGGAAATTACCCAGGCTATCTGGAAGATTTTTCATTACGAAAAGCATTTGTTTATTCTGAAATCATGAACCGAAAGTATATCTCTGATCCTGAATATTAAGGATTATTTGAATTGAGAATCCAATTGGAAAAATTTTTAATTCAAAAACTACGACCTGAAACTTTTTATGATACAGCCTATTAAATGTTTTATATAACATACTGTATCGTAAACTTTCAAAAATTTTATATAAGTTTGTAATACGAAAGAGTTCCGCAATAGCCGGAATTCTTTTTTGTTTTTAATATAGCTAAAAAAGAAGAAAACCATGGTAAAGGTGACTTATATTACTGAAGAAGGTCTTCGGAAGATGAAAGAAGAAATGGATCGTTTGACCAGGATTGAACGTCCTGCAATTTCCAAATCAATTGGTGAAGCCATTGAAAAGGGTGATATTTCAGAGAATGCAGAATATGATGCAGCAAAAGATCAACAAGGCATGCTCGAAGCAAAAATTGCCGTATTAGGTGCAAAAATTGCTTCAGCCAGGATTATTGATGAATCAAAGATTGACACATCATGTGTTCAGATGTTGAATAAGGTTACGATTCTTAACAAGATAAACAATACAACCATGCAATATATTATTGTTTCAGAACCAGAGGCAGATCTGAAACTGGGGAAAATATCTGTTCAAACACCTATTGCCAGAGGATTGATGGGTAAAAAGCTTGGCGATGTGGTTGAAATTCAGGTTCCATCAGGTAAAATACCTTTTGAAATTATTGATATTGCAATGTAATAACGACTAAAAATGGCCAGTATATTTACCAAAATTATAAACGGAGAAATACCTGCATGGAAAGTCGCAGAAGATGAAAATTTCCTCGCCTTTCTGGATATTTTCCCGGTAGCGAAAGGTCATACTTTGGTTATTCCCAAAAAGGAAGTGGATTATCTGTTTGATCTGGATGATGAAACTTATATCGGATTACAATTGTTTGCAAAAAAAGTAGCACTTGGCATCCAGAGAGCTATTCCCTGCAAAAAAGTTGGAGTTATAGTTTTAGGACTTGAAGTGCCTCATGCACACATTCATTTGGTGCCCATGCAATCGGAAGCTGACTTGCTCAACTTCTCGAAAAAAAAGTCGTTCACCAAAGAAGAGATGGCAGAAATTACTGCAGCTATTGCTAAAGAAATTGAATAAAACTGATCCTAAGAATAAAAACACGAATCCCGGTCTCCCGGGATTTTTTTTGCTCATTTTTTAACTTTATCCGGATTCTTTTTAACAAAATCGCTCCAGCTTTTTATTCCGGATTTTCCTACCGGATTTTTCATCTGAAGGTAATGACAAACCGCAACGGCAACGGCATCCGTAGCATCGAGCTCCTTCGGCAGCTCATTCATGCTAAACATGTTTTTCAGGAAAAAAGCCACCTGTTCCTTGGCTGCCCGCCCCATTCCTGTAATGGATTGTTTCACTTTCAGTGGAGCATATTCAAAAACGGGAATATTTTTACTCAGAGCCAAACCAATCACAATACCCTGTGCTCGTCCCAACTTCAGCATGCCCTGAATATCTTTACCATAAAATTGTGATTCAATGGCCAGTTCATCCGGGATTAGTGTATTCAGGAGAGAGTCGGAGCGTTCGAAGATGTGCTTCAGTTTTTGATAATGATCGGTCAAGCCGGTTGTTTTAATTACTCCAACCTGCAAAATGCGCGGTTTGTTGTTGACAACTTCGATCAACCCGTAACCCATCACATTGGTTCCGGGATCGATGCCCAGAATTTTTATTGGTTTATTCTCCATGAAAAACAGAAACTGTATTTTGGTAGTTGTTCAAAGGTAATGCTTTTGACCAGATCAAGATTGCCTGAACAAATTTTCAGGTATTATTTACCAACCGGCTGATCTTGTTTTTGCTGATACCAGATGCCTGAAACAATAAAAACAAGGCCGGCAAACGTGGTCCAATAGATGGTTTCACCCAGAATAAAATGAATGAATACCAGCGACAAAAATGGTGAAAGGAAAATCAGATTACCTGTTTTTGCATTGTTTTCACTCAAATGCATAGCTTTCATCCAGAAAATATACGTTATTCCGAGTTCGAATAAACCGATATAAATAGCTGCCGGCAATCCTTTGGAATCGGGGAAACTAAAATCAGTAAAAAGAAAAGCCGCAATCAAGAGGTAAATCAAGCCGAAGGCAAAATTCCAAAACAGCTTGAAGATTTCATCCCGTTTATCGAGAACACTCAATATCCAAAAAAGAGCCCAGATTACACTGCTTCCAATGGCCAGCGATACTCCAGTCAGGTTGGTTCTGCCAATTCCGGAAAGACTTCCTTGCGACGAGATAAAAACTACGCCGACAAAGCTGATGAAAATGGCCTCCATATTTCGTGCGGTTATTTTATGATGAAGTAATGGCGCGGAAAGTAATGCCAGAGTGACCGGCCAGATCATATTGAGTGGCTGGGCAACCTGTGCGGGCAAAAGACTGTAAGCCTGAAAAAGAATGAGGTAATAACCAAATGGATTTAAAGCACCGAGCAGAGCCGACTTGCCCAGTCCGGCCGGAGTAAGAGTAAATAATTGCCTGGTTTTGCCCTGAAAGAGAATAACCACAAAAAAGGTAACTAACGAAACGGAAGCCGCAGTCAAAATCAGATAAAGCGGCGAGAGCTCCTTCAATCCCAATTTAAACGCAGTGGCAACTGTCGACCAGAGCAGGACTGATAGCAATGCATAGACATAGGCTTTCGATAGCCTTTTCATGGGTTGGGTGATTGTCCGTTAAAAAAGAGATCTTCTTTTATTTTGTCTGAATCAGGTTGACTATCTGTTTTAGTAAAATTCTGCATCTTCCGGTATTCGGTTCGCGAATCTACCACGTAAACACTTCCCGGATAATCAGTCAGCATTTTTTTATACATTTCCATGGCTTCTTCTTTCCGCTTGAGTTTGGTTTCGTAAATTACTGCAAGCTGAAACAGCGCATCATCAGCCAGGGTTTCCCACCTGTGATCGTTCACGATCGATTCAAGCAGAACAGCGGCTTCTTCAAACTTTCCCTGTTTCTGATAAATACTGGCTTTGCGGAAATTCACATCATCAGTTAAGGAATTAAACGGATATAATTTGCTCACCGAATCAAGTGCAGCTAACGCTTCCTGAAAATCATTCCGGAACAACTGAAGATCGGCACGGGCAAATATTTTGAGAGGAGCAGCAGTACTGTCGCTCTCCAGATTTTCGCTGATAAAAAGAGCCAGATCCATGGCATCGTTGGCAATCAGCTTCGACGTGCTGGCCCGAAGCGCATCAAGCTGAGCTTTGGCCCACTGAAAATTACCCATATAATAACCCAACTTCGCTTTTTTAAATTTCACATCGTCAGCCAGCGTATTTTTATTCGACTCAATGACCTGCGAATAAGTAATAACTGCTTCCCACTGATCGCCCGAATACACATAGACATCGCCCAGTTCAGCTTTCATCGCCGAAAGTTGAAGCATGTTGATGCCTGTCATAGCAAGGCCATCAGTTAAAAACGAAATGGCTTCAGCCGGTTGGTTGAGGTAAAAAGTCAGTAAATGACCGTATTCAATCAAAAGCCCCGAAGTTTCCGGATTAAGTCCTAAAATAATGAAAGTCTGATTAAACTGCTCCTTCAGTTCTTTGGCCTTTTCAATATCCGGAATATCATCTTCAACAAAACGTTCGTAATACATTTGCAGGCGCTGCTGACTTGCCTGTTTAAAATATTCAGACGATTTCCCTTTACTGATCAGGTAATCGTAGGCTTTTACCGCTTCATCGTAGTTTTTGTTGCTGGCTGAAACATTGGCCAGTTGGAAAATATTGGCATCTTCTTCGCCCGATCGTTTGTCGAGAGCGACTGCCTGACGGATAGCTGCCGTAAAATTTTTATCCTGAATAAATAACCAGATCAGAAGCCGGTTGTAAACAATCTGACCAGGTTCTGCCTGAATACGCTTCAAAATGTACGTTTTTAGCTGATTACTGATTTCCTGATCGTTATCCATGAATAAAACCGACTGGAGACTACTCTTTACGATTTCCAGATTACTTTCCTTTTGTTTCACCCATTCCAGATACTCTTTCATCATCAGATCGTAGTTACGCATGTAAAAATAAATGCGGGCCAGCTCGTAGTTGTAAAGCATTGGATTTTGAGTTGCGCGCCCTTTGATATACACCTTTTCGGCATATTCAAACTCACGCCGGTTGATGAATTGATTCGCCAGATTCGGATATTCTGTCGGATTCGCTGAAAGCGACGAAATGGCCCTTTCATACATTTTCAGGGATTCACTCCCCTGCCCCTGTGCTTTCTTCAGGAAACCCCACTGAACATACCAATACGAATCAGATGAGTTTCCCCTCATACCTTTCCGTATCTCTTTCTCGGCTTTTTCATAATCCGGAATACCCAGTAGACAATCAAAATAAATATTGAAATATCCTTCTGATTTGGTGCTTGAATACAATTGTTCGTACAATTCGGCAGCTTTCCCGAACTCTTTGTTCTGGTAGTATTGGCTGGCCAGAACTGACATATTTTGCAGGTCTTGTGGCTGTCCCCAAACGATCACCGGTGCCAGCAAAAATAGAATCCGGATCAAAGTCTTCATTTACTCTTGTTTTTTTGATTGAAGTACAAAAATAGCAAACCAAAGCGTTTGCGGATGCTTAATCAGGTTTTTGTGAAACGATTTACTGACCTTCATCCTGATTCTTCTGATTATAAAACCTAATTTTGCAAAAAAAAATCGAATCAGATGACTGCAGAAATGAAAGGAAGAGAACGGCTCCCAAGATGGATGAAAATGCAATTACCCAAAGGTGAAAATTATTCCAGAGTTAAAAATCTGGTCGCCGGGCACAAGCTTCACACCATTTGTACCAGTGGCAACTGCCCCAACATTGGAGAATGCTGGAACCGGGGAACTGCCACATTTATGATTTTAGGCGACATCTGTACCCGTAACTGCAAATTCTGCGGCGTAACAACCGGTAAACCGCTTCCTCCTGATGCTGAAGAACCCCGGAGAATTGCGGAATCTGTTCGAATTATGGAACTCAAACATGCTGTAATCACTTCGGTCGACCGCGACGATTTACCCGATCTGGGAGCCGGATTCTGGGCGCAAACAATCCTCGAGGTAAAAAAACAAAATCCTGAAACTAAAATCGAAGTGTTGATTCCTGACTTCCAGGGAAAAACTGAATTCATTCAGCAAGTCATTGAGGCTGCTCCTGAAGTGATTTCCCACAACATGGAAACCGTTGAAAGGCTCACGCCGCAAATTCGCAGCGCAGCCAAATACCGCACCAGTCTGGAAGTGATCCGTTTTATTGCCAAATCAGGAATTATTGCCAAATCAGGAATTATGCTGGGTTTGGGCGAAACCGAAACCGAAGTTTTGCAGGTGATGGACGATTTACGCGCAGTTGGATGTAAAGTGATGACTATCGGTCAATATCTGGCACCAACGCTCAGTCACATTCAGGTAAAAGAGTACATTACTCCGGAACAATTCGAGAAGTACCGAACAATCGGGCTCGAAAAGGGTTTTTCTTTTGTCGAAAGCAGTCCGTTGGTTCGTTCGTCGTATCGGGCAGATGCACATGCCGAAGCGAAATAATTGAAAGATTGAGGAAATGTAGGTCCAACATGAAGAATTCGACAGAATGAAAATTAATAACAAGCAATGGCAAATTTCATATACGAAGATCTTGGTCTGAAAGACTATAAAGAATGCTGGGATTACCAGGAAACGATCCATGCCGAGGTGGTGGCCGACAAACGAACCAGTAAAAAAAGCAGTGAGATCAATCGGTTTTTACTGGTTGAACATCCGCATGTTTATACGTTGGGCAAAAGTGGCGACGAACACAACCTGTTGATCAACGCCGATTTCATGAAAAAAATTGAGGCTGTTTACTACAAAATCAACAGGGGCGGCGACATTACCTATCATGGTCCCGGTCAGCTGGTGGGTTATCCAATTATCGATCTGGAAAACTACAAAATCGGAGTGAAAGACTACATCTTCAAGATGGAGCAGGCTATCATTCAAACCATTGCCGAATACGGACTGGAAGGCACCCTGAAGGACGGAGCAACCGGAGTCTGGCTCGATGCAGCGATTCCTGCCAAATCACGAAAAATAAGCGCCATTGGAGTTCGCATCAGCCGGTATGTTACGATGCATGGTTTTGCACTCAATGTCAATACCGACATGCGCTATTTTAGTTACATCAATCCATGCGGATTTTTAACCTATGGAGTAACTTCCATCGAAAAGGAACTGGGACGCAAAATCGACATGCAGGAAATAAAAGAGATCGTGAAAGAAAAATTCAATGCGATTTATTAAACTATTTTAATGTTCATTGCCTGCTCTTCACCCACGGAATACTTTCCGGAGAAATACCGGGAAAAGTATCTTTTATCTCCGGGAAAGGTTTGCTACCTTGCGATGCAAATTTGAAAGACAGCTCAACTTCCGCACAGGAATGCAAGCGGTGAAACGATACTAATTAAACGATAATACCATGATTGATATTGACGAACTGGACGAAAAGTTCAGCATTGAAGGCGAAGTTGGCTTTGCCGAATTGGAAAATGATCTGGTTTTTGTAACCGTTTCGAACATACATGCCGATGCCGACATTTGCCTGTATGGTGCTCATGTTACGAGTTTCAAGCCTCAGAATTCGATGGAAATTCTATACCTAAGTCCGGAAAGCAGTTTCGAAGTTGGGAAACCAATTCGTGGTGGAATTCCGGTATGTTTTCCCTGGTTTGGGCCGCACAAAACTGATCCGGAGAACCCACAGCATGGTTTTGGCCGCCTGATGTACTGGGATGTTGCAGGAACATCAACCTTACCGGGTGGCGAAACAAAAATCAGGTTGCAGCTTTGTGCTTCGGACGAAACAAAAGCATACTGGCCTTTCGATTTTTGTGCTGAAATGACTTTCGTGGTTGGCAAAACGCTGACAACAACTCTGAAAATAAACAATAATTCAAGCGAATCGTTTGATTACAGCTGCGCATTGCATTCCTATTTTAACATTTCGGCTATCGACAACATCGAGATTGAAGGCCTTCAGGGAGCAGGCTATTACAATCAATTAACGGGGAAGAATGGCATTCAGGATGAAGAGCTGCTACTGATACAGGAACCTTTAACTCGTCATTATCTGGATACCGAAACTACCGTTGTGATTGCTGACAGCACTTTCAGTCGCCGGATCAAAATCGAAAAATCAGGAAGTAAAGTTACTACAGTTTGGAATCCGGGAGAAGAAACCTGTGCACAAATTGGTGATTTACCTGATGAAGCTTTCCATGCCTTTGTCTGCGTTGAGGCAACCAATGCCTTTGACTATCCAATTGTGCTGGCAGCGGGTGAATCGTACGAAACTTCAGCAACGATTGGCCTGGAAGTACAAGAATAATTTACATTCATACAAAGACACGAAGATACAATGAGATTTTAGCTCTTGTGTGTTTGTGTCTTCGTATTTAGTATAGTTCCCCTGATGAAAAAAACCAATGCTGCGCGCCTTCTCGACACCAAAGAAGTTCCCTACGAACTGGCAGAATACGAAGTGAATGAAAATGATCTGAGTGCTGTTTCTCTGGCTAAAAAAATTGGTCAGGATGTGGAACAAATTTTCAAAACGCTGGTTTTGCGGGGCGATAAAACCGGTGTATTTGTTTGTGTGATTTCCGGGAATGATGAAGTTGATCTAAAAAAAGCCGCCAAAGTCTCCGGAAATAAAAATTGCGACATGGTTCACCAGAAGGAATTGCTTGGATTAACCGGATATATTCGTGGAGCCTGCTCACCTTTAGGCATGAAAAAACCGTATCCGGTTTACATCCATGAAACATGTCAGTTATTCGATCTGATTTTCATAAGTGCCGGTCAGCGCGGATTACAGCTCAAATTAAATCCTGAAGATTTAATCCAAATCACCGGAGCCATGGTTTGCGATGTGGCAGAATAAATTGTTTCGGGGTGCGGATTCCGAGTTATTCGTTGTTTTTTATCGCATCACGTAACTATCATTCACAAAGAAATTTTCACTCCGGATTCCCTTCTCCTAATTCTTCCCTTTTTTACAGTTCAGCTACCAAATTCTACAGTTCAGCAACTCTTTTTTCGGGTATTGCTTGCTTTGCTTCATCTTTGAAGTATAAAACAACAAGCAATCAGAAACATGAAACGGAACTTCGTATCTATCATCGTATTTTTACTTAGCCTGAATTCTTTTTCACAAACTATCATTACCGGAAAAGTGATTCAGGAAAAAGGTGAGCCGATGCCTGGAGTCAATGCTTATTTACATGGAACCTACGATGGAACTTCGAGCAACGGGAATGGGGTGTTCAAATTTAAAACCAGTAAAACCGGTCCGCAGGTTTTACGGATTGAGTTTATGGGTTACGAATCTTTTTCTCAAAAAGTGGATCTCAAAGGCGATACCATTCGTGTAAATGTGAAGCTAAAAGAAGCTTTCAACCAGTTGAATGCAGTAACCATTACAGCCGGAACATTTGCCAGCGATAAAAAACAAGCGGTAACTATCACCCCTCGCGATATGGTGACTACTGCCGGAGCGGTAGGCGATGTATACGGAGCTTTGCAGTCACTTCCGGGAACCACGACGAATGGCGAATCTGGTAGATTATTTGTAAAAGGTGGCGACAGCGAAGAATCACAAACTTACATCGATGGTTCACTGGTTTCTGTTCCTTACAACTCTTCGGCCCCGAATCTGGCAACCTGCGGAAGATTCAATCCCTTCATGTTTAAAGGAACGATTTTCAGCACTGGTGGATATTCGGCTGAATACGGACAGGCGCTTTCATCGGTCTTGTTGCTCAGCACCAACGATATTCCTGAAGAAGATCAGCTTGATTTATCGTTTTTGTCAGTAGGAGCTGAAATCGCCGGAACAAAAACATGGGGGAATGGTGCTGTTACAGGAACCCTCGGGTATAATAATCTTTCTCCTTACATGAGTTTGGCACCACAGAATTACGATTGGAAACAGGCTCCTGAATCTTTATCAGGAGCATTAAGTTTCAGGCAAAAAACAAGTAAAACCGGGATACTCAAAATTTATTCAAGTTTCGACAATGGTGGATTTACAATTAGTCAGAATAATTTAAATGAAGGCGGAAGTCCTTTCGATTTTAAACTCACCAACGACAATCAGTTTATGAATGCGTCGTGGAACGACAAATTGGGCGACAACCTGGGAATAAACCTGGCCGCTTCATATACAGACAACAAAGATGCTATCCGTTACAATCAAACCGAAATTGATCAGAATATCCGTGCAACACACCTGAAGAATGTGTACACTTATCCGTTCAGCGAAAAATTTATTCTGAAGTTTGGTGGCGAGATATTTGCCAAAACATTTACCCAAAATGTTAGGATGCCCTCAGAAACACACGATAACAGCTTTACCGATCATACTTTTTCAGGATTTACTGAAGCTCATGTTTATGCATCTTCAAAATTTGTGACACGCATTGGCGGTCGCGTTGAATATTCGGATTATCTGGATCGGTTCGACGTATCTCCACGAGTGTCGGCTGCGTATAAAATCACCGGTAAAAGCCAGTTTTCTGCAGCGTACGGTTGGTTTTACCAGAATCCGATGAACGATTATCTGCTCTATACCAATCTACTGAAGCCGGAACGTGCAGATCATTATACATTGAGTTTCCAGTCATCGGCAAACAGTCGCACCCTTCGGCTTGAAGTTTATTATAAAGAGTACAGGGATTTGGTAAAGTTGAACGGCAGTGAATTTTATCTGCCAACCAGCTATAATAACTCCGGAAAAGGTTATGCTAAAGGGCTTGATTTATTTTGGCGCGATAAAAAAACCATCAAAAATGGCGATTACTGGATTTCATATTCTTATCTGGATACCAAACGCGATTACCGGGATTTTCCGGAGGAAGCAACTCCGACTTTTGCCAGCAAACACAATCTGTCGGTAGTTTATAAACACTGGTTTGGCAGTATCCGCTCCTATGCAAGTGTGAATTTAAAATATTCATCACCGCGTGTTTACAACGATCCAAATGCTCAGGTATTTAATGGCGCGAAAATGCTTCCGTACCGAAGCCTGGATCTGAGCTGGAGTTTTCTGTACCGCCAAAACATTATCTTTTACGGTGCGGTGACCAATGTGGCTGGGTTTAAAAATGAATTCGGACGCACTTATGCAAGCAATCCAAATGCCGAAGGAAAATTCCCGAGTGCGGCCATTCAACCCAGCTCGAACCAGTTTTACGTATTGGGCTGTTTCATTACCCTTACCCGAGAAGGAAATGCCAACCAGCTGGATAAGATTGAATAAGAAGTGTTGGCAGTTTTCAGGTGCAGTGTTAAAAACGTTACGAGTTGCGAGATACATGTTCTGTGGCATTACGAAACCCGAAACCTGCAACCCGAAACAATTGTTAAACGTTAACCCTTAAACAAATACAATCATGAAAAAGATCACATTATTTCTTGCAGTGGTGTTAGTTGGCTTAGTTTCGAAAGCTCAAAAACCAGAGTATGATCAAACTATGGGCGAAACGCTCAGCCAGTTTTCAAGCTGCCAAAATGTAGCCGACTTTCAGGCTTTGGGCAACAAATTCCAGATGATTGCCAATGCCGAACCAAACGAATGGCTGCCCTTGTATTATCAGGCTCAGTGTTACATTCTGATGAGTTTTATCGAACAATCGGATGCCGCTAAAAAAGACAGTTATCTGGATGTGGCTGAAAAATCGGTTGCAAAATTAATCGAAATGGCTCAGACAGAGGCAGAAGTTCTTGTTTTGCAGGGTTTTTACCTGACTGGCCGCTTGGTTGTCAATCCAATGGAGCGTGGTCAGGAATACGGTGCTCTGGTTGGACAGGCTATTGGGAAAGCACTGGCCATCGATCCAATGAATCCACGTGCAAAAATGATGAAAATCCAGATGGATATGGGTTCGGCACCTTATCTGGGATTAGATCCGAAATCTTTTTGTCCGCAAGCCAAAGAATTACTGGCCAGCTGGGATGATTTTAAACCTAAATCACCCATTCATCCCAATTGGGGAAAAGAACAGGTGGAGCAAATCGTGAAAGGATGTGAATAGCAGAATTGGACATGGAGAACGAGACGGGAACGGAAGCCGACCACCTTATAAATTTAAAAGAAGCCATGAAAACAATTATCCGATAATTAGATCTGGTTCCGGAGTTAAAAACATTCCGGAACCAGATAAATTTTAACTTTACGAAACTATAATCATTCAAATCAATTTGATCAATGAATATTCCCGGATACTGGAACAAACCTTTTTCGATTACCAGGTTTTTGCTTGCCAATGTAGTTTTAAGCCTATTTCTCGTTCTGTTTTTTATGTCTGGCTCGCTTCTGGATCTGAAGACTTTTCTGATCGGATTCCTGTGGTCGTTTAGTATCACTATTACTCAGTGGGCCGGGATACAATTAATTTATGGTTTTATTGACCGGAAAATTTCGTGGATCGAAACTCCGGTTAAAAAGACTTTTGTTCAGTTTTTGGTGTTTCTTTCCTATTCAATAAGTGCTTTTATTTTGGTTCAGTTTCTCAATTATTATCTATGGATGAATATTTCACCTTCTGAATCTTGGGGTTCAATCATAAAATCGTTACCCTACACACTTATGATTTCGTTCGTCATTTCATTAATTTTTACAGCCACCGGATTTTTCTTCGCCTGGAAACGTTCGTTCGAGCAGGCCGAAAAACTGAAAGTTGAAATGCTTGCTTACAAATACGAATCGCTCCGGAACCAGATTAATCCACATTTCCTGTTTAATAGTTTAAACGTTCTGAGTGATTTGGTTTATGACGATCAGACTATGGCCGTTAAGTTTATTCAGCAACTGAGCGATTTATTCCGATATGTACTCGACAGCCGTGATAAAGAGCTGGTTCCACTGAAAGACGAACTGGAATTTATCCGCTCGTTTACCTTTTTACTGAAAACCCGTTTCGAGGAAAAACTGAAGATTGAAATCGATTTGGAAACTGATCCGCAAGACTACATTGTACCCATGACATTGCAGCTTCTGATTGAAAATGCAGTAAAACACAACGAAGTTTCAGAGGCTTTTCCACTCCGGATTTCACTCCGGAAAACTTCGGATTATCTGGAAGTTGAAAATACTTTGCAACCAAAGAACGTAGGCGAAGACTCAACAAAAACCGGATTAAAAAACATCATTCAGCAATTTGCTTTTTTCTCTGACAAGCCTATCGAAATTATTCCTTCTGAAGATCGGTTTCTGGTTCGTGTTCCCATTTTAAAATCGCTTGAAAAATGAAAATAATTATTCTGGAAGATGAAACACGGGCAGCAAATCATCTGGAACGTCTACTGAAAAAAGTAGCTCCAGGCATGACGATAATTGCCAAACTCGAATCGGTTCGCGATGGACTTGCCTATTTGCAAAGTAATCCCGAACCCGATCTGATTTTCTCCGACATTCAACTGGCCGACGGATTGAGCTTTGAGATTTACAATCAGGTATCGGTTCGTTGCCCGATTATTTTCACCACCGCCTACGACCATTACGCCATTGAGGCTTTTAAAACCAACGGAATCGATTATTTGCTGAAACCGATTGAAGAGGAACGCTTACAACAGGCCATCGAAAAGACCAGACACTTTTCACCCGGATTGATGTTCGAGAAAATTCTGGCGATTGCCAATCCGGCTTCTGAAAAAACATTTAAATCGCGGTTCATGGTAAAAGTCGGCGACAAAATAAAAAGCATCCCGGTTGATGAAATCCTTGTTTTTTACAGCCAGGAGAAAGCAAGTTATATCCAAACTGCAGACCATCACAACTACTGCATCGACTATGCACTCGACCAGTTGGAGCCCATGCTCGATCCTGAAAAATACTTCCGGATCAACCGGAAATACATTGTTGCTATCGAAGCCTGTACCAATATTCTCGCATGGACTAATTCTCGCTTGCGACTGAAAATTGATGGGATTGATGATACAGATATTATTGTTGCCAGAGAACGGGTGGTGGAATTTAAGGGTTGGCTGGATCGGTAGAAGAGTTGCGGGTTACGGGATGCAGGTTACGGGTGGTGGCTTTGATCGCGATTTTTGACTAATCATTTTATTTGAGTTAATTTTATAAAGACTTATTATGTGTGATCGCGTTTTTCCAATTTAACAAAATAACCCTTTTGGCCTGCTGCTAGACTTTTTTTTCAGAAGACGCAACTAAGTGAATTGTTTTTTTTATTTATTTCATTATTTACAATAAAATTAAATGTGAAGAGAATTATTAAAAAATATTATTACATTTCATTTATTTACAAATAAATAGACTGATGTATTCTATGATTTTCTTTAGTATAAAAACCTTCCAAATTATTTTTCAAAATCATTGCTTAAATGATGAGCAACTTAGAGAACCAACCTATGCGCAAGCTATAGAAAAAAAGTTTGGTTCATTACTTGAAAAAATAACTTTGAAGGGCAAAACAGAAATGAGATATAAAGGAGATCTAGAGGGATTATTTTCTCTTTTTGTAATCCGAAATTTCACTAGTTCACATTTAACATTAAATGGTGAATCTATGAAAATTGCCAAAGAATTTTGGACAATAAATGAATACTCATTTACCTGTTCTGATGGAATTGTCAATAACAATTGCTTTGAACCTTTTTCATCGATTCCTATTTTTTTTGAATCAGACGATGAGTATCTAGGGGAAGTGTTGAATGAAAAAGAATTTAAGTGTAGAAATTTGGATTTATTAGGACACTATACAAAAAAGGAAACGGCAATTGAATATATTTTGCCGAAGAGTCGACTTTTATTAAATGAATTAAGTAAGTCAAATGATCCATTCGAAACGAAAAAGAGGTTGGCTCAATATATTCAACCCATTAAATATAATTCATGTATTGAAAAATTTGGTAACGATATGACTATGAATATTCGATTACGTTCTTCTTTTGATAAAGTATTTAGCAGAGTTAAATATGTATCATTTTTTCCAGTTTAGGAAAAGATAAACTTGCTTTTGAATTACCTGCAATGTGGGCACATTATGGTCAAAATCACAAAGGAGTATGTTTAGTATTTGATGAAAAAATATTAAATAATTTATTTCAAGAACAATATATAAATGATTTAAAAATTCCTGATTCAATTCATTATGAATTAATTAAAACCTCTGAAATACCTAAATTGAACGATATTGACAAAATATACAAGTATCTTGAGGAAAACAACAAAGAATTTTTTTTAAAAAAAGATAAAGATTGGAAACCTGAATCAGAATATCGATTTGTAGTGATCAAGAAGGAACAAGATGATGGTCCAAGTTATCTTGAAAATATAGATCAAGCCTTAATTGCAATTATCCTAGGGATTGACTTTAATGAAAACTACAAATGCTCCATTGAACAATTGCGTTCTAACTTACCAAATAAAAATATTGGGGTTTATCAATTGTGTTTCGAAAATGGAGAATTTAAGCTTGATACGGGAAATGAATATAATTATTTTGATTGCATGATTGTTGAAAATTAAAATTCCATCCCTCTTTCGAAGAATGGAATCCTTTTATCTCTGTGCTTCCTCTGTGTTCTCTGTGGTTAAACAATCTCAGCAAAATATTTGTAAAACAACGGAATTGTCCTTATTCCATTGAAGAACTGTTCGAGTGGAAAGTTTTCGTTAGGAGAATGCAGCGCATCCGATTCGAGTCCAAATCCCATCAGGATTGTTTTAATACCCAATACTTTTTCGAAGGTTGAAATAATCGGGATACTTCCGCCACTGCGAACCGGAACAGGACGTTTGCCATAAACATCGAAATACGCCTTTTCGGCAGCCTGATAAGCCGGAACATCAATCGGGCAGCCATAAGCCTGTCCGCCATGCAGCGAAGTGACTTCCACTTTAATCCCTTTGGGCGCAATGCTTTCGAAATATTCCTTGAATAGTATCGCAATTATTGTGTGATCCTGAGCGGGAACCAGACGGGTTGAGATTTTGGCAAATGCTTTGGATGGCATCACCGTTTTAGCGCCTTCGCCCATGTAACCGCCCCAAATACCGCAAACATCAAACGAAGGTCTGATGCCTGTTCGCTCTTTAGTCGAGTAACCTTCTTCTCCTGAAACTTCCTCAACTTCAATTGCTTTTTTAAAATCCTCAAGGCTAAACGGAGCTTTTGCCAACATAGCGCGTTCTTCAGCAGCTATTTCAATTACATCGTCGTAAAATCCGGGAATGGTAATCCGGCCTTTGTCGTCGGTCATTTGGGCAATCATTTTCGTCAGTGCGTTGATCGGATTGGCAACTGCGCCACCAAACATTCCGGAATGAAGATCGCGGTTCGGGCCCGTAACTTCCACCTGCCAGTATGCCAAACCTCGCAAACCGGTAGTAATTGAAGGTACGTCGCGGGCAATCATCGAAGTGTCGGAAACCAGAATAATATCGGCTTTCAGCATTTCCTTGTTTTGTTCGCACCATTTTCCCAGGTTCGGCGAACCAATTTCCTCTTCACCTTCAATCATAAACTTCACGTTACAGGGAAGCGTGTTGGTATGAACCATCAGTTCAAATGCTTTGGCGTGCATAAAACTTTGTCCTTTATCGTCGTCAGCTCCACGCGCCCAGATCTTGCCGTCCCTTATTTCAGGATCGAAAGGCGGACTGTCCCAAAGGTTTAGCGGATCAACCGGCATCACATCCATATGCGCATAAACCAACACCGTTGGTTTTGCCGGATCAATAATCTTTTCAGCGTAGGTAACCGGATTTCCATCGGTCTCGAAAATTTCAGCTTTGTCGGCACCGGCATTCAGCAGGATTTGCTTCCAATATTCGGCTGCCTTGTACATTTCAGGCTTGTTGGCAACTATTGAACTAATGGATTGAATCCGGATTAATCCGAATAGTTCTTCCAGAAAACGATCTTTGTTTTCTTCAATGTATTTTTCGATGTGTTTCATTGCTGTAAATTAAAGTTTGAATGTTCAATTTCAGTAAAATAAGGTTTTCAAATCAGAATGAAATAGAAAAACGGTCAGGTTAAACCAGTTCTTATCCGGGCTGCTTTTCATCTTGACTGAAAATTTCTGTCTGTTTTAGCAACTGCCCGGTTACTTCGGCAATGTTGTAAAGAAGTATAAATTGTTGTTTCGCAACTGTTTTTTCTGTTTGATCAATATACGACCGGATTTGTTTTAACAAGTCTTTTACAAGGATCGGATTCTGGGTTTGTTTCTGGGTTAATGACTGAATCACTTTCTGCAATGCATTGACAATTTCAGTGGAAAACACCAGCAATTGAGAGTCATTAGCCCCTTCCTGCCCGCGGTGTGCGCCCAAAGCTGAAATATAGGAAAGCAACGCATGATTCAAATAGGTTAAGGTAAATGCTCTATCCATAAACTGCCGTTTTTTTTGTGGTTCAACCTGCATATCCTGCCAGGCTAAAGCCAAAGCATTGTCGGCACGATGAGCAGCACGGCGTGCTATCCGGTAAGCAAAATCATCATCGGCCGCCCCGGATTCATATTCATTTAAAATGGCCTGAAAGTATTCCAGATTTTTCGAAACCGTATCGGAAAGCAAAGAGGGTAACCGCTTGTATTGCCAGTCGGGCCATAAAAACCTCACTGTAATAAGCGACAAGGCCGATCCGATCAGGGTATCGGTCAAGCGAGGGAGCATGAGCGCAATTCCCAGGCTGGAAGTCAGATTAAATGCACTCAACACAAATATCGTAACGAAAACAACGGAAACCGCATAGTTTCGTTTCATCCAAATGAAGAACTGGTATGCAGAGAACAACATTAGGAACAACTGTCCCGGCAAAGTTGGCAACAAGCGGATCAGGATGACAGCCGCCACGACTCCGGTAATCGTTCCCAGTATACGTTGATTTAGTTTTCGGCGAGTCTGGCTATAACTCGGCTGGCAAACAAATAAACAGGTCAATACAATCCATTCTCCTTTCGATAAATCGAAAAATCTGGCAATTGCAAAACCAACCAGAAAGCACAAACTTAACCGGATGGCATGTCTCAACCGGGGATTATCCCAATGAAGCTGATCTTTGAGCCGCTGCAACAAAGTCCGGTTATCTTTTTCCAGTCTCGGCGTCATATTCCGCTGATGATCATCGTTCAGGTTTTGCAGCGAAGTATTTGAACGGGAAAGGTTTCTAATGAGCATGGAAAGCTGCTGGTTGCTATCAGTTCCGTATTTTTCCAATTGGTCATTCAGGGCATTTACAGTCCATGCCAAAGATACCGGATGACGATAAGGAATCCCCGTCAGCAGGCTGTACGAGAGTTTATTGATTGCTCCAGCCTGTTGTTTCAACAGCTGTCCGATTCCCTCCATCAAATGCTGATTCGCCGGATCTTTACTAAGCAGGTCGTAACGGTCGTGGCTTGACGCAGACCGTTCGTGCAAACTCTGCAAAAGCATAAAATAGCGAAGATAAGGAATCAGTGGAGTATCATCTTTCAGCGAATTGCTGTAACTGTTCAATACGTCCTTGCAACGATCGAGTGCTTCAACAACCTGCACATTGAGCAGCGCCAGCCTGTTCCGGATTTCCCCCTGCACTTTTTCATCGCTGGGAAATAAGCGGGCTTTTTCATCCATATAATTTGAAAGAGCTACAAAACCACGCGACAGCTGCTCGTCCAGCAAACGCCAGGGATGCAAAAAAAGCAGCAGAAGCGAAAATAACCCATAAAATAAAGCTCCGGAAGAAAGTAAAACAGGCTGTAAGTACCAAATGTGGCTACTCGGGTCACCAATCATAGCATAGATTCCAACCAGTATTGCCCCGAAAGTGACGCCCCGGTAACGTTCGCCCAGTCCTCCGATCAATAAAAAAAAGATCGTCGACAGGGCCAGTCCAATGCCCAGAAGAACTGAATGATTGTATAACAGTTGTACCGCCAGGCTGGAAAGACCAAAACTAAGGACTTTAAGTATAAGTGATTTTATCCGACCTTTGGGATGGTCGTCAGTTTCGGACAATGCTCCTGCAAGCGCCCCCAAGGCAAGTGTAACTGCAAAAACAGGTTTACCGGAAAGCATAAAAGGAACAGCAAGCAACGCAATGGCAAAAATCGCCTTGACTGCCATCAACCGGTTCGGATCGGCCCAAAAGGCACGTCTTGCGGGCTCATACCACGACTTGCTTTTTATCCTGATTCCCAGATAGACAAAAAAATGCTTGTTTGTGCTTTTATTCATTGAGATTGTAGTGTTTGTACTGACAGCACAAATTTAGCAAATACATTTTCAAACCAGCCCTGCCGAGGAATTAACAAATAAAAACCAAAACCGGCTCAATCTTTTCTACGCCATTGCTTTTACAAATTGTTGCCGGTACTCACCGGGAGTGTAAATGGTTTGCCTTTAAAAAATCAGCAATCAAAACAAATCGGGGTAACAGGCAGATGATTTCGATCAGAAATTTACAGGCATATGCAATATATATGGCTGATACCGAAAATGTCATCAGGAGAAATCTGACAATTGGAAAATTGTCAGCAGTTCCCTCTTCAGCAAACTAGTGTTGCATCAACGAACCATTGTCGCTGACCATTGATGAATTCTGGGAACAGTATTGGATTAGAAAAGAATCAATTATGAATGTAGCTTAACTTTTTGTCCGGTAAATGTTTGCAAGTCCACTCCAGACCAACCGACAAGCATAGTTAAAGCATTTCGACGGGAGTAAGTATACATAATACTTGGATTTCATTTATTGCATCTTTGCTAAAAGTTCTACCTTTGAGGTGGAATTTTTAGCAAATGAACCAGACCAGAAGCGATGATGAACTGTGGGAAGACTTTAGGAAGGGCAAGAAATACGCACTTTCTCATATTTATTATCTCTATGTCGAAAAATTATTTCGTTATGGCAAAAAATTTTCGACTGACGATGAACTCATCAAAGATACCATTCAAGATCTTTTTTTTGACCTGATCCTGTCCCGTGAAAAGCTGGGAACCACCGACCATATTTACTTTTACCTGATCAAAGCATTCCGGAGAAAACTGTTTCTGAGCCTGAACGGAACAAAAAAAATGAAACAAATGGATGAGGCAGCTGAAATGCAGCTGGCTAACATTGTTTATTCGGCTGAAGAAGACTGGATCCGGAAAGAACAGCTAACAAAAAAAGACGAAATGGTTCAGAAAGGGCTGGCCGAATTAAGCCCGAAACAACGTGAAATTCTGTATTACCGCTACACTTGCGATTTTGAATACAATCAAATCTGCGAAATCATGACAATGAAATACGATTCGGCCCGGAAAATGGTTTTCCGTGCTTTACAATCACTTCGGGAGAATCTGAGTGAAACAAACCTATCCCTTTTTATCCTTCATATTCAACACATTAAATCTTTTCGGAAAAATATTTAATTTTTCGAGTCCACAAAACAACCGATTCTGCCTTTCTATAAGTAATACGCCAAAGAAAGAAACTAATCGTGAAACAAGAATACATACAGCTTAGCCTGGAAGAATTAATCGAAAACCGCGAATTCATCGCCTGGGTGATGCGTGGGAAAAATCAAAAAGAATGGGAAATCTTTCTTTCTGAAAATCCAAAATTTAAGACTACTGCGAAAAAGGCCCGGAGGATTGTCGAACTGCTTCGCGATCGCCAGGATTCGATGAGTGAGGATGACATTCTTAAAATATGGAGAAACATCGAGAACTTTGACAATCAGATTATAAAACATTCACATCAGCTTAAGTTACGCAGGATCGTACGTTATGCGGCTATGCTGGTTTTTGCGGTGCTGATTGGAAGTTCAGCTGGTTATTGGATACTTGTTCAAAATCAAAAACCGTACAGGTTCACCTCCCTGACTGATTCCGGGAAAGGACAACAATCCCGTCTTTTCCTCTCCGACGGAACAACCGTAGACCTGGAAAGAGAAAATTCAAAAATCGCACTGAATGGCGATCAAAAACTAGTGATCGATAATGAAAAAATCATCGATTTAAGCAAAACCAACAATCCGGATGAGGCTAAAATGAATGAAATGGTTATTCCTTACGGGAAAAAATCGCAACTTATTCTCGACGACGGCACGAAAGTCTGGCTTAATGCTGGCAGCAAGCTGGCATTTCCAACTAAATTCAAGGGTGAAAAGCGTGAAGTATTCCTGGAGGGGGAAGCTTATTTTGAAGTAAAGCACAATCCAAATGCTCCATTCTTTGTCCATACCGGAGAAATCGCTGTTAAAGTGTTGGGAACCAAATTCAACATTTCGGCCTATCAAACCGATCAGCTTATCGAAACCGTTCTGATTGAAGGGAAAGTTGCTGTCAGCGAACACTCAGTGCTGGGTTTTATGAAACGTGAAACCATTCTGGCACCCAAACAAAAAGCCAGTTTCAATAAAGAAAACAGAACCATCTCGGTAAAAAACGAACCCGATGTTGAATTCGCTATTGCCTGGACCGAAGGTTGGTTTATGTATTCGCAACAAAACCTAAAAACGGTACTGAACCCACATTGCAGCTATCCGTCCATAACGATCTGACAATCTGATTTTTGATTTTTTAAAATTTCGCCAGTGTGCCACACGGATTTTTTTCTGGGCAGGGGGATCTGCTGATATTTTAGCTTGATGTAAATTTGCCGGACATCCTCGGTTGGCTCACTGCATTGCCTGATCTGGATGGTGTCTCCCCTGGAGTTTTCGACAGTTGTTGTGACCATTTTCTGGGTGTTCATTATCCGGACAATCTCGCTCCAGCTGTGGTTGATGCCCTGAAGTTTCAACTGGTAACGAATGGTCGAAACCAGCCAATAGGCAAGCAATCCCAGATGAAGATGGGCCATTGAGGCATCGTCGGTTTTGTGATAGACCGGGCGAAGGTCCAGATCGGTTTTCAGCACCCGGAAGGTATATTCGATTTCGCGGATCAGGTTATAGATCATCCAAAGTGTTTTTTCTTCTTTGCCGTTCAACGATGTGCGCAGAAAGTAGATGCCCGCTTTTTCATCCATGCTTACCCCTGCTTTCTTCTCGAAAACCAGACTGGTAGCCGTACCTTTACCATTGTCCTGAACTGTAATCTCATAGAATTGGTGGGTTGATGAGTATTTTTCTTTCAACCGCCCGATGCGTTCCCATACTTTGTCTATTTTCTTGGTGCCGCCTTTTCTGGAGATTCCGTTTTGTATGCCACGCAGTCCTTCTTCGAAGCGCTGACTGAACTGATCGTTCATGCTGTTCTCTTTCAGTGCTTTGGCTTCGCTTCGGACCCAAAGGTAGTTGTCATTGTCGTTTTCAACCCTGACATTGAGCAACTCGATCGGTTGGTTCTTCTTGTCATAGATTTGCACCGGACTGCTGCCCGTATCTGCCTTGTAATCCTTCAGGTTGGAACGGGAGACACACAGATAATCGTATTTTTCGTCTTTCAGAAATTGAATATTTGCTTCGGTTGCAATGCCGGCATCCATCACAATGATCGGTTTTCCACTGGTATATCCCGCTCTCTGATTGAGTGCGGTGATTACAGCTTTCAAGGTGGAGCAATCCGAGGTGTTGCCTTCGAAGATGTCGGAATACTTCAAAAAACCTTCGCTATTGATAATCACAGCCAATACAATCAGTTTGGCATCGCTGCGTTTTTCTTTACTGCGTCCAAATTTGGCCAGTTGGCTACTGTTCATCCGGCCTTCAAAATAGGTGTTCGTAAGGTCGTACAAGATGATTTTATCCTGAAGGTTGAACAGCTCGTTGGTGCAACGGGACAGGTGGTTTTCAAGCCCCGCCTTTTCTTGGTACAATTTCTTTGAGATTTCGTACAGCTTGTCTTTGGTCACTTTTTTAGGATCGTAGCCCGTCAGTTCGCACACCGCCGAGTTTTCTTTGATCCAGGATACGGTCTTGAGTTCCGATGCAGGATGAACAGTCCGGCTGATGATATGTGTTGCAGCTAGGCCGATTTGTTCATCGGCCCAACCTCTGGTTTTTAGAAAACGATCTATCTTTAACTGACCAAGTGCCTGATAACAAAGCGACTCAGCTCCAACCTCCCGAATGTTCTTATTCTTCAGGGTATTGAACTTGACCGTATCAAGGTCATCAACGGCATCAGCGGCCAAATCAACTTTCTTCTTTAGTTTCAGCTGTGCATAGTAATGTTGTGCCAACTGCTCTACATGTTCCTCTTTGCAGCTAAAAAGTGTTGGACGACCTTTGATCAGTTCGTTCAACCGTTCGAGAAATAGTATTTTATGATCGAAATCCGGAAGTTCGAGCAACCGGCCAAGACCCAGAACCATGCGCTGACGAGAAATCCCATGTTCATCACGATAGCTTTCGCTCAAACGAAAGTAGGTATGAGTGGTTTTTTCTGACTGGCAATATTTCCGGATGGTCTTGATGTACATGCATCAAATATCAACCTTAATCAGCTAATATCCAAATGCTTGGAAGTCCACACAAACGCACTTTTGCAAATCCATAAAAATTCAATACTTGATTATCAGTTGGTTGAGAATTCAATGCCATCAATATGACCTGAAAAAAGTCACTTTTAGTCGAAAATTAACTGAAATGAAGGTTTTGAGCTGCAATGTGGGTGAATAAACTGCAACGCTATTACAATGTGCAATTCATCATTGATCCCCAATTGTCAACAGCCGATCGAATTACAGGGAAACTGGATCTGAAGGAATCGATAGAACAAGTAATGACTGCCTTGTCAGATGTGGCCAAAATACGATACCGGATTGATGGAGATAAAATATTAATTGAGAAGAAAATAACAGAACTTAAAATGAGATAAAAAAAGCCGGTAAGTCTACCAACCTACCGACTTCAATCGTTGAATACAAGTGTTAAATGTAAACTTTACAAAGTTATGGAAAAAAAGTGTAAATGGGAATGTTTCCCCCCGGGAAGCATGTCTAAAATTTTATTACGGATGAAATTCTTAACATTCTTCGTTTTAATTACGATGGTTACGGTTGCCGGAAACAGTTATTCCCAGCAAACCAGGTTTAAACTAAAATTAAGTGGGGTAACAGTCCGTGAAGTATTTCAGAAGATTGAAGACAACAGCGAATTCATCATGCTTTACAACGAAAAACAGTTGGACGCCGACCGTAAAGTGAATGTAGAAGTCAATGACGATACCGTCGAATCCATTCTTAACCAGGTCTTTAATGGCACTGAAAACTCGTATAAAATCTACGATCGACAGATTGTGATTTTATCGCCGGACACCAGAGAATTACCCAACATCGTGCGGACCGAATTGGAGATCCAGCAACGAAAGGCACTTACAGGTACAGTCAAAGATTCGAAAGGAATTCCACTCCCCGGTGTAAGTGTTGTTGTCAAAGGGACCACTATCGGTGCGATTACAGACAACAATGGAACTTTCAGTCTGAATGTTCCGGATGATACCCATACCCTTATTTTCTCCTTTATTGGGATGAAATCTCAGGAAGTAATTATCGGGAAAAAATCAATAATTAACATATTTCTTGAGGATGAAACTGTTGGATTAGATGAAGTAGTTGCAGTGGGTTACGGAACACAAAAAAAATACTCTGTTGTAGGTTCAATAACAACTATTAATCCCCAAAAACTAAAAGTTGGGACAACTCGATCAATGAGCAATAATCTGGCCGGTCAACTTGCCGGGGTGATTGCTGTTCAGCGTTCAGGAGAACCAGGCTACGATAATTCAAGCTTCTGGATCAGGGGGATTAGTACATTTGGAGGGAACAGAAACCCACTTGTTCTCATTGATGGTATCGAACGCTCATTAGACAATATCGATCCGGAGGAAATTGCTTCATTTTCAATTCTAAAAGATGCTTCAGCAAGTGCTGTGTATGGCGTACGCGGAGCTAATGGGGTTATTTTAATCAATACCAAGCGGGGAGAAATAGGTAAACCCAAAATTACTGTTCGTGCAGAACAAGGTTTTACTCAACCATCTAAACTACCCAGTTTTGTTGGTGCTGCTGATTACCTGGAAATAATGAATGGTATACGCAAAGAAAGTGGGGCAGAAGGTCTTTACAGCCAAGAACAGATTGATAACATAAGAAATAAAGTTGATCCGGATTTGTATCCCGATGTAAATTGGTTAGATCTAATTACAAAAGATCAGGCTAAAAATAGTCGGGTAAATTTTTCTGTTTCGGGTGGTTCTAAAATTTTACGGTATTCTTTGGTCGCATCTTATTACAGCGAAGATGGAATAATCGAAAGAGATAAAACGCAGGGATGGGATTCTTCTCTAAAATTAAAACGATATAATGTTCGTTCGAATGTAGATATGAACCTGACCCCAACCACATTATTTCGGTTTAATGTTGGAGGTTACATGCAAGATAGGAATGCTCCAGCCCAATCGATTGACGCATTATTTACTGAAGCGTTCACCATTCCCCCATACGTCCATCCAGCCATATATTCCACCGGAGAAATTCCAAGAACACCGGAACGATCGAATCCCTGGGCTATGGCAACCCAGAGTGGTTATGAAAGAAGCAGTGCAAGTAAAATAGAATCACTATTTTCCTTTGAACAGGATTTGAAATTTTTAGTTCCGGGATTAAAGGCAAAAGCACTTTTCTCATTTGACCGATATTCTAATAACTCTGTCACAAGATCCAAAAGCCCTGACTATTATAATCCAGCCGTCGGTCGGGATGCCGACGGAAATTTACAGCTTGTTATTGCAAGCTACGGGCAATCCTTTTTAGATTATTCAACCGGTTCTGACTGGGGAGATAAAAGCACCTACATGGAAACCAATATCTCCTACAACCAAAATTTCGGGAAGCATTATATTGATGCCATGTTCTTATTTAACAAAAGGCAATACGATAACGGCTCCAAACTTCCGTTTAGGTATCAAGGTATTGCAGGACGTTTTTCTTATTCATTTGCAAGACGTTACATCGCAGAATTCAATTTCGGATACAACGGATCCGAAAATTTCGCTTCAGGAAATCGTTATGGATTTTTTCCGTCAGTTGCAGCGGGTTGGTTGCTTTCGGAGGAACCCTTTATGGAACCGTTCAAAAAAACAATCTCTAAAATTAAATTTAGAGGTTCCTATGGTTTAGTAGGGAATGACAATTTAGATGGACGCCGTTTTGCATACATCACAACAATCGGAGATACTGATGGCTATCGTTGGGGAGTAAATAACGATTACAATCGGGCAGGTCGAAGAGAAGGTGATCAGGGCAATGAAGATTTAACCTGGGAAACCGTCACTAAAGCTAACATTGGATTCGAATTAGGATTGTGGAACAGTATCGAATTCCAGGCTGATTTCTTCAAAGAGATGCGTCGTGATATTTTTATGCAACGAAAAACAATTCCGGGTTCAAGTGGATTTATAAATGCTCCATGGGCCAATTTCGGAAAGGTTGATAATAAAGGGATTGACTTATCCTTAGATGTCAATAAACAAGTTACAAAGGATCTTTTTGTTTCTGTTCGTGGAACTTTCACCTATGCAGTTAATACCATTATTGAGCAGGATGAACCGCTTGCATTACAAGGAACCAATCGTCAATCAACTGGCAAATCGATCGGTCAAATCTTTGGACTAGTTGCTGATGGTCTTTTCACAAACGAAGATTTTTCTGATATAGAACAAGGAACTTTAAACGAGAATATTCCGGCACATACATTTGGTCCGGTGCGTCCCGGAGATATTAAGTATAAGGACATAAATAAGGATAACCGAATTGATGACCTAGATAAGTGTGCAATTGGAGGAACTTGGGATCCGCAAATGGTCTTTGGGTTTGGAGCTAACCTGAAGTACAAAAACTTTGATTTAGGTTTCTTTTTTCAAGGAATAGGAAAAACATATCGGATTATTGGTGGTGCCAATTTTATTCCGGGTAGTGCAAATGGATCTATGGGAAATATTCTTACCAACGTAGTTGACCGATGGACAGTTGAAAATCCACGTCAGGATGTTTTTTATCCAAGGCTCTCCGATTATCAAAGTGCCAACAACAATCAATCCTCAACCTGGTGGCTCAGGGATATGAGCCTTCTGAGACTTAAAAATATTGAGTTTGGATATAACTTTCCAAAAAACATACTGGCAAAAGCTTATATGAATAGTGCAAGAATATTTGTCCGGGGATCAAATATTCTGACTTTTTCCGGCTTTAAATTATGGGATCCCGAAATTGATACAAATAATGGCCTGAGGTATCCTGTAATGAAATCATTATCCGTTGGATTAGAGGTGAATTTTTAGATTTTTTTGGATTTTAAAAAATTGAATGATTATGAAAAATAATATATTTATATTACTGCTGCTACTTAGCAGTGTATTTTGCTCCTGTGAAAAGTACCTGGACAAAATGCCTGATGATCAATTGACGCTTGACATGGTGTTTAACGATAAAGTACGCACCGAAGATTGGCTGGCTGGTATTTATGCCAGTGTTCCAGATCCAGTATGGGGTTACGTCAGAGAAATCGGTTTTGATCCTTTATCCGATGATATGGTCCCCTCAACTGGCTGGGAACAATTTGGTTGGACTGTGATTGGCAAACAAACCGGGAACTGGAATCCTACTTCAAGTTGGAGTCCTAATTATTGGTCTGAACTTCCTAAAAGAATACGTTCTGCTTATATTTTAATTGATAACGTAAAAGCAAACGTCGCTCAAAAATTTACAGAGTCTGACGTTCTGAATATGAAATACGAGGCAAGATTTCTAATCGCCTATTATTATTCATTGATGATCGATGTTTACGGTCCGATACCATTTAAGCCCGGTATCACTCCTTCAGATGCTTCAGGAGAAGATTTGTTAATAGGGCAAACACCAATCGACGAAACCATCGATTGGATTGATAATGAACTTAAAGAATTGTCCACACTCCTTCCCCCAACTTACACCAGTAACCAAAAATTTGGAAGGGCAACCTCAATTATGTGTTTGGCTGTACGGGCACGAATGCTACTTTTTGCTGCAAGCCCATTGGTCAATGGGAATGCCGACTACAAGGATTTTGTCAACAATAAAGGGGTGAAATTATTCAATAGTGTTTATAGTGCCGAAAAATGGACAAAAGCCGCGAATGCCTGTAAAGAGCTGATTACGGTTGCTGAATTAAACGGGCACAAATTATATTATGAATACAATACTGATGGTTCAATTGATCCATTTCTTTCCTATCAAAACATGATGTTTAAAAAAACAACAGACGGTAACAACGAAATCTTGTTTGCGCGTCCTGATTGTAGTATAGGCGAACGGAATAAACATGCAACTCCTCGTGGTACTGCAGGGAACGGAGGATTAGGTGTTACCCAGTCTTTAGTTGATGCTTTTTCTATGAAGAATGGCCTGCCTATCACCGACCCAAACTCTGGTTATGTAGAAAAGGGGTTTTCTACAACATCAGACATTAGAAACACTCAATGGATTGAAGTTAAGGGGAACGGTCAGGTTGCATTGCCTGGTACTTACAATATGTATGTTGGTCGTGAACCACGTTTTTATATTTCAGTTCTGTACAATGAATGTTGGTACAGAAGGGAAAACCGAACTACACGATTTTATTCAGGAGCATGGGATGGTGGCCCAACCCATGATGCACCCCAAAATGGATATTTATTACGAAAGGGCATTCACCCCGATTTTGATCCAAGAAATGGAATTGACCCTTATCATCCAGGAATCTTGTATCGATTAGGAGAAGCCTACCTGAATTATGCAGAAGCATTGAATGAAGTTGACCCTAACAATCCAGACATTTTAAAGTATGTTAATCTTGTCCGGGAAAGAGGCGGAATTCCTGGATTAGAATCTGGTTTATCTCAAGATGAAATGAGACAAGCGATTCGTCGTGAACGTCGGGTTGAGCTGAATTGTGAGGGCATTCGTTACCGCGATATTCGTCGTTGGAAAATTGGAGAACAAACCCTAAACAGAGATTTTTGGGGAATGAATTTCAGCGGAACAGAAAATGATGATAATGAAGCTAATCCCAACGCATTTTTCAAACGAAGTGTATATCAACATCGGAAATTTGAAAAGAAAAATTATTGGTTCCCGGTACCACAAGGAGAAATCGATAAAAATCCGAATCTTGTTCAGAATCCTTCCTGGTAATAAATTCGTTTTTGGAGGAAAATTTAATGATTGAGTGCATTTTGTTTTTTCAACACACTCTGCTGTTTTTTCCAATATATTGCTTGTAATATTAACCAACAATGTAGGCTCCTCAGAGCATTCAAGTTAAATAAATTACCAACTAAATCACCAGCCCGGATCTCATTTTTTCAAAATGAGGTTCGGGCTATTTTTGTTATATAGAAAAACAGCTGGCGATCATCCATGAACGCCATAATCGAAAAGGTTTATCAAATAAGTTATCAGGATTCACCGAATCCATCAAACCACCTTCAGCACTTGAATTCCATGTTTTTTTGTCCAGTTGTTCCGGATAATTTCTGACTCGGCAAAAACCAGCAGAAAACCGCCACCGCCAGAACCAAGCAGTTTAATATAGACCTGTTCGTTAAGCGCATCTTTAATGACGGTGTGGAAATCACCGGGAATCATCCGGCTAAAATGATTTAATTGATAAGAAATAAGTTGCTTCAGGGAAAGGAAGAATGCCCTTTTATCGCCATTCATCAACGACTCAATACAAGCATTATTGGCAGGTATAAACTGCGATTCAAAAGCGGCCACGAACTCCGGAAAATTAAACCGGTCGATAAAATGTTGCACCAGCGGTCCGGTTGCCCCGGTTGTCCGGGTATCGATCAGCGCAACAGATAAACCGGTTCGGGCCAAATCAAATTCAACAAGCTGAACCGTTTTTTTTGAATCGATCATCAACGACCGGTTCAAAAAAGAAATCAGCGGATCGACTCCGGAACTTCTTCCGTGAAAGTAGCTTTCAAGCAAAGCAAAATCAGCTTTTAAGAATTCAGGATCCAATTCGTTTTCAGGAATAAAACCGGCAGCATAACGACTAAAAAGCGCTGCCACCAAAGCACCGGAACTACCAACACCATATTGTTGCGGAATATCGGAATTAAAAAATAATCCTTTGCTGAGATCATTCTCCAGACTTACCAAATCGAACGGGAAATGTAGTTTCCGAAAGGATTCTCCTTTTTTCAGGTGTTCGTGAAATTTACTGATCTCAGCCGAACTTTCCTGATGAGCCCGATCGGTATCCAGATCCAAATGTCCGGAGAACTGCGGAAAAGGAACCGATAGCGCCATCGCATCGCACATCAGTCCGTACTCACCAAAGAGAAGAAGTTTCGAGTTAAAGTGAGTTTTAAATTCCATATTTCATTTCTTGTTTCGTATTACGAGATTAGTAAACCCCGCAACTCGTAACACACATCAGTCCTTCATTTGTTCAGGTCCTCCGCCAATTCCGTCGTCAATCCATTTTCCATTTTCGCAAAAGACCAGCAGCTCACGTTCAACAAAAGCTTTCACATCTAATTCATTTTCACTAAAATACAGTAAATGAATATTTGGTCCGGCATCAATGGTAAAACAAACCGGAATTTTTGACTTCTCACGGAAACGGCGAATCCGGCTGATTAATTCCAGACTATTTGGTTTCAGCAAAATAAATGATGGATTGGAAGTCATCATCATCGCGTGCAAACTTAAAGCCTCACTTTCAACGATTTCTATAAATTTATCCTTATTCCCGGTCAGTAAAGCCAGATACAAGCCGTTGATATTTTCAAAAGCCTGAGCAATTCGTGAACGTTGATAGATGTGATCATCCATCAGTCGGTGACCGACCGAACTTGATACATCCTTAACTCCCGAATCGACAAACAGGATGGCATCCCGAAGCCCTGAAAATATGGGGTGAATTCCTTCAGAAAGAGGTATGGCATATTCGTCTCTACAGGTTTCGAACAAATGATTCTGCCCCCAGACAGTGAAACCCGGGTACACCGACCGACAGGCACTTCCACTCCCTATTCGGGCCAATTCCGAAGCCTTCTGTAAAAAATCAGAGCTGTCAGTATCTTTTCCTGAAAAGGCAAAATCAATCTCTGTCAAACACAGAGCAAGCGCACCAAACGATGAAGCGGACGAGGCGATTCCAGCCGAATGAGGGAAACTGTTTCGGCTGTAAATACGAAAATTATATTTTTTAATCCAGGGTAACCGTGATGAAAGATGGTCGAGATACTTTTCAATCCGCTCACTAAACGCACTGGCAACACCTTCAAAATAAAATTCTACTTTCTCATCGCCTTCTTTAAATAACTCAACCGACGTTTCAGTAAAGGAATTCTGAAGTGAAAAACTCAACGAGGGGTTCATCGGTTTCTGAAAATCACGCTTGCCCCAGTATTTCACCAGAGCAATATTCGACGGACATCTCCATTTGCTCACTTGTGTATGGCTTATCGTTCCGCTCATGTTTATTGCCGTGTTAAAATCAATTCATTCCATCTAAAAACAGTGGTCAGTCCTTTGGATTGAAAGTATCTTTTTACTCTTGAAAAAGACAATAAAGTTGAAATCAGATAAAAGTCTCCGCCCCAGGCACCAAGTGATTTGATCTCACCTTTAAAATCAGCGAATAACTCCTCTTTGACCGGAATTTTTCCGATTAGCTCACCAACCAGTTGTTCGTGCCTCCTCATTAGTCGGTTGAACTCATTCTGATTGCGGCATGTTACAAATTCATCTGAAATTTGCAAAACATCACGAATAAGCGAAACAGGGACTTTTCCCCTTTTTAGAAAATCATTCACTTCAGTCAGTGTTTTCTTTTTCTGGCCTGAATAAACCAGAAATAACTGTTCCGAAAACGGATAATCCAGAGAGATCGATTGTATCGGATCATTTTTAATATAAAAGATAGGCCCATCAGCCTTAGCACAGGCAATATCAAATCCAGAACCGCTAAAGACAAGTTCATTCAGAATAAACGGATCGACTCCCGACCACTGAGAAACCAAACTAATTAAGGTACTGCTGCTTCCAAAACCCCATTCAGGATTAGCATCCAGAAAAGTGTCGATGCATGTTCCTGCTCCTGGATGAAAATCAGGATTTAAAATTTGTACGGTTTGAAAGATTTTACTTAGAGTTTCAGCTCTTTCCGGATGGCTGGTATCTACTACTGAAAAATCTGTTGGATTAAGTTCACACGAGAACCAAACTTTTCCATCGTGAAAAGCCTGCCAGACAATCGAATCAGATGCCTGTCCTTCGGAAACAGTTAGCCGTTGTCCGACTTTTAAAGGCAAAGCAATTGCTTTTGCTCCGTAAAGCACCAGATACTCACTGGTTAAAAGCAGCTTTCCGTTAGCGTGATATGTAGTTTGAACAGACAATATATTTTGCTATTAAGTGTTGTTAATCTTTTCAATCCTGACAGGTTTCAGAAACCTGTCAGGATTATATTCTATTTTAAACTTTCCCAGTATGTTTCCACTGCGGAATAACTAACCGTTTTATCCTGAAAATAGTTTTGCATGACATCACGTTTTTCTTCCGGAATATTCAATTGATTCAGAATATTACTCAGGTGCATTTTCATGTGCCCGTGCTGAATCCCGACAGAGACCAACGCTTTGACTGCCCCGAAATTGGATGCCAGTCCTGCAACTGCCAGATCCATCATCAGCTCAGGTGCTGATGGATTTCCAAGAATCTGCATGGCCAGTTTAGCCAGCGGATGAACAGCAGTTACACCACCAACAACGCCAACTGCAAGTGCCAGTTCAATACTGAAACGAAAAGTTCCATCGTGAATGCTGACATCGGTGAGTCCTGAATATTGGCCTCTTCTGGCAGCAAAGGCGTGACCGCAGGCTTCAATGGCCCTGAAATCGTTTCCGGTCGCTATTGCCAGCGCATCAATGCCGTTAAAAATACCTTTATTGTGTGTCACTGCACGTGAAACATCGGCTTGCGAAATTCGGATAGCCTGCTCAAATTTCTCCGCAAACAGCTGACATTCCTCTTCTGATTTCCCTTCAAGCAAATCACCCACAGGACATTCCACCCAGGCACGAGCCCGACTTTCAGGGGTGTAATTAGACAAAATCGCCATAATGATTTCGCAATCGCGCTCATCGTCCGAAACATGTTTGCTCGTCCGGAAATACTCCTGAAGGCTTTTGCTGAATTGCTCCAGACAGGAGTTGATGAAATTGGCACCCATCGCATCGCAGGTTTCAAAAGCCGCATCCAGCTGAAAATATCCACCCAAAACGCGTGGCTTTTCTTTCAGTTCAATAGAGCAGATTCCTCCTCCGCGTTCCTCCATTTTAGCAGTCAGAAATGCACTTTCAGCCAATAATTTCACCCTGATTTCAGGGAAAATCAATTTCAATTTCTCCGGATTTCCGTTCCATTTAAAATGAACCTGACCCTTTTTCTCCGTGCCCAACACTTCGGCATGGAAACCACCGCGAACTGCCCAAAACCCGGCAGCATTAGCCAAAGCAGCTACGACCGAACTTTCTTCAGAAACCAGTGGAAAAAACAAATTTTTGCCGTTTACCACCAGATTCGGAGCAATCGAAAAAGGAAGATTGAAACTGGAAATCGGGTTTTCACTCAGATCATCAATGATCTTTCGAGTCGTATCGTCCTTAGCCTCGAAAGAACTCAGCCGCCTGGCTAAATCTTCATCAAAACCGTATTTATGAATCAGAGTATTGATTCGCTGTTCTTTGGAATATTTCGAAAACCCCTGAATAATGGACTCATCCATGATAATCGGTATTAATTCTCAAATAGGCTTTTGCCAGTTGAAGGATCTGAATCTGATTTTCAAGGAATCCGGCCAGCGATTCGTAACTTTCTGAGGCATGCTTCAAAACGGCCGAAGCCATTCCGAAAACCGAAGGAAGCTGACTGTTCGAAGTCAAATAATAGCCATCCAATGCATTTTGAATACCGCCTGAAATAATCAGCTGACGACATGCAGGATACGGATTTTCCTTCAGGATAAGGTTAACCGAATCAACCATTTGGCTAGCCGACTGCCCCACGAAAGCAAATGGCAAACTGGCTTCGAGTTTTTGCTGATCGCCACGCAACATTTCAAGTTTCGAAAAGTTGGTTCCGCCGTATGCACCAAACTCGATGGCTTCAATCGGAAGAGCAAGCAATTGCCGCAAACTTTCAGGACCAAAACCCTGCCCTACTTCTTTCACTATTATTTTTAGCTGAACCTGACCGAGTAGCTGCCTGATGGTTTCGACAGGAGATTGTTTCAGTCGGTTTCCTTCGGGCTGAAACCATTCCTGCAAAGGATTGACATGAACAATAAGTCCATCGGCGCGCAACTCACCAACCAAATCGACGATAGCCTGACTATTTTTTGAAAGCAGCAATTCTTCAACCTGAGCGATACCGAGATTAGCCCAAAAAGGCTGTTCGTTGCCAATTTCATCACGGAAATTAAAATCGTCCCAATGGGTTTTATCGAAAAGTATTTTACGGCATGAACCCAATCCCATTCCCATCCCAAATTCGCGGCAGGCCCTGGCAATGTTACCATTGATGCTGCGAGCCACTCCGGTACCTCCGGTCATGCTCGAAACCCAAATAGGAGTTTGCATCGTTTTCCCCAAAAAACGAATACTCAAATCCGGATTTTCAGGATGAGCCGACAGCATAGGTTCGTAGATGAAACGACGATCCTGTTCAGACAGTTTAGTCCGGGAATCAAGTGCCAGTTTGATGTGTTCGAGTTTCCGATCGTTGTCCATTACAAATAGTGAATTAGGATTGATGAATGCCGAAACATCCTGAAAAATACGTCTTTTTTAGTTATGATCGATAAATAAGGAAAACTTCAGGCAATCCAAACGTTTTCTACTCTTTCAAAATGTTTCGTGAAATCACCATCCGGAGAATTTCGGAAGTTCCTTCACCGATTTGCAGCAAACGCTGATCGCGGTAAAATCGTTCGATAGGCCATTCGCGGTTTTTGAACAAACCGGCACCACCGAGTATTTGAACCGCCTCATCAGCCACTTCCCGGGCAATTTCAGAACAATACAGTTTTGACATGGCAGCCTGCTGCGCAAACGGATGATGATTGTCTTTCAGCCAACAAGCATTATAAAGTGTATTCCGGGCATTTTCAATTTTCATGGCCATATCGGCCAATTTAAACGCGATAACCTGAAATTCGCTGAGCGACTTGCCAAATTGCCGACGGTATTTGGCATAAGCCATCGCCATTTCGTAGGCACCCTGTGCCAGACCAAGACCAATGGCTGCAATAGATAAACGCCCTGAGTCGAGCGTTTTCAGCATAATTTTAAAACCTTTTCCACGTTCACCCAACTGATTTTCGAGCGGAACACGGCAATCGTTAAAATACAAAATTCCATTATCAGCCGCCCGCCACACCAATTTGTTCTTCATGGTTTCGCGGACAAAACCTTCGCGTTCCTTTTCAACCAGAATAGCCGTCATTTCCTTGCGTCCATCTTTTTCCCCGGTGATGGCCAAAATGGTCATTCCTGCGGATATGGCCGAGGTGGCGTTGGTGATGTATTTTTTTGAACCATTAACCAGAAATTCATTCCCGGAAATCTGAGCGGTTGTTTCCACACCTTGAGCATCAGAACCTGCATTCTCTTCAGTTAGCCCAAAAGCCCAAAGTTTTTCGCCCGTACAAAATGCAGGAAGAAAGGTTTCCTTCTGTTTCTGTGTACCAAATTCCAATATAGGGCCAACTCCAAGCGAGTTGTGCGCGGCAAGTGTGGCTGCCATCGAACTGTCAACCCGCGCCATTTCTTCAATGGCAATAATATACGAAAGACAATCGCTGTCCTGTCCACCAAATTCCGAAGGAACTGTCATTCCCAGAACTCCGGTTTTGCCCATTTCACGAACAAGATCAACGGGAAAAATTTCTTTTTCGTCAAAATCATCAATCACGGGTTTGATAATTTTTTCCGCAAAATGCCTCACTTTCTCCCTGATCTGGTGATGCTTTTCTAGTAGTAATGCATTCATATATTTAATTCCAAAATTTCAAGTTCAATGTAAGTGGACGTTCCTAACCATTCAGATAGTTGATTCGACGACCGCGTTACGTTTAATTACATTTGTTATGTTCGCAGTAAAGCAAACTAATCCCCATCGCCTATCGGCTCCAACTCCACCAGCAATTCTTTCTCGACCACTGCATCACCTTCGCTGACATGAACTTTTTTCACCCTGGCATTAACAGGATTAAGCACATGAATTTCTGTTTTCATCGACTCCAAAGTCAGCAATAACTGACCTGAACTGACCTTATCTCCGACTCGAATATTTAACTTCAACACCTTTCCAAACAAATCCGCGCAAATAAGGTTTTGAAAAACCTTTTCAGGGCCTGCATTTTTTCTATTCAGTGTAACCTGACTTAAAAGCAAATTACTGCGCAGTGCAAAAGAAAATCCGTCCGATTCAATAATTGTTTCATTCTCATTTTCAATACAATAAAAAACGCACAACTGTTTATTGATTTCTATTTCCAGTAAATTTCCATTCAACTGAACGAATGGAACGAAATATTCTTCCTGATTAATCCGTATTTTTTTTTCGTCCTGATTGGATTGAAACTGGCATATATATTTTCCATCGTCAACGGAGACCTCAAATCCGGAACTCATCCGCCAATATCCAATCTGATTCCAGATCGAACTTCCGGAGTGATCCGGATGCTTAAAATGAAAAATCAGGTAAGCAACAATAAGCTTGTGTTTGTTCAGATTATCCTTTTTTCCCTGAACCTTTTTGTTGATTGAATCCAGATTTTCATCCACATATCGCGTGTAAATCCGATTTTCACGAACGACCTCACTTTCAACCAATGCCGACAAAAAAGACAGGTTTGTATGAACTCCGGAAATAAATGTATTTGACAATACTTGCCCGATCTGATCAATTGCCGTTTCACGGTTTTCTCCCCAAACTATCAGCTTGGAAAGCAACGAATCGTAATTCGGCGAAACGGTAATTCCTTCCTGAACAAATGTTTCAATCCGAAGATGCTCTTTCTGTGGAACTCTCCAAAGCGAAAGCTGACCTGCCGAGGGTTTGAAATTATTCCCCGCATCTTCAGCACAAAGACGAACTTCAACAGCATGACCCGAAATATGAATGTCTTCCTGCTTCAATGTCAGCGGATTTCCGGCGGCAACCTGCAATTGAAGTGTAACCATATCGGAGTTTGTAATCATCTCGGTAACCGGATGCTCCACCTGAATGCGGGTATTCATCTCCAGAAAATAAAACTGCCCGTTTTCATCGAGCAAAAATTCAATCGTACCGGCATTACGGTAATTCATTGAGCGGGCAATTTTCACTGCCGCGGAAGTCAGCTCAACCCGTAAAAATTCATCAACCGATGGAGATGGAGCTTCCTCCATAATTTTCTGGAATCGTCGCTGAACGGTACATTCACGTTCATAAAAGTGAAGCACATTTCCCTGATGATCAGCCATCAACTGAACTTCAATGTGACGGGCACGTGGCAAATATTTTTCGATGAACAGTTCGCTATTTCCGAAATAGCTTGCGGCCTGCCGTTCAGCCTTTTGAAGAGCCGGTAACAATTCGTCGGTAGAATTACAAATCACCATTCCCTTGCCGCCGCCACCACCTGAAGCTTTCACCATGATCGGGAAATCCATTTCCGCAGCATGCTTTAGCAATTCGTCAACTGTTCCGTGAAAAGATGGCAATACCGGAATTTCCAGCGATTTGACGTAGGCAAGTGCCTGCGTTTTTTCGCCCATCAATCCAATATTTTCCGGCGAAGGGCCAATAAAAACCAATCCGGCGTCGGCTACCTTCCGTGCGAAACCGGCATTTTCAGAAAAAAATCCATAGCCCGGATGAATAGCCCCGGCACCTGTTTCAATGGCAATCTGTATAATTTTATCCTGATCGAGGTAAGTTTCGTTCAATGTATCTCCGGAAAGAAAAATGGCCTCATCGGCCAGCGAAACGTGCAACGAATCAGCATCATCGGCAGCATAAACTGCAACCGTACGAATGCCTGACTTTTGTGCGGCCCGAATAACACGGACAGCAATCTCGCCGCGGTTGGCTATAAGTATTTTCTGAAAGGTTTTCAAGTTTAAAGTCTTTTTAAGCTACTAAGTGACTGTTTTAATTTAACACAGAGAGTTTTAATTTCGATCAAAGAACTTGTCGTTCAGCTTTGCAGATTGCACTTCAAAAAAAAGTACTTTTTGAGAAAACAATACTTTTGAAATCTTCAATTCAACCTGGCATTTGCTATGGATTAATTCTATTTCTCTGTGCTTAAATACTTTTAATTCTATTTTTAAACAGGTTCTCAAGATTTTCCAAAAGGGGGACTTTCAAAGTGCAAATTCATATTACTTTCATTCAACCAACCTTAATCTGAATTAGCAGCCTATCCCCTTTGAGGTGGGTGAGGCTTTTTCCAAACCGGCTTCCGTTTTTCCAGAAATGCACGGATTCCTTCCTGTCCATCAGGTGAAACAAGTGCTTTGGCTAAAATACCTGAAGTGAATTCGGTGTCAGTTACTTCAATTTCAGCGAATGTAACCTGGTTTATGACCTGTTTTGCCATTTTAACGGCTGATGGAGATGCAGCGTCAAACGAAGTCAGAAAATTCGTCAAGGTGGATTCCAGCTGACTTTCAACAGCTAGTATATCAACCAGTCCGGCCTGATGGGCTTCATTGGCAAAAAATTGTTTCCCTGTCAAAATCCATTTCCGGAGATTTTGTACCGACAGTCGTTTGGCCACAAAAGGCAGAATTGTTGCAGGCAAAAGGCCCAGTTTCACTTCGCTGAACATGAATCGGGTATTGGTTTCGGCCAGTACAAAATCGCAGGTTGCCATCAGTCCGATTCCTCCGCCAAACACGTTACCCCGAACAGCAGCAATGGTAATCTGTGGTAATTGAAATAACTTCAGTAACACATTAGCAAGTTGTTTATACTGACCCGTATTGTGTTCCTGAGTACGTTCCTCGGATCCGGAAAACCAGTTTAGGTCTGCACCAGCTGAAAACGAGCGTCCATTTCCGGAAAGAACGACAAACAAAAGTTCGTCCATGGCGGAAACCTCGTTCAAGGCACTATTCAATTCCGTAAGCAAGTCAGGAGTGATGGCGTTGTGGCGTTCAGGCCTGTTCAGGTTAATCCGTGCAACCAAACCCTCAATTTGAACTTCAATGTATCTGTAATTTTGTTCCACGTTTAAAGAATTCATTCAATGTATATTTTAATTTTCCTGTCTGTCACAGAAATGTAATGATATTTGTAATCCAGAACTCGTTTCACATTCGGAACACCCCGTAAGCCGACTCTGCAAATGGCCGGTTAAGCGATACGGAAATGGCCATTGCCAGAATTTTTCGCGTATCAACCGGATCGATAATCCCATCGTCCCACAATCGCGACGAACTGTAATAAGACGAACCTTCCTCATTAAACCGATCGAGAAGCGAATCAGCAGAACCGCTGTTACCAATACTGCGGAGCACACCATCCGCCTGCTCTCCGCCCATGACCGAAATGCGGGAATGCGGCCACATAAACAGGAAATGCGGATCGAATGAACGACCAGCCATCGCGTAATTTCCGGCGCCAAATGAGCCGCCCATAATCACTGTAAATTTGGGAACAGCAGCATTTGCCACCGCATTGATCAGTTTGGCTCCATCGCGGGCAATGCCCTGATGTTCGTATTTTTTGCCGACAATAAAGCCGGTAATATTCTGTAAAAAAAGGATTGGAATTTTCCGCTGCACACACAACTGAATAAAATGTGCGCCTTTCAGCGAACTTTCTGAAGTCAGAAAACTATTGTTGGCAATAATCCCGACAGGAAATCCCCAAATATGTGCAAAGCCAGTCACCAGTGTTTTTCCGTAGTTGGCCTTGAATTCCTGAAACTCACTTCCATCAGTCAGCCGTTCGATGATAGCATGAGCATTGATCGGTTTCTTCAGATCAGCGGGCAAAAAACCATACAATTCTTCAGCCGGAAAGTTCGGTTCTTTTGCTGGCCTGGTGTTTATTTTCTGCTTTTCCTGAACTGGTAATCCGGCCACAATATCACGGCAGATTTGCAACGCGTGAACATCATCTTCGGCCATGTGATCGGCAACTCCCGAAATGCGCGTATGAACATCAGCACCTCCAAGTTCTTCCGGAGTAACTTCCTCTCCGGTAGCAGCTTTCACCAGCGGAGGACCTCCAATAAATATGGTTCCCTGATTGCGCACCATGATTGTTTCGTCACTCATGGCAGGAACATAGGCGCCACCGGCAGTGCACGAACCCATAACCACCGATAATTGCGGAATGCCTTCGGCTGACATGCGTGCCTGATTGTAAAATACCCGGCCAAAATCGAAACGATCCGGAAAAACATGGGCTTGCTCAGGTAAATAAATACCTCCGGAATCGACCAGATAAATGCAGATCAGTTTATTTTGGCGGGCCACTTCCTGCGCCCGAACGTGTTTTTTGATGGTTTCGCGAATATATGTTCCGCCTTTAACAGTGGCATCATTGGCTATAATCAGGCATTCACGCCCCTGAACAACTCCTATTCCGGTAATAATTCCGGCTGAAGGAAAAGCATTTTCATATTGATTGTATGCAGCAAACGACGAAAGTTCAAGAAATGGTGTTTGCTGATCGAGCAAGAGGTTGATTCGCTCACGGGCGAGCAACTTACCACGCGACCGGTGTTTCTCAACCGCAACTTCAGAACCGTGCGAACTGACCTGAGCCAATCTCTCTCGGAATATTTTTAAAATCTGATCATAATTCCTGAAGTTATCCTGAAATTCAACAGAATTGTTTCTCAGTTCACTCTGTTTAATTTTTGTAGTCATTTGATTCAACAGAATAGGTTAAAATCCTTAGACAATAAAATTAATCATTTAGTTCACCAAAAAGGTACATATTTTCTCCTGAGCCCCTTATTTCTGTAAGTTTAATGGTATGAACGGTATTTTTCTGCGCCCCCGAAGCTTTAAAACGAACCGGGATATAATGTTGTCCGTAGCCATTGGCAATACCTTGCGTAATTTTTTCCACCAAAACTGATTGAGTTTCACCTACAAAAGTGCTCAGGTATTGTCCTTTATTCTCTTCTGAAAGCTCTCTTATTTGCCGCGACCGGGCAGTTTTTACTTTCTCCGGAACGTGATTTTCAAGTCGTTCGGCACGGGTTCCTTTCCGCACTGAATACTTAAAGGTATGTACGTGACTGAAATTAAATTCATTAACGGCATCAAGCGTTTCCTGAAATTCATCTTCCGTTTCGCCCGGGAAGCCAACAATGATATCGGTAGTGAAATTAAAATCAGGATAAACGGCCCTGAACTGGGTGATTGTTTTACGAAATTGCTCAACATCATACATGCGACGCATACGAAGCAATGTTTTTTCTGAACCGCTCTGCAAACAAAGATGCAGGTGCGGCATCAGTTTGGGATGGGCAAAAAGCTCCACAAAACGGTCACCAAAACCATCTGGTTCGAGCGACGAAATACGAACCCTAAAATCGCCCGGAACTTCCAGAACCTGAGCAAGCAAATCTTCAAACCGTGCATCTCCGTCTTCGTAACGGCCAATATTGACTCCGGTAATGACAATTTCCCGGAATCCGTTTTCGATGGTTTTCCGGACACTTTCCAGAACCTCGGCAACCGGTCTCGAAACAGCTCTGCCCCTAACCATCGGAATAATGCAAAAGGTGCAAAAATTATCGCATCCATCCTGAATTTTCACAGCACTGCGGGTATGCAAACTTTTGCGAACCGGTTCGTATCGAAAAACATCCTGCGGCAATTGATTGGGATGCATTATTTCGCCTGAAAAATGGGCGTCAACCAAAGACAGAATCGAACTTTTGCGGTTATTTTCGACTACAAAAGTGATGTTCTCCTGATTTTCCAGTTTTTCTTTGAAATTATTGGCCATGCAGCCGGTTACCACCACAACGGCATCCTTATTTTTTCGGGCAGCCTGGCTAATTACGGTTCTCGATTTCTGATCGCTTTGATTGGTTACCGTACAGGTATTCACGATCACCACATCTGGCGATTCGTCAAAATTAACCAACTGATAGCCAGCCTCATCAAAATCAGTAATCAGAGCATCGGTTTCGTATTGATTGAGACGGCAACCTAAGGTTTTAAAGGCTACCTTTCTTATGTTATCTGGATTCACGATTTTTGTAATTGAATTAAATTTTCAAGGGTTGTCTTTTGGCGCATACAACATCTGTTTTTCAATTTTTATTTGTGGATGCGCTTATTTTTATTCTTATTTCATATCTGTCGCATTCTCAGCAGTCAAAACTGATTACTTAGACTGAATACTGAACACTTCCTGAAGTTCGCCGCTCATCGAAAAGTCGGCAGCAGAAGTGATTTTCACATCAACGATTTTCCCCATCAGCGAAGCATCGTACTGATCGAGTCTCACAATTAGTTTTCCCTCTGTCATTCCGGTCGAAAAACCAGTTTTGCGGTCGCTTCCGTTTACCAATACACGAAAAGTTCTACCCACCAATGTTTCGTTGTATTGGCGCGAATAAATTTTCAGGACTTCAGTAAGGCGGTGCAAACGGTCTTTCTTGTCGTCACCCGAGACTTCATTTTCCCAACGGTAACTGGCAGCTCCAGGCCGTGGCGAATACATGGCGATGTAGGCCATGTTATATCCAAATTCATTCATGGCTTCAACCGTATGCTGAAATTCAGTTTCTCCTTCACCGGAAAAACCTACAATGATATCAGTAAATAAAGTAGCTTGAGGAATCAATTCCCGAATATCGCCAACAATGCGCCGGTATTTATCCATGGAATAACGGCGGTTCATTTTTATCAGCACCCGTTCATCTCCACTCTGTAACGGCAAATGAATCTGCTTGGCCAAACACGAATAAGCAGCAATAACCTCAATCACGTCGCGGTTCATGTCCTGCGGATTTGGTGAAGTGAAATACACCCAAAATTCCTCGGTTGAAGTTTTACCGTATTCACCAATCTGCCGGAGCAATTCAGTAAAATTGATTTCTTCTCCGTTTTTATCCAGTCCGTATGAATTAACATTCTGGCCTAAAAGTGTGATCGATTTATATCCCTGCTCCACCAAATGACGCACTTCATCAATGATTTCAACGGAAGGTCTCGATACTTCGCGGCCACGGGTATAAGGAACGGCACAAAAGGTGCAAAATTTATCGCATCCGTTCTGGATAGGTACAAAAGCTTCGTAAGTCGACTGATACTTGGGCTTAATATGCCACATGTCGGCAATATGTTCATTTTGGGGCATTACCGGTTTGGGCGGTTTCAGGCCGGCGGGTGTAACAACGCCGTACTCCCTGATCATCTCAGGAAATTGCGCCAATTCGCTCATGGGAAAAATCAGGTCAAAAGTCTTCAGGAATTTTTCTTTATCGGCAGGTAAAACACATCCGGAAACAAAAGTAATCAGGTTCCGTTTATTTTTCCATTTGTTCCACTGAGCTATTTTGTTGTATATCTTGTCGATAGGTTTCTGCCTGACTGAACAGGCCAATATTCCAAGCAAATTGGCTTCTTCTTCGTTTTCGGTCCGAACATAACCCATGTTTTCAAGTACGGCACTAACACGCTCGCTATCCGAAAGGTTCATCTGGCAACCCAATGTAATCAGGTGATATTTCATGCTTTAAAATTTGAACTAATTTTGTTTTGCCAGCAGTTGGCCTTTGATTACCAGCCTCCAGCTAAAAATAGACTTCGCAACTTATCTGATCGCGTTCAAAACCCTTTTCTTTGAGAATTTCGAGCGCATCAAAAATCATATCGCTGTTTCCACAAAGATAAAACTGAGTTTCGCTGGCAAATGTACGGTTTTTCAAATAACCAGTCAGTCGTCCGTGATAAGTTCCTTTCGGATCGCGGCTCGAGCAAAGAATATAACGATCACTTGCGTATTCATGCTGATCGTAGGATTCGCTGACATAGCGAACTCCATGAATCAGGGTATAATCAATTTCAGGATAAGTACGTACCATACTGCGGAATGGAGCAACGCCGGTTCCACTTGCAATAAATACAAACTTTCCGGTTTTGGCAGCTTCCGGTTCCATTCCGAATTTTCCGAAAGGGCCATGAATTTCAAGCAGATCACCAGGTTTCAGTTTCCGGAGTTTAGGCGTAAAATAACCTTTTTCAACTTCTTTAACCAGCACTTCCAGATTCTTGTCGTTCACACCACTGTAAATCGAATATTCCCTGCTTTGGTAATCGCCGTGAATACCCAGAGAAATATGTTGTCCAGCTTTAAAGGCAAACCGGGCTTTGGGCAATTTCAAGGAAAACGTCTCATCCGTCAAGTGTCTGATTTCTTCAAGCCTGTAAAAACTTTCGTCAATTTTTATGTCGTGCTTAATTAAACTCATCATGGCTACAAATTTTGGACTGCAAAAATAATCATTTATTCCTATTTCAGACAACTATATCTTTTATTTTATTCCTGAATAAAATACGTTAACAATAACCACCCTGGAAAAATAATGTTTGATTAACAGCACAAAACACGAGATATATCCGAAAAATCATGACAAAACAGGCTGATTGATATATTCTGTTTCCGTAACTTTGAAACAACGGGAGTAAAAACAAAAACATGAAAACCATTATTATTTACACAACAACACACGGTTGTACCGAAAAAGCTGTAAAAGAACTTTCACAAAAATTATCCGGAGAAATTACTACAATCGATATACGAAATCATCCTTCGCCACCTTTAACCGAATTCGACCGAATTATTATTGGTGGGTCCATTCACGCCGGACAAATCCAAAAACGGATCAAAAACTTCTGCACTTCGAATATAGAAATGCTTAATAACAAAGAAATCGGCCTGTTTATTTGCTGCATGTACGAACCTGAAATTGCACGCGAACAAATAAAAAATGCATTTCCGGAAGAATTACACCAAATGGCAAAAACAGAAGCCATTTTCGGCGGAGAATTCAATTTCGACAAAATGAATTTTATTGAAAAGATGCTGGTCAAAAAGATAGCTGGTGTGCGGGAAAGTGTTTCAAATTTAGATCATAATTCCATTGAGCGCTTTGCCAACCGGATGGATAAGACCTACAATCCGTTTATGTTTCTGGTGTAAAAACACCCTTAAAACTTCAGGTAAAAGTTCTTTGTAAGCGCCTTGTATTCCGGAGTATAATCGAAGTGTTTTTCAAACTCAATCATTAGATTTTCTTCCTGAACGATACATTCTGAATTGGTTAATTCGATCAATATGCGGAATTCCGGTTTTTGCGGATTCGGTTTGACCCGGCACAAACGGGAAATGCACAGTTTTTCAGAAGCGGCTAACTGTTGAATTTCAGAAAGGCTTTCGACCGGCAAAACCAATGCGATCTTACCATTTTCGTTGAGTAAGCCTTTTGCTCCTGAAATCAAAACAGGTAATGGCAACGAATCGGAATGCCTGGCCTGGGCCCGATTTTCAAGCGGAGCTTTATGCCCGTTTGTGAAAAACGGAGGATTACTTACAATGAGGTCATATTTCCGGTTGGTTCGATCAATAAACTCCTGAAAGGAACAGCATTCAAGCTGAATTCTTTCACTCCACTGTGTTTGCTGAACATTCAGCAAAGCTTCCTGAAATGCTTCCGGCTCAATTTCTATCGCATCTATTTGAGAAGAGTTATTTTTCTGGGCCATCATCAAAGCGATGAGACCGGTACCGGTACCAACATCTAAAATTTGTCCGGCACATGCCGCATCGGCCCAGGCACCCAGCAACACGCCATCCACTCCCACTTTCATGGCCGATTGTTCCTGAATAATCCTGAATTGTTTAAACTGAAAATAATTATTTCGTGCCATAGTCTATTTGGTTTTCAACTTAAATTTTGACGAGACTGCAGCCGATCATCCGGTCTTTGCCGTGAATATCTTTTTTTAAAACAACTTCCGAAAAACCTTTCTGAATAAGCATTTCAAAACATTCTTTCCCGAAGGCTTCGTTAATTTCGAAATACAGATGTCCTCCGTTTTTAAGATGGAGCCGTGCAAAATCGGCAATTTGAATGTAAAAAAGCAAAGGATTATCATCGGGCACAAACAAGGCAAGCTCCGGCTCATAGTCCAGCACATTCTTCTCCATCAGCATTTTCTCTGTTTCACGAATATAGGGCGGATTGCTTACAATTACATCCAGCTCCGGAAAGCTAACTTCAGGAGTGCCATTTAAAATATCGTATTTAAATACGGAAACGTCAACCCTATTTAGTTCTGCATTTCGGCGGACGGTTTCCAAGCAAACAGGCGAAATGTCGCAGGCAAGAACCGTAGAAAGTTGAATGTTTTTCCGGAGCGAAATGGCAATGCAACCGGTGCCGGTTCCGATGTCCAATATAGTCGGAGCCTGAATTTGATTATCCTGTAGAATCCATTGAACGAGTTCTTCGGTTTCGGACCGCGGAATCAGTACTTCAGGAACAGTATAAAACGGCAATCCGTAGAACTCTGTTTCTCCAAGAATGTATTGAATGGGTTCGTGGTTTTTAAGCCTGCTTACCATTTTCTCGATTTCAGTCAGCTCTTCTTTGCTGAGTTCTTCGTCTTGAGCAAGCAAAAATTGGGTGCGCGAATAAGCTTTCAGTTTTTCGAAAATCAGGAAAATCAGGCTGTCAATTTCTTCCGGAGAAAAAAAACCTGCCAATTCTTTTCGGATGGATGCGATGCCTGGCTTCATTTATTGTTATTTTTGGCAAAGTTAATTTTTTCGCTGATGTGTACTCCTGAAATTTTCATGCAACGTTGCCTCGATCTGGCGCTCCTCGGAATGGGCGATGTAGCTCCCAATCCCATGGTGGGTTGCGTAATTGTTTACGAAGGAACGATTATTGGCGAAGGATACCACGAAAAATATGGCCAGCCGCATGCCGAGGTGAATGCCATCCGCTCGGTGAAAAATCCGGAATTGCTGAGCCAGTCGACTTTGTACGTTTCGCTCGAACCCTGTGCGCATTTTGGGAAAACGCCTCCCTGTTCTGATCTGATTATTAAAAACCGGATTCCGCGTGTGGTAATCGGCACCATCGATCCGTTCGCAGAAGTGGCCGGAAAAGGTATCGAACGGATGCGGAAATCAGGAATTGAAATTCAGCTTGGTATACTCGAAAATGAATGTCGCGAACTGAACCGTCGTTTTTTTACTTTTCACGAGAAAAAACGCCCGTACATCATTCTGAAATGGGCACAAACACTCGACGGCTTTATGGATACCGACCGCACCGAAACTCAGCATCCGACATGGATTACCAATGCGCTGTCAAAAAGGCTGGTACACAAACAGCGCTCCGAAGAATCAGCCATTCTGATTGGAACAAATACCGCGGAATGCGACAATCCGGCACTGACTGTTCGCGAATGGACAGGCAATCAACCGATCAGGCTGGTTATTGACCGGCTTGGACGACTTGACCCTGACTTGCATCTTTTTGACGGAAAGGCACCAACCTGGGTTTTTACAGGAATTGAAAAACCGGATTCGGAAAATCTGAAATTTATTACGCTCAATTTCGACCAAAATATCTTACCCCAAATTCTTACCGAACTTTACCAGCGCGATATTCTTTCGGTCATTGTAGAAGGTGGCGGCGAATTGCTGAATAGTTTTCTCACCATCAATCTGTGGGACGAAGCTTTTGTATATACCGGCAACCAGTTCTTTGGGAAAGGCGTTCCGGCTCCCCACCTGTCAGGAGAAATATTTGCCTTTAGAAAGCTGGATGACTGCAAGCTGCATGTGTTGAGAAAAAAGTCGGAACACGACTTATTGTATTGAAAGATGAACAATATAAAACCCACACTTCCGATTAATCATATTCCTATATTTTTCGCTTGTTTATCTGTTGTTTTTTCGTGAAATTTAGTCGCACCTAATCAATCAGAATAAAAACATGGGAATCTTGTTCAATATATGGAAATCATTGCCTGGCCTGATTACCATCCTTTATATTTTAACGGTTGTATTTATTGCTATTCTGATCATCCTGGAAAACCGCAATCCGGTAAAAACCATCAGTTGGATTCTGGTTTTGGTATTGCTCCCCTTTGTCGGAATTGTGATTTACCTCTTTTTCGGACAGGAATACCGCAAAACAAAAATGTATTCGCGCAAAGGGCTAAATGACCTTGAAAAACTTCGAAATCTCACGCTGGAACAACTGGATAACCTTCCACAGAACCATTTCCAGATCAGCGAACTGTTGTATTCAAAAAAAAGGCTCATGAATCTGTTGCTTTCGAATTCTAATGCCATTTTAACCAACAACAACGAATTACAGATTTTACGCAATGGAGAGGAAACTTTTCCTGAAATTTTCAGAACCATTGAACAGGCGAAACATCATATTCACCTGGAATATTACATCATTGAGAATGATAAAATCGGAAATTATCTTCGCGAACTGCTTATCCGGAAAGCCCGGGAAGGAGTTGAAGTCCGGCTAATATTTGACGATGTAGGCAGTTGGCAACTGAAACGGAAATTTATCCGCTCCATGTCGGATGCCGGGGTGAAAGTGGATTGTTTTATGAAGGTTCGATTCCCGATGCTGACTTCGAGAGTTAATTACCGAAACCACCGTAAAATTCTGGTGGTAGACGGCGAAACAGCATTTGTGGGTGGTTTGAATTTTGCCGACCGATATCTGGATGGTGTTCCCGGCATTGGCCCATGGCGCGATACTCACCTAAAAGTGGTTGGCGGTGGAGCAACTGCACTTCAAATTATTTTTATGGCAGACTGGTATTTTGTCTCGAAGGAAATACTTAAAGGCAAAAAGTATTTCAAGCCGTTTGAATCGGGCGATGGGAAATTGGTACAGATGACTGCCAGCGGCCCTGATTCTGATTGGGAAAGTATCGGACAGGCCTATTTTACAGCGATTGCATCCGCGACTGACTCTGTCTACATTTCGACACCGTACCTAATGCCTACTGCCGATATTGTCACAGCCCTAAAAACTTCCGCATTAGGTGGAATTGATGTTCGTATCATCGTCCCCGGCCTGTCGGATGCCATTACCCCAAAATGGGGAACCAATTCGTACATCGAAGAATTGCTCGAAGCCGGAGTCAAAGTATATTTCTACCGGGCAGGATTTATCCATAGCAAAGTCATTGTGGTGGATGGTATCTTTTCTTCTGTCGGAACTGCAAATCTGGATTTCCGCAGTCTGGAAACCAACTTCGAGGTGAATGCGATGATTTATGACGAGGAAATTGCTGGAACATTAGCTGTTCAGTTTCTGGAGGATCAGGATAAAAGTGAGATAGTGATTTTGAAAGAATGGATTAAACGGCCCAGGATAAACAAAATTAAAGAATCGTTTTCACGCCTGTTAAGCCCAATGCTATAGTAAGTGGCAGTTCGTTTAAATATTCATGGGCTGTAATGCACGAAAATAAAAGGATTTCACAGTAATCGATTGGGTTAAAATGGCAGCCTGCCCAGATCGACATTTCCGCCACTCAGAATGATTCCAACTTTCCGGCCTTTTACATCCACTTTATTTTCGAGGATGGCAGCCAACGGAACAGCGGATGAAGGTTCAATGATGATTTTCATGCGTTCCCAAACCATTCTCATGGCTTCCACTATCTTTTCTTCGGAAACAGTCACTATCTGATCGACTTCATTCCGGATAATCGGGAAAGTCAGGCTGCCAAGTGAAGTCAGCAGACCGTCAGCAATGGTTTTCGGATTAACCGAAGGAACCAGATTTCCGGAGTAAAAAGACCGGAAAGCATCATCGGCACCAGCAGGTTCAGCTGCAATAACCTGAACATTGGGCAGCATAGCTTTGGCTGAAATAGCAGTTCCGCTCAGCAATCCACCTCCGCCAACAGGAGCCATTACGATGTCGAACATTCCTATTTCTTCGATTAGTTCCTTGGCGGCAGTTCCCTGACCGCAAATCACATTGAAATAATTGTATGGATGAATTTCGGTGGCTCCGGTTTTTTCAGCAACTTTTTTCAAAGTTGATTCTCTTGCTTCCAGCGTGGGTGCGCAGTAGGTAATTTGTGCGCCGTAGCCGGCCACAGCTGTTTTTTTGATTTCCGGAGCATTTTCGGGCATCACAATGTAAGCAGGAATACCTCGCATCCGGGCAGCGAGCGCCAAAGCTGCAGCATGGTTGCCCGACGAATGGGTGCAAACCCCGTTTTTCGCTTCTTCCGGAGTTAATGAAAACACCGAATTGCAGGCCCCGCGAAACTTGAAAGCACCGACTTTCTGAAAATTCTCGCACTTAAAAAACAAGTCTGCGCCAACAATCTGGTTGATGCTTTGCGAACTCAAAACCGGAGTGCGATGAATGTACGGACGAATACGATCGTGCGCTTTTTCGATGTCGGCAAATGACGGTAGATTCATGATTATTCAGGATAATATTCCATTGATACCAATTCCTTTTCGATTTTAAACCCAGCTTTCAGATATTCCCGCAATGCAGTCGGATGGTCGCGTTCGCATGTGTGGAGCCAGACTTTATGCTCATCCTGACCGGCAACGTATACCGCTGCCTGAATCAGTTTTTGCCCTAATCGCTTTCCTATCCTTTCTGGTTTTAGTCCCAGGTAGACCAATTCGGTTTCATTCTCCGTGCGCTCCAGTTCAAAAAACCCGGCGATCTCTTGTTCTGCAAAGAAAAACCAAAGCTCATTGTTCTGTGAATTTAAAATTTCCGTTACTTCTTCTTTCGATTTTAGCAAACGGCCAGTCCAACCCCAGTCAGCACCAACGGTTTTGTAAATCTCCAGATATTCGTCAACCGGAGGATTCTCCCACCGTTTGATTGTATCCGGAGATGGTTGTTCGGGCAACTCTCCGGAATAAGTTAGGAACCAGGTTTTAACGGGTATCTTTTTGTATCCAGCGGGTGATTCCATGTATTCTGTTATAATCCGGCAACAAGTTCCTTTAATATCAGGGTCATGTTCGGTTCGGCTTTCATGGCTACTTCCTGAACTTCTTCATGCGAGATCTCAACAATTTGTCCGGGAATGCCGCTATCGGTCACAATTGAAATTCCGAAAACAGTCATATCCATGTGGCGGGCAACAATCACTTCAGGAACGGTTGACATACCAACCACATCGGCACCCAATTGCCGGAACATCATATATTCGGCAGGGGTTTCAAAAGTTGGACCTGACACTCCTACATAAACGCCTTCTTTAACCGTAATGCCATTTTTCAGGGCAATCGCTTTGGCTTTGTTACGCAGGTGAGCATCGTATGTTTTACTCATATCAGGAAAACGAGTGCCCAGTTCTTTTATATTTTTCCCACGGAGCGGATGTTCCGGAAACATATTGATGTGATCGGAAATGATGATAATATCGCCCACCTTGTAATCAGGATTCATGCCACCAGAGGCATTCGAAACAAACAAAGTGTTGATTCCCATCATTTTCATTACCCGAACAGGAAAGGTTACTTCCTTCATTGAATAACCTTCGTAATAATGAAACCGACCCTGCATGGCCAATACATTCTTTCCACCCAGTTTCCCGAAGATCAGTTTTCCTGAATGTCCTTCAACAGTTGAAACCGGGAAATCAGGAATTTCGCTGTACGGGATCGTCAGCTCGATTTCTATTTCTTTTACCAGTCCTCCAAGTCCTGAACCTAAAATGATTCCGGCATCAACTGGCTTTTTTATTTTTTCGTTTATGAAGGTCGCGGTTGCTTTTATTTTCTCTAACATAGGTTATGATTTTTTCGTCAAAATTTTTTCCTTCGCTGTCGAGGAATTTTATCTTCAGTGGAATATAGAATAAGTTTGCTTTTATAGAAGGAGATAAATCCATATCCTTCAGCCTCATGGAATCTTTCTCTGTGGTAATGATTATTTTTTTTTCAGCATCAATTCCGGCAAATGTTTGTTCGATTTGCTGGATATTTGAATCTTTAAAATTATGGTGATCAGGAAATTCTAATTCAATGATTTCTTTGGCAAACGTGATGAGATACTTGTGCAGGTGCTCGGGATTAGCGATGCCGGTAACCAGTAAAACATTGACTTTATCAGATGCAAGATCAGGTATATCAATGACTTCTTCAGGGAAAACAGGAGAAAGAGGCTGATAGACCATGGTTGTAAAAAAGAGGTTCTGATAGGGGCGCAGATTTACATCGTTCATAATGATCCGGCGGGTTATGGGCGCAATCTCCGGCGGACACTTGGTGTAAATAATCACATTGGCACGGCGCATCTGCCATTTTGATTCGCGCAACCGACCGGCAGGCAAAAGCATATCCTTGTTGATGGGGCGATTAAAATCGATCAGTAAAATGTTGATCCCGGCTGTAACACTACGGTGCTGAAAAGCATCGTCGAGCAAAATAATATCAGGTAAAAGTTCAGGTTCCTGTTTCTGAATATTTTCTATGGCATTTACTCTTTTCTCATCTACAATGACCTGAATTTCATTGAACTTTGTTTTAATCTGTAAGGGTTCGTCGCCAACGGTTGTGGCCAATGAGTTGAGTTCAACTTCCAGATAACCTTTTGTTTTTCGCTTGTATCCGCGGCTAATGGTAGCAATTCTGAATTGTTTCCGCAAAAGATCTACCAGATATTCAGTATGAGGGGTTTTGCCTGTTCCGCCAACGGTTATGTTTCCAATTGAAATAACCGGAATTTCAAATTCCGTTGATTGGAATAGTTTATAATCGTACAAAAAATTCCGTATCGAAACAATAAACCCATAAATAGCAGAGATTGGATATAAAAGTAGTTTGAGCATCATGGTCTTTTCAAAATGTAATTCGGTATAAAAATAGAAAAAATTGAGGAGCGAACCGAATTTTGCATGCAACAGACCGTTCCAAAAATTCTCAGTCTAAACAGATCATATTTCTTTTCTGACTATCCGAATGCGGCCAGTTTACAGCATATTCAGCGTGTTCTTCAGATAGGCATTCACCAGCAGATAACTCTTTTTTGTATTGGTGATGCGGTATCTTTTCTTCAGGATTTCCTCCGGACGGGCTTTCTTGATTTCTTTCAGAAGATGAACATAATAGGTGTAAGCCAGGTAAACACCTAGCCTGACTTGTTTTTTCAACTGACGAATTCCTTCCATTGCTTCCAAAAAATCCTGCTCAATTTCGGCTTCCAGCTGTTTTTTAGTTTCTTCAGTAAAATTGGCAAAATCGATGTCTTTGAAATAGGTACGGCCTTTCTCTTTGAAATCGTCATGTGCATCGCGTAAAAAATTCACTTTTTGAAAAGCTTCACCCAGCTTGCGTGCCGGAGCAACCAGCTGTTCATATTTTTCAGGTTCATTAAAATAGAACACACGAAGACACATCAGCCCGACCACTTCGGCAGAGCCATAAATATATGTTTTCAACATTTCGGGTGAATAAATATCGTAATTGAGATCCATCTCCATACTCAGGAGAAAAGCTTCAACCAGTTCACGATCAATATGGTATTTGCGGACGGCCATCTGAAAGCTGTCAATAATCGGGTTGATGCTGAAGCCACGCTCAATGGCCTTAAAGGTTTCCTGCCTGAATTCCTCAAAAATGGTTCGCTGATCCTGCTCAAAAAAGGTATCCACAATTTCGTCGGCATAGCGCACAAAACCATATATGCTGTATATTCCTTCGCGGTATTTCAGACTCAGCATGCGCACTCCCAGCGAAAAGGATGTGCTGTAATTGCGAGTCGTTATTTTACTGCAATCAAGGTTATTTTTGCGGTATAAATCCATTGTCTTTCTGTATTCTTTCGGTTACCAATCGGGAACTGATGACAGTCATCGGAAGTCCGGTTCCCGGAATCGTTGATGCGCCAACATAGTATAAATTTTTGAATTTCTCATCTTTATTTTTAGGCCTGAAGCCTCCAACCTGATTCAAATCGTGAGCCAATCCGAGGCCGCTACCCCGATATAAACCGAACATTTCCTCCCAGTGTTCAGGATTTAAAACAACTTTAACTTCTGTATGTTTATGGAAATCGAATCCTGTCCGGTCACTCAAATCCTGAATAATACCGTCAGCAATTTCCTGATCGTCACTCCAATCGGGCTTGTACCGTAAATCGGGAACCGGGCAAAGGATAAAAACACATTCTTTACCGGGAGGTGCATAATCGGGGTTGTGCATCGACTGAATATTGACGTAATAATAAGGTTTATCGAGCTTAATCTTATTTTTGAATATCTTTCCGGCGTATTCCCTGAAGTTTCTTCTCAGGAAATAATTGTGGTGGTACATATCCGGCACCTTAGTATCCAAACCAAGATAGATTGTCAATGGGGCCAAAGTCCATTTTTTCTGATCCAGTTTTTTCTCCGAAAATGCGGGTCGTTTCATAATTGCACCTCTAAACCAGGCAGCATCGGCATTGACCACAAACTGATCGGCCTTCCATTCTTTTCCTTCGCTATCGGTAAAGGAACTGACATTCCCGTTTTCTTCGTTAAAACCGGTAATTTCCGTATTATAATAAATTTTCACTCCCAGTTTTTCCAACTCCAGAAGTATTCCCTCTACAATCTTGTACATTCCACCTTTCACGTTGTAATAGCCATCGTGAACCAACTCCGTATAATTCAGCAAAGTATAAACGGCAGGCGTATCAAACGGTGTTGCTCCAAGGAAAAATCCCACCAGCGAAAAGATCACTTTGACCTCGAACGATTCAAAATTGCGTTCCATTTCGCTCCACATGGAGTAAAACATTTTAGGAGCATGCTTGATAGGAACACTTGTCAGTTTCAGTAAATATTGAGCCAGTGAATCGAAATTCTGCTGAATCACAATATTTTCCGTATCGTGAAACATTTGCCCGGCAGCCTTCAGAAACTTTTGGATCTTCTTTTCAAAATCAGGTTCCAGATCCTGAAATTCAAGAGCCAGCTTTTTCAAATCCTTATAAATCAAATAACTTCTGTCATCGCCCTCAAAATGAACCGAATAAAGCGGATCGAGTTCCACAAATTCGAAAGGCATTTTCAGATTGCAATCTTTTATTAATTCCTGAAATTCATAACTCATGCTAAAAAATGTCGGAGCCATGTCGAATTTGAAACCACCTTTTTCCAGAAGATTGAGTCTGCCACCTGCACGGTGATATTTCTCGACCATCTCCACCTGATAACCTTTACTTGCTAAACGCAAAGCAGTTGTCAATCCCCCCAGACCAGTTCCAATAACCAAAACTTTTTTTTGCATTTGTTTAATTTATTCATTCAATTATTAAACAAAGTAATCGTAAAATGTTTTAGTAAATTACGAAATTATTTTTGGAAAGCTTGTTGTTTTGCATAAATTTAATGAAACATGCCCGGATCATTTTTACTTCCGCGGAAGATTGATTATACCCGGATTTGTTTCATAACAGGAATGACACTGGAAAACAGACTGTTAAAAACTAAGTCTGGACAGAATACCATTTATAAATGAACTATGACACATGCAATTATCATCGGTTCCGGGATTGGCGGGCTGGCTTCGGCTATCAGGCTTGCACGTCAGGGAATTTGCGTTGAGGTTTTCGAGGCATCCGAAACCGCTGGCGGAAAAGTTTCGGAGCGAAATTTTGATGGCTTCAGGTTCGATGCAGGCCCTTCATTACTTACATTGCCCGAATTGACATTCGAATTACTCGATAATGATCTTCATTTCTCCATACGCAAGCTCGAAATTATTACCAACTATTTTTATCCTGACGGGACTCAGATTTCAGCTTACAGCGATATTCAGCGGTTGTCAGCCGAAGTTGAGGAAAAGCTAAACGTTCCGGCAGCCAAAGTGACCCGCTATCTTCAAAAAGCAGCTAAAGTATATGAGTTGACTTCCGATCTGTTCATCTTCGGTTCGTTTCATCGCATTAAAAACCTGATGAACCTGAAATCACTGAAAACACTGTTCAACTTCAGGCGACTTCAGGCATTCAGCAGTCTGCACGAATTTAACACACTCGAACTGAGAGAAAAAAGGCTGGTTCAGCTATTCGACCGGTATGCCACTTACAACGGCAGCGACCCATACCAAACACCTGCAACCCTGAGCGTAATCTCTCATCTGGAACACAATACAGGAGCTTTTATTCCGGAAGATGGTATGTTTCAGCTTACTGAATCATTGGTAAAACAAGCATTGCGGCTCGGAGTAAAATTTCATTTTGGTCAGCCTGTCCGCAAAGTTGAAACTGACAAAGGGAATGTTCGTGGCGTTTGGCTCGATTCCGGATTTATTCCGTCAGATATTGTGATCAGCGACGTAGATATTCATCATTTTTATTCCTCGCTTCTGCCCGATTCAAAGCGACTTGCAAAGATCAATAAAGAGGAACGTTCGTCGTCGGCCTTGATTTTTTACTGGGGAATGAAAAGAAAATTTCCGGAGCTGGACATTCACAACATTTTCTTCAGTGAAGCTTATCAGGAAGAATTCAGACATTTGTTCGAGGTAAAAGACGTATATAACGATCCGACTGTCTACATTTACATCAGCTGCAAATACAAAGCAACTGATGCACCCGAAGGATATGAAAACTGGTTTGTGATGATTAATGCTCCTGCCGACACAGGCCAGAACTGGGACAAAATGATACAACAATCGCGGCAGCATATTATTGAAAAACTGGAACGAATGCTGGGAAAAAACCTGGAGAAGAACATCACAAGCGAAGAAATTCTTTCGCCCCCCGAAATTGGTAAACAAACGGGTTCGGTGAACGGTTCTATTTACGGAAACAGCTCGAATAGTCGCTATGCTTCGTTTAATCGCCATGCCAACTTCAGGAGCGATATTCGTGGTTTGTATTTCGTTGGAGGAAGCGTGCATCCCGGAGGAGGAATTCCGTTGTGTTTGTCGTCGGCCCGGATTGTTGACGGATTAGTAAAAGAACAATTGTTAAAACAGGTAAAATGAAGCGTTTGCTGAATGATCGGGGAGCAAAAATTATCGTGATTTTATGGTATCTGGTCGGGATTGCCGGATTCATGATTCATCCTTTGCGCCCGCTTTTTCAGCAGCTGACTTCGTTCGGAATGGTTGTGGCTGCCGTTCTGTTGTTGTACTTTCAGGAACCTAAAAATACGAAAAGCTGGTTGGTTTTTTCCTGCATCGCGGTTCTTGGCTTTGTAGCCGAACTGATTGGCGTGAATACTCAATTCCTTTTTGGACACTATGAATATGGAAACGCCCTCGGATTTAAACTCTGGAATACACCGCTTACTATCGGACTAAACTGGCTCGTCCTGATTTATTGTATTGCTGCACTGGCCAAAAACATTCGGGATCACTGGTATTTTCCACTAATTGGTGCTTTCGTAATGGTTGCCTTCGACTGGCTGATGGAACCGGTTGCCATTGCTATCGGAATGTGGACCTGGGAAGGTGGAAGTATTCCTCTTCAGAACTACATCGACTGGTTTCTGATCTCCGGATTTATATTTCTGATGATACGAATTCTGAAAGTTGAACTCAACAACCGGATTGCAGGCGTACTTTTTGTCATGCAGCTTGTCTTTTTTCTGACACTGAATATTTTAATCCGAACCTCGCTATGGGACTTTTGATCGCACTGACTATCATTTCATTGTGGCTGGCACATCTGATTTATTTGCTGGCATTCACCGAAGTTTCCTCTTCTTCGCCAATCATGTTTATTCATATAGCTATTCAAACCTATTTGTATACCGGGCTTTTTATTACGGCCCACGACGCCATGCACGGACAGGTTTCGCCTAACCGGGCAATTAACAATGGGATAGGACGACTTGCAACCTGGCTTTTTGCAGCCCTTTCCTATTCCAGTCTACTCGAAAAACACAAACTGCATCACCGGTCTCCGGGAGACGAAGCCGATCCGGATTACTGCACCCAATCGCAAAACTTTTGGATATGGTGGTTTTCTTTCCTGAAAAACTATGTGAGCTGGTGGCAGTTTCTAACTTTGATCGTGATTTTTAATCTTATTCAAACTTGGGTCGACGAGTGGAATTTAATTCTTTTCTGGATTCTGCCTTCTGTTCTGGCAACTTTCCAGCTGTTTTATTTCGGAACCTATCTGCCGCATCGGCTACCGCATACCGAAAAAATGCTGCCGCACCATGCCCGCACGCAAAAAGGGCCACATTGGTGGGCCATGCTTTCATGCTACTTTTTCGGGTATCATTTCGAACACCACGAATCGCCACACACCCCCTGGTGGAAATTGTATCAGCTTAAAAACCAATTACGATGATCAAAGACAACTATAATGCGATTTCGCTGTGGTTTTACAGTTCCTATTTCAGGGTATTACAAAAAATTCACTTCCGGGAAATCAGTGTGATTACCGATGATGTTTTTCCTGAAGGTCAGTCGGTACTTCTGCTGCAAAACCACTTCAGCCTGTACGACGGATATTGGTCGATGTACCTGTGCAATAAAATATTCAGGCGCAGGTTTCATGTCATGATGCTGGAGGAAGAGTTGTCCAAACGAATGTTCCTAACCCGTTGTGGTGTATTTTCGGTTCGCAAAAACAGTCGTGATCTGATTGAATCGATCGGTTATGCCAACGAATTGCTGCAGGAAACAGGCAATGTAGTTACGATTTATCCTTCAGGAGAAATCATTTCGCATCACCTGCAGAACTTTGCATTTCAGCGTGGATTTGTCCGGATTGCAGGTAATCCGCAAAATCATTCCATCATTGCACTCGCAGTTGTTCTGGTCGATCATTTTAGTTTGGCGCGTCCCGAAATCAGAATTTACCTGAAAAATTACTCCGGAGAGCGAACAGCTGAAACCATAGAAAAAGCATACCATTCATTTTATCAATCCTGCATTTCAAAACAAACCGAATAATGGAAGTTCTCGCCTGGTTCATACTGTTTTTTCTGGCACTCCGGACGTTGATTTCGCTGATGAACCTCTTGTCTGGACTTCATCTTCCGGAGGAAAAACCGATCGACTTCCCCAAAGTATCGATCCTGATTCCGGCCCGGAACGAGGAAGCGACAATCGGTCGTTTGCTGAGCGGCATTCTGCATCTGGATTATCCAGCGCTCGAAGTGATTGTTTGCAATGATCATTCGTCCGACAATACGGAAGAAATTCTGAACTGGTTTGCCGGTGAAGACGAACGGATTCACTGGTTTTTGGGAAAGAAACTTCCGGAGGATTGGCTGGGTAAAAATTTCGCCTGTCATCAACTGGCACAGAAAGCGACGGGGAAATACCTCATTTTTCTGGATGCCGATGTGGAATTAAACAAGGATGCCATCACTAAAGCTGTGGCTTTCTTTCAGAAAAAGAAATTATCGCTTTTATCCGTTTTTCCGCAACAAAAAATGGAATCGTTGGCCGAGCAACTTACAGTGCCGGTAATGAACTGGATACTTCAAAGTTTGTTACCAATGATTCTGGTGCAGCAAACAAAATTTCCGTCGTTGTCGGCGGCAAACGGGCAATTTATGATGTTCGAAGCTGACAGTTACAAAAACAATCAATGGCATTTGAAAGTCAGGAACCAAAACGTGGAAGACATCCGCCTGGCGAGAATGGTTAAGTCTAAAGGATTAAAAATGGCTGTATTGCTGGGGAACAACGATATTTTCTGCCGCATGTATCGCCATCTGGATGAAGCAGTTCTGGGGTTTTCGCGCAACATTCACGAGTATTTCGGTGGCAAAAGGACTGTCATGACTGGATTTTGGCTCGTAATTTTTCTGGGCCCGGCGATTGTCTGGAATGCTTTAGGATATCAATTCCTTGGATTTTTTGTACTATTGGTCATCGTCAACCGTTTGCTGGTAGCATGGGCTGGCCGTCAAAACCGTGTTTGGTCTGTTTTGCTGCATCCGTTGCAAATGATCAGTTTTAGCGCAATTGTTTTTTATACTATTTACCGAAGAATTAGAAAAGAAACCGAATGGAAGGGACGAAAAATAAGATTTCAGGACTGATATTTTTGATGTTATTCCCGATATTAATAGCCACTGCGCAGAAAAAAGATCTGGCTTATTACCAATGCTCTTTTTTTGAAAGCTACCAGGCTGGCAATATGACACCCTGGATTGGCCTCATTGGAGAGATGGAACATGTCAATTCTGATGATCTGGACTGGCAGTTGGAGATGGTAAAAGCCATGTACGGATTGGTCGGCTTCGAGTTGGGGGCGCACAATAAAGATTTGGCAAGAGCATATGTAAACAAAGCTGATGTTTACCTGGATAAACTGCTGGAAGAACACCCTGAAAATGCTCAGCTTCATAGCCTGGCAGGTGCATTTTGCGGATATAAAATTGCTCTTGCTTTCTACAAAGCTCCGTTCCTGGGTCCGAAAAGTATGTATCATGTTGAAAAGGCAATCGATCTCGATCCGGAAGAGCCGATGGGTTACATAGAAAAAGGCAACTCCCTTCAATATCGTCCGGCTGTTTTTGGTGGCGATAAAACCGAAGGTTTAATTTATTACAAGAAGGCTCTAAAATTAATGGATGCACAAAACACACAGAAATGCAACTGGCAGAAATTGTTGTTGCGGGCATTTATCCTGAAATCGCTGTATGAAACCAACCAAACTGAAGAAGCCAGAAAATTCAGGGCAGAAATTCAAAAAAATTATGGCTCGATGGATTGGATCAAACAATTTGTTGGAGCTGATTTTATGGAGAAGAAATAAGCCGGGATCCAGCTTTCTCAGGTCTTACTACAATACATTTGTCTTTGGATAAAAAAGTTGGTGACGGGATTTACTGCCCCAATTCCTTCCTGATTATATCTTCAATCTTCCGGGCCAGTTCAGTCATATCCATTCCTTTTGGATCAATTGGATCGAAAACAGTAAGCTTCAGATCAACGCCCAAGGTCATTGGGAAATAGCCATGTTTCATTAATTCATAGTTGCCGTCGATAGCAAACGGAACAATGAGAGCCGAAGGTGCCGTTTTGTATAACGATGCAATACCGGCAGGCATAAATGGTTTCAATTTACCGTCTTTGGTTCGTGTTCCTTCAGGAAAAATACAAGCTGCATAGTTCTTCTCTTCGATGTGTTTACCCAGCGTCAAAATATCCTTAACCGACTGTCTGGGATTTTTACGGTCAATCAGTACCGATCCGCCATGACGAAGATTGTACGAAATGCTTGGAATTCCTTTCCCCAGTTCGATTTTAGAAATAAACTTCGGATGATTTTTTTTGAATCCAATAACTACAGCAGGAATGTCAATGGTCGTTTGATGATTGGACACAATAATGAGAGGACGATTTTGTGGAATTTTTTCCAATCCGCGAAAAGTGATTTTGGTTCCCAAAATCCACAAAGAATAAAGTAAGCCGTAGTTCATAATATCAACTACCTTTTTACGCACCCGATAACCCCAAATCCATTCGGTTAACATCTGAACAGGATGAAACAGGACTAACAGAATTCCAAAAATCGACCAATATAGGGAACTAAGAATATAGGCAAGTATTTTTTTCATTGTAATGACTCTTTTTAAGCGATTGCAAAATAGCCAAAAAAAATCAAGGTTCAGAAAAAAGTATTCTGAAGTTTACAATAATCCGTCAAGGCAGGTCAGGTCTCCGGAAATTGAATGAAGAGTATATTCCTGCTCCTGACGAACATATTAAACGGAAATGCGAAAATCAGAATTGTACATGCCGATGACATGAGCTTGTCGCATTTCACCATTTCGGGGTAACGAAAAAAAGGCCAGAAGAATGGCGATATTTTTATCACGGATCCCTCTTCGTGTAAAATCATGACTAATTTCCATGTTCGTGTAATCAATCGATAGTTACCTTCTGAAGTTTTTCGTTTCTTTGCCCGATAGATTTCAAGACCTCAAACATTATATTTCCATGACGAACAACGATATTCTCAAAAAACTACGTGTTGCCCTGAAACTTCGCGACGAAGATATTATTGAGATTTTAAAACTGGTCGATTTTACGGTGACAAGAAGCGAAATCAATGCCTTGTTCAGAACTGAAGAACACCCGAATTACAAGGAATGTGGCGATCAATTACTCCGTAATTTCCTGAACGGGCTGATCATCTATAAGCGTGGACCGGCAAAAGAAGAGACAAAGCCTGTTCCTGAGGAAAAAACAGTGACCAAAGAAAAACCGAAACTTAGAGTTATAAAGGCCACAAAACCGAAACAGAACGACGAAAATTAAGTGTTTCAAATAAACACTATTTATTTTTGCTGTGGCTATCAGGAATCTGAGGTTTCCCAGCCTCAAGCCATGCTGTGTAGATTAATTCAGCCAGTTTTTTTGCCGATTTTTCGAGTAAATCAACAGTAAACAGACGAGTTTTATTCCAAAGACTTTCGTAATAAATATCATTGTATTGTTTCCCCGCCTGATCGTAAGCACGTTTATCGGCCTGAAGTAGCAATCCGACATAGGAATTATTGGCATATAAATAATTGAAGATGTACGACTGAACCCGATCAATCTTGTGAATTTCTGAGACTTTAAATTGAACTCCGTCGATATTCCGATCGATCATTGTTTCCTCATAGCGCCGGTGAATTCCGGTTTGAGAACTCATCTGACCATTGTAATTTGCCGTGAGGTGAAGAGGCATAAACCCGTCGCCAACATAATGTCCCAGATCAGCGGCTGACAAAACCGCCTGTTCCCATTTGCCCGTTTTGAAGTTCTGAACCAGCGCCAAATAGGTTGAATCGGTGACCCATGGCAAAGTTCCTTCCTCCATCACTTTTGCCTTCCCGTATTTCAAACAGGCAACATCGAAATTTTCTTCAATCTTATGGGTATCAATGAAGTCATCATAATTATCGATATCAATAAAGTGCTTTACAAATTCAGTTTTATCGGTACTCTTTCGCAGATCGGCATCCGAAGCGTGAGTGGCAAGAACTGGAGCCCAGACTTTCAACTGTTCGATTTCTTTCGGAAAAAATCCGACACAAGAAGAATTAATTTTTCGGTGCGCTTTTTCTCCCCAGCTACAAAGACTGATCAGGAAAACAAATAGAACAGAATACCGGACTAATAGAGAATTCATAAATGCTTTTTATTGGAACAAAAAAAAGTGCTCATCAGATGAACACTTTTTTTTCAATGCTTTGAGGTTCCTGGCGGATTCGAACCGCCGTTGACGGTTTTGCAGACCGCTGCCTAACCACTCGGCCAAGGAACCAATACGTTTTGATTTTCCCCATTTTGGGTTGGCAAAGATAACAAAATAATTCCCCAAACCACAAGAAAAGTTAGTACTCATCAAAAAAATAGCTTATTGCAAACGCTTGTCGTATTCAGCACGTGCCCTGACAATTTCGTCCACCCTGACCGAAGCCCATTGAGCCAGTTCAAAAATCTGCTGAAGCAAACTTCGACCTAGCTGAGTCAGTTCATATTCCACCCGGGGTGGCACTTCAGCAAATATCTGACGGGTAATCAGTCCGTCGCGTTCGAGCGACCGAAGGGTCACTGTCAGCATTCGCTGCGAAATTCCATCGATTTTACTTTTCAATTCGTTAAAACGCGTTTTCCCTGAATAACCTAAATTCAGGATAGCCAACAGCGACCATTTATCTCCGAATCGGTCGAGAATATCGCGAACCGGACAAAATTGATGATTTGCTTTTCCTTCTTCAAAAAATAGTTCTATTTTTTCCTGAAGGTCAACAAGCTGACCATCTGCAATAGTTACTTCCATGTTTCCTTGTATTTATTAAATTCCTACTTGTATATTCAAAAGTTACTTTGTACTATTGAGGCACTAAAAGTAACCATTGAATATTAATTAGACAAGAAAAAACAAAAAATAAAGAAACAAGCATAAAAAAAACGAAAATGAGCGTAATAACAGACTTGAAGTGGCGATATGCCACAAAACGAATGAACGGAATAAAAATTCCGTCAGAAAAACTGGAAAACATACTGGAAGCTATTCAACTGGCACCAACATCAATTGGTCTTCAGCCATTTACAGTTATGGTTATTGAAAACAAAGAACTTAAAGCTAAAATCGCAGTTCCGATTTACAATCAGCCGCAAATAACCGAAGGTTCGCATGTGCTTGTATTTGCTGCATGGACAGATATTAGTGACCTCAGCATTGATAAATATCTGAATCAGATCGCTGAACTGCGGGGAGTTTCGCTGGAATCACTGAATGGTTTGCGTAACATGATTACTGGCGCTGTAACCGGGAAAAATAAGGAACAACTTCTGGAATGGAATTCACGGCAGGCTTACATCGCGTTAGGAACCGGATTGCTTGCAGCTGCTGAAGAAGAGGTGGATGCGACTCCAATGGAAGGATTTGACGCGGATGCTTTGGATACTGTTCTTGGATTGAAAGAAAAAGGCTTGCACAGCACTGTAGTTATGGCTCTTGGTTACCGCGACGCCGAAAAAGATCATTTAAGTTCAGCTGCAAAAGTCAGAAGACACGGGAAAGACCTCTTTGTTCGTTTCTCCTGATCTGAATTGAAATCGGATGTTGGTCAGAAATCGGCTGAATATTTTCGGTTGATTTCTGACTATCATTATTTCCCCTCATCTGGTAAGCAATTGATATGAAAGAATTAACAAAATTGACAGATAGTCTGATCCCATCAGAACGCATGCCCCTTCTTTTTGTCGGTCACGGAAGTCCGGCGAATGCAATTGAAGACAATGTGTTCAACAGGAAATGGGCTGAAATTGGGAAACAAATGCCACGTCCACAAGCCATACTGTGTATTTCGGCACACTGGCTGACTTCCGGAACCTTCGTAACCGCAATGGAAAAACCACGAACCATTCATGACTTTAGTGGATTTTCCGACGAATTATTTCGCCAGCAATATTCAGTTCCCGGGTCTCCTGAAATGGCTGAATTTGTCCAACAAATGCAGCCTAAAGATTTGATCAGACCGAATTTTGACTGGGGGCTCGATCACGGAACCTGGTCGGTTTTAAAACCAATGTTTCCAATGGCCGATATTCCTGTTTTTCAGCTCAGTATCGACTATTCAAAACCTCCTGAGTTTCATTTCGAACTGGCCAGACAACTGGCAAAACTTCGTGAAAAAGGAGTCATGGTCATCGGAAGCGGAAACATTGTTCACAACCTCAGACTTCTTCAGTTTAACGAACAAATCCCTGAATGGGCTTCCGATTTCGACACAAAGATTGCAAACTGGATTGAAACAAATGATGCTCAATCAGTTGTAAACTTCCAGAAGATGGGTTCCCTGGCAAAAATGGCACATCCTTCATACGATCATTTTTTGCCGCTCATTTATGCTTTAGGATTCAAATCAAAAGATGAATTTCCGGAGTTTTTCAATACCGGCTTTCAGTTGGGCAGTATTTCCATGCGTTCTGTAATATGGAAATAAACGAGATCCCAATTCTACCCAATCATTCGGAAACAAGTATCAGACAAATTGATCATTCAAATTATTTTCAGAAAAAAGTATAAATGTTATATTTACACTTTTAATAGAAATAGTTAAAGATCAATCTGAAAAACCTACTGGAATGAAAATCCAATTCAAAATCTACTTTCTTGTTTTGCCTTTAATTTTTGCAGTGGCATGCACAGGTAAAAAGCCAACAACCGTTGCCGCTAATCAGGATAAAGAATTCTGGCAATATGCCAAAACGCCTCCAATGGGATGGAATAGCTGGGATTGTTACGGGCCAACAGTAACCGAATCGGAGGTAAAAGCCAATGCCGACTATATGTCAGAAAACTTGAAACAGCATGGGTGGGAATACATCGTTGTTGATATTCGATGGTTCGTTGAAAACGACAAAGCAGGCGGATACAACGAAGATAATCCTGTTTATTCAATGGATGAATACGGTCGTCTTTTACCTGCGGTCAAAAAATTTCCTTCGGCTGCTGATGGAAATGGGTTCAAACCGCTGGCTGACTACATTCATTCAAAAAACCTGAAATTCGGTATTCACCTGATGCGTGGAATTCCGGTTGAAGCCGTAAAGAAGAACCTTCAGGTAATAGGAACCGATGTAAAAGCCTCCGACATTTATTCGGACTCGCTACAGTGTAAATGGCTGCACGATATGTACACCATTGATACCTTAAAAACCGGTGCTCAGGAATATTACAATTCAATTTTCAACCTGTACGCTTCATGGGGTGTCGATTATGTGAAAGTTGACGATTTATCAAGACCATATCACCATGGTGAAATTGCGATGATTCGAAAAGCCATCGACCAAAGTGGCCGTCCGATGGTTTTCTCCACTTCGCCAGGAGCAACTCCTCTCGAAAAAGCGGGTCATATAATGAACCATGCCAATCTGTGGCGTATTTGTGACGATTTCTGGGACAACTGGGATGCCCTTAAACCACAGTTTAAACGTTGCGCCGACTGGGCACCATACATTGGCGAAGGTCACTGGCCCGATGCTGATATGCTTCCGCTCGGACACATTGCATTGCGGGCTGAAAGAGGCGCTGATCGTATGACTGGATTTACCAAACCGGAACAATACACGCTGATGAATCTTTGGTCAATGTTCCGCTCTCCCCTGATGTTTGGTGGTGATTTGCCTACCAACGATGAATTCACCCTTTCGCTACTAACCAATGACGAGGTGCTTGCAGTGAATCAGCACAGTTCAAATAACAAACAACTCAGGAACGAAAACGGGCTGATTGTCTGGACAGCAGACGTGCCGGATTCTGATGACAAGTATGTGGCTTTCTTTAATATCAACGATGCCGGAACATCCGAAGTTTCGGTTACTCTTTCTGAATTGGGTCTGAGTGGAAACTACTCGGTAACAGACTTATGGAGCAAGGGAGACAAAGGCACAATAGATGATAAATACACGGTTTCAGTTGATCCTCATGCTTCGGAGTTGGTGAGATTTTCAAAGGTGAAATAGGTATTTCCGAGTCAGGGCTTTGCTTCAAGTGAAGCCCTGACTTGATTTTCTATCCCTCCATCGTCACACTCACTTTTCGAATCTGTCCACCCATAGGCGGGTTCATTTTCGAAACTTTTACTGAAACTTTTTGTGCTTCAGGAAATTCAGACTTTATTCGGTTAATGATGCGTTGCGCTACATGTTCAAGCAGATCGGAAGGAATAGCCATCTCCTCCTTCACGGCCAAATAAGATTTCTGGTAATCAAGGGTATCTTCCAGCCTGTCAGTCCGTCCGGCTTTGCTGTAATCGGCTTCTATTTTCAGGTTGACTAAAAACCGGTTCCCCGCAACTTTCTCAACTTCAAAATGCCCGTGAAAAGCATAAAACTCCATTCCTTCAATTTCAATCAGCGCCATGGTATTCGGATTTAATTTTCAGGAAGCAAAATTAATTTTATTGTTCCGGAATTCAATTTTCAAACGCCTAAATATCTGATAGCTGAAATCATTTTGTACTTTTGTCGGCAGTCACATTTACAAAAGTGATTTTTTAAACTGAATACAATGAGCGAACATGCGATTGAAAGTGATAATCTGGTGAAATCCAACAACTTTATTCATCAGATTATTGAGGAAGAACTAAAAACCGGTAAAAACAAAGGACGTGTGCATACCCGTTTTCCCCCGGAACCCAACGGATACCTTCACATTGGCCATGCAAAATCCATATGCCTGAATTTTGGAACCGCTCAGAAATACGATGGGTTGACCAATCTGAGATTCGACGACACCAATCCTTCAAGAGAAGAAACCGAATACGTGGATTCCATCAAGGAAGATGTTAAATGGCTGGGATTTACCTGGAACAACAGCGAACTTTATGCTTCTGATTATTTCGATCGGCTTTTCGGGTTCGCAGTTAAACTGATTCAGGAAGGGAAAGCATACATCGACGATCAGGACGCGGAGACCATCAGCACCCAAAAAGGAACTCCTACCCGACCAGGAATCGAAAGTCCTTTCAGGAGTAGGTCGGTTGAAGAAAATCTTGATTTATTTATGCGCATGAAAACCGGAGAATTCGATGAAGGCGGACGGGTTTTGCGTGCTAAAATTGCTATGTCATCGCCCAACATGCACATGCGCGATCCGATCCTCTACCGGATCATGAAAGCTCCGCATCACCGCACCGGCGACAAATGGTGCATTTACCCGATGTACGATTTCGCCCACGGACAGTGCGACTACTGGGAAGGAATTACCCACTCTATCTGCACACTTGAATTCGAAGTTCACCGGCCATTGTACGACTGGTTCATCGATCAACTAAAAGACTCTGATTATCGTCCGCGACAGATTGAATTTGCCCGTTTAAACCTGACTTACACGGTGATGAGCAAACGAAAATTACTCGAGCTGGTAAAAGATAATCATGTTACAGGATGGGACGACCCAAGAATGCCAACCATTTGTGGTTTACGCCGCCGTGGTTATACTCCGGAATCGCTCCGGAATTTTGCTGAGCGTATCGGCGTCACTAAAACTGATGGAGTAATTGATGTGGCTCTTTTGGAATACAGTATCCGCGAAGACCTGAATAAACGGGCACAACGCGTGATGGGTGTATTGAATCCACTGAAAGTGGTTATTACCAACTGCCCGGAAGGCGTGATTGAACAGCTTGAAGCCATAAACAACCCTGAAGATCCTTCAATGGGAACACGGTTGGTACCATTTACCCGCGAACTGTACATCGAACGCGACGACTTCATGGAAGATCCACCGAAGAAATTCTACCGTCTGTCGCCCGGAAAAGAAGTTCGTTTACGTTACGCGTATTTCATTACTTGTACCGATGTTGTGAAAGATGCCAAAGGTGAAATTACTGAGATCCATTGCACTTACGATCCTGCTTCAAGGGGTGGAAATTCGCCTGATGGACGCAAGGTAAAATCGACTCTTCACTGGGTTTCGGCCACCGAAAATGTAGAAGCGGAAATTCGTTTGTACGACCGTCTGTTCTCCGACGAAGAACCCGATGGACACAAAGACACCGACTTCAAGGAATTTATGAACCATGACTCACTGCATGTTTTACCAAAATGCTACATTGAGCCATTTGTGAAAGATGCCAAAGCATTGGATCACTTCCAGTTCGAACGTTTGGGATATTTTAATGTTGATTCGGATTCCAGTTCAGAAAAACTCGTTTTCAACCGCACTGTTCAATTGAAAGATACCTGGACCAAAGTTCAGCGGAAATAAAATTAAGTCTATGTTTTCCTGAGCTCGTTTTAGGATCTCATCACACCTAAAGTCAGACCCCGAAATAAATTCGGAGTGACGGGTGTACTTGCAAAATACAGAAAAGGGTGGAATGAAAATTCTACCCTTTTTCATTTCTGAAAGTTTTACAAACCGAATTACAACTTGTCAATCTTTGCCGCTAAAATAAAATCATTCTCCGATAGTCCGTTTACAGAATGGGTCCACAATTCAACAACAACATGCCCATAATAAACGTGCAGAACCGGATGGTGATTTTCTTCTTCAGCCAATGCAGCCACTTTATTCACAAAGCTTATTGTTTGATCATATTTCCCAAAATGAAAATCCTTTGTTATTTTTTTGTAAGCGATAACATTCCAACCATCTTCAATATTTTCTCTGTATTCTGCGATTTGTTTCGGGTCAAAAGCAGGAGCTCCTCCTTCGCAGGGAAGACATTTTTTTGTACTTAAATCCATATTGCTATAATTTTAGGTGATATTCAAATTATTCTCTAAAATTTCTCATCATAAACACTAACAGTTGAAGTTTTAAATTGTTTCGATTCGGAGAATAAGGAGTTTGTTAATCAGGTTGTTAATCGATTTTAGATAGATGTTTGGACGCTAACTTTTATCCAATTTGATTTTGAATAAAAGGATAATCAATCGTAAAAATTACAGACTAAATAATTCAGATTTTAAACCGAAAAATAAGTTGTACTTACTTGTTCGTTTTCATTTTGAATAATTTGTATTTCTAAAAATCAGCTCAACTATTTATTTTTTATTTTTCTTGCAACTTTTGATTCGTCTTCAAGCTTAAGTGTAATTTCAATCCGTTTATCAGGAATGAGCCAGATTAATGCAACTAAGATATATAGACTTCCGGAAATCCACTGACTCAAAAAATTGGAAAGAATTGCCACCGAATAAATAATAGGAGAGATCTTCCCTTTTAGATCATTGCCAATAGCTCTTTCGAGCAAAGAGTTTTTTCCCTGGGATTTAATAATCTGGTTTTGAAGAATGAAATAAGCAATGGCCGCCATCAGCAGAACAATCCCATAAAGTGCCATCGGTATCGGGTCGAAATGATTCTCCCCAATCCAGCCAGTTACAAATGGCACAAGTGATAACCAGAAAAGCAGATGAAGGTTTGCCCATAGAATCGCGCCTGATACACGTTTTACCGTGTGCATCATGTGATGATGATTATTCCAGTAAATACCCAAATAGATAAAACTTAACACATAACTTACAACTACCGGAATCAGTGGTTTCAGTGCATTGAAATCGTTGCCATGCGGTACTTTTATTTCCAAAACCATTATGGTGATGATTATTGCCAATACTCCGTCGCTAAAAGCTTCCAAACGTATGCGGTTCATAATGTTCTGTTTGAACGTAGACTATAAAACACTTTGAATACCTAAAAAGTTGGTTGTAACGATTCGAAATACCAGATTCAACCATTCTGTTGTTCATCTGTTGTAAACAGTTAAGCAATAAAATAAAGCAATGGAACAAAAAAAAATTCTTAAAATAAAACCGCTTGGATTTCAGTGGGAAACACTCGATCCTTTTATTTTTTGTGTTCATCATCGCGATGAATATCCAAGAGGAAATGCTGAAATGGGACCTGCGGCTTCACTGAAAGGGCGGAACATTGGGCAGGATTTTACGGTAAAAGATGGCTGGAGAATGTACCACGGCCAAACAATTCCGGGGTTTCCTTATCATCCGCATCGTGGGTTTGAAACAGTCACTGTGGTAAAGGAAGGATTGGTTGATCATACCGATTCGTTGGGTGCTGCCGGACGTTTTGGCAAAGGCGATGTGCAATGGATGACAGCAGGAAAAGGCGTTCAACATTCCGAAATGTTTCCACTCGTTCATCAGGATAAAGAAAACCCCATGGAACTTTTCCAGATCTGGCTGAATTTACCCAAAGCCAGTAAATTTGTTGAGCCGTATTTCAAAATGTTGTGGGAAGACAGTATTCCGGTATTGAAAGAAACCGACAATAAAGGGAAATCGATCGAAATCAACATTATTGCCGGATCGATATCCAATTTGCATGCACCAGGTCCAACGCCTGATTCGTGGGCTGCCAATCCGGAACATGAGGTTGCTATTTTGACCATCAAACTGGAAGCAGGCGCAAAATGGATTCTGCCTAAAGCCAGTGCTGATGTAAACAGAACACTGTATTTTTATAAAGGTCAGGGCTTAAAAATTGAAGATGAAATAATTCCTGCTTACCATTCGGTACAGGTAAATGCAGCTACTGAAATTTTACTTCAGGCAGAAAACGAAGATTGTTTTTTACTGATGTTGCAGGGAAAACCAATCGACGAACCGGTTGTGCAATACGGGCCTTTTGTGATGAACTCGAAAGCTGAAATACAGGAGGCCTTTGAGGATTTCCAACGCACACAATTTGGCGGTTGGCCATGGCCAAAACACGAGCAGGCGCATGATCGCAACAAAGGCCGGTTTGCGCTGTACGCCGATGGTACGGAAGAATTAAAATCCTGAGATTTGGTTTAGATTAATTGGACGATAGATAAAAATTCCAGACAACTAACGCATTGCCTAATCCAGGCTGTTGGCGCGAGCTTTGCCGATTGCAGTATGACAGGAAAATAAATAGCAAACTGGAAATTTTAATGGTTATTTCAATTAATGGTTATGAAAAACAATTACGGAAAATTGGCTAAAGAAATTCTGGGATTCGCCGGGATTCAAATCGATGGGAGTCATCCCTGGGATATTCAGGTTCACAATCAGGAATTTTACAAAAGAGCAATTACTGAAGGTCCTGTGGGAGTTGGAGAATCGTATATGGATGGCTGGTGGGATGTAGAGAAATTAGACGAGTTCATCTCTAAAATCGTCAGGGCCCGGCTCGATCTGAAAATACAAAGAAAGGTTTCAGTTCTCTTTCGGTTGGCCACATTGCGGATCATTAATTTGCAATCAAAAGAGCGGGCATTTATCGTTGGCGAAAAGCACTATGATTTAGGAAATGATCTTTTCCAAAACATGCTTGACCCACTCATGAATTACAGTTGCGGCTACTGGAAGAATGCTACGAATCTAAAAGAAGCTCAGGAAAATAAACTCCATTTAATCTGTCAAAAACTATATCTCCAGCCCGGAATGCGGGTACTTGATATAGGTTGTGGCTGGGGAGCTTTTGGCAAATATGCTGCCGAGAAATATAAGGTTGAGGTTGTTGGAGTTACCGTATCGAAAGAACAGCTTGAATTTGGGGAAAAATTATGCACCGAACTTCCGGTTGAATTCCGGTTAATGGATTACCGTGAACTGAATGAACAGTTTGACCGGGTCGTGAGTGTCGGAATGTTTGAGCATGTTGGGGAAAAGAATTACAGAACCTACTTTGAAGTTGCAAACCGATGTCTGAAAGATGATGGATTATTCCTGCTGCATACAATAGGCCGGATAAGATCGCCAAAAGTAATTGATCCTTGGACACATAAATACATTTTTCCAAATGCACAACTTCCTTCGGCCATCCAGATCGATAAAGCCATCGAAGGTCTATTTGTAATGGAAGACTGGCATAACTTCGGCCCAGATTACGATAAAACACTCATGGCATGGCACGAAAACTTTATTCGGAATTGGGATAAAATTAAGAGTCAGTATTCCGAACGTTTTTTTAGGATGTGGACTTATTATTTGCTCTCATCAGCCGGATCATTCCGCGCAAGACGCAACCAGTTGTGGCAGGTCGTGCTGTCAAAAAACGGTATACCGGGCGGCTATCAATCGTTACGGTAATGGAGATCTTCGGAAAGTACAATTTCCCCGGAACAGTTTAATTAGCAGGAAAATAGTATATTTGAATATAGAGTTCTCTGAAAGAAAAAGATTTTCCTTTGAGTTGTCAACTGCAAAATAATTTCCGGAGATAAAATAGATAAACGACACCAATGAAACAATTATCCCTTTTTACTATTGTTCTGTTCGCTCTTTCTCTATGGGCTTGTAAAAAAGACAACAAACCAGAAATTACTGACTACCAATTGGTATGGAGCGATGAATTCAACACCAATGGTTTGCCTGACGAGTCTAAATGGAGCTATGATGTCGGCGGAAGTGGATGGGGAAACGAAGAAGCACAATACTATACCAATTCGCGGTTAGAAAATTCCGAAGTAAAAGATGGTTTTCTTTTCATAAATGCACTTAAGGAAGACTTTGAAGGTAAAAATTATACCTCAGCACGTTTAGTTACCCGCACAAAGGGAGACTGGCTATATGGGAAAGTTGAGGTTCGGGCAAAACTACCCGAAGGAAAAGGAATGTGGCCGGCAATCTGGATGTTGCCTACCGATTGGAAATATGGAGACTGGCCTGACAGCGGAGAAATAGACATCATGGAAAATTTGGGATACATTCCTTATTTCATTTCCGCGACAGTCCAAACTCAATACTATAATTTCATTACAAATTCGCAAAAAAATGCAATCACTACTGTATCTGACTGCTATTCCGAATTTCATAATTACATCCTGAAGTGGGATACCAGCGAATTGAGGTTTTATGTCGATTCAAAACTCTATCATACTTTAAAAAACGATGGTGCCGGCTTTCAAACCTGGCCGTTCGACAAACGATTTCATTTGTTGTTGAATGTGGCTGTTGGAGGAACCTATGGTGGCGTGAATGGAATCGACGACAGCATTTTTCCGCAATCTATGGTCGTTGATTATGTCAGGGTATATCAGAAAAATATAAGTGCAAATCCTGAATTTCTTTTAATTTTTTGATTTTTCTCAGTAAGTCTGCTCAGGTAATTAGTTCCCTTGGTGTGTTTTTGATGCCAGAAATAGAGTTTAAAATCAGCAAGTTCAATTTTTCCACGCTCCAAAAAATATTTCAGGTATCTTTGTCGCTGAAACTTATTCAAAATAATATGCCATTTTCTTCATTCGGATTATCGCCAGCACTCCTGAAAGTTTTGGCTGATCAAAATTACATACAGCCATACCCAATTCAAAAAGAAGCCATTCCAGCCATTTTAAACCGGAAGGATGTTTTAGGAATTGCTCAAACCGGATCGGGGAAAACGGCCAGTTATGTATTGCCAATATTATCCAACTTACAAGGCAACCCAGGCACTAAAAACAGACATGCCAAGGTTTTGGTGCTTGTACCAACACGCGAACTTGCGGTACAGGTGAGAGACGTATTCATTCTTTTTGGATCCGAACTTCCAGAACGAATTAAAACACTGGCGGTATTTGGTGGCGTGTCCATCAATCCGCAAATGATTGGATTACAAGGCGTACAGATTCTGGTGGCTACTCCGGGTCGATTACTCGAATTGGTCGATTCAAAGTCGGTTCACCTGTCTGAAATCGATACTCTGGTATTAGACGAAGCGGATAAAATGCTCAGCCTGGGATTTCAGGAAGAGATGAAACGTATATTTAGTCTGTTGCCGGAGAAACGTCAAAACCTGTTATTTTCGGCTACGCTGAGCGATAAATTGAGCGGCATTAACCAGATTATTCTGCACAAACCTGTAGTTATTAAAACAGAACCGGAGAAGGAAAACATCGACCTTATCGAACAAACAGGCTATTTAGTTACGCTGGAAAAGAAAGGTCCGCTGCTTCGATATCTGATTAAAAAGGAAGAAATGAAGCAGGTGCTGATTTTCACCTCATCCACTTTTCAGGCCGATAATGTGGCCGATAAACTTTGTAAAAACGGTATCGATGCGATAGCGATTCACAGCAAGAAAAGCCAGGGAGCACGTACAGAAGCTTTGCGTGAATTCAAAACCGGAGAACTTCGTGTTTTGGTTACCACCGACTTGCTGGCACGCGGTATCGACATCGAATTTTTGCCGTATGTGATCAATTACGAATTACCCCGTTCTCCAAAAGATTATATTCACCGAATCGGAAGAACCGGTCGTGCCGAAAATCCAGGTGAAGCCATTTCCTTTGTCACTCCTGAAGATCAGCATCATTTCCGGATTATTCAGAAAAAAATGGGAAAGTGGATCACCATGGTCGATAGCGCCAATTTAGATATCATGAAACATCCATGACAAGACCAAAATTTTGACACACAAGAGGATGACTATATAAGCGTTTCGGGTTGCGAGTTACGCGATATCGAAACCCATAACCCGTAACTCGTAACAAAAACAAAAGAAACCTTTGAGTGAAAAATATAAACACATGAAGAAATAAAGTCAAAAGGAATAAGCCAGTGAAAACACTCCGGATCCACTATTTACAACATGTTCATTTCGAAGACCTAGGCTGCATTGAAGATTGGGCAAAAACCAAAGTGCATCGTTTAAGTTCAACTAAATTTTATGAAAATGAATCTCTTCCGGAACTTTCAGAATTTGACTGGCTCATTGTGATGGGCGGCCCGATGGGTGTGTACGATTTTGAAAAATACAATTGGCTTTCCGGAGAAAAAGAATTTATCGGCAATGCCATTCGGGCTAAAAAAACGGTTATCGGAATTTGCCTTGGGGCTCAGTTAATTGCTTCTGCTTTGGGCGCTAAAGTATATCCAAATACCGAAAAAGAAATCGGTTGGTTCCCTATTTCACCCACCAAGGAAACAATTGCAACCAATTTATTGGGCAAAAACGAAGATTCGTTTCCTGTATTTCACTGGCATGGCGACACGTTTGATTTGCCGCCGGATGCAACACGAATCGCATCAAGTGAAATCTGCCTAAACCAGGCATTTGTTTATGCTGAAAAGGTTATCGGACTGCAATTTCATTTTGAGGTAACAGAAAAATCGCTGCAACGGATGATTAGTTTTTGCAGCGACGAATTAGTTGATGGGAAGCACATCCAATCAGAGGAAGAGATAATAAGCAACAAACGATTAATCAGCGGGATTAATGGACAAATGTTCCGCTTGCTGGATAGAATGGAAGAAATCTGATTCCGGGAATAGTCATCAAATCAAAAAATTCAACATAATTTGGTCATCTGAATTGGTCTTTGTAAATTAGGGATAACCAATTTTCAAATTTCCACCACATGCTGATCAAAACCTTCGCCAGTGCTGTTCATGGCATCGATGCAACCACCATTACCATTGAAACGGAAATCTCTCAGGGAATTAAATTCTTTATGGTTGGCTTGCCTGATAATGCGGTTAAAGAGAGTCAGCAGCGCATTGAATCGGCCATGCGACTTAATAATTTTAAATGGCCGCGTAAAAAAGTAGTCATTAACATGGCACCAGCCGATATCCGCAAAGAAGGTTCGGCTTACGATTTACCTTTGGCTATTGGCATCCTGGCTGCTTCAGAACAAATCAAACCTGAAAAAGTATCGAAATACATCATGATGGGCGAATTGTCGCTCGATGGAAATCTTCAGCCAGTAAAAGGCGCTTTGCCCATTGCCATTAAAGCACGTGAAGAAGGCTTCGAAGGTTTTATCCTTCCGAAGGAAAACGCACGCGAAGCAGCTGTCGTCGATACCCTAAAAGTATACGGAGTAGAAAGCCTGAGCGAAGTAGTCGGTTTTTTCAACGACGAAGTTGAACTGGAAAAGACCATCGTAAATACCCGCGAAGAATTCTTCACGAAAACAAATGAGTGTGATGTCGATTTTTCTGACGTCAAAGGGCAGGAAAATGTAAAGCGAGCGCTTGAGATTGCTGCGGCTGGCGGCCACAATATACTTCTGATCGGTCCTCCAGGTGCAGGAAAAACAATGCTTGCCAAGAGAATACCTACCATACTTCCACCTTTCACCCTTCGGGAAGCACTGGAAACCACCAAAATACATTCCGTAGTTGGAAAGATCGACCGAGAAACTTCGCTGATGACACAACGGCCATTTCGAAGTCCGCACCATACAATTTCGGATGTCGCACTCGTTGGCGGCGGAGCATTTCCGCAACCGGGAGAAATAAGCCTGGCTCACAATGGCGTACTTTTTCTGGATGAATTACCTGAATTCAAAAGGCAGGTGCTTGAAGTGATGCGCCAACCTCTGGAAGACCGGACGATTACCATTTCACGAGCTAAATTTACGGTGGAATATCCGGCCAGTTTTATGCTTGTAACTTCGATGAACCCCTGCCCTTGCGGTTATTACAATCATCCGACCAGAGAATGCGTTTGCGCACCGGGAATGGTTCCCAAATACCTCAACAAAATTTCGGGTCCACTACTCGATCGCATCGACATTCATTTGGAAGTAGTGCCGGTACCTTTTAAAAAGCTATCAGATCAGACAGCAACTGAGCCGAGTATTGCCATTCGCGAGCGGGTAATCAAAGCCCGCGAAATACAATCGCAGCGATTTGCCAAAAGCGAGGGCGTTTTTTGCAATGCGCAAATGTCGTCGAAAATGATCCGACAATACGTCGATCTGGATGAAGCGAGTAGCAGTTTGCTGAAAAATGCGATGGAAAAACTTGGTTTATCGGCTCGTGCTTACGATCGTATCCTGAAGGTTTCGCGCACCATTGCCGATATGGAAGGTAGCGAACGGGTGGAAAGCCATCATTTGTCAGAAGCTATTCAGTACCGAAGTTTGGATCGCGAGAATTGGGGTGGTTAAAAAAAAGATTTGTGTACTATTGATTGGGTGACTAAAAGTCACCCAATCAATAGTTTAGGTTCCCGGCTGATTTCATGTTTGAATTAACCAATAAAGAGCTTACCAACTTGAAATCGCCAATTGCGACATCAAGTTGGAACTAAAGCATTGCTCGAAAATCGGTCTGCGGAAATTCAATCTGATTTGTTGCCCTGGAAGTTGTGATTTCAGGAGCAGCAGCATTCTATTCTTAACTGAACATATTTACCTTCGGATAAACTTGTGTGCTTGGAAATACCGGCTCATTTCATACATTTGTAACAAACGCAGGCGAACGAATGTGAAGCTGGAACTTAAACCACAATCCCTTTGAAACAGTTTTTTGTATATACGCTTTTACTCCTGAATCTGGTTGCTGCGACTGCACTTGTACTTGCTACTGTTTCTGTATTTCTCAGTCCGGAAAAACTGTGGGTTGCAGCCGTGTTCGGGCTGGCATATCCTTATCTGCTGGTGATTAACCTGGTATTTATGGTATTGTGGGTTATCATCAAGCCTAAATTCACTCTTCTTTCACTGCTGGTTATTCTTACCGGATATAACCACATCGGCAATTACCTCCAATTTTCAGGAAAACAAACACAAGAGAAGGGAATCAGGATTATCAGTTATAACGTAAAATATTTTATGGGGAACAGCAATTTCCCGAATAAAGAAAATGCTGACCATATTCTGAATTATTTGAGAGAGAACAATGCTGATATCATTTGTCTGCAGGAAGTCAAACTCAATAAACGGCAAATTTTTGATATCGGCGATAGCAAACTGCCACAAATCAGCCACATGCAGCTGGCGCATACCAGTAATGCAGGAGGACAGCTTACCCTGACCCGTTTTCCTATTCTTAACATGGGTGAAATCAGGTTCGAAAACTCCGGGAACATGATCATTTATACGGATCTCCTGATGAATTCGGATACGGTAAGGGTTTACAACTGTCATTTGCAATCCTACCGGCTCCTTCCGAAGGATATTAATTCCATCGACTCGCTCGATTTTGAAAACAACGAGAAGAATAAGATGAAAATCAAAGAGTTGGGGCTGAAATTCAGGGATGCTTTAATTAAACGGGCAGAGCAGGCTGCTACTCTTCGAGAACATTTGAATCAATGTCCATATCCGGTGATTGTTTGCGGCGATTTTAATGATACCCCGGTATCATTCACTTACCATACTGTCAGGGGTGATCTGGAAGATTCCTTTACCCAGTCAGGCAAAGGAACTGCGAGTACCTACAATGGCAAATTACCTTCGTTCCGCATCGATTACATTTTGTACAGTCCGAAATTTACCAGCTATAATTTTGAGGTTTCAACACTTAATCATTCAGACCATTACCCGATAAGCTGTGATTTATTTCCAGCAGAGAAATAAAGCCCCTCTCCAACCTCTCCCCAAAAGGGAGAGGCCAAGACACTGAAAATTCGGAGAAGTAGTGCGATGAATAGCCAATTCGAAAGCGAAATTCAAATTCAAAAAAATTATTCCTAATTTGAGGCTGTCTTAAAAATCGAAAAACCCGAGAACCTCGTCACCCCGAATTCATTTCGGGTCTGATATATAATCTGCTGAGATCCTAACACAAGTTCAGGATGACCGGACCAGAGACTTTTGATACGGATTCGTGGGGATGGGATATCTAAAACAATCGTTTTCTCTTCAGCAAATAAGTATAAAGCACGTGTTTAAAATCTTCGTTGATGTCGGCTTCGGCCAGGTCGATGTGGTATTGTCCGCATCGTACAAGCAACTCTTCAAAATATGATGAAACGGCTTTCTGGTAATTACTTTTCAAATCGTGCGGCGAAAACTTAAGGTGTTCACCGGTCTCCAAATCGACAAAACGGTAAGGTTGGTTTCTGAAATCCAATTCACGTTCCTGCCTGTGATCAGCCACATGAAACAGAAGCACTTCGTGTTTATTGTACTTCAGGTGTTGCAAAGCCTCGAACAATTCATCGGTATTTTCCTGCTCAATCATATCGGTGAACAGAATGACCAGCGAACGTTTGTGTATGTTTTCAGCAATCATGTGTAAAGCATCGACAGTATTCGTCTTTTTATTCAGTAGAGCCTGTTCCTGTTTCAGCAGTGATGCCAGCTGATTATAGAGCAAATCGATATGAACCGAAGATAAACGTGCCTCTGAATGAAATTCGATCTCGTTGGAAAAAAGTGAAAGGCCAACCGCATCGCGTTGCCTGCGTAACAGATAGATTATTGCAGCAGCCGAATAAACCGAAAAAGCCAGTTTGTTAATCTTCGACGGTTTCCCTTTTTCGAAGGGGAAAAGCATCGATGAAGAAGTGTCAATCACAATCTGGCAGCGGAGATTGGTTTCTTCTTCGTATTGTTTCACATACAGGCGATCGCTGCGGGCAAAAAGTTTCCAGTCGATATGTTTGGTTGATTCTCCGGTATTATACAAACGGTGTTCTGCAAATTCGACCGAAAAACCGTGAAACGGACTTCGGTGCAAACCGGTAATAAAACCTTCGACCACCTCTTTCGAGATGAATTCGAGATTATCGAATTGCTGAAGCTGTTGGATGTCGAGTAAATTGTTCAAGAAGCCGGTAATTAGTCATTGATTGTCAATAAATCCCATCAATATTTCTGAAAACAAAACATTGCAAAACTAAAAAAGGCATAAGAAACAACTATTTCTTATGCCTTTTCTTTCTGAACTATATTATTTACAGAATGCTATCTACTTTTGATGAGAGAATTGATTTTGGTGCAGCACCAACATGTTTATCAACCACAACACCACCTTTGAAAAATAAAATAGTCGGGATATTCCTGATTCCGAATTTGGAAGCGATACCAGGGTTGCTGTCAACGTCAACTTTTCCAACTACCAATCTTCCGGCATAATCATCCGAAAGTTCCTGAACAATGGGTCCAACCATGCGGCAAGGTCCACACCATTCAGCCCAAAAATCAACAAGAACCGGTTTATCCGACTGAAGAACCAATTCTTCAAAATTTGCATCATTAATTTCTAAAGCCATTGTATTATATTTTATGTGTGAATACTGTAACAAATCTCAAAACTATCACAAAATTAGCCTAATTAATTTTAAAAGCAACATCATCCTGTGTTTCAAAAAACGCAAGTAATTCATTTGTAATTTCAATGCGTGTGTTTCTTGAAAACAGATTAACCATCATTTTTGTTTCAGGATCCCAGATATCAAATCGCAGTAATGATTTCCCTTTGCTGTTTTGAGTCAGTCTCTCCAATTCGGTAATCATCTCATCTGTAATGGATGGCAAAGGAACTTTCACGGTAATACTCTTAAAATATTTCTCCCGGATATCATCCATCAGTTCAATATTACTGACCTTATATTCAAGTTGTTCACCGCTAAATCGGTTTTGAACAGATCCTTTGACCATAAGGAACAAACCCACTTTGCAGTATTTGCCGAATTCGACGTAATCTTTGGCAAAAAAGAACATCTTATAAGAATCCGTATAGTCTGTTAAAACCATATAGCAGAACGGCTTTCCGTTTTTACTGAATGCTTCGCGGGCCTCGGTCACCATCCCGACAAATGTCATTTCCTTGCCTTTCAGTGCACCAATATTACTGTTCAGGTCTTTAAACGAAATATCTTTGGCAGCAAGGGTTGCGATTTCGATTTTATATCTATCCAACGGATGCGAAGTCAGGTAAACACCAACTAAACTTCGTTCTTTTTCGAGCAGTACAAGATCAGCCCATTCCGGCACCACTGGCGGCTCTGGGTGTTCAACGGCCTGGGTTGACATCATTTCACCAAAAAGTGAAGGTTGCATATTGTTACTCTCGTTTTGCAGTAAATTCCCATAACGAATCAGTCTTTCAATAAAAGTCTGATCCCTCTCATCAGGTGCAAAGAACTGGCTTCTGGTATGCTTTTTAAACGAGTCGAATGCTCCGGCCATGGTCAAAGCTTCAATATTTTTCTTGTTTACCGACTGCAGGTTTACGCGTTCCACAAAATCATAAATATCTTTGAATTCGCCTCCCTTGCGGGCTTTAATAATTTCCTGAACGGCGCCTTCTCCAACCCCTTTTATTGCAGCCATTCCAAAACGGATGTTTCCGTCTTTGTTTACCGTAAACTTGGCATAACTTTCACTCACGTCAGGTCCAAGAACATGCATTCCCATGCGGTTGCACTCCTCCATCAGCTTGGTGATTTCAACAATATTACTAAGGTTCCGGCTCATGTTGGCAGCCATAAATTCGGCCGGATAGTGCGCCTTTAAATAACCGGTCTGGTAAGCTACTGCGGCATAACAAACCGAATGCGATTTATTGAAGGCGTAACTGGCAAATGCTTCCCAGTCTTTCCAGATTTTATCAATGAGCTTATGCGGATCTTTGCTGCTATCCTTTAAGCCATCAATAAATTTCGGATTATTCATACAACCTTCCTGAAACTTCTTTTTCAGCTTGTCCATCATGTAAATCTGCTTCTTCCCCATCGCTTTCCGAAGAGAATCGGAATCGCCACGGGTAAAACCGCCGAGCGCTCTCGACTGAAGCATAACCTGTTCCTGATAAACCGTAATACCGTAGGTGTCTTTCAGGTAGGGTTCCATCAGCGGATGATCGTATTCAATTTTTTCCTGACCATGTTTCCGCTTGATGAACGAAGGAATATACTCCATCGGACCCGGACGATACAAGGCATTCATAGCTACCAAATCTTCGAAACGACTGGGCTTTAGATTGCGAAGGTGTTTCTTCATCCCGGGTGACTCAAACTGGAAGATTCCGGTCGTATCGCCGTTGCTGAAAAGTTCCAATGTAGTCGGGTCATTCTCCGGAAGACTATCCATATCGACCGTAATTTTGCACGAAAGCTTGATGTTTTCAATCGTTTCCTTGATGACGGAAAGGGTTTTCAGCCCCAGAAAGTCCATTTTCAGTAAACCGATGTCTTCCACAAATTTTCCGTCGTATTGTGTTGTAAGCAGCTTATCACCGTCCTTGGTTGGCATCACCGGAATGTGGTCGGTAAGCGGATCCCGGCTAATCAGGATTCCACAGGCATGTACACCCGTTTGTCGTACTGACCCTTCGAGCGTCTGCGCAAATTTCAGCGTTGCCCTGATCAGGTCGTTGGGCGACGACAATTCCTGCCTCAGCACCGGACTGTCTTTAAACGCTGTAATAAAATTCATTTTAGGCGCTTCCGGCACCATCTTGGCCAGACGATCGGCCTCAAAAAGCGGCAATTTTAAAACACGCGACACATCTCGTATGGCAAGTTTCGTTGCCATTGTTCCGAACGTACAGATGTGTGCAACTTTATCTACTCCATATTTATTGGTAACGTAATCGATAACTTTTTGGCGACCATCATCATCGAAGTCGATATCCACATCAGGCATCGAAACACGGTCGGGGTTAAGGAATCGCTCAAACAGCAGATCGTATTTCATCGGATCAATGTTGGTAATTCCGACACAATAAGAAACTACCGACCCTGCAGCCGAACCACGGCCCGGCCCGACCAGAACTCCCATGTTCCGCGCTTCGTTGATGAAATCCTGAGTGATAAGGAAGTATCCCGGGAAACCCATCGTTTTGATGGTATTCAGTTCAAATTCAATGCGTTCTCTGACTTCGTCGCTAAAAGGTTCTCCATATCTTGGTTTGGCGCCTTCCCAGGCCAGATGCGAAAGATAATCTGATTCGAGTTTCACCCTGAGAACTTTATCGAACCCGCCCAGACGGTCGAAGGCCTCCTGTCCGAATTCTTCGAGCAGCATTTCCTGGGTATATCGTGCACGAAGGTCATCTTCTTTTCCGAATTCTTCAGGAATAGGGAAAACAGGCATAATAGGTGCCGAATTCAGCTCGTATGCTTCAATTTTATCATTAATTTCCTGAGTAGTGACCAATGATTCAGGCACATCGGCAAACAATTGATTCATTTCGGCCGTGGTTTTAAACCACTCCTGTTTGGTGTACCGCATACGGGTAGGATCATCCAGATCCTTCCCGGTATTGAGGCAAATGAGCAAATCGTGTGCATCGGCATCTTCCTGATTAATAAAATGAATGTCATTGGTACAAATCATTTTAACCTCGTGCTTCTTTGCCAGTTTCAGAATCTGCTCATTCACGAGTACCTGATTTTCATAGACATTCTGACGCATCTCCGGAGATTCAGAAGGATGCCGTTGCAACTCAAGATAAAAATCATCACCGAAGATTGATTTAAACCATTGAATGGTTTTGTCAGCATCATCCAAATGCCCGGCCATGATGTGTTGCGGGACTTCTCCACCCAAACAGGCCGAAGAAACAATCAGACCTTCATGATATAGCTCAAGCAATTCTTTATCGATGCGTGGTTTATAATAAAAACCTTCGGTATAGGCGGCCGAAACGAGCTTGAGCAGATTGCGGTAACCGACCAGGTTTTTGGCTAACACAATGAGGTGATGTCCGGAGCGGTCAATCTTTGCATCCTTCTTGTCGTGACGTGAATTTTCTGCAACGTAAGTTTCACACCCAAGAATAGGTTTAATCCCTTCTTTTCTGCAAACGTCGTAAAACTCTTTGGTGCCAAACATATTTCCATGATCGGTCAGAGCAAGAGCTGTCATACCATCGGCTTTTGCTTTCGCAACCAATCGCCGGACACTGGCTGCTCCATCCAGAATGGAATATTGAGAATGGACGTGTAAATGCGTAAAAGGAATCATAGTCAGTAAATTAAAACAAATAAACCGGAATACTGAACAAGAATACTCCGGCTTGTAAAGTTACCAAATTCGATTCCTGAAATAAGGATTGTTAATAAAATTAAGGAAAGAAAGATTCCGGAGAAATAAAGCACATTAAAGATCAGGCGAAATAATATGGAACCAAATTGCGTTAAAAAAAAACGATAAACTTTATCAAAAGAAGGCACTTCCTCAAGAAAAACAGGTAAACACGATGAATGTGCAGGTTAAATCAAAAAAAAACGATTGAGAACACTTCAAACATTTATAACTTTGTTGCTTTATTTAAAAGCCGCCGAAAAATGTCAATGACTGATAAGAAAATAACAAGCGCCGCCGAAAAAACAGGTTTTCATCCACGAAATCCACATCGTTTCCTGTACGATTTCAAACAGCTAATAGCCGTTTGGCCAGAACTTGAATCGTTTGTGAAAATCAATAAATACAACAATGAGTCGGTTGATTTTGCCAATCCGGACGCCGTAAAGATGCTCAACAAAGCCATCATGAAGCTACATTACGATGTGGCTATTTGGGACATACCAAAGAATTACCTCTGTCCACCCATTCCCGGCCGGGCCGATTACATTCACCACATGGCTGATTTACTTGCTTCGTGCAATAACAGTGTAGTCCCTACCGGCAAATCGGTTTCAGTACTCGATATTGGCGTAGGTGCGAACTGTATTTATCCCATTATCGGATGCAAAGAATACGGTTGGCATTTCGTGGGTTCCGACATCGATCCGGTTGCGATCCGCTGCGCCAAACAGATTGTCGAATCCAATCCATTTCTGAAAAAAAATGTTGATTTAAGAATTCAAGCGAAACCGTCCAATATTTACAGCGGAATTCTGAATCCCGGAGAAGTATTTGATTTATCCATTTGTAACCCTCCATTTCATTCATCACAAGAAGAAGCAGCAGGTGGCACACAGCGAAAATTACGAAATCTGGATATTAAACCTGAAAAATATCCGGATCTAAACTTCGGTGGCAAAAGCCACGAATTGTGGTGCGATGGCGGCGAAGCCGAATTTGTTCGCAGGATGGTGAAACAAAGTTCGGAGTTACCTGATCGTTGCCTGTGGTATTCCTCATTGATTTCAAAAAAGTCGAATCTGCCCGGAATATACAAAGTCCTTCAGAAAATGGGAGCAAAAGAGGTTCGAACCATAGAAATGGCGCATGGTCAAAAACAAAGCCGGATTGTCGCATGGACTTTTCTCTCTGCAGAACAGCAAATCGCATGGAAGAATAAACGTTGGAAATAAAGTAATCAGTGGTCGGTCTCAGTGGTCAACTATCAGTATTAAAGTTGTGTCTCAGGACTTCAAACTTTCCCTTATTTCCCGCCTGAATTTCAAATAAACTTTTCAGTGAAACGCATTTTAATTGCTCCCGACTCGTTTAAAGAATGTCTGACGGCCACTCAGGTCGCATTTGCAATTTCAAAAGGAATTAAACGTGTTATTCCTGAAGCCAAAATAATCAGCATTCCGTTTGCAGATGGCGGTGAAGGCACGGTCGATGCCCTTGTTACCGTCACGGAAGGGAAGAGGATTATTACTTCTGCCGTTGATGCGCTAAATCGCCCCATCCGGTCATTCTTTGGTGTTTTAGGAAACGGGAAAACTGCAGTGATTGAAATGGCCGCTGCATCGGGAATTGAATTACTCACTCCGGAAGAACGAAATCCATTGATTACCTCAACTTTCGGAACCGGCTTGCTCCTGAAAGCTGCGATGGAAGCAGGTTTTACCCAAATCATTATCGGTATTGGAGGAAGTGCAACAAACGACGGAGGCGCCGGAATGGCTCAGGCTTTGGGGTTCAGACTTCTGGATAAAAACGGAGATCCAATTGGACCGGGAGGTGGCTCTTTGGGCGAACTTCACTCGATAGATCAGTCCAATGTTCATCCACTGCTCCGGAAAGTAAAGATTACGGTAGCCAGCGATGTCCGGAATCCACTTTCAGGACCTTCCGGAGCAACCCGTGTTTACGGTCCTCAAAAAGGAGCAACTCCTGAAATGCTGGATGTACTTGAAAAAAACTTAATTCATTTTGCCCATATTCTTCATCAGGAATTTGAGATTAATATTTCTGAGCTTCCCGGTACGGGAGCAGCAGGTGGTTTGGGAGCCGGACTGATGGTCTTTTGCAATGCCAAAATAGTTTCCGGATTTGAGTTAATCTGTCAACTGACACAGCTGGAAAACCAGATAAAAAAAGCGATGCTGGTTTTTACTGCCGAAGGTAAAATTGATTCACAAACTGCTCTTGGTAAAACCATTAGCGGCGTAGCTCAATTAGCCAAAAAGCACAAGGTTCCGGTTATTGCGCTGGCTGGAATAGTCATCGATGATCTGACAGAACTTTACAGTCAAGGTGTCACCTCTGTTTTTCCGATCGGAAACGAACCCATGAGTCTTGAAGAATCAAAAGCTCGTGCCGAAGAATTACTTTCCGGAACTTCAGAGAGAGTCATGCGACTGGCATTGAGTCTAAGTGAAAAATAGCCGAACCCTGATTTTACTAATACACATTTTTGTGAAAGTCGGCTTGGTTGCCTACATTTACCCAAACTATTTATTCCAGATAACAAATTATCCTCATACTCTTATTTCATTATGAAACGAATCGTATTGCTCACCCTTATTTTTGCTGCCTCAGTCGCAGGAAGTTTCGCCCAGAAAACTGTTGGTTTAGACAATTGGTTCAATCACGAAACCAATGCTAAAACCGCGAAAATATTCCATTACACCTGGGATGACGAGGCTAACAGTGGTTTTTCGCAACTGGGCGATGTGTTTAAAAGTCGCGGTGCTGAACTGAAAACCATTGCTTCCAAACCGAACCGACAATCACTGAAAGGTATAGGCATTTACATCATTGTCGATCCGGATACCACCAGTGAAAACCCTACACCCAATTATGTAGATGCCAGCGATGTGAAATTCCTGAAAAAATGGGTTGCGAAAGGTGGAGTACTGCTAATCCTGACCAATGACGGTCCAAACTGCGAATTCACCCACTTTAATAGACTTGCTGAAGCTTTTGGATTCTACTTTCAGGCCGTCACATTGAATCCGGTAATTAATCGTCAATGGGAAATGGCCGCTGAAACCAATTTGCCGGACCATCCTTTATTTACTGGTGTGAACAAAATTTACATGAAGGAAGTTGCCCCGATCATTCTATCCAAAAATGCCAAACCTGTTTTAACGGATGAAAATCATATATTAATTGCTGAAAATCATTTCGGGAAAGGATACGTTCTGGCTGTTGGTGATCCATGGCTGTACAACGAATACATCGATCATGCGTTGTTACCCGAAAGCTTTGAAAACCTAAAAGCAGCAAACAATTTGGTTGATCTCCTGTTAAAACAGGCAAAGAAATAAGAATTGAATATGGTTCAGGATACAATCGAAAAATTCATTACAGAAATTCCGAAGGCGGAACTTCACCTGCACATCGAGGGCACCTTCGAGCCTGATTTGATGTTCGCAATTGCCAGTCGAAATAAAATGAAGCTCAAATACAATTCGGTGGATGAGTTGAAAAATGCCTATAACTTCAGCAACCTTCAGCAATTTCTGGACATTTATTACAGCGGTGCTGATGTTCTGATTGAAGAACAGGATTTTTACGATCTGACCTGGGCCTACCTGCAAAAAATTCATACTCAGAATGTTCTTCATACCGAACTGTTTTTCGATCCGCAAACCCATTCTTCACGAGGTGTTCCATTCAGCAAAGTCATTTCAGGAATCCACCGTGCACTGGAAGATGGCCGCGAAAAACTGGGCATTAGTTTCCGACTTATCCTCTCGATTCTGCGGCACCTCAGCGAGGAATCCGCGTTTCAAACACTTCAGGATGCCCTGAAATATAAGGACTGGATAACAGCAATTGGATTGGACTCGTCCGAAAAAGGGCATCCGCCTTCCAAATTCGAGAAGCTATTTGCAAAAGCACTGGAGGAAGGCTTCCTGACTGTGGCACATGCAGGAGAAGAAGGTCCACCCGAATACGTATGGGAAGCCTTGAATTTGCTGCATGTTTCGCGCATCGACCACGGAAATCGCTCGCTTGAAGATGTTGTTTTAGTAGAAGAATTATTGAAGCGTAAAATACCATTAACTGTCTGTCCGCTTTCGAATCTTAAACTGAAAGTTGTTCACGACATGACTAAACATCCGCTAAAAGAAATGCTAAAAAAAGGGATGATAGTAACGGTTAATTCTGACGATCCGGCCTATTTTGGCGGATATATGAACGAAAACTTTCTTGCATTGGCAAATTCATTAGATCTCTCTAAAGAAGATATCGTTCTATTGGTTAAAAATTCTTTTACTGCAAGTTTTCTGAGCGAAAAAGAGAAGCAACGGATGATTGGGAAAGTAGAACAGTTTTATCAGGAAAACCTGAATCGCGCCATTTCTTAGTAACTGAATGACTGAACTAATTGACACTTTTCACTTGAGCTTTGCAACTTTAGATTAAAGAAGATGTGCAATGTATTTCAGTCCATCAAGTGTGAGATTCTCGTCGACTTGCTGAATTTTTTTCGCAACATTAAACAGCACCGCAGATAAACCGCCGGTTGCAATAACAGTCAGGGATTCTCCCAGTTCTTCTTCGGTTCGGTCAACAATAGAATCAACCAGTCCGGCAAAACCAAAAACAAGGCCCGACTGAATAGCATGTATGGTATTTTTTCCTAAAACAGATGGTGGTAAAACTAACTGTACATCGGGCAACTGAGCCGTATTCTCTGTAAGCGACTTCAAAGCAGTACCTATTCCCGGAGCAATTGCAACTCCAAGTATTTCACCAGTTTTGCTGATTGTTGTAAAAGTAAGTGCAGTACCAAAATCAATCACCATGCAAGGTGCCGGATAACGGACAAAAGCAGCAGTAGCATTAACTACCAGATCAGCACCTATCTCATACGGATTTAACACCGAAACTGGAAGCTTGTTGTAAATCGAAGGTTCAACCAAAAACGGAGAATGGCCAAGCAGATTGATAAGCATTTCCCTGAATGGCCTGATCAATTTCGGAACCACACTGCTTATTACTGTTCGGGTGATTTCACTTTTACAAATTTTCGAATTGATGAACAGTGACCTAAATATGACCTCGTATTCATCCGCTGTTTTTGAAGAATCAGTCTGTATTCGCCAAATTTTCACCCATTCATCCTTTTGAGCGATCCCAAATACAGTATTTGTATTACCGATATCAATAGATAAAATCATTTCTTTTCAGTTATTAGTTCTCAAAGCAAATAGTTGTATATATTATATGCAACTTAGGAGAATAAAACGAAAATATATTCAATTTCACAAATTAAAGATGCAAAAAGATGGGCAAGTCTACAGCAAAAATAAAAAACAACTGTTCAACATTCAGAACTATCGATTATTTCAGTTTTTTTTTTCTAATTTTGATTATCCTGTAACCCAGTTATTTTTTTGGTTACAAAAGGCAGTGAAAGTATGATTAATACCCCAGAAGTACAATTTGGACAAACACATATATTTACAGCATGCAAAAAAATAAAAAACAACTGATATTTGTCATTGAAGACAATCAGATGTATAATAAGTTAGTAGTTAGCTACCTTAAAACCAACAAACTAACGAATGTTGAGTCCTATCTGTCCGGAGAGGATGCTTTAAAAAACATGTACAAAAATCCAGCTATTGTCATTCAGGATTACCTGCTTGAAGGAATGACCGGAATCGAAGTGCTGATAAAGGCAAAAAAAACGAATCCAGGCGTCGAATTTATTTTTCTTTCAGGACAGGACAGCATCGACATTGCCATTAACAGTATGAAATACGGCGCTTACGATTACATTGTAAAAGACCAAATGGCTCTTCAGAAGATGGTTAACAAAATCCACAGAATAAACTCCTTAACTGAACTGATATACACAAACAAACGTTATAAAATTGGTGTTGTGCTATTTTTTGTCGGATTGGCCTTGCTTGTTATTGTGACTCTTGCGATGGCGATCATGTATCCGCAGGTATTTGGATTTTAGAAATCATTACCCCATGAAAAAACCCGGTTCAGAATACTGTCCGGGTTTTTCTATGGGGTAAATCTTAATCGGGGTTCAATTGGTTCATTCGCAAAACTTATTGAAACATCAATTGAAGTCGATCATTAAAATAGATCAGTTCATAAAACATTATTAACTTATCCTTTTTCTCTTGAAATTAATTGGCTTTAATGATTCTTCCAGCATCAAAAATTGCTGCATAATCATCCGGTTTGTGTAAAACATCCAACGACTTTTCAATATCCGAATCGTCGCGCAAAGCGGCTTTTATCGCTCCCTTCTGGTAATAGTATCTCGAAACAATTTCATCAGCCAGCAATTCAGAGATCTCTTTTTTGAAATGTTCAAGATCCTGATCCAAATTATGGCCCAGCGTCACTTTCAGTTTATCAAACTCTTCTTTCGAAACATCATAGTACTTTTCGCGTTTGGCGACCTCCAGTAGATTATCCAATTCAGCTTCAGTTCTCGACTCGTATTTAAAATCCTTATTTTTAACGTACTGAATAAAATCGGAATAAACTTCAGGCGAAATAGTAAACACTTCAGGCAAAGCTATTTTTTCGGTTTTACTGTTAAAATAAGTCGCAAAATCGAATATTACCGAATGTGTAACCAAGTTCATGGCCACATTACTTAAAGTCTCGTCTTCGACAGTTATATCTGGTGCAACTCCACCCCCATCAAAAACGATACGTCCATTTTTTGTGGTGTATTTGGTTATTAACGAATCAGGAATTATTCCCACACTGCCGTCTTCATTCCGGTGAGTATAGTCGAGTGCCTGAATACAGCGTCCACTTGGAATATAGTACTTGGCAGTGGTGATTTTCAATTTGGCATTGTAGCTCAAATCGCGGGTAGTCTGAACCAAACCTTTACCGAAAGTACGAGTTCCGATAATAATTCCACGATCAAGATCCTGAATGGCACCTGCAACAATTTCAGATGCTGAGGCTGATCCCCGGTTCACTAAAACTGCAATTGGCATTAAGGTATCAATTGGATCTTCTGTTGCGGTATATACTTTGTCCCATTGTTTTACTTTTCCTCTGGTACTAACTATTTCCTGCCCCTTTGGAATAAACAGATTGGAAATTCTCACCGCTTCGATCAACAAGCCTCCCGGATTTGACCGCAAATCCAGAACAAGATTTTTTGCACCGTGTTTTTCCTTTAGTTCAATCAAAGCCATTTTTACGCGTTCGGTACAATCAGCTGTAAAATTCGACAAGCGGATGTACCCCGTTTCTTTATCAAGCATTCCGGAATAGGGAACCGGATCAATCTGAATTTTTTCGCGCATGATCTCAATTTCCAGTGGTTTTTTCTGTCCGTAACGCTCAATTTTAACTACAATAGATTTCTGAGCCGGACCTTTCAACAGGTTGCTGACATCTTCAGTCGAAAGTTTTTCAGTCGATTTACCAGCCACTTCCAGCAATACGTCACCAGCCTTCAGTCCGCTTTTTTGCGCAGGAAACCCCTCGTAAGGTTCAGCAATTACAATCTTCCCGTTTTGTTTACTGATTAAGGCTCCAATTCCTGCATACTCACCAGTAGTCATAAACCTGAAATCCTCCACATCATCTTCAGGTATGTAGTTGGTATATGGATCAAGCGATTCCAGCATTTTGTCGATGCTCGTTTTTACCAGCTCATCAGGCTCAATATCATCTACATAAAACAGGTTTAATTCCCGAAAAAGAGTGTAATAAATATCAAGGTTTTTGGCTATCTGAAAATTTTTGTCGTCTTGCTTGAAGCTGTAGAAGCTTATTGCAAAAACAAAAATTCCGACAATAACGATCCCTGCTTTTTTTGCTTTTGAAAATTTCATCTCTAACGTGTTGTTAATTAATATTTATTGAACCAATAGATGAAAACTGGAGGTTTTTAACCGGAGAGGATATGCCGATTTTTAACGCAAATCGTTTCAAGGCTTCTTGATTCGTAAAAGGAAGAACAAAAATAGTAAAAGCTTTGTTTTTATTGGCTTGTCTTTCAATCTAAAACGTTAATAATTCTTAACCCAAAGAATCCAATCTTTTTGCTCCGGAACATTCATGTCGGGAGAAAATCAGAATGAAATGGTCCGACTATTTTAAAATCCTGAAATTACGGACTAAAACCTTTTCACGTATCTGTGACAATAGGGCGTCCCGTTTTCTTTGATATAATATTGCTGGTGATATTCCTCTGCTTTCCAGAATTTAGTGGCAGGCACAACCCGTGTTGCCACCTTTAAGCCTTTTACTTTTAATTGCTCAATCAGATTGTCAGCAATTTTTTTCTGGTCCATATTCAGAAAAAAAACTGCCGAGCGATATTGATCGCCAATATCGGGTCCCTGCCTGTCAACCTGCGTTGGATCATGAATTTCAAAGAACAGTTTAGTCACATTCTCATAATTTGTTTTCTTCGGGTCAAACACGATCCGCACTGCTTCAGCATAACCTGTTTTGTGACTGCAAACTTCTTCGTAAGTAGGTTTTGATCCATGTCCTCCAATATAACCAACCTCAGTTGAAATTACTCCGGGAGCTTTATGCATATAATATTCTACACCCCAGAAACATCCGCCGGCAAAAATGGCAGTATCCGAAGCAGCCTTATGCAAGGCTGCCGGAACAAAAATCAGAGATATTGAATTAACACAATGACGGGTATTTTTAGCAGTGAAACCTTCACCTGCAAATACATGCCCCAGATGCGCCCCACAATTGGCACAAACAATTTCGGTTCGCATTCCATCGGGAATACGCTTAACCGCGCCTGGAATTTCATCATCAAAACTAGGCCATCCACAGTCTGACTTAAACTTATCCGAAGACCGATACAAAGGAGCATTACACTGCTTACAAACGTATGTTCCTTTTTCTGAGAAATCAGTATATTTCCCGGTAAAAGGCAGCTCCGTTCCTTTATCCAGAATTACCGCGGCTTCTTCCGGAGTAAGCGGATTGAATTTTATATTCTGAATGCGATTATCCATTTTTTTATTCGTTACGTTCTGTGAGCATCCGGTAAGACCTGACAAAAGGATTACAATTGATAAAAGAAAAGTTTTCATTCGAAAAAAGAATTGAGTTTATAAATTAACTTAGAATTTCACCTTCTGGATTGAGCAAACAAACTTCTACGCTCGGGTTGATTTCCATCATGGAATGCATAATAACAACAACTCCCTTGTTCACCGTTCCGTTCTGAAACTTCGGTTTGATCACATCAACGGTGTTGCGCGAAAGTTCCCAGGTTAATTTTTGATTGACTTCAACTGAATATTTACCTTTTTGGACATTGATTAATGATTAGACTAATCAATCTTTGTTTCAAAACTTCAGCATTAGTTCCAGTATTAATAACCATTTAATAGCAGATAGGTTTTTGTACATGCAAAAACTTAACAAAGCGAAATATTCCGTCAGTAATTACATACAATAAACGTTTACCAAAACCAGTGTATCCGTTTTTCGATAAAAATACAGACACTATTCTGCTTCACAAACACTATTTTTGAAGCCTAAAAAAATAAAATTATGCTTGAAAATATCCGCATCGTAAATCCGGGAATACAAGGTGAACTAAAAGGATCACTCGGAGAAATTCTTCGGCCACCTGCAACCTGGAAATTTCTACCTGCGGGTGATGCCGGAATCACCCGCAAAGTGACTTCGAAAGGAGCATACTGGAGGGTTGAAACAAAAAAGGGACGACGAACTATTTCATTGGGAGTTTGGGCACCTAAAACTATTATCGAACAGGCACAGCAGGATGTTATGGAAGTTCGTTTAACCGAAGGATATCAAAAAAAACAAATCTATGCCGCGGAACGCCGGGAGAAAAAGCAAGTTAAATATGATTCGGAATTTTGCCAGGCAGTTGAAAAATTCCTGAGCTTCCATGATAAATTCAAAATCCTCGGGCAAAAACTGGCAAAGGCGGTTACCACTCATGCTATTCCTGTTGGAAGCGGAACGGTCGCACGTACAACGATGATTCCGATTGAAGAGCGCGCTGCGTTGGCAGTAATTGCCTGGATGCGCCATCAAACAACAGCCTATGATAACCTGAAGATTGCCAGGGTAAAAGGAGAGCGACGTGCTGTGAGAAGATCGCTTGCACAACAATCGGTAAATTTATTGGCCAATTACCGCGAAGGTCGGAAAGCTTCTGAAAATTGCCCTCTTCAAAAAGCATTAAGTAAACTTCAATAAATTCATCATGCAAAACCTTTGTCCATGTGGTTCAGGCCAACTTATTACAAATTGTTGCAAACCAATTATCTACGGTGAAAGAGAAGCAAAAACTGCACAGGAGTTAATGCGATCGCGATATGTTGCGTTTACAATTGCAAATGTTGAATACCTCATGTTTAGCAATTATTCAAAGACACGACCAGTGAAAGATCGAAATAATATTGAAAAATGGGCGAAATCAGTTCAGTGGATGGGTTTGATCATTCTTCAGACTCAGGCAGGAGAAATTAATGATGAAACCGGCTATGTTGAGTTTAAGGCTCACTACCTAGAAGATGGAAAACTGCAGCAGATTCATGAAAATTCCCTTTTCCGGCGAGAAAACAAAAGATGGGTTTATGTTTCGGGAAAACATTTTTAAAAGCAAATATTTATCCCAATATGGAATACATCATTCTGGAAATTCTCTGTTATCAAGGAAACTATCAAATCCAATATTTTTCAGTTTCTGTTGGATAAACGCTAAAATCACACCTGTAAATACAACCATCCATATAGTCAACCATCTATATGTATCCATATTTCAACAGATCATAAGTTTAGCATTTCATTAATTCTACCTGTTTTTGCTTTTAATTGGAAAGTTTAGTATTTTGTCTTACTATTTATACATAAAATTCATTTATTGATATAAGACACCACTTTAACTAACCTTAAAAATACCATGATGTATAAAAATTTACTGACACTGGTTTTTTTCGTTTTATATCTTCAGTCTTTTAGCCAGAATAAACTTCCCGATTCTATTTTGACAAATGACGACATGAATTGGCTTAAAAAGCATAAAAATGAATTGACCTATGCTCCCAATCCATCATGGCCTCCAGGTGATTATATCGATGATAACGGTGAACATAAAGGCATTGTTTCAGATTACATCAAGATCTTCGAAAGCGCACTCGATCTGAAATTTAAAAAGGTCTATTTTCGAAACTGGAATGAAATCTATAATGGACTTTTAAACAATCAGGTGGATTTTGTTGGTGCAATGATGATCACCGATGAAAGACAAGATCTGTTCAACTTCACTGACGTTTTTCTCAAAGTACCACTCGTAATTCTTGTTCGAAATGATTACAGTGAAGGCTTTTCTGTCAATCAGATTAAAAGCATGAAGATTGCTTCTGTCAAGGGATATATCACTCAGAACTATGTATCCAGGACGTTTAACCCAGCGAATATTAAAGAATTCGATAATGATCTCACTGCCCTGCTTCAGACTTCGCTTGGAAATACCGACGGAACAATTGTCGATTTAATGACCGCCAGCTTTCTGGTTGAAAAGTATGGAATAAATAATTTAAATATCGGAACGGATTTGGATTTCACCTGGGAGCTTCGCTTTGCATTCAGAAAGGATCAAGCGGTCTTTGCTACAATAATCAATAAAGTACTGAAAACGATTGATGAAGAACAAAGATTGGAGATTTATCATAAATGGGTAAATATAAACACCATAGCGAAGCCTAATTTCTTCGAAAAAAATTCAAAAGCACTGGTTTCTACAGGTATACTTTTACTCCTGATAATCATCTTGTTTTTCAATTACACAATAATATTAAAGAAACAAGTTAAAAAGCGTACCCAGCAATTAGACAACGAACTAAATGAAAAAACCAAGGCAATAAATCTATCGAAAAAGAATGAATCCAGATTGGAAAGCCTTTTCGAAATATCAAAATATCAAACTAAAACTATCGAATCTCTTTTAGACTATTCATTGAGTAAAGCGGTTATTTTAACAGAAAGTAAAACAGGTTTGCTGCTGAAATTCCATAAACAAAATCAAACATTTACGGTCAACAATTATTTTAATACTGAATACGGGCAACAAATCCCTCCGGAATTAAAAAAAGTATTTACCAGAGATGAACTTGGGAATTGCCTGAATGGACTTTTAGACCAATCCGGGTACAGGATAGGAGCTTGTGAAAAATGCAGGTATAACCAGGAAATCTGTTCTCTTTACCAACTGAAACTGTCGCATAATCTGGTCGTTCCTGTTATTGAAGACAATGATTTCGAAGCCGTTTTAATTCTGGCAAACAAAAACAGTAATTACGATAATGCTGATGCCAAGCAGATGATCTTACTTATGAATTCAGTATGGAAATTACTCAGTAAACAGAAATGGCAGGAACAGCTAATTATTGCCAAAGAAAAAGCGGAGGAGAGTGACCGTCTGAAATCAGCATTTCTGGCAAACATGAGCCACGAAATACGCACCCCAATGAATGCCATAATAGGCTTTTCGGAATGCCTGACAGACAAAAATATTGATGAAGATAAAAAACAACATTTTGCATCCATTATTCAGGAACGAACTTATGATTTACTGCGAATATTGGAAGATATTCTTGATGTGTCAAGAATCGAAGTGGGACAATTAAAAATTCTGGAAAAAGAGTTTGTTGTTTCTGTATTAATGAATGATTTATACGAAGAATACGATCAAAAAATAAAAAACTCGCCTTCTAAATCGGCTATTTCATTAAAGCTGACTATGGCAAATGAACTCGGAAATATCTATGTAAAAACTGACATACAACGCTTAAAACAAGTACTAACCAACCTCCTGGATAATGCTTTAAAATTTACACATCAAGGGAGTATCGAATTTGGGTGTATTTCAGATTCAGACTCATCACTCATTTTCTTCGTTAAAGATACCGGCCTTGGTATTCCTGAAGATAAACAGGAAATAATATTCGACCGTTTCCGACAAGCAGATGAGTCATTGGCTGGTCGTTTATATGGCGGCACCGGCCTTGGACTGTCAATTGCAAAGGGAATTTTGAATCTTTTAAATGGCAAAATCTGGCTTGAATCGAAACCCAACGAAGGCACAACATTCTATTTCAAAATACCTCTGCAACTGGCTGGTAAAAATCAAAAATAAATTATTGATGCTAATCCTCCTGACTTTTCGTTATGGAAAGATAAAAGTGTGCTAATAGTTGAAGATGACCCAAATAGCGTAGAATACATGAGCGAAGTTCTCGTGACTACCGGTTTGAATTGTTTATATGCCAGCACCGGAGAAGAAGTAATGCAAATATTTCATGATACGCCTTCAATCGAATTGGTTTTGATGGATATTCTACTTCCTGATACGTCTGGCTTTCTCTTGACAAGAACAATGAAGAAAGAGAATCCTAAACTGGTTATAATTGCACAAACAGCCTATTCATCACCTTCTGATATTGAAGAAAGCATTAAGGCCGGATGTAGTGGTCACATCTCAAAACCCATAAATTCAAAAAAACTAATGGATATTTTAGATGAATATCTGGTCGGGACAAAGGGATATATAAGTTAACATATCTAAACTTCACTCCATATTTGACTTTAAATATTATTGTGTGGTAATAGAGACAGAACTTGTTACACCACGCAATGAACTTCCTGACAATTAATAAATTCATTAAAAGAAAGAAACAAATATTGTCAGTCACTTAATACAACATTCTGTTTGAGTATCTTAACAAAGATAGTTGAAACAAGTGTTATTGCATATTGACTGAAACAATCACTTGGAGTCATTCTATCAGTTAGCAACAACCTATAATATATTACTTTATAAACAGAACGTATTTAGAAATATAAATTTATATATTTAACAACCTTTTCTAAATTTATAATAATTAGATTCTGTAATCAAAGGAACCATTTATCAAATAAATTAGAAAACACATAACTACCTGAGCGAATTGAAAGACCATTTTCTATGAAAATTTTAGATGTCTTAAAAAAATATTGCTTCTTATTTTTTCTGGTGGAGATGTTCTCGCTTCCTTTTGTTTCGCATGCCCAAAATGATCATTTACGCTTTAAACGAATATCCAATCAGGATGGACTTATACAAAACTGGGTTCGTTGCATCTATCAGGACGACACCGGATACATGTGGTTTGGAACTTCAGTCGGATTAAACAGGTATGATGGATATGAATTTAATACTTATAGTCTTGGAGGAGTAAACATAAACGCTATTGCGAAAAAAAATGACCATGAACTTTGGGTATGCAATGATTTTGGTGTCTATATTTACGATAATGAAAAAGATTCTGTTTATCCATTTTCACAGATCAGGAATCAAACTGTTTTATGCATAAAAGAAGATTTTGAAAAAAATATCTGGTTTGGCACTAACACGGGTTTAATTAAATTCAATCAGGCAGAAAACAGCTCGATCACTTATACTTCGGACAATAATAACAAGTCGGGCCTTAGTAACAATTACATCAATACTCTTTGTGAAGATTCTGATCATAATTTATGGATTGGTACGAAAGCTGGTTTAAATCTTTATCAAAAATCAACCAACACATTTAAAAGATTTCTTTCATCGGATGCTAAAGGAAGTATTTCAGGTAATGATATCATGAGCATCTGTGAAGATCATAACAAACGAATATGGATAGGAACAGCTCAGGACGGAGTTGACCTCTTAACTAAAGATACGGAAGGGAATCATCAGTTTCATCAGATAATTGACGGGTATATTGTTTCACTCATGGTTGATCATCAAAATAATTTATGGATTGGCCGAAGTTCAAATGGAGGATTGTTAAAATTAAATCTGAATGATTTCTCAGCTAATAAAAAAGCTGTTTTTAATCAATATTATACTAATCGGCTTGACCCTGAAAGCATTAGTGATAATTCAATATTTTGTACCTACCAGGATCATTTTAATGACATCTGGATCGGTACTTTTGGAGGTGGAGTGAATTTTTACAGCTACCGGAATAAAAAATTTGCAGCTGTCGGAAAAGTCGAATATCAACAACCTTCAGTAAAGAATAGTCTTGTCAATGCAATTTTAGAGGAAGAAAAATATATATGGATTGGAACTGAAGGGGGTCTGGATCGATACGATAAGAAAAGCAATACAACAAGGCATTTTGAATATGAAAGAAACAATTCGGCAAGTCTGGGAGCAAATCCAGTTTATGCATTATTTAAAGATTCTCATGGAAATTTGTGGGTAGGGACCTGGAATGGAGGCTTAAGTCTGTATAATTATAAAACTGAATCGTTTAAGCGGTTTCTTCCTGATCAGAATCCTGGTTCAATAAAAAATGGCAATGTTTTTACCATTTACCAGGATACTAAAGGTAATTTATGGATTGGTACAATTGGCGGCGGTTTAAACCGCTACGACTACAAAACGGAGCAATTTAAAAATTATCAACATGATTCTAAAAATCCCAAAAGTTTATATTATAATGTTGTAAACGATATCAAAGAAACAAAAGACGGACAGTTATACATTTCTACATATAGTTCTTTAGAACGTTATAATTATATCTCGGATGATTTCTCCCATTTCCCTTTAAATTTCAAGGACTCGACCAGTATTACAAGCGGTTTTATTTCTACAATTTTTGAAGATAGCCGTAAAAATCTTTGGATAGGCACAAACAAAGGACTGGCAATTCTAACTAAAAACCTAACACTTAAATATACCACAAATCAGGGTTTGCCAGGAAATATTATTCAGGGAATTTTGGAGGATGAAAATGAAAATTTGTGGATAAGTTCTAATAAAGGACTTTCAAAATTTATGGACGGAATAAACCTCCCGGAGAAACCGGTATTTATCAACTTTACTGATTTAGATGGGATATCAGGTAATGAGTTTAAAAGAAACTCGGTGTTTAAAAACGATTCTGGAATCATGTATTTTGGTTCATCCCGAGGATATACTTATTTTAATCCGGATAGTATTTACCTGAATAATACTGCTCCCAAACTGGTTTTTACCGAATTTCAATTATTAAGTTCACTTCCTGATAAAAATAAGGCATATCAAAACATGATCAGTAACATTAATTCTGTTGATCAAATAGATCTGTTTTATGAAAACTCCGATTTCAGAATAAAATTTGCCGCATTGAATTACCTGAACACACAATCGAATAAATACAAATACAAACTAAATGGGTACGATAAAGATTGGATAAATGCGGATAATTCAAGGGTTGCCACCTACAAAAACCTGCAACCCGGAAATTACACATTTATGGTTATTGGTTCAAATAACGATGAAGTTTGGAGCCAAACACCAAAAACACTTCAAATTACAATTCATCCTCCATGGTATAAAACCTGGATATTTAAATTTTTTATTGTACTTGTCATATTATTAACTCTCATTCTTTTTTATCAGATTAGGTTTTCAATAATTAAAAATCAGAAGAGAAAACTGGAGTTAAAAGTTGAAGAGCGAACTAAAGAATTGATGGATATGAATTTATTACTTCAGGAAAACGAGGAAGAAATTACCCTTCAGAATAATGAATTATATAACCACAGGAACAATCTCGAAAAATTGATAGAAGAACGAACCTCGCAATTGGAGATTGCCAAATTAAAAGCGGAAGAAAGTGACAGGCTAAAAACAGCATTTCTGCATAACATATCGCATGAAATACGGACTCCATTAAATTCAATCGTTGGTTTTTCTGAATTTTTTCTATTGCCCACTCTGGAAGATGAAAAACGAATAAACTATGCAAATATCGTTAGTAAGAGCAGCGAGCAATTGTTGCTTATTATTACGGATATCATCAATATTGCTACCCTTGAAGCGGGAAAAGAAATAGTGAAAGAATCGCTTGTTGACATTAACCAGCTCATGCAAACTTTATTCGAACAATTTGAGTCTTCGGCACAATCTAAAAATATTTCCTTTAAGTGTGAATTTATTCCGGATTATATTAGTCCTGAGATTTATTCCGATCAGATCAAGGTTACAGAAATCCTTTCAAACCTAATCAACAATGCCATTAAGTTTACGAAGGATGGCTTTGTTAATTTTGGCTGTCAGTTAAAGGATAATTTCCTTGAATTTTATGTTTCCGATAGTGGAATTGGAGTTCCGGCCGATATGCAGGAACTTATTTTCAAACGTTTCATGCAAGTAGAAACTACTGTTGCCAGAAAGTACGGAGGCACCGGATTAGGACTGTCTATTTCAAAATCGTACATTGAAATGCTTGGTGGCAGAATATGGCTCAACTCCGAACTTGGTAAAGGAACTAACTTTTATTTTACTGTTCCATATAACAATACTTCGTTCAAAACTTAGTTATTTATCTGATTAACAGCAAAATAACTGATTGTTTATTAGATTAAAACCGCAGGGATTTGTATCTTTAAAGTATTAATTACCAGTTAATTACTTTGATTATGGCCATCCCTGCGATT